>NZ_CP017244.1:0-600000 GCF_001908375.1 Rhizobium etli 8C-3 | reverse complement strand
GATCTCGCCGCGATCGAAGCGGGCACGCTTGTCCTCATCGCTCAGAAGTTCGTAGGCCGCGGAAATATCCTTGAACCGCGTCTCGGCGCGCTTGTCACCCGGATTGAGGTCGGGATGGAACTTCTTGGCGAGCTTGCGGAAAGCGCTTTGAATTTCCTTTTGGTCCGCATCCGGCTTCACGCCCAAAAGCTCATATGGGTTCTGGTTCATACATGTCTCCTATCGAGGCACGAATACTGCAAAGTTAATTAAACGCTGATATAGGTTGTCGCCGTCTGCTAAAGGAGAGGTGAGAGGAGCATTCAGCTTAAAGAGTGTCTGTTTCACGAGCTGCAACACAACTTCATAACAAGGATCGATGCGGACGAGCTGGCCCTCAACTGCCCCTTACCCCGCTGTGTTCTCAACCGCGACCTTGCCTGCCAGACAATCAAGCCTAAAGAGATGGTGCCTGAAAGCGCCGCGCCTTCTACGTCCGACCAGCTTTACACAGATCGGCGTTACTCCGGCAGTCCCGCTTTCCGAAGAGCCTCCATATACCGAGTACGATCGTCCGGTCGCCGGAACGGTGGGAGTATATCGGCAAGATTTGAAAGGCGCAGCGCAGGGTCGAAGTCGCATAGGCGAGCGATCATTTCCCGGGCTTCCGCAAACCGCCCCGCCAGGGCATGACCGGCCGCCACGACACGCATCGCACTCGGGTAGTTCGGCTGGTGGCGTAAAGACTTGCCCGCCCAGGCGACTGCGTCATCGTAGCGGCCAGCACAAAAATGAGCGAGCCCGGTGTTGAACTGCCAAGCAAACAGGCGCGGATCAAATGGGCTCAGGCGCATGGCAAGCGCGGCGTGTTCGACGGCCTTGTCCGGCTCGCCCAAGCAAGTTTTCACCCAGCTGCTGACGCCCAAAGCAGCGGCCAGATTCGGGTTGAGAGCAAGCGCGCGATCGATGCAAGCCGCACTGTCATCGAGGTCACCACCAACGTAGCCGAGGACGTATCCGCCGTAGGAGAGCGCAATCGCATCGTCCCTTCCAAGCTCGACCGCCTTCCTGGCCAGTCGGGTAGCTTCGGCGATCTCCTGCGCACGGTCGATCATCCAACCGTTGCTTTTTCGGGTCGCGTAACACCGTGCCGCCCGAGCATGGGCCATGGCAAACTCCGGGTCACGGTCGATCGCCTTCATGAACAGCCCCAAGGCATCGTCGATGGTGGATCTAACGGTGATCGTCCGGTCAAAGGCCGCCAGCCCGCGCAGATAGTAGTCGTAAGCGTCGAGGCTCTCTGTCGGCTTGCGTTTGGCGCGCTCGATCTCAGCCTCCTCCACTTTCGGTGTTATCGCGCCCACGATGCTTGAGGCGACCTGATCTTGAAGATCGAATACATCCGCCAGAGTTCCGTCAAAACGATCTGCCCAGAGATGGGCACCGGTCGAAGTGTCGATGAGCTGCCCGGCGATGCGCAGGCGGTCGCCCGTCCGGCGCACGCTTCCCTCGACCACATAGCGTACGTCCAATTCACGTCCGATCTGCTTTATGTCTACGGCATGACCCTTGTAGGCAAAGCTCGAATTCCGAGCGATCACGTACAGGTGACGGAAGTGAGCCAGGGCGATGATGATGTCCTCCACTATGCCGTCGGCAAAATAATCCTGCTCCGTGTCGCCGCTTAGATTCTGAAATGGCAACACCGCAACCGATGCCCGATCGTAATGTTTCGTTGGGACTGAAGGGGCCTGCGGCTGCGACACGAGGTCAAGGCCCGGTGCGCTCCGCTGATATTCGGTCTCCTCCCGCGATCGCAGCGAAGCCGCCAGGAAGGCCGTCTGTGCCTCGGGCTCCGCGCGCAGATGCTTCTTCAAGAGAGCTCGACAGGACTCGAACTGGCGCAAGACCGCGTTGTCGTGCCCCCTCAGAGCGTGGATCCGCATCAATGCTCGATGGGCTGCCTCCATAGTTGGGTCCGAAGCAAGCAGCCTTTCCGCGAGCCCTTCGCAGGCTGTTTCTTCTGAAGAGCCGGGTCCAGAGAGCGCCAGGCTCAGCCGCTCCACCAGCTGCTGCGCCTTGCGTTGATATTTACTCTGATGAGGCCTGAACCATTCATCCAATCCGTCCGGGATGGTGTCGCCAGCAAGCACCTCACCGCGGTAGAGATCCGCAGCAAACGCGAGATCAGTGGACCGGCCGCCGTCCAGTTTCAGGTCGAAGATCGAAATGTCCACGTCATCCGGTCCAGTCACCAGCGCGACGGTCTCCTGGTCCCCATCGATGTAGACTGTGGCATTCTTGCCAGCCGGGAACGACCGCCTGATGTCGACCAGCGCCTGCCGCAAACTATTGCGGGCCTGCCCATTGCTTCGTCCCGGCCAAAAAGCTTCGGAAAGCTGCTCCCGACGATAGCCGCGGCGGCCTCCGAGGACCAAGGCAGCAAAAAGGAGCGAAGTCTTGCGCGTGGTGAAGCGGACTTTCCGGAGTTCCGGAGAAGTAACTTCGAGGCCACCTAGCAACCTGATGCGCACGGATCGTCTCCAGATTCTGACCGCTGCCGCAGAATAGCATTTCGGCAGATAGATTTAACGTCGATTTAGCGGCGGCTTGTCGAACTTTTGCTCCTTCTTCACGCACAGCCGAACAACCCGAAAACACCCGCGTGGCACACTCCCGCCTGCAAACCTCAAAATGGGAGAGTGAAGATGGCTCATACAGAAACTCGCGCTGGCGGCAGCGCGCCGCAAACACAGTGGTTCGGAGCCACCCCGACGTGCGCAGCAACGATAACCGCTGCCTTGCAGCAGTGGCGGCGGACCGTCGCTCGACGAGCGGCACTGGCAGACTTGACGCCCGATCAGCTGAGGGACATAGGTCATCCGCAAA
Organism: Rhizobium etli 8C-3; assembly: GCF_001908375.1. Lineage (NCBI taxonomy): Bacteria > Pseudomonadati > Pseudomonadota > Alphaproteobacteria > Hyphomicrobiales > Rhizobiaceae > Rhizobium > Rhizobium etli. The sequence goes on along the minus strand of NZ_CP017244.1, from coordinate 597,132 downwards.
CCAATCGGCCCGTGCTCGTCATCAAAGCAGGTCTGATCACGAACTTGATGTCGATGCGGTAGTCAGCAAAATTCAACCGCGCGTAAGACAACAACGAGAAGATCCCAAACAACCGTGCGGCGAAGGCGGGCTTCGAAGTTTCCGGCAGGAAGCTTAAATATGACAGCTTCATTCCTTTCGTTGAGGACGGCTGGACGCCGGATTTCGCCGATGCGCTGGATTACTACACCCAGACCAAGATCGTCTTCCGTCTTCTCAAGCGTCGGGGCGGAGTAGCCGTGTGAGCTCGACGTCGAAATGCGGCGGCTTGTCCGGAGCAACCTCGACAAACCGCCCTTTAACCCGAAATGTCTTTTCGATGAGACCGCTTTGGGCAAGCGCCTTCGGCTCGCCGTCGAAACGCAGCTCACCTTTCTCCAGCAGCGAGATGCCGTCGCTGACGGCGATCGCCTGATTGATGTCGTGGATCGCCATGACGATCGTCACGCCCCTCTCCCGGCTTAGGCGGTGCACGAGGTCGAGTACCTCGACCTGATAGCCGATGTCGAGAAACGATGTCGGCTCGTCGAGCAAAAGAATGCCCGCCTCCTGTGCCAGCGCCGCCGATATCCAGGCGCGTTGCCGTTCACCGCCGGAGAGTTGCTGAAGCGTTCTATGGGCCAAGCTGGTCAGGCCTGTGCTTTCGAGCGCCCACTCGATAGCCGCTTCATCCTTGCGGCTATAGCTGCGGAACAGACCGACATGCGGGAAACGGCCCTGCCGCACCAGCTGCGCGATCGTCATCTCGTCAGGGGCTGAGGGCTGCTGCGGCAGGAAGGCAAGTTTCCTGGCAATGGTCCGTCGCGACATGGACGCCACGGGAACGTCTTCGATTGCGGCGTGGCCTTCGGCGGGAGCGATCAGGCCGGCCATCGCTTGCAGGGCAGTGCTCTTGCCCGATCCGTTCGGGCCGATGAGAGCGCGGATTTCACCCTTTTTCAAGGAAAGCCGAAAGCTGTCGAGCGCCTTGCGACGACCGTAAAAAACCGACAACTGCGAGCAACTCAAAGGCATGGGCGATCTCAAGGGGCATTGCGTAGAAGGGCGAGCAGGACCGGCACACCGACGATTGCTGTGACCACGCCGATCGGAACCTCCTCGGCGCGACCGACAAGACGGCCGATGAGATCGCACAGGGTGACGATGACCGCACCAAGCACAACGGTCAAAGGAAGTACGATCGGGAAATGACGTCTGGCCAGGAAGCGAGCCAGATGCGGAACGATCAGCCCGACGAAGACGATCGGCCCGACCGCGCCGACGGCGCTCGCAGCAAGGGCGCAGGACACCAATAGCGCGACGGAAAACTGTTTGCGATATGACACTCCGAACGAACGGGCGACAGGCGCGTCGAACTGCAACAGGACCAACGGACGGTAGATAAGGGGCAGGACGACCAGGCCTGCCATCGTGAACGGCAGAAGGAAGAGCGCATGCTCCCAGGTGCGCGCGTAAAGGCTTCCCGAGAGCCACTCGAGAATGATCTCGATACGAGCCGACCCCCAACCTGCTATAAGGCCGATGGCAAGAGCATGGAGCACGGCGCCAATCGCAATTCCGCAGAGCGTGATCCGAAGTGGGCTGAGGTCGAGCTTGAAGGCAAGCAGATAGATGAGGCCGCCTGCAGTCATGCCGCCCACCATGGCGGCGGCTGGCAGCCAGGCGATCGGTAGTTCGGCCACTGTGTTCGAGCCGGGATTAAAAATGTAGACCGTGAAAAGAAGGAAGACCGTCACCGTCAAGGTCGCCCCTTGCGACACCCCCATTAATGATGGGTCGGCGAGAGGGTTTCGCGTGATGGTCTGCAGCAAAAATCCCGCAACAGCGAACTGAATTCCGGCAAGGATGCCTGTGGCGATCCGCGGCAGGCGGATATCGAGGATGATGGAGCGGGCTTCCGGTGAGCCATCTCCGGTAAGGACCGCAGCGATGTCCGACGCGGGAATGTCCACTACACCGAGAAAAACCGCGGCTGCGAAGGACAGGAAGACAAGCAGTACGGCAGTCGGCAACAGCCACGGCGTTGGTCTGCGAAGGGCCTGCGAACCCGCCGTCATGCACCCTGCCCCTTGAAGTCGAGACGTCCTCGCTGAATGAGATAGATGAAGATCGGCCCACCTAAAAGCGCAGTGATGATACCGACGGGCAATTCCTTGGGTATGGCAATCGTCCGGCCGATGAGGTCCGCACAGGTGACGATCAGCGCCCCAATGGCCGCAGTCAAGGCGATTTCCCAAACGGCTCCCCGCGGCTTCAGCAGACGAGCTATATGGGGTGCGGCAAGGCCTACGAAGGCGACAGGACCCGCCACAGGGGCAACGCCTGCAACGGGACAGGTTCCCAGAACCAGGAGAATCGGCTTCCAGACATTGCGTTGGAGACCCATGCCCGCGGCAGCATGGTCGCTGAGGGAAAACATGGCGATCACGCGGTGCAGCAACAGGGCGCCTGCCACGCCAACGATAGCCCATGGCAGCATATGAATCACATGTGACCACGTGCGCCCCTGGAAGCCTCCGGACAACCAGAACAGAAGAGCGGTCGATTGCGGCCCTGCCAGGAGCAAGACATAAATCGTGATAGCGTTCAGGAAGAGAGAAATGCTGACGCCGCCGAGGGCCAAGTGCAGCGGACGCCCGTTTCCGCCGCGCGACACCCAGAAGGTCACCGAAGCGGCAGCAAGACCGCCCGCAAGTCCAACGAACGGATAATAGGCGGAAGAAAGCCACGGCAGAAGAACGGAACAGCCAACGATAGGCGCGATCGCTCCGGCAGTCACGCCCGTGATTCCCGGATCTGCGAGCGGATTGCGCGTCAGCGCCTGTAGAAGATACCCCGAAACCGCCAATCCGGCACCCGCGATGGAAGCCGCAAGGCTTCGTGGCAGCCTCAGGGTCCAGACAAGGATCGAGTCGATCTGGCCGTCAGGAGCCCAAAGCACACGCAGGACGCTCTCGAGAGATAGCATTTTCGCTCCTGGCAGCAGCCCCAAGACGATGATCAACAAGCTCGCTACGACGACGAACCCAATGAGTATTGAGGATTTCCGTGCGTCCATCATCGTCGCGATCAGCAGCTTTAATTCTGGGCCTCACGCGGAATGATCTTCGCAGCTTCCGCCTTCACGTCGACGGCAGAAAACACATCGGGATAGAGATAGTGGGCAGCCTCTCGCAAGACGATCTCGCGGGCGATCGGACCGTTCGTCTCGACCCACTGGTCGCCGACGTAGAAGACGCGCTTGTTCTTCACGGCGGTGAGCTCCTGCCAGATCGGGTTGTTCTCATGAGGCCTGTCTGGGCCAGAGTCGTAGATGAAGAGAACTTCGGGATCCTTCTCGAGCATGGTCTCCAGGCTCAGATCGATGCCGAATTCCCCGCCCGGCGTCATGTTTCCGGCGATGTTGTCGCCGCCGATAGCAGCAACGATGGAGGCAGCCGTATTTTCGGTGTGAAAAGCAAAGGGTGTTTCGCCACCCCACATGATCGCGAACCGGGGACGCACGTCCTTGGGTGCCTTTGCTGCAAAATCGGCAAGGTGCGCGCGGAACTCCTTGTTGAGCTGGATGCCGCGCTCAGGATTGCCGAGGATTTTTGAAAGCTCTGCGATCTCGCGGTCGCTCCCGTCCAGGAGCTCCATGTTAAAGGCGAGGAAGGGAGCAATCTTTTCGAGTTGCGTTGCGTTGCCGACCGTGTAACGACGGATCGCGACGATCAGGTCGGGCTTAGCCTCCGACAAGAGCTCGAGATTCGGCCTGGCGCGCTGGCCGATCTGCTTCATTCCTGCGGTTATGCCAAGAAGAAAGTCAGGTTCGCGGCCAGCTGTCATATAGGTGCTGGCAACGGGCTTGATACCCAATGCGAGCGCCACGTCATCGGCAAAATACGAGATCGACGCTATTCGCTTCGGGTGAAGTGGAACCTCGACTTTGGCCCCGCGGTCATCGGTAATTGAAAGGGTCTTGCCGTCCTGGGCATAGACGACAGTGCTGCCGGTCATCACAGTCAGCAGACCAAGAAGTGTGATGATTTTACGTGCGATGTTCCTCATTGCGATATTCCCCCCAAACCAGAATGCGCGACATCGCTTTAGCCGCTAAAGAGGAGTATTGCAATCCACTTTATGTGATACGCGCCGTGGCAGTAAATTGCTTTGCCGGGAGCTGGAGCTCGGCGAGATCACCACATAACTCTGTTGCCCTGTGCTGTCGGCACCCTGTCGCAGGCATAAACTCCTGGGCCAAGCGATCATCGCCATAAGAGGCTGGGGTTTGCCTGCAGTGAAAGGATGACTGCATTGACGACGCGCAAATTCCGGTCTAGCTGTATCCTCATGAAAATCGCAATGGTTCTCGGTGTGGTGATAGGGCGCATGGGCAGGGTGGTGTAGCCATCCGGCGAAAGCACCCCATGCGCGGTAAGCAGGCTCCTGACGGGGCCTTTTTTTATGCCCGCAGATTGGGCCGCGCCTCGTCAGACTTCCGCAATCCTTACTGACAAGAGGGACAAAACCATGACGAGCAAATATTCCGTTCAGACGTCGTGCACCCAACTGACCGGCAAAATGGACATGACCCTGACGACTGCCCCGCCCCGGCTAGCGACCCTCATCTTGCTTTCGGCGCTTGCGGTGCTGCCGGTGAACATGATCTTGCCGTCGCTTCCGAACATTGCGGCCACGTTCCAAGCTGATTTCGCGCTCGTTAATCTTTCGGTTACGGGCTATGCAACCGTCACGGCGCTGACATCCGTCATCGCAGGAGCGATGACGGATCGATATGGGCGCAGGCCGGTCGTATTAATGGCTGTCTTTATCTTCATTGTCGCGTCCGTTGGCTGTGCACTGGCGACCAATATCGGCGTTTTCCTCCTGTTTCGAGCAATGCAGGCGTCCATTGCTGCGTGCTTTTCCGTCGCCCTCGTCCTGATCAAGGAAACATCGGGCGAGCGCGAAGCCGCGAGTAAAATCGGTTACGCCGCCGTAGGATGGGCACTTGCGCCGATGCTCGGTCCGATGATTGGCGGGATATTGGATGAGTTGTTCGGATGGCGGACGAGCTTTGTTGTCTTTGCGGTCCTTGGTGCAGCCATGCTCGCTTTGGCCCGTTTTGATTTAAGAGAAACGGCCACGGGATCACAGAGATCGCATGGGAACTATCTTGCCGCCTATGGAGAGCTCCTGAGCTCGGCGCGGTTCTGGGTCTACACCCTGTGCATGGCCTGGTCCATGGGGACGCTTTACATCTTCCTGGGCGGCGCACCATTGGCCGTCGGTCAAACGCTCGGCGGCTCGAGTGCGAAACTGGGCTTTTACATGGGGTTGGTCCCGGCAGGCTTCATCCTGGGTAGCTATTTGGCTGGCCGCTACGCCTCCAAGCACGCGCTGGGCGCTACCCTCATTGTCGGGCGGCTCGTAACGTGCATGGGGCTGTTAGTTGGCCTGATCCTATCGATGCTGGCGACATCCCACGCTCTTGCGTTCTTTGGGCCTTGCATACTCATCGGCATCGGCAATGGACTGACGATGCCCCCCGCCAACACAGGCGTGCTGTCGGTGCGCGCCGATCTCGCCGGTACCGCGGCGGGGCTGGCCGCTGCAATGACAACTGCTGGCGCAGCATTCATAGCCTCAATTGCCGGCTTTTTCCTTGTGAAGTCAGCTGCAACCCATGTCCTGCTCGGTATGATGCTGATGTCGGCATCACTCGCATTGCTGGCAGCACTTTTGGCCGCATTTGTCGATTGGCGTGCCTCCAAGATGGTTTCCTAGGGAGGCCGATTCTATCAACCCTTGCTCAGTCCACTTAAGCCTTGAGGTTCTACTTGCGAACTCGCTCGCGCGTACTCCCACCTTGATCAAGTCGAATGCCGATCTACCTTCATTTCTAAGAGGCGAGAGCCTGCATCGGTAGATATTATGTGTCCGCAAACGTCCTGCAACCATCGACCGGTCGTCCCTCCATTGAAGGATCGTCCCGCTATCGCTGGTCGTGATTATGATCCACTCCCTTTCAGATCGCGAAGAGGCAGAGGCAACGAAAGAGCGCCGGCGTGTCCGGCTGGCGGAAAAGCAGTCCCGACAGCTTTGGGCAGGGCTTGGTTCAGAAAGGTCGATCACTGACAAACCAGATCGAGGTTCCCAAAAGCGCGTGTCCCGACACCGGTTCTTTATGGAGCGTCAGGAGAAGCCAATCCCCGGTCATCGCGACGGCAATCCATGACGGTCGGCTCATGCGGCACGACTTGCTTCCGCTATGTGCTTTGAGCGAGTCCGAGCGCCTTCGTGAGGAAGACCCCTTCACAGCCTTCCTGATCAGTGGCGTGCCGAACCAGGTGGTCTTTCATCGTTCTCGGTTTGAGATCGATCTCAACCGGAGTCGCGAACAGGCGGTCTATTTCCGTCCTGAGCAAGCCTGGGGGCTAACCGTCTGGAAAAACGGCCTTCCCGCTTCCAAACACTTGGCCTCCCTGACGGTTTACGATGACTACTATGAAATGCTTGGCTCCTTTCTAAAGAGCATCGAGCGAAACCACGGGGAGTTCGTCCTTCTCGACGTCCACAGCTATAACCATCGCCGCGCCGGTCCCGACATCCAGACCGATCCCGAGCAGGCCCCAGATATTAACATCGGCACCTTCTCGATGGACCGCGATCGCTGGGCGCATGTCGTCGATCCGCTGATGGACCACTTCCGAGCCTTCAAGATCAGAGGCAAGAGGCTGGCCGTGAGCGAGAATATCGCCTTCCAGGGCAAGGGAGAGCAAACCCGCTTTATCCATGAGCAGTTCCCCAATACGGGATGTGCCATCGCCATCGAGTTCAAGAAGATATTCATGGATGAGTGGACCGGGCAGCCGGACAAGGCCGTCCTCGGCAAGCTTTGCGACGCGGTAACGGCGGTCGTTCCACTTCTGGAACGCATTGTGGGGCAACCTCGATGATGCGCCAGACATCGGCTGTTCAGGAGAATTGGCTGGAGGAGGTCGCACAGTGTCTGCGTGATGATAAGCCGATCCGCAAGGAGTTGCCGCAAGGCGGGCGACTTCATATTGATCGACTGCTGCCCTTCATCTTCATTTACGTTGAGACCCGCAAGACCGAAGAGGTTGCCCGGTCGGTAACACAGTCAAACGCTTCGTATCTTCTCGCATCGAGCCCAAAGCAGGTGATGCCTGTCATCCAGGCTCTTAGCGCCATCGCGGTTGAACGGTTTGGATCATTCCTGGTCGTCAGAAGCGGCGAACTCGGGCGCGACAAGTTCCTTACCGACGACGCGCCCTATCTGCCGCCCTTCGAGGTTTCGGTCTGGTCAACCGAGAATGCCGTTGTAGCCAAGGAGACATTCTCGCAGGCGGTCATGGCGAGCGAGGCTCGGTTTCGTACGCCAAGGGTGGAGGAGCGAGGAGCTCCGCCATCAATGATAGACGAGGAAATTTCTGTTGTACCCGGTTGCGCCGTCCTATCGGCCGAGTTTGCTCCGATTTACCGCGCGCCGGAGTCCGCACTGATATACCCAGAGCTTCGAGATCAGCTGATTGCAACCCTGTTCGATGCCGGGCTAAGGGCATGCGCCGCTTTCATAAGCTCTCGCGGCATCCTGAAACTGACATCGCATCGATCCCTGGGTCGACGCGCCTTTGTCGATGCCGTGAGCCGTGTCGACCGCGGCATCGATGAAATCGCATCGGCCTTTGACGTGCTCCTTGCGGTTACCCCCATCAACGCTCAGCAGGCGTTTCAACAGTTCAAGTCGAACAGTTTCAAGGGCGAACCAGCCTTCCTCTACCGCCCTTTGACCATCCAGGTCGAAAGCGCAAAGCAGCACCTCTTTTCGGTTTCCTTTGATCATATGGAAGACCCGGTTCTCTACGATCTCTATCGGGAAAAGCAGCGCGAAGTGGATTTGCAGCTTTCCTTGATCGCGGCGCGCCAGGCAGCCAGCTTCACCGAGTTCGGAAGAGCGCTGTACGGTCCTGTCGAACCGCCTCTCCTTGCCGAAGCCGAAGGCATTCTCGGCACGCTTTCGAACGCCGGCCAAGCTGATTTTGACGACCGGACTTCCGACGCGCCAAATGCGGACGCCAACTATGTTTCGCAACGCGCGCAAGCGATGATCGAAATGTATCGGCGCGAGTGGCCGGACTTCAAAGTCGATATCGAGCTCCGCGATGATCTTCCATCAGGGTTGATGGTGACCAATCATCGCCTTCTGATATCAAAAACGACCAACATGGATCGACGGCGCGTGGAGCCACTTCTTTCCCATGAGATCGGCGTCCATCTGCTCACCTACTTCAACGGTTCGTCGCAAGGCCTGCGGCTCTTTCGCTCTGGGCTTTCTGGCTACGAAGGGATGCAGGAGGGCCTTGCGGTTTTCGCCGAATACCTATCGGGCGGGATGACTGTGGAACGGCTGAAGTTGATCGCTGCCCGCGTCGTCGCATGCGCCGACATGCTTGCAGGCGTGCCCTTTGAACATGTGTTCAATCGTCTGGTCGAGGATTACAAATTCACGCACTTCGGGGCGTTCAATCTTGCGCTGCGGGTTTACCGAGGCGGCGGTCTGGCCAAAGATGCGATCTACCTGAGAGGACTGCTTCAGCTCCTGGATCACCTCAAGCGCGGCGGTGCGCTTGAGCCCTTCTGGATGGGAAAGATCGCCTCTTCTCATTTTGGCGTCATGGAGGAGCTTGCCGCACGCGGGTTGCTGAAGCAACCGTCCGTCTATCCGCTGTTTCTCGCCACCGGTGAAGGGCGCGAAAGGCTCGACAGGGCAAGACAGGGAATGCGGCCCATAGACATGGTCCAACCAAAGGAAAGCTAGATGCGCATTGCCTTCTTCGTGAACTCCATCGAGGACGAGGCTCCGTACTATACGACGACCTCTCTGGCGCTTGCGGCAATGGCCCGTGGCCATGATATCTGCTACGTCACGCCTGATGGTTTTGTGCTTCGACCGGATGACCGTCTCTTCATGCGGGCGATCATTCCAGGTGCTGGCAAACCCAAGAACGCCGAAGCGTTCGTCGCAAACCTTAATGAGAAAACCTCGACCGACACGATTGACGTGGTGGATGTCGATGTTCTCTTCTTGCGCAACGACCCATCCCTGGACGCCGATGAACGGCCCTGGGCAGCGCATGTCGGGGCAATGTTCGGACGCCTTGCGGTCGAGCGCGGCGTGATCGTCGTCAATGATCCCGACGCCTTGGCGAAAGCGCAGAATAAGCTGTATTTTCAAGACTTCCCCGAGGTCATACGGCCGACGACCCTTGTTTCCAAGAGCCTGGACGAGATCAGGGCCTTCATCGACAGCCAGAAGCGTGGCGTCGTCCTCAAGCCGCTTCAAGGATCGGGCGGCCGGCACGTGTTCAAGATCAAATCAAGCAAGGAATCCAATCTCAATCAGATATTTGAAGCAGTCAGCGGCGAGGGATACCTGATCGCCCAGGGCTATCTTCCCGATGCCGTCGAAGGCGATATACGATTGTTTCTCATGAACGGCAGGCCGCTGGAAAAGGATGGTTCTTATGCGGCATTTCGCCGGATCCCGGCAAAGGGCGAAGTCCGCTCCAACATCAGTGCGGCTGGAACTGCGGCTGCAGTGAAGATCACGCCAGATATCCTTGAGGTCGCCGAAATCGTAAGACCGAAGCTGGTCGCCGATGGCATGTTCTTGGTCGGCCTCGATATCATTGGTTCCAAGATCTTGGAGATAAATGTATTTACGCCGGGAGGGCTCCAAAACATTGAGCGGCTCTACGGCGTGAATTTCTCCTCCATGGTAATCGAGGCGTTGGAAAAGAAGGTGAGCACACGTGCGAATTATGGCAGCCGGTTGTCGAATGCAGTCCTGGCCACATTGTGATCGACCTCTCATACGAATTTCAAATGTCACGCCAAGGCTGGTTGAGCCCCAGAGCGTATGAATGAGGCACCCCCGGTACAAGTGCTCGCGGCAACGATTGCCACCGGGGCCGCCATCTAGGCACCGGACGTGATTTCGGCTACCTTTGAACGGTCACTCCAGTCGTTGGGGCCGTATGGATCGATTTGATGCGATGCGGGTACTGCTTGCGGTCGTCGACGCCGGCAGCTTGTCGGCTGGCAGCCGCAGGCTGAATGCTCCCCTGCCCAGCGTCAGCCGTAAGGTCGCCGATCTTGAACGGCACCTCGGCGCGAGTCTCATCATCCGAACAAGTCGAAATCTGCAGCTTACCGAGGCGGGGCGCGATTACGTCGAAGCCGCACGCAAGATTATGGCAGACCTCGAGGAGGTTGAACGCCGAGCCTCCGGCGAATATCAAACACCGCGTGGAACGCTCACGATCACAATGCCAGTGGAGTTCGGAAGTCGGTACGTCTTGCCTATTGCGCTGGAGTTCATGAAAGAGCACCCGGAGGTGACGTTGAACCTCCTGTCGCTCGACCGTACAGTTCATCTTGTAAACGAGCAGGTGGACGTCGCCATTCGGCTTGGCGAACTCGCCGACAGTTCCCTCTATGCGGTCAAGGCCGGTGAATTTCGCCTGTTGACATGCGCCAGCCCAGCCTATCTGGAGCGGCATGGCGTTCCTCAACATCCCGCCGAATTGCCGAACCACGAGGGCATCATTTTCAACAGCCGGTCATTCTTCTGGGGATTCGAAGTCGAGGGCAAACCGATCGAAGCGGTGCCGCGAAGCCGCATCGAGGTCAACACCGCGGCCAACTGTGTTGCCGCAGCATTAAGCGGCGTCGGCATCGCCCGCCTCTTCGACTATCAGGTTCCCGACGAATTATCGTCTGGCGCGCTTGTACCGATCCTGAAAGGCTACGGCAGCGAGGCGAGGCCGATCCATATCGTCTATTCGCGTCAAGGGCTTCTTGCCTTGAAGGTGCGGACATTCATCGACTGGGCATTGCCACGGTTCCGCGCGACGTGCAGCAACTATGCTGGTATTGCACACTCACCGCAGTGACGCGCGGACCTCGTCGGTTGTCCGCTCCGGATACCACATTCGCCGGTGTTTTGAGCCAGCCGAGAACCGCCTGCGGGCCGATCGAACGCATGGCCTTCGTAGTCTTTGCGAGAGCAAGGGAACGCCCCTGCACGCGTACAAGGTCCCGGAAAAGCCGTGCAGGCAAGAGAACGGTCCCTTTGGGGTACGGTTTGCGTCCGACCATTCTTCTCGGCGTGAGATCGTTTTCGATTTCGAAGAACCGATATCCGCGTCCTGGTACTGTTTGGGATGATCTTGAGCGTCTCCCGGCGCGATGGAAGAGCCTCAGCGACCGCAACGAGTTTTTTCAAGCGATGTCGTGTCGGCGGTCCTTTCCCCGCAACCGGATCATCGGACAAGTCGATCGACGTGCACCTGTAGTCGCGGTCCGATCAGCAGAATGGCGGGAATGACGATCAGATACCCGATGCTCCACGAGCGCAGCCAGGTCAGGACAAATCCCTTTGAGAAGCCGAGGTTGAGAGCAAGAAGGACGAAAGAGATAATTCCGGTTGTTATGATTCCCATCGACAGGGCGAAGGCGATCTTGCGTTTCAATTGCGTGTTCATTTTCTTCTCCTTGAAGGTTCAAACCCTCGATATGACCGCTTTGCACCGTTCGAACCGGTCGGTCACCATCTGGTTGATGATCGGCGCCGAGAATCGAGCATTGCCGCCTGGGGCGGTAGAGAAAGAATGCGAGAGGCTGCCTCTTGAATTCGGCAAGTGCCAAGCTCTGGGCAACGGACTAGATCTGTCGCGAAAGCACCAAGCGTCATGTCGCGAACTCACGCCAAGGCCTCGTCATTTACGCGTCCTGCGCGATCAGCTGCTATATGCCGACCGCCTTGCGCGCCACGGATAGAATCTCGTGCGTGGCGGCGCGCTTTGCCGAAGAGAAGTGCCTTGACCTTGTCATCAACAATCTCTGCCGGCCGGCAAACCGCTTGTCGAAGACCGGGCGATTAACTTCAACCGCCTGAATATGAGGGCGCGCAAGGCGCTGCTTGACGACCTCATGACCGGTGAGCCAGGCACCTTGGATCGGCGCCAAAGCTGATGGCCTCTGTCAAACGAGAGGCTGGCTCTCATTTTTGCTCGCTACCGGGCAGCTTCTCCCGAGCTCATATTCTTAGCCATCGCAGTCCTCAAGTCGCAACTGGAGTGTGTTGACGACAACCTGAAGGGAAACACCATGCAGGAAACGTTGGGAACAGCCGTCATTACCGGCGCATCGGGCGGTATCGGCGCCCTTTATGCGGATCGACTTGCCCGCCAGGGCTATGACTTGATGCTCGTTGCGAGAAACGGCAACCGACTACAACGAGTGGCGGCCGCTATCCGCGCACAGACAGGCCGCACCGTCGAGACCGTCACTGCCGATCTCACGATAAGGGACGACGTAGCCCGGGTCGCAACTCTGATCACTGACGACCCGCGGATCACGATGCTGGTCAACAATGCCGGTGTCGGGGCGACCGCGCCGCTCGTCCAGTCCGACGTCAACGCCATGAGCGCGATGATTGCACTCAATGTCGATACGCTCATGCGGCTCACTTATGCCGCAGTCCCTGGATTTGTCGAGCGGAACCAGGGTACGATCGTCAATATTGCTTCGATCGTGGCGGTCGCACCTGAAAGATTGAACGGCGTCTACGGTGGCACGAAGGCCTTTGTTCTCGCCTTCAGCCAAAGCCTGCGCCACGAACTGGCCGACATCAACGTCCATGTCCAGGTTGTCCTCCCAGGTGCCACCGCGACTGACTTCTGGGATATCGCAGGGCTTCCGGTGCAGCACTTGCCCCAAGAAATAGTCATGCCGGCTCAAGCCCTGGTCGACGCTGCCATATTGGGGCTTTCGCGCAAGGAGTTCGTGACCATCCCGAGCCTTCACGATACCGGCCAATGGGATGCCTTCGAAGACGCGCGGCGAGCCATGGCGGGAAATTTGTCTACCAATAAGCCAGCAGCACGCTATCGGGCTGGCTGACCACCCGATCAGGAGCAAAATGAAATGTCGAAGGCCATGCGCGGCAACATCGAGCTCAGCGTGGCTTGATCGAATCTCGGCAAATTTTTCAACCCAGACATCGCGCCGTCGAGCGGAAATCTCCCGTCGGCGCGGCTATCACAGGACGATATTTATCATGATCACGACCATTAGAGCCCTCGGCCTTGCTGCAACCGCCTTCCTGCTTGCAGCAACGGCGACTGCCCAAGCCCAAACTCCAGGCAGTGTCCAAACTCAGTTTCTACCTATCAAGGGTGAGCCTGCGCCGAAACTTTTTGTCGATCAGCCCCTTGCTGAACCACTCACCACGCGAGGGGTGGCCATTATTCCGTATCGGACCGAAAATTTTAGAATCCTGCCGATTTTTGGGCCCGGCGCAAGCGACGTCTCGCCACGGGCGGGCCACCTGCACGTCAACGTCGACGATCTGCCGTTTCGCTGGGCGGATGCAGGAGGCACAGGTGCTATTGTCCTGACGGGGCTACCGGCTGGCAAACATAAAGTGCTGATCGAGATTGTCACGCCTGAACACCGTGCGCTTGGCGCAAAGGCTGTCTCGTTCACAGTTCCGGCGATCCATGGCCAGCATCATTAGAAAGGCCATCGCCCTGTGAAACGTCGTTCCGCAAGGCTGGGAGGCTAGTCCAATTTGCGGGAAGGACGATCCAGGCAACTTGCACTATTGCAACTTGCATGGCCTGTCAGCCTGCATGTTTGAAGAACTCGATGAAAGCGCGCAGTGCTGGCCGCATCTGCCGCCGGCTTGGGTAATAAAGATAGACACCGGGAAACGGCGCGCACCAATCGACAAGAATCTGGCGCAGCCGCCCTTCTTCAATGGCGGCGTTCACCATGTTTTCTAGCAGGAACGCGATGCCGGCGCCGTCGAGTGCGGCCTCGATAACGAGCCGGTCGTCGCCTAAAATGAGCGGGCCGTCGACATCGAGGACCAGCTCTTCGCCATCTTTTTCGAATTCCCATCTATAAACCTTTCCGCTGGCAAATCGTCGCCGAATGCAAGCGTGATCCATTAGCTGACGCGGATGGACCGGCATGGTCTTTCGCTCGAAATAGGAGGGTGAAGCAACGACGCTTGCCCGTATAGGAGCGCTCATTTTGACGGCGATCATGTCCGGCTCCAGGCTCTCTTCGAGGCGCATGCCGCCATCAAGGCCCGCAGCGACGATGTCATTGAATGGCTCCTCGACCCGGACTTCCAGAACGACGCCCGGGTAAGCCCTGCTAAAAGCCGCAAGACGTGGCGCCACAAGCCAATGCGCCGCAAAGGGCGGCACGCTGAGGCGAAGATTGCCGGCCACACGATTGTTGATTTCCTTCACCGCATCAAGCGCCAGGTCGATCTCGTCCAGCGCCGGCCCCAGCCGTTTGAGAAGCAGTGCGCCCTCATCCGTTACCGCAACGCTTCGGGTCGTGCGAGAAAAGAGCCTAACCCCAAGAGCCGCCTCAAGGCTCGAGACGGCGTGGCTTACAGCAGAAGGCGCTATTCCCAGCTCCTTGGCCGCCCCCCGAAATCCCCCGCATGCGGCCACTGTGGCGAAGATTGCGAGTTGAGGTAGGCGACTTCTGTCCATTGTTCTATACTATAGAACAGCGTGTGAATTTCCAATCGAATTAACGAACAACCTTGCTTGTCCTATCTTCCTTTTCATCACAGAAGGAGATCAGTGATGAAAAAACGGAAGCTCGGAAACGAACTCAACGTCTCGGCGGTAGGCCTCGGATGCATGGGTATGACTTTCGCCTATGGCGGTCAGGATGAGGCAGACGCTATTCGCACGCTGCGCCGCGCTGTCGAGATCGGCGTTACCTTCTTCGATACCGCAGAAGTCTACGGCCCTTTCGATAATGAAATTCTGGTGGGCAAGGCTTTGAAGCCGCACCGGGACCGTGTCGTTATCGCGACCAAGTTCGGTTTCAAGATCACCGATGAAGGCAAAGGGCCGTCGCGCATGGTCGGCGTCGACAGCCGCCCCGAACATGTAAAGGCCGTAGCCGAAGCCTCTCTCGGACGGCTCGGAATCGAGCAGATTGACCTCTTTTACCAGCACCGCGTCGACCCCAACGTGCCGATTGAGGAAACTGTCGGAGCCATGGCGGACCTCGTCAAGGATGGCAAAGTGAAAGCGATCGGCCTTTCGGAGGCAAGCGCTGCCACGATAAGGCGCGCTCATAATGTGCACAAAATTGCGGCGGTGCAGAGCGAATACTCGCTGTGGAGCCGGGATCCGGAGCAGGAGGTCTTGGCGGTCTGCCGCGAGCTCGGCATCGGCTTCGTCCCCTACAGCCCGCTCGGTCGTGGTCTCTTGACCGGCGCAATCAATAAGCCCGATGAACTTGGTGCCGATGACTGGCGCAAGAACCTGCCACGCTTTCAAGCTGATGCCATGGCCGCGAACGCTGCTCTTGTTGCAACGTTGAAGGACATGGCGCAGGCAAAGGAGATAACGGCGGCGCAACTTGCACTGGCCTGGGTGCTGCATCAGGGCGACTTCATCGTGCCTATCCCCGGCGCGCGCAAGCTCAAGCATCTGGAAGAAAATGCTGCGGCAGCCGACATCACCTTGTCGGACGATGAGGTTAGACAGATCGGCGAGGCGCTCGCTCCGGCAAAGGTCATCGGCAGCCGTTACCGCGAGCAGGAGCTTGCCCTTGTGAACGGGTAGAGTTTCTACGCCTCGGCGTTCGACAAGGCGTTCCTTCCATTACGTCTTGCCCCCTCGGGCTTGCCTGCGTTGCCCGAGGGTCCCGACACACCTGATTTTCTTGCGGCACCCGCGCATGCCAAAGGTTAGTCATCGGACGTCGCTAGCGCGCGGTCGACTTCGAGAGCCTCGAAAAGTTCGGAGATGTTGTCCGTCACGTTAGAACTCATCAACCAGACTGAAGCACTCGTGCCCGGAGCTAGAGGCTGATCCGATCCGGGAAAGCCTGCTGAAGCACGCCGAAAAGCGGAAAGCGGTGGGGGCGATGGAACCTGAAGGTATCTACTGAGCAATACATACCGACCTGACCCGGGGAACCTTTCCCCTGCTCGCACGCTTCGCTCCCCGGACCACCACTTCCCAAGGAGCATGTTTGTGATCAACGACCTCTGGTACAAAAACGCCGTCGTCTACTGCCTTTCTGTTGAGACTTTTATGGATGCGAATGGCGATGGCATCGGCGATTTCCAAGGACTTCAGCGCCGACTGGATTATCTGGCCGGGCTTGGTGTCACCGCGATCTGGCTGATGCCGTTCCAGGCCTCTCCGGGTCACGACGATGGCTACGACGTTTCTGATTACTACAATGTCGATCCCCGCTACGGAACGCTCGGCGATTTCGTCGAATTCACTCACGGTGCCAAGCAACGTGGAATTCGCGTGCTCATCGATCTCGTCGTCAATCACACATCCGATGAACATCCATGGTTCAAAGCGGCCTGCTCGGACAAGAACTCGCGCTATCGCGACTGGTATGTCTGGTCGAAGACAAAACCCGCCAATGCCGATGAGGGAATGGTTTTTCCAGGTGTCCAGAAGACGACATGGACGCGTGATGAGAAATCCGGCGAATACTACTTTCATCGTTTCTACAAGTTCCAGCCGGATCTCAATACCGCCAATCCGCATGTTCAGGCAGAAATCCTGAAGATCATGGGCTTCTGGATCCAGCTTGGCGTTTCCGGCTTCCGCATGGATGCCGTGCCCTTCGTCATCGCCGAAAAGGGCAGCAAGGTGAAGGCGCCGAAGGAACAGTTCGACATGCTGCGAACCTTCCGCGAATTCCTGCAGTGGCGGAAGGGCGACAGCATCATCCTGGCTGAGGCCAATGTCGTGCCGAAGGAAAACCTGCAGTATTTCGGTGACGACGGTGACCGCATGCAGATGATGTTCAACTTCCACGTCAACCAGGCGCTTTTTTATGCGCTTGCCAGCGCAGACACCCGACCGCTCGCCAAGGCGATGCATGACACACAGGAACGCCCGCAGACTGGTCAATGGGGCATTTTCCTACGCAACCACGACGAATTGGATCTAGGCCGCCTGACGGAGAAGCAGCGCCAGCAGGTGTTTGCAGCCTTTGGGCCGGATAAAGAGATGCAGCTCTACGACCGCGGTATCCGTCGACGCCTCGCCCCCATGCTTGGCGGTGATATGCGCCGCCTGAGGCTTGCCTACAGTGTGATGTACTCACTGCCCGGAACACCAGTTCTGCGATATGGTGACGAAATCGGGATGGGAGACGACCTGTCGCTGCCGGAGCGAAACTGCGCCCGCACGCCGATGCAGTGGTCGGACGAGCCGCAGGGTGGCTTCACCAAGAGCGACATGCCGGTCCTGCCGGTCATCTCGAAGGGGCCTTACGGTTTCGACCATATAAATGTCGCCTTCCAGCGCCGTGATCCAGAATCCATGCTTAACTGGACCGAGCGGATGATCCGCATGCGCAAGGAGGCGCCCGAGATCGGTTGGGGCGACTTCAGCTTTATTGATTGCAACAATTGCGGCGTGCTCGCCATCCGTTACGAATGGCGGAACAATGCCGTTGTCATCGTCCATAATTTTCACGCCAAGCCGGTGGAGATTACCTTCGACGCCGGCCTCGGTGACGCCGGCCATCTATTGATTGACATAGCCGACGACGGTGACAGTCGCGCCGACGAGAAGGGTAAGCACCATATGGTGCTCGAACCTTATGGCTATCGTTGGTATCGCGCCGGCGGCCTGGACTACTTATTGAAGCGGAGCGACACATAAGATTGCGCTGCAGGGGCGCCTCGGCCTCAGGCAACGGACCATCCACCATCCACCAGCAAGTTCGCGCCCGTGATTAAGCTTGCAGCCGGTGATGCAAGGAAGACTACGGCACCCACCACATCATCGGTTTCACCGATCCGCCCAAGTGGAATGTGAGCGAGCGTCGCTTTGCGATTGTCGGCATCGGATAGAAAAGGCTCTGTACCATCCGTGTGGATGAACGTCGGCGATACGGTATTTACGGTGACATCATAGCGTGCCCATTCGGCTGCAAGGCAGCGCGTGAGGTGATTAATTGCCGCCTTGCTCATGCAATAGATTGCCTCGCCGCGCAGTGCCACAGTACCGGCCTGCGAGCTGATGTTGATGATCCGGCCCCCATTGCGCTTGATCATGTGACGTCCTACTGCCTGCGTCATCAGAAAGGTGCCCTTGATATTGACATCGAGTATCTCGTCGAGGTCCTTCTCCTCAACGAGTTCCGCCAGATTGCCCGGAGCCACGCCGACGTTGTTGATGAGAACGTCGATCCGACCGAACGCAGCAAGCGCCGCGTCGACGGCTTGTGCAATATGGGCCTTGTTGGGAATGTCCAGTTTAACAGGCAGGACTTTTCGTCCCGCACCTTCGAGTTCGGCAACCAGGCCTGCCGACGCTGCGACATCGCGGACCCCCAAAACAATATCGGAGCCTGCTGCGGCACAGGCAAGTGCGCAAGCTCGCCCGATGCCACGGCTCGCGCCCGTCACCAAAGTCACCTTGCCCACAAGACTGAAGTCCGGCACATTCTTTTGCATCATGATCCCTCCCTCGATGAAGCTCATTTATGGCAGCGTCGGCATGCGGATGCCAGACGGTCTGTGAATGCCGAGGTGCGTCCCCCTTTGACCAGTAAGCGATCCCGCAGCGTCTATAGAGCCAGATGCAGTCGTTAGGCGGTTTGCGCCCGCCCTGCACTCTTGCGCCACTTCATCGAGGGGGCGCGGCCAGACCGGCTGCGTGTACGGTCACCGCATGTTGGCAGCCTTGATGAATCCGCGGCAGCGGACCTTGCTACCAATGATCGCGATGAATGCGGGCCGGAATCATCGAGACCGCGGGACTGCCTGGCCCATGGCGGAGATGAAGCATCCACCGACCGAGCACGATCGCGGTAACTACCGCTACCCCCATGCGAAGCCACGGAAAGGCGCCGACACGGTTCCCAGCCACAGCTTTGTGCTGACCAGGGAACAGAGCCAGCTGCTCACGCAGGTCGGCAACGTCCTTCCGGAGCCAGGCAACTTCCCGCAGGGCCGATTGCAGCTCATCCTCGCCGGGTATGTCTTCGGCCAGATTGTCGGCCGGGGCGCCTTCTTCCACGTCCGCAAGGTGTTCACGAAGCTGGGTTGGACTGTCAAAGCCCTTGAAACGGATGTTCGTCATTGCCTTTGCCTCAGTGCGCTTTCGCTATCGTCGTCCTCTCCCTTGCTTGTGCGGCGACTAGCGGCGCAGGGAGCGGAGGTTTTGTCGCTTGGCACGTAGCGCTTTCCCGTACCGGTACCGTTGAATTCCCGGATTGCCATGGTGCGTCTGCTTGCTGTGCGTGGAGAACGCTTCACGCCGCAAAAAGATGCATCGGCAGCGATCGAAGGCGCAGGTCGATTGCGCACGTGCACAGAACGATAAGCCGCCTTCAACCCGAAACAGGCGCACCAGACAGGCTGACGGCGCCCACGATGACGCGACCCGATCGGTATCCAATGCCATCTGTCGACCTGGAACGCGCCGGCCACACGCAAAATCGTCCAAGGCTCGATTATGTCGAAGCCCGTCTCACGCCAAGAGAACACGCGGAAGCCTTAGAAGGCGGCTAGCTTGCGTAGCTGGACCCGCTCCAGTTTTCTTTCACCGTTTCCATGGCGACATTCGTCGATGTGCTCGCCACAAACGGCAAGTTTGAAATCCGTTCCCCAAGGACATGTCTGTAGCGGCGTATGTCACGCGTTCTGATCTTCAGCAAATAATCAAAGCGTCCGGCAATCATGTGACATTCCTCGACTTCCTTGATCTTCTTGACTGCCGAATTGAAGGCGCGAAGCGCGTCTTCCTGCGTGTTTGAGAGTTTGACTTCCGCAAATGCAATATGCTCCAGATTCAGTTTCGAGGGGTTGATGACGGCTTTGAAACCTTCAATGTAGCCGTCAGCAATGAGCCGCTTAAAGCGCAGCTGGCACGGCGTTTTAGAAAGCCCGACGCGCGCCGCAAGGTCGGTGATCGACATTCTTCCGTCGTCAGAGAGCGCCTCGAGAATCTTCTTGTCGAATAGGTCAATTTCACTAAGCTCGTACTCATTTTTAGTCATTTCATACGACTCCTCGCACAGAAATAAATCTATAAAGACTATAAACTAGGAAAATCAAGTCTGAACGCCTTGACTGCGCGTGCTAAAGTGGGTTGCTTGATGAGGAGGGACGCCATCAGGATCCGCAACCACTGAGATTGTCATTTCTGGAAAGCCTCGAGACTGACGTGGACCGCGCGCTCGCCAGCTTTCCTCTGCCCGAAGGTTTGCTGAACGCATCCAGGCGTACAATTCGCCGCATTGGGCTTGTTTCGGCAACCGGTTGGGCGGGCGGATTTTACCCGCCCGATCCTTTCGTGAATGCAAGTGGCGTTATCTTGTCGTATTTTGAAGAGGTAGTGAACGTGATGCATATTCCATTCGGTCTCATGGAACGTTCGCAGCCGGAAACGCCGCAATCTTCAAACACGCAGGCACTCGAGGATATGACGGGCAAGAAGGTCCCCACCGACATCGCCGATGACTTACCGAAGCGCGGCAGTGACATCGTTTTGCTCCGCTTTCGCACGGTTGGCGTTATGCGCGGCGCTTGCGGCCTCACGGTACCGCGCTGCACGCCTGTCGGCCAGATCAAGGACTCCCGAGCGGGGGCGCGTATCATTGCCCTCCAACCGCATCACTGGCGCTAAAAACGCAATCGGCATCCAACACAGGGAACTGAAAGGCACCAAAATGTCGAGCCAATCCAACAAAATCCTCAAGGACAACATTTTGCCGAACCCGGTGCCTTTTTCAATGTTTGCACCACCAATCAGAGCACAGACGCCCCTGCGGCAGGCAATCACGGCAGCGTATCGTCGGCCCGAGCCCGAATGCCTTCCTCCCCTCGTCGAAGCGGCAAGGGCGCCTTCCTCGGCGAAGGCCGATGCGGCTAAGACCGCGCGCAGGCTCATCAAAGCTCTGCGTGCCAAGCACAAGGGCACCGGGGTCGAGGGGCTTGTCCATGAGTATTCTCTATCAAGCCAGGAGGGTGTCGCCCTCATGTGCCTTGCCGAAGCCCTGCTGCGCATCCCCGACGCTGAAACCCGCGACGCGTTGATCCGCGACAAGATCGCCGAGGGAGACTGGAAGTCGCATCTGGGCGGCACGAAGTCGATGTTTGTGAATGCCGCGACCT
This sequence comes from Rhizobium etli 8C-3, assembly GCF_001908375.1. Lineage (NCBI taxonomy): Bacteria > Pseudomonadati > Pseudomonadota > Alphaproteobacteria > Hyphomicrobiales > Rhizobiaceae > Rhizobium > Rhizobium etli. Next base: position 575,879 of record NZ_CP017244.1, on the reverse strand, counting down.
GGGGCCTGGTTGTCACCGGCAAACTGACCTCCACCGTCAACGACCGCAGCCTGGCTGCAGCGCTTACCCGTCTCATCGCGCGTGCCGGCGAGCCTGTGATCCGCCGTGGTGTCGACATGGCGATGCGCATGATGGGCGAACAGTTCGTCACCGGCGAGACGATCGACGAAGCGCTGAAGCGCGCCCGTCCGCTCGAAGCCCGCGGCTTCCGCTACTCCTATGACATGCTCGGGGAAGCTGCCACAACTGCTGTGGATGCAGAACGCTATTATCGCGACTACGAGGCAGCGATCCATGCCATCGGCAAGGCCTCCAATGGCCGCGGCATATATGAGGGTCCCGGAATTTCCATCAAACTCTCGGCGCTGCATCCACGTTACGCCCGCGCTCAGGCGGACCGTGTGATCGGCGAATTGCTGCCTCGGGTAAAGCAGCTCGCGCTCCTGGCAAAAAGGTACGACATCGGTCTCAACATCGACGCCGAGGAAGCCGACAGGCTCGAGCTTTCGCTCGACATTCTCGAAGAATTGAGCCTCGACCAGGATCTCAGCGGCTGGAACGGCCTCGGTTTCGTGGTGCAGGCCTATGGCAAGCGCTGCCCCTTCGTCCTCGACTACATCATTGATCTTGCACGGCGTTCCGGTCGCCGGATGATGGTGCGGCTGGTCAAGGGCGCCTACTGGGATGCCGAAATCAAACGCGCTCAGCTCGACGGCCTTGAAGACTTTCCCGTCTTCACCCGCAAGGTTCATACCGACGTTTCCTACATTGCCTGTGCGCGCAAGCTGCTCGCTGCCGTCGATCTCGTCTTCCCGCAGTTTGCCACTCACAACGCGCAAACGCTTGCGACGATATATCATCTGGCCGGTCCCGAGTTTCAGGTTGGAAAATACGAGTTCCAATGCCTGCACGGCATGGGCGAACCGCTCTATGACGAGGTCGTAGGCAAGGCCAAGCTCAATCGTCCGTGCCGCATCTATGCGCCAGTCGGCACGCATGAGACCTTGCTCGCCTATCTTGTCCGCCGCCTTCTCGAAAACGGCGCGAACTCATCGTTCGTAAACCGTATCTCTGATCCCAACGTCTCGGTCGATGAGCTTGTTTCAGACCCTGTGGACGTCGTCGAGGCCATGCCCGTCGTCGGCATGCCGCATGACCAGATCGCACTTCCGGCTGCGCTTTTCGGAAAGGACCGGCTCAATTCGAAGGGGATCGACCTTTCGAACGAAGCAGCCTTGGCGGAGCTTTCCGCTCATCTCGCCGCCACCCTTTCGCAAAACTTCCATGCCATGCCTTTGCTCGCCGACGGCTCGCAGGACGGTGAGACACGGCCGATCGCCAATCCAGCCGATCACTCCGATATCGTGGGTCACGTTACGGAGCTCAAGGCTGACGATGCGCCCAGGGTTGCACGTATGGCTGCCGATGGTGTCGCACAGTGGGCTTCGTTGTCGCCTCGCGAGCGAGCAGCCTGCCTTGATAGAGCAGCCGACATCATGCAGGCCCGCATCGAGATCCTGATGGCCATTGCCATGCGGGAAGCAGGCAAGTCAGCCGCCAATGCGGTCGGCGAGGTCCGTGAAGCAATCGACTTCCTGCGCTATTATGCCGTACAGGCACGCAAGACGCTCGGTCCAGCACATGCACCGCTCGGCGCGATCGTCTGCATCAGCCCCTGGAATTTTCCGCTGGCGATTTTCACGGGCCAGGTGGCGGCTGCCCTCGTTGCCGGCAATTCGGTGATGGCAAAACCGGCCGGCGTCACCCCGATCATCGCCTATGAAAGCGTGAAGATCCTGCATGAAGCCGGCGTACCGCGCGGCGCGCTGCAGTTCGTGCCCGGCAGCGGCCGCCTCGGAGCTGCACTGGTGGCGGCCCCGGAAACGGCCGGGGTCATGTTCACCGGCTCGACCGAAGTCGCCCGTCAAATCCAGGCCCAGCTCAGCGAGCGCCTTTCGCCGGCCGGAAAACCGATACCGTTGATTGCGGAAACGGGTGGACAGAACGGGATGATCGTGGATTCCTCGGCGCTCGCCGAGCAGGTCGTTGCCGACGTGATTGCCTCCGCCTTCGACAGTGCCGGCCAGCGTTGCTCGGCTTTGCGAGTTCTTTGTCTCCAGGATGAAGTCGCTGACAGGACTCTTACCATGTTGAAGGGGGCGTTGAAGGAGCTCAGGATCGGACGCACCGACCAGCTCAACATCGACGTCGGGCCGGTGATATCCGAGCAGGCAAGGGCCGAGATCGACCAGCACATCGAACGGATGCGGTCGCTCGGTTGCAAGGTAGAGCAATTGCCGCTGCCCGACACTGCCGCTCGTGGCACCTTCGTTCCGCCTACGATCATCGAACTGAAGCAGATGTCGGACCTGACGCGCGAAGTGTTCGGACCTGTGCTGCATGTCATCCGATACCGCCGCGAAGATCTCGATCGCCTGATCGACGATATCAACAATTCCGGCTACGGCCTCACTTTCGGGCTCCATACGCGACTGGACGAGACAATCGAGCACGTCACGGGACGGGTGAAGGCGGGCAATCTCTACGTCAACCGCAACATCATCGGCGCCGTGGTCGGCGTCCAGCCCTTCGGCGGACGGGGCTTGTCCGGCACGGGACCCAAGGCCGGCGGGCCACTCTACATCGGCCGTCTCGTACAGCGCGCGCCCGTCCCGCCGCAACACAGTTCGGTCCATACCGACCCTGCGCTTCGCGATTTTGCATCCTGGCTGGGCCGAAAAGGCCATAACGACGAAGCGGAAGCAGCCCGTGAGCTTGCCGCGATTTCCGCGCTCGGGCTCGAAAAGGAATTGGCGGGACCTGTGGGCGAACGAAACCTATATGCCCTTCATCCAAGGGGGCGGATCCTCCTTGCGCCGGCAACGGCAAAGGGCCTTTTCCGTCAGCTTGCGGCGGCATTGGCCACCGGAAACCAGATTGTGATCGATCTTGCGTCGAACCTTGAGACCGCCCTTACCGCGCTTCCAGCGTCCGTTTTGGCTAGGGTTTCCTGGAGTTCGAATTGGGAATCCGACGGACCATTTTCGGGCGCCCTGATAGAAGGGGATATCGAACGCACAGCCTCGATCAACAAAAGGATCGCGGCCTTGAAGGGTCCTCTTGTCCTCGTTCAGTCGGCCACGACCGATGAGCTTGCAAGGGATCACGAGGCATATTGCCTCAATTGGCTGCTGGAAGAGGTTTCGATTTCGATCAACACGGCTGCGGCCGGCGGCAATGCAAGCCTCATGACGATCGGCTGACACGGGGAAGTGCCGCGCGTGTCCGGATCAGACCGCGCGGCCGCTTCCGCCACTGCGACCTCGGAGCTGAGAACGCTCATGTCCACTTAACCGAAATCCGAAGAAAGTTGTGACGAGTTCCTGAAGCATTGAGGCCATTGTCGCACTGCGGGCCCTATTGGCAGCATGCGCGGTCAAGAGCGAGCAAACGAAACCGGCGGCCGTTCAACATCTTGCCATATGCGCGACCTTGCCCGTCAAGAAGCCGCTTGCGGTTTGCGCCCTGCGATATTCTGTGGGATGAACCGATAGTGGATGAGATCCATGACAACAGTCTCACTTTGCGTCCGATTGCGGTAGCCATGGCGGCGGTCGGCAGGGAACCTCAGCGACTGCCCTTGCTCCACCAGTCTCCACTCTTCCTCCACCAGCAATTCGATCTCCCCGCGCAGGACGCTCACATGCTCCACAACCCCGATGTCATGCGGCTCTGAGATACTCTCGAAGTCGGGCGCGAAGGTCAGTTCATAGAGTTCGAAACCGAAACGGGTCTCATAAGGGAACAACAATGCGCGTTGCATCCCCTCCTCCGACGGGCGCACCCGCAGACGACTGGCGTCACGCAAAAGCAATACATCGCCTACTTCGCGATCCGGCTCAAGCAGGGCGGTCATCGGAACCCGCAAGCCCGTCGCGATCTTCCAAAGCGTCGCGACCGTCGGCGTGGATTCGCCACGCTCGATCTGGCCCAGCATAGCCTTGCTCACTCCAGTATGCGCTGCAGTCTTGTCGAGGCTCCATCCAAGGTCGTGTCTGATCGTTTTCAGCAGCTTGCCCGTGTCAACGGGACTGATGGACTTCATATGTGACTTTCCTCGCGTTTGTGCGTTATAGCGTACACTTCCAACGTGCGCTATAACGTACAAATGCGCAACCCCAACAGCGTCGGAGGATGTCACATGCAGCCAGTCAGTGAAAGTCCCGCAGCATTCCGGGAAGCCAGACAACCAGACACCAGGCTCGACCTCGGACGCATCTTTGAGGCGAGAAAACAAATCTCACGGATGTTTCGCGACACGCCCCAATTCGGCTGTCCGTCTCTTGGCGATCTTCTGGGCTGCGAACTCGTCATCAAACTTGAGACCGCAAATCCGATCCGATGCTTCAAGGGACGTGGGACCGAGGTCGCAATGTCCCGCCTCGCAAGAAGCGCTGATCAAAGGGCCGCGGTCTGCGCCAGCGCCGGCAATCTCGGGCAGGCGCTCGCATATAGCGGGCGGGAACGCAGTATTGGCGTGACAGTGGTCGCCGCCAAAAGCGCCAATGCCGCCAAGATCGACCGCATTCGCCGGCTTGGAGCCGCCGTCGAACTTGTCGAGGGCGACATCGAGGACGCGCGAAAGCGCGCTCGCGAGATCGCGGCCAGCGGCAACGCTTTACTCGTGGAGGACAGCGAGAACCTCGACACCTGCGAAGGCGCAGGCACTATCGGGCTGGAGCTTGTCGAAGGGTTCGGCCGCATCGATACGATCCTGCTCGCGCTCGGCGGCGGTGCGCTCGCAACCGGCGTCGGCCACGTTTTCAAGTGCCTGTCGCCCGCGACGGAGGTTGTATGCATCCAGCCGAGCGGGGCGCCCGCCATGGCCCTGTCTTGGCGGGCGCGATCAATCGTCACCACCGACCGCGCCGATACCATCGCCGACGGTGTCGCCGGCCGGTTCCCAATCGCAGTGGTCCTTCAGGACCTGCTCGCCGTCGCCAATCACGTGCCGCTGGTTGAGGAGGCAAGCATCAAGGCGGGCATGCGCCTGCTCCTTCGGCACGCCGGTCTCGTGGTCGAGCCATCGGCCGCCCTTGGCGTTGCAGCGATGCTGGAAGATCCCTCGCGATACCGTGGCAAGCGTGTGGTCACGGTGATCTGCGGGTCGAACGTACTGCCCGAGGCTTTTTGTCGGTGGACACAGGACCAGAGTAGAAGCGCGATCGCTTCCAGTGAAGGATCGAGGTGACCACAGGTCGAATGCCGAACCCGGACCGAGTGCTGAGGCCTACGGGTCGCGAACAACGCGGGCGTACGGATAAAGGCGATGAGATTTTTCCAGCTTACATCTGAAGCGCCTTCATATCGCACCTGGCCCCGCGATCAACGCTGAGAGTGAGTTTCTGACGCCGACGCGACATCGAGATCAAGAGGTTGCTTCATCGCTGGGGCCAGCCTCTATACTCATGACAAGCTTGCGCAGCAGGGCGGCGAGTGCCGCGCGCTCTTCGGCATCCAAACTTTTCAGGAACAAGAGTTCACTGGCCATATCGGCGCGAAACGCCTTTTCGGCTAGCGCGATGCCCGATGCGGTCAGACAAACGACAACACTCCGACCGTCGCGGGCGGATTTTTCGCGCACAACCAGACCAGCCTTTTCCAGCCGATCGAGGCGGTGCGTCAACCCACCCGACGACAGCATGAGCGTCGTATACATGGCCGTCGGCGTCAGCTGGTAGGGTTGGCCAGATCTGCGCAGGGTCGCGATGACGTCGAACTCGCCGCGATCGAGGCCGAATTTGGCAAAGGTCTCCTCAATGGAGGGCGACACCAGGTTTGTTAGCCGTTTCGCGCGTCCCAGAATCGCCATCGGCTCGGTGTCGAGGTCTGGCAATTCGCGAGCCCATTGCGCGCGGAGCCGGTCGACATGGTCCTCGACAGCGCCCTCTTTTGAGCCGCGGTTGTTGTCTGGCGCCACCCGCCTGATCCTCGTTTGCTTCGTCGTGCCCACAATTGCGTCGTGCTGTTCCATACACCATGGAGCCTCTGCGGCAAAGATATCTTTGCGAGAAGATATTTATCTTGACGAGAAGACAGTTTTGCCAATATGTCTTCCTGTGAAGATAATTGGTAACGACTGGAGGATCAGGATGTTTTCGGTATATCGCTATCAGCAGCCCGAACCCGGCACGAGCCGTACTGTCCGCTTCGAAGGTCGTAACTTCGGCAGCGAGGTGTCGCTTTTTATCGTGGATGCGGATCCGGGCCGCGGCCCGGCGCTGCATGTTCATCCCTATGCCGAGACCTGGGTGGTTCGAAAGGGAGAGGCTGAGTTTACGGTTGGCAATGATAGGATGCGCGGTTTTGCCGGCGACATCATTGTTGGCCCCGCCAACGTTCCTCATCGTTTCGAAAATGTCGGTACCGACCGGCTGGAGATCGTCTGCATCCATCCGAGCCAGACGTTCGAGCAGACTTTTGTCTAAGCCATCTCTGAGAGGAGCAAGATAATGACTAGAATGATCTTTCTGAACCTGCCGGTGAAGGACCTGGCTACCGCGACGGCCTTCTACGAGGCCATCGGATGCGTCAAGAACGAGCAGTTCTCCAATGCAAATGCAAGTTCGATGGTGTGGTCTGAAACGATCACGTTCCAGCTTCTGCAACATGGTTATTATCAGACTTTCACAGCAAAGCCGATTGCTGACGCGCACGCGACAAGCGGGATGCTGATCGCTCTGTCTCGCGACAGCCGCGAGGAGGTCGACGCCATGGTGGAGGCTGCCGCCAGATCAGGCGGCCAAGCGGACGTCCGCGAGCCGCAGGATTTGGGATTCATGTACCTGCGCAGTTTTGCTGATCCGGACGGACACGTTTTCGAACCGGCTTACATGGATAGGGCCAGCGCCATTTGAAATCGGAGGGTTCCCCGAGCTTCAACGGCTCTCGGCAGACCTAGATTTTCTCATACCTGAGCCCAGATTTCCTCGTTTGTTCAGGGCGCTGACGACGGCCTATATAGTTTGTCGCGCCCTGGTGCGGCCGCGCGTGCCTTGGCGGCATGCGCGCGGGCCGCAGCTGCGGGCCTTTCACATTGAGCAAGCCCGCGTTCGGGAATGCGGCCCATTAGGATACGAGGAGCTATGAGTACAATATCCAGCAGGACTTATGCGCTTTGCGCAGGTGCCTGTTTCTCCCTTTTCGGCACCTTTTTCGCCTGCCATGCACAAGCAGACGCTGTTGAAGGCAGGATCAGGCCCGTGGTCGACCGGACCGTCAAGACGTTGATGGCCGAAAACGGCGTAGCCGGCATGGCGGTGGGCATCACTGTCGATGGCCGCCGGTTTATTTTCAACTACGGTCTCGCCGACAAGGAAAAGGCAACGCCCGTCACCGCTGACACGCTGTTCGAGATCGGCTCCGTCAGCAAAACCTTTACCGCCACGCTCGGCGCCTATGCCGAGGCTAAAGGCGCCCTCGCCTTCTCCGATGCTGCAAGCGAGCATATGCGGGAGCTGGCGGGCAGTGCCTTCGACCATATCAACGTCCTCGAACTGGGCACCTATACGGCAGGAGGCCTGCCGCTGCAGTTTCCCGGCGAGGTCAGCAACAGCACGCTCACGCGCTATTTCCGCGGATGGCGCCCCGGCTATGAACCCGGCACATATCGCGTCTACTCCAATCCCAGCATTGGTCTCTTCGGAACCCTCGCAGCTGCGAGCCTCAGAACGCCCTTCCCCGAGCTCATGGAGGACACGCTCTTTCCGGCACTTGGTCTCGTCAACAGCTATATCCGCGTCCCCGAGACGGAAATGAAAGATTATGCCTTCGGCTACAACAAGCAAAACAACCCCGTGCGAGTAAGCCCAGGAGCACTCGATGCACAGGCCTACGGGGTCAAGACGACTGCGGCTGACCTGTTGCGCTTCGTCGAGGTGAACATAGATTCCTCCGGGCTTGAACCCTCGCTGAAGAAGGCGATCGGCGCAACCCAGATCGGCTACTACCGGATAGGTGATACGTTCCAGTCCCTGGGGTGGGAGCTTTATGCCTGGCCGGCGAGACTGGATACACTCCTACATGGAAACTCTTCCGACATGGCGATGAAGCCTCACGCGGTGGCCCCGCTGGTGCCGCCACAAAAGCCAGCAGAGAACGTGTTTCTCAATAAGACAGGTTCCACCGGTGGCTTTGGAGCCTATGCCGCGTTCGTGCCGACGCGCCGGATCGGTGTAGTACTGCTTGCCAACCGAAACTATCCCATCCCTGAGCGGGTTAAGGCCGCCCACTCGATCCTCAAGATGCTTGATACCGTATCGCAGGACGAGAGGCATCGGTGAGCTGACCGATGCCTCTCTAAGGCAAAAAAGCGGCGGGCGGCCGGCTGCCTCGAACCTAGTGCCGCTGTTCGGGCGCCGCCCCGTCGGCAGCACTAATACACGACCACGCCGCGGATGCTTTGACCGGCATGCATAAGTTCGAAGCCCTTGTTGATGTCCTCGAGCGGCATTGTATGGGTGATCATCGGATCGATCTCGATCTTGCCTTCCATGTACCAGTCGACGATCTTCGGCACGTCGGTTCGCCCGCGCGCGCCGCCGAAGGCCGTGCCCATCCAGCTGCGGCCGGTCACCAGCTGGAACGGACGCGTCGAGATCTCCTGGCCAGCACCGGCCACCCCGATGACGATCGACTTGCCCCAGCCGCGATGGCTGGCTTCCAGCGCCTGGCGCATCACGCGGGTGTTGCCGGTGCAGTCGAAGGTATAGTCGGCACCGCCGATCTGGTCGGCGCCGCGCTTCGTCAGGTTGACGAGATAGGCCACGATGTCGCCCTCGACCTCCTTCGGATTGACAAAATGCGTCATGCCGAACTTTTCGCCCCAGGCCTTGCGGTCATTGTTGATGTCGACACCGATGATCATGTCGGCGCCGGCAAGCCTGAGGCCCTGGAGAACGTTCAAACCGATGCCGCCGAGGCCGAAGACGATGGCCGTGGCACCGATCTCCACCTTGGCGGTGTTGATGACGGCACCGATGCCGGTGGTGACCCCACAGCCGATATAGCAGATCTTGTCGAAGGGGGCGTCGGCATTGACCTTGGCAACGGCAATCTCCGGCAGCACCGTGTAATTGGCAAAGGTCGAGCAGCCCATGTAGTGATGGATCTTGTCCTTGCCGATCGAAAAGCGGCTCGTGCCGTCCGGCATCAGGCCCTGGCCCTGGGTGGCGCGGATCGCCGTGCAGAGGTTGGTCTTGCGCGACAGGCAGGACGGGCATTCACGGCATTCCGGCGTATAGAGCGGAATGACGTGGTCGCCCTTCTTGACCGAAGTGACGCCCGGTCCGACATCGACGACGATGCCGGCACCCTCATGGCCGAGGATTGCCGGAAACAGGCCCTCCGGATCGGCGCCAGACAGCGTGAAATCGTCGGTGTGGCAGATGCCGGTCGCCTTGACCTCGACCAGAACCTCGCCGGCCCGCGGGCCTTCAAGCTGTACGGTCATGACTTCCAGCGGTTTTCCAGCCTGAACGGCAACGGCGGCGCGAACGTCCATGGGTTTGCTTCCTTCCTGATTTCGTTTCAAAGTTCACATATTATTCGGTCAAATCATCCTGCCGATCAAAGAGACGCGTCCTCGACGTGGCACCAGACTGCCAACAGGGGTTCAGCAGTGCATCGCATCGCGAACTTCTTGCCAGCTTCATTGAAGAAGACGGTCCCTGGAGTGGCGCGGAGCCAATTGCTGTCGTCCAGGCAAACTTCGCCACCGGACAGAAGCAGGAATACACGTGAATGAAACTGCACGTGATCTGGGAAACGGCTATAGGGGGCCATTAAGGTCAGCCCGAGGCGCACGTCACTGCGTTCCTCAAGGCCACGAGGTCCGACAACGATCGCATGAGCGTGAGATTGCTCAAATCTGAGGCTTGCAAATGGGCCGGTCCGGCCGCTTCGCCAATTGAGCTGTTCTTTCAATTCCGCCAAGCCTCTCGCGCCGGCAGCAAATCGCGGCAGAGAGGCATGCAGATTAAAGAGTGCGCGCTCAAAATGCTCTGGTTTCAGCGGGGTGGCGGTATCGACGCGCCTGGCAGCACCTCGTTTTTCGAGTCTCTGGTATATCTTGCCCGCAATGTAACTTGCCATGACAGGAGCCTGGGACGACAAAAGGACGTCGCCAATTGCGTTGAGAACCTCCTGCAGAGCTCGGGGACGAAAACCTCCGCCAAGCACGGAGACCTGTCGTCGTATTGGCGCGCTGTCGTCATTGAGTAGCAGGTCCGCGCTCCGATTGAGTGGTGTCGAGACTTGCGGCATGTTTTTCTCCGCCGTGGATAAAACCGGACTGCGACTGAGGCAGCACGTTCATGGGTTGGATCGTCGCGGCTGTTAACACGAAAAAATAACTACGATCAAATTGAACTCTGCAGTTCCGGCAGGGCTTCGAAGAGATCGGCGACGAGTTCGTAGTCTGCGACCTGGAAGATCAGGGTCTCCTCGTCCTTGAGTTGCCTGAACTTCTTGGACGAGCCGAGTGCCCGGCCGCCCAAGATGATGATCTTTGACGAGGTCAGCTCCGGACGGTCGGAAGCCGACAGCGCGTCCTTGGAAGGTCGAAAGACCCGGATCGGAAATGGCCGGCATCGCCTCGACCGGGTCCGACCCGTTGGTCTCGGTAGCGGCGAGCCTGCACCGTCTGGATGGCGTTGCCGGTATAGATCGGCTGTTTGAAGGTGTCGGGCAAGCCTTGGCGCCCTTGCCGGCTACAGCACCGACGGCACTGCGTGAAGGTTGGCTGTCCGACATTTCGGACCGCTTTTCGTCAGAGGTCCTTGGCGATGCGCAACCCATCATAGATGGCAGCATGGGTGTTGCGAGCGGCCACAGCATCACCGATCCGGAAGAGTTGGAATCTCCCTTCAGGATTGCGCACAACTGCCTGGGGTTCGCCGGAGATCAATTGCTGTTGCGAAATTTCGCCGAGATTGGCGGAAAAGGGTTTTAGCTCGAAATAAAGTTCATCGAGCGGGATTGTCCCGTGGTTGATGACGACCTGGTCCACTGTGCGCTGCTTCGCGACACCGCCGTAGTCGCTGCCGACATGGGCAATGAGCTGATTGCCGTCCTTTTCGACCGCTTCAAGCCTGAAGGTCACGGTGAAGGTGACGTCGAGGTTCTGAAGCGACCGCATATAGGGCACCAGGTTCATCGCCATGACTTCCGGAGCGAAGGACCGGTCAGGTGTCATGATTTCCACCTTGGCGCCCGCCTTGGCAATGAACTCGGCAGCCTGCAGCCCTGCGTGGTCGCCCGCGTCGTCGAAGATAAGAACGTTGCTTCCTGGTTTCACGTCGCCTGAGATGATGTCCCAGGCCGAGACGACCAGTTCATTACCCGTGGAGAGGACGTCTGTATGCGGCATGCCACCGGTGGCGATGATCACCACGTCGGGCCTCTCCGTCTCCACCGTGTCGGCTTCCGCCCAGGTGTTGAAATGGAAGACCACCCCGTTCTTTTCGCACTGGTTCATCCGCCAGTCGATGATGCTGATCATTTCCCTGCGGCGCTCGCTTTGGGCCGTCAAGCGGATTTGGCCGCCGGGATCGTTGGCCGCCTCGAATACGACGACATCATGTCCGCGCTCGGCTGCAACCCTTGCAGCTTCAAGCCCTCCTGGGCCTGCGCCGATGACGAGAACTTTCTTACGAATATCCGCCTTTTTGACCACATGCGGCATAGTCAGCTCGCGACCGGTCGCGGCATTGTGGATGCAATAGGCCGCCCCACCCTGGTAAATGCGGTCCAAACAGTAGTTGGCGCCGACGCAGGGCCGGATGTCCTCTTCGCGCTTTTCCATGATTTTGCGAACGATATGCGGATCCGTCATATGAGCACGAGTCATACCGATCATATCGACCTTGCCCGACGCAATCGCATGGCGGGCGGTTGCAACATCCGGGATTTTGGCGGCGTGGAAGGTGGGGAAATCCGTCGCGGCGCGAATTTCACCTGCAAAATCGAGGTGCGGGGAGTTCGCCATTCCCTGGATCGGGATGACATCTGTGAGGCCGGCGTCGGTGTCGATATGACCGCGGATCACATTCAAGTAGTCAATGAGGCCGCTTTCCTTGAGGCGCTTGGAAATTTCGAGGCCGTCAGCCTTGCCGGTGCCGCCGGGAAGACATTCATCAGCAGTGTAGCGTATTCCTAGAATGAATTCCTCTCCGACCCGTTTGCGGATCGCTTTTAGAACATCCAGACAGAAGCGCATGCGATTGTCGAGCGAACCACCGTAGGGACCTTCGAGTTCGTTTGTCAGCGGGGACACGAACTGGTCAAGCAGGTGTCCATAGGCCTCCAGTTCGACTCCGTCCATGCCCCCGGCCTTCATGCGTTCTGCAGCGTCGGCAAAATCCTTGATGATGCGCTCGATGTCCCAATCTTCGATCTTCTTGGGGAAAGCCCGGTGCGAAGCCTCGCGCTGATGCGACGGTGCGACAATGGGAAGCCAGTCGCCCTTGTCCCAGCGCGTGCGACGGCCGAGGTGAGTGAGCTGGATCATGATCGCTGCTCCTTCTTCATGGACCGCATCGGTCATTGCCTTCAGCCACGGCACGATCTCATCCTTGTAGGCGAGCAGGTTGTTGAAAACGGGCGGACTGTCTTTCGAAACAGCCGCAGAGCCGGCCGTCATCGTCATGGCGACACCGCCCTTTGCCCTTTCCACGGTGTAGGCGAGATAGCGCTCCTTGGGCATACCATCTTCAGGGTATGCCGGCTCGTGCGACGTCACGATGATGCGGTTGCGAAGCTTCAGGTGCTTGAGCTGATACGGCTGAAGGAGAGGATCGTTCGACATCTGTCGGGCTCCGGACTAGTACGGTTGTGCCTAGACGCTAAGCGGAAATGTACACATGTGTCAACCAACAAAACACTTAAGTCGTTTTTGTTGACATATGTGTACATTTTTCTTGTGTCGGATTTTATTTTTTGTTAGGAGGTCAATCATGGAGCAGGCTTTGAACGATACCGGTTGGCGCGGATCGCAGGAGGGATGGCTGGAAGCGGCCTACGAATCTCTGCTGGAGTCGGGCGTTGATTCAGTGAAAATTCTCCCCCTGGCCAAGAAACTCAACCTTTCTCGGACGAGCTTCTATTGGTTCTTCAAGGATCGAGAAGAATTGCTTGTCGGCCTGATTGGGCGATGGCGAGAAAAAAACACAGGAAACATAATAAAGCAGAGTGAAGCCTACGCGGAATCACTTGCCGAGGCCATGCTTAACGTTTTTGACTGCTGGATCGATCAGAACTTGTTTGACTCCAAGTTCGAATTTGCAGTGCGCAGTTGGGCGCTGCAATCCGAAGAGATTCTTTTGGAAGTCCAGAAGGCAGATCAAGTTCGGCTTGAGGCGCTCAAGCGGATGTTCGTGCGCTTTGGATACGAGGAAACACCAGCCGACGTCCGAGCCCGGACGACCTATCTCGTTCAGATTGGCTACATCTCGATGCAGTCCCGCGAAGAGATCGCGGTACGAATGAAGCGTATTCCCGAATATATCGCGATCTACACCGGCCAGATCCCCCAGCAAAGAGAGCTTGACCGCTTCTTTGCCAGGCATGGCTATAAACCGAAATGAGAAGAAGCGGATGCAGGACTCAATCAGGATCGGCGTGATCGGTGGCGGAGGGTGGCTTGGGAAAGCCCTTGCCAGCGCGATCCTCAACAAGGACGTTGTTGAGCACAAGGCACTCACGCTCTCCTACCGGCATGAGAGGCCCGCGTCTTTTCCGAACGTTCCCTGCACGCAAGACAACCAGGAACTTGCGGATCGATCGGACGTGATCATCGTTTCTGTCCGTCCGGCCGATTGGCCCTCTCTATCGGTCGACGCCCACGGCAAACTCGTCATCTCTGTTATGGCGGGAATCCGCCTGCATCAGCTTGCGGCACATCATCAAACGAGCCGGGTTGTCCGCGCCATACCCAACGCCGCCGCTGAAGTTGGCCGATCCTATACGCCCTGGATTGCATCAGGTGGCATGGACGAGACCGATCGAAGCATCGCACGTCGCATCTTTCATGCTTTTGGCGTCGAAGACGAAGTGATTGGCGAAAGCGATATTGACTATTTGACTGGCTTGTCCGGGTCGGGGCCAGCGTTTCCGGCGCTGTTTGCCGCCGCGATGATGAAAGATGCCGTCGACCACGGTCTTCCCATAGATATCGCACGGCGCGCCGTGAACACGGTGCTGATAGGGGCCGGAGCTTTGCTCGAGCATCGAGATGAGTGTCCGAACAACGTCGTTAATTCGTTTCTCAATTATCGAGGCACGACCGCAGCGGCGATCGAGGCGATGCGCGCTTTTGGCCTGGAATCCGCCGTTTCGGAAGGACTTTCGGCAGCATCCAAAAAATCGGTGAGTATGGGAGACGTCTCCTGACGACCGCCTGCGCGAGCTAACGCAGCGCCCCGCTTCAAAAAAGCGCCGCTCAACAAAGGGAACGATAATGAACAAACTCCTTGCATCAACATGCCTGATGTTCGGCCTTCTCGGCGCAACATCGCTTGTCAGCGCCGCAGAATGTGGAAGCGTGACGATTGCCAGCATGAATTGGCAAAGCGCAGAGGTTCTTTCGAACCTCGACAAGATTATTCTGAATGAAGGCTATGGATGTAACGTTGACATCACCGTTGGTGACACGGTTCCGACCATCACTTCGATGGCGGAGAAGGGCCAGCCGGATATCGCGCCCGAAGCTTGGATCGACCTTCTGCCGGATGTCGTGAAGAAAGGAACGGAAGAGGGTCAGATCATTCAAGTCGGCTCCCCTCTTCCTGATGGCGGCGTTCAAGGCTGGTGGATACCGAAGTATCTTGCCGAGGCTCATCCCGACCTCAAGACAATCCCCGACATGCTGAAGCACCCCGAACTTGTCCCAGATGCGGAGGATTCGAAGAAGGGCGCGATTTTCAACGGGCCCCAGGGTTGGGGAGGAACGATCGTCACTTCGCAACTCTACAAGGCTTTCGACGCTGACAAGGCGGGTTTCACCCTTGTTGACACTGGTTCGGCCGCCGGCCTCGATGGGGCGATTGCAAAAGCCTATGAGCGCCAGCAGGGCTTTGCGACATATTACTGGGCTCCCACTGCGCTTCTGGGCAAGTATGAAATGGTAAAGCTTGATGCCGGTGTGCCCCATGATGCGCCCGAATGGAAGCGATGCAACACCGTGGCCGATTGCCCTGATCCGAAGCCGAATGCCTGGCCTGTCGACAAGGTCGTAACCCTTGTGGCGAAACCATTCTCGGAAAAGGTCGGTCCTGCAGTCATGAGCTATCTCGAAAAGCGCTCCTGGAGCAATGACACGGTCGGCAAGTTGATGGCCTGGATGACTGAAAATCAAGCGTCCGGCGAAGATGGCGCGAAACACTTCCTGAAAGAGAACAAGAACCTCTGGAGCAAGTGGGTCTCGCCTGAAGCAGCAAAGAAAATCGAAGCTTCTCTATAAGTCCTGTGTGCGGTGCGTATCCATGCGCACCGCATACGCTCGCCACGATCTGCGTAAGACAATGTTACGCCGCTCGGACTGGACGTCCGCGTGTCGAAGTGGGCGATGTTGGCGCCGTTTCAATGGCGCTTTTTGCGGTATGGAACGCTCTGCATCGAGTTCGAGCAAGCCGCAAGAAAGCGTGTGTCGCCAAGCGAAAGCCAGGGCCGGTTTCGAACCGACAACAAAGACCGATCCTTATGGTCCATGAACGCTGGTCGGAGCCAGCACCCTTGGGCTGCCGAAGTCTGTGATCACGTTCGGTGGTCTTCGGCCTCACAAAGAACACGTTGGGCCGATTGCAGGTCCGATGTCGCGAACCCTTCGGTAAACTTGTGATAGAGGGGCGCGAGCAGGTCATGAGCTTCGCCGCCCCGATTCTCCCCGATCTGTAGCCGGCCGAGACTTGTCGCCGCGCGCAACTCCCACAAGTCGGCGTGTTGCCCTCGGGCGACATCAATCGCGTGCCGGAGCCGTGCCTCCACCCTGGCTCGATCAACCATCGGCAACTGCAGCATCAGTTCGCCTGACAGCCGATGGAGCTCCGCCTCGAACCACCGCTCGCCAGTTTCGCGCACCCGACCCAGCGCGTCGGTCAGCAAATCCAACCCCGTCTTCGCTTTGCCGGCTCGGGTTTCAAGGTGCGCGAGCAAGCTTAGAAAAAATGGAACCAGGAATCTCGCTCCAGTCATCTGCCACGACCCCAAACCTTCTTGAACCTGAGTGATGGCCGCCTGTAACTCGCCTGTCTCTCCCAAGGTCCAGCCTCGAATGACCATTCCTGCCCCAAGAAAGTGTGGAGAGCCCTGCGCTCCCGCGAGTGTGATCAGTGAGTCTGCTCGGTCCCGTGCCTCTCGCCAGTCGCCGCGAAGCTGCGACAGGATGCAGCCATAAAGCAGGGCATAGCCGAGGGTGTTGCGGTGGGACAGTTCCCTTGCGTCCGTCAACGCCTCGTCGCTCTTCGTCTGGGCCTGAACGGGATAGCCAAGAGCGAACAGCGTCCATGATAGGACGGACGCCCCTGCTACCCGGGGGTCCTGGGCGAACAGGAAGGCGAGGGAGCGGTGTTGCTGCGGGTCATAAAGGGCGAGCGACCTCTCCAGATATTCGCGGGCGATGACCAACTCGCCGCGAAGGAATGCATCGGTTCCAGCGATGCGGTTGCCGACAGTTTCAGCCGATACATCCCCTTCTTCTCGGGCGCGAAGGAGCAGCTCCTCTCCTGCCTTTCGCCCCGCCTCCAACTCCGCGCGCACGACGTGGAAGGCCCAGTCCCCGTAGAGGACGGGCAAGAGCCGATTTGAGCCACCGAGCTGCCCGCATAATTCGCGCGCTCGCGCGTTGCTACGCCCGACCTCCGGCGCTGCCCAACCCTTGGCAATCATCAGGGCTACGCCAAGAGCGACTTGCAGCTCGAGTTCCTGCCGGCGCCGTGCAGCATCATCAGGTAGGGGTTCAAGCAGTTCCAGCCCTCTTGTCAGATGGGTAATCGCTTCCGCCGTTGCGGAGCGCGCAATCGCGGCTTGCCCGGCCCTGATCCAGTAACCGATCGCCAGTGCAGGCAGTCCCGCCTCCGAGTAGTGCTGGGCTAAAAGTTCTGGTTGCCCCTGGACGATCTCCGGGAATCCATGCTCGATCGCCCTGGCGATCCCGGCGTGCAAGCGCAGCCGTTTCGTCCGCACAAGCGTCGCATACGCCGCATCGCGTACAAGCGCGTGCTTGAAGCTGTAGGTCGCCTGCGAAGAAACCCCGTGGCGGAACACCAATCCCGACGCAATAAGGGCGGCCAGCGCATCCTCCACCTCGCTCTTCGGCAACGCCGCGGCTGCCACAAGCAACTCGTGTGAGAATTCTCGTCCGATTGCGGCTGCAAGCTGCGCTACCTCCCTAGCAGAGACGAGTCGGTCGAGCCGAGCCAAAAGCGACTCCTGAAGCGTGGCTGGAATTGGAATAGCTGACAGCGGACTGGCAAGAGAGTAATGGTCGCCCTCGTCCTTGAGCATGTTGGTCTCAATCACGGCCCGCGTCAGCTCTTCCAGGAACAGAGGCACGCCGTCTGTCTTTGCGATGATGTCATCCAGTACTTCGGCGGGCAGCTCCCTGCCACCGGTCAGCCTCTCGACCATAGCTGTGCCCTGCCGTCGGCTCAAACGACTAAGCGTCAGCGCAGTGACATGGGCATAGCCCAGCCACGGTGGCAGGAACTCAGGACGAAACGTGATAACCACCAGTACCCGCGAGCCCTGCACGCGGTCAATCACCCGATCGAGCAACTCCAGCGAGGTTGGATCCGCCCAATGAATGTCTTCATACACGGCCAAGACAGGCTGATGTGCCGCGAGCCCCATGAGTTGATCGACTAACACCTCCAGCGTCTGCTCCTTCTGCAGATGCGGATTCAACTCCGAGGGTGGATAGCGATCACCTGCTGGAATCGACAGCAGCGCCGCGAGCAAAGGGGCAACGCCGGCGACATCTTCAGTTGAAAGCGCGAGCAGCCCCTCGAGTTTGTCCAGTTTCACTTCGGAGGGATCGCCTGCAGCGAACCCGGCCGCCCGCTTCAGGAGGCCAATCACCGGATGAAGCGGGCTGCTCTGATAATACGGCGAGCAATAGTGATTGACTGTCGTATGCGGTTCGCTTTCCACTCGCCGCCGCAGGGCCCGGACAAGGCGCGACTTGCCGATGCCGGGCTCGCCCGCAAGCAGCACAACCTGGCCTTCGCCTTCCTTAATTGCTTCCCAGTGCTTCAGCAGGAGTCCAATCTCACGGTCGCGACCGACCAGCGGGGTCAGGGCCGACCCGTGCAAGGCTTCGAAACGGCTTTCCACAGCGCTTTCACCGAGCACGCGCCAAGCGCGTACGGAACCAGGGAAACCCTTCAGTGGTTGGAAACAAAGTTCGTCAAGATCAAAAAAAGCACCGATTAACTGCCTCGTACGGAATGCCACCACCACGGTTCCAGGTTCGGCCAGACTTTGCAGCCGCGCCGCTAGATTGGGCGTGTCGCCGACGACTGCCTCCTCACGTGCTACACCTTCACCAACCAGCTCACCGACAACCACCAGGCCGGTGGCGATGCCGACCCGAGCTTGAAGCATCCCACCATGCGGTGGTCGCAGATCCCGAACTGCCTCGACTGCCGCCAGCCCCGCCCGCACGGCCCGTTCGGCCTCATCCTCGTGAGCACGCGGATAACCGAAATATGCAAGGACTCCATCGCCCATATACTTTGCAACGTGCCCCTCGAACCGCGCAATTGCGCCCGCCACCGCCCTCTGATAGTGGCGCAGCAATTCGCTCATCTCCTCTGGGTCAAGCCGTAGCGAGAGCGCAGTCGACTCGACGAGGTCGACAAACATCACGGTGAGTTGGCGGCGTTCCGCTCCGGTGGCGACTGATCTATCGCCGGCTGGCCTGGATACCTGTTGAACGGTCTCGCGCAGCTTTGCAATCGAAGCGAGTAGTTTGCGGCGGTGCCCTACTGAAATGACTCCGAGCCCAATCAGGTCTTCGGCGGTAAGGTCCCGAAGTATTTCCGCGTCGATGTCATTTTGCCGGAACGCTTCCTCGTACTGTTCCAGGCCTTGATCGCGCAGCCAGGAACCGACCTTCATGGCTCCTCCTCCATCTGCTCGGACCACATGTCCTACAGCATACGCCAGAAGCCTTTGAGCGGCACGGAGAAACTATTTTGAGACGTTCGGATATATACGAAGGCGACCTGATGAGGCCAGAACCTGCTGTTGGTGGTATTTGCTTATGCCGGAAAAGTGCGCTTCATGTTTTTCAGGGAGCGCGGAGCTTGAGACATGCCGGTGGCGTCAGCTTCGAGCAGGCCTCATCGTGTCGTCATGCTCGCGACCAGATCGCTGAACCTCTCGCCTTGTATTCCGACATGTACCCGCAATAGGCGGCGAGCCTCCTGGCCGTTTCCGGCGAAAATTGCATCGACAATGGCGCAATGTTCGCAAAAGGACGTCGACAAGCGGTTTCGCACGCGTAGCTGAAGCCGCCGATAGGGGCGCAGACGCCGATGCAGTTGCAGGCACTGCTCCTCGAGGAATTCGCTGCGGCTTGCTGCGTAGATGGCCTTATGGAATTCCTCGTTGTCGTAATAATAGGCGTCGCTGTCGCCGGCCCCGGCCGATAGCTCACAGCGCCTGTGGGCGGCCGTGATTGCCGCACGGGATTCGTCGTCCAGCCGGCGGGCGGCGAGCGATCCAGCAAGACCTTCGAGCTCCGCCATGACCTCGAACATCTCGAAAATCCTGTGCGGCGCCGGATCGATGACGACCGCCCCGCGGCGCGGGCGAATCTCGATAAGTCCAATCGCATTGAGCTGCATCAGCGCTTCACGGACGGGTGTGCGCGATACACCGAAGCGGGTGGCGAGCACCATTTCATCGAGCCGTTCGCCTGGCGCGAACTCATTGGAAAGAATAGCATTTTCAATCTCGTCTCGCAGCCATCTTCCAACATTTTCAGACATGTCTTTCCACCTCATAATACCTAAACCAATTTCTTGTATACACGATCATTGACATTGTACGCGATATGCGCCAGTTTAAATACTATAGCTCGAAGTCTTTCAAATGAGAACCGTGGCGACCGGGTCGCTTTGCAGCCACGAAGCAGGAGGAGAACGGCATGCCTGGAACCTCATTTTTCAGCGACATGCTGCAAAACATCACCGATCGCGGCCGCAAGCTTTTGTTTGCGGATTCACGCAAGCCAACAGATGCAACAAAAGTCGATTTCGAAACGCTCTGCGAAATGCTGATGTCGAGCCGGGGCGAGGCGTCCGGTATGGCCATTGCTGCCGAGATCCTCGATCGGTGGAGCAAGCTCGATGCCGACGGCGTGCGGCAGTTTCTGCAGATGCTCTATGACAAGTTCGGGCCAGACACGGCCAAACTCGATCAGGCGATCAAAAACTATCTTGCGGAAAAGAACTCCGCGACGATCACGGCGCTCCATGAGGCAGCTGAACCGCGGCGCCAGGAACTCCTGCGTCGGTTGAACCAAGCGCCCAATGGTACGGCCAAGCTGGTCCAGATGCGTCAGCAACTTCTCGCTTTAACCGCGCAAGCGGACGAATATCGCGCCATCGACGCTGATTTCGTCCACCTGTTCGGCTCCTGGTTCAATCGCGGCTTTCTCACTCTTCGACCCATCGACTGGTCGACGCCGGCGCACATTCTCGAAAAGATCATCAAGTACGAAGCCGTGCACGAAATCGCCAGTTGGGAGGAGTTGCGCCGCCGACTGGCGCCAGCCGACCGTCGCTGCTTTGCCTTTTTCCATCCTCGCCTCGCCGACGAGCCGCTTGTCTTCGTCGAGGTTGCACTCACGCGGTCGGTACCAAACACCATCGCGGACGTGCTCGACGAAGGCAGAGAGCAGATCAACGCCGACGAGGCGACGACGGCTGTCTTTTATTCGATCTCCAATTGCCAGGACGGCCTGCGCGGAATTTCCTTCGGCAATTTTCTGATCAAGCAGGTCGTCGAGGACTTGCGGCGAGACCTGCCCGGATTGAAGAATTTTGTGACGCTGTCGCCCGTGCCAGGCTTTGCCCGCTGGCTTGCCAATCAGCGTGCCTCGACCGCCAGCCCCTTGCCGTCGGATGCCGATCAAAAGGCACTTGCGCGACTTGACGACCCGAAATGGGCAGACGACAAGGCCAAGGCGGCCGAGGTGGAGCGCGTATTGCTGCCTCTTGCGGCACGCTATTTTTTGATCGAACGCACGCCGCAGGGTCGCCTGCTTGATCCCGTCGCCCGTTTCCATCTCGGCAACGGAGCGCGATTGGAAAGATTGAATTTTCTCGGCGACCGCTCGGCCCGGGCAATGGCTCAGGCGCACGGCCTGATGGTCAACTATCTCTACAAGCTCGACGACATCGTAGCCAACCACGAGGCCCTGGCGCAGCGTGGCGAAGTTGCAGCCTCACCGGCTGTCAAAAATCTCCTCGACCGCAGCGGGGACGCCACAAAAGTCGTCAGGCTTCGCGGACTTTCACGCGAACCGTAAAACAGCAATGGAGGAGCGCGACATGAGCAACCATCTTTTCGACGCCATACGGGCCGCCGCACCCGGCAATGCGCCATTCATCCGCATCAATGGCGGACGGATTTGGACCTACGATGAGGCGCTCGATCTTTCAGGACGCATCGCCAGTGCGATCGACGCCCTCGGTATTCGTCCCGGCGATCGGGTTGCCGCGCAGGTGGAAAAGAGTGCCGAAGCCCTAATCCTCTACCTGGCCTGCCTTCGCTGTGGCGCCGTCTATCTGCCCCTGAATACAGCTTACACGCTCGCCGAACTCGACTACTTTATTGGTGATGCCGAGCCGCGCCTGGTTGTGGTCTCGCCGGCTCAGCGTCAGGCGGTGGCAACAATTGCAAAGGCTCATGGCGCAATCGTCGAAACGCTTGACGCCGACGGTACGGGCTCGTTGCTCGATCTTGCAAGGGACGAACCAGTCGATTTCGTGAATGCGTCATGTTCAGCAGATGATCTGGCAGCGATCCTTTACACCTCAGGAACCACGGGTCGCTCCAAGGGGGCGATGCTCACGCATGGAAATCTCCGTTCAAACGCCACGACCTTGCGCGATTGCTGGCGCGTGACTTCCGGCGACCGTCTGATCCACGCACTACCCATCTTCCACACGCACGGGCTGTTCGTTGCCACCAACGTCACGTTGCTTGCCGGTGCCTCGATGTTCCTGCTGTCGAAATTCGATGCAGACGAGGTCGTGGCGCTGATGCCGCAGGCTACCATGTTGATGGGTGTCCCGACCTTTTACGTGCGCCTCCTGCAGAGCCGTCGCCTCGACAAGCAGGCGGTCGCGAATATGCGCCTCTTCGTTTCTGGCTCGGCGCCGCTGCTTGCCGAAACGCATGTCGAGTTCGAAAAACGCACCGGTCATGCCATCCTTGAGCGCTACGGGATGACAGAAACCAACATGAATACGTCCAATCCCTATGACGGAGCGCGGATCGCCGGTACAGTCGGCTTTCCCCTTCCCGGAGTGACGGTGCGCGTTACAGATCCTGCCACCGGCGCCGGGCTGCCACCCGATGAAACCGGGATGATCGAAATCAAGGGGCCGAACGTCTTCAAGGGCTATTGGCGAATGCCGGAAAAGACGGCAGCCGAATTCACTTCCGACGGGTTCTTCATCAGCGGCGACCTCGGCAAGATCGACAAGGACGGCTATGTCCATATTGTCGGTCGTAGCAAGGACCTGGTGATTTCCGGCGGATACAACATCTACCCCAAGGAGGTCGAAGGCGAGATCGATCAACTCGATGGCGTCGCCGAAAGCGCCGTCATCGGAGTTCCACATCCTGACTTCGGAGAGGGCGTCACGGCCATCGTGGTGCGCAAAACCGATTCGGCGCTTGACGAAGGCGCCATTCTTCATGCGCTCCACGACCGGCTCGCTCGTTACAAGCAGCCCAAGCGCATTATCTTCGCCGAGGACTTGCCGCGCAATGCCATGGGCAAGGTCCAGAAGAACGTCCTTCGGAAGAAATACGCCGACCTTTACGCAAAAACCTGATCCGCCTGTGCGCCTTCTGGGAGGACGGCGCGCAGACATTTTCAATTGTTGCAACCGAAAAGCTGCCGGCGCGAGAGCGCCGGGAGGGAGGGGAATCATGAGCATCGAAATACTATCCATACTCTTGCTGATCGGCATGTTTGTCGTCGCAACGATCCAGCCAATCAACATGGGCGCACTTGCCTTTGCCTGCACGTTCGTACTCGGAACGCTCATGATCGGGATGAAAGCTACCGATATCTTCGCAGGCTTTCCAAGCGATCTGTTCCTGACCCTGGTCGCCGTCACCTACCTTTTTGCGATTGCGCAAATCAACGGCACCATCGACTGGCTTGTCGAATGTGCCGTCCGTCTGGTGCGAGGACATGTCGCATGGATTCCCTGGGTGATGTTCATGGTCGCAGCGATCATCACCGGCTTTGGAGCACTGGGGCCGGCAGCCGTGGCCATCCTTGCGCCGGTGGCGCTGAGCTTTGCCGTGCAATACAGGATCCACCCTGTGATGATGGGCCTGATGGTCATCCATGGCGCACAGGCCGGCGGCTTTTCGCCGATCAGTGTCTATGGCGGAATTACCAACCAGATCGTCGCAAAAGCGGGCCTGCCCTTGGCTCCGACGTCGCTGTTCCTCTCCAGCTTCTTCTTCAATCTGGCGATTGCCGTACTGGTGTTCTTCGTTTTTGGCGGTGCGCGAGTGATGAAGCAGCAATCGGTATTGTCCGGCCCCTTGCCCGAACTGCACCCTGAAGGCGTATCGGCATCGATCCGGGGCCATGGGGGTACGCCCGCAAAGCCGCTCAGAGAGCATGCCTATGGCACGGCCGCCGACACAGCTGCAACATTCCGCCTCACCAGCGAACGGATATCCACCCTGATCGGCTTGACGGCTCTTGGCATCGGTGCCCTGGTCTTCAAGTTCAACGTGGGTTTGGTCGCCATGACTGTCGCTGTCGCTCTGGCACTGCTGTCACCAAAAACTCAAAAGGCGGCAATCGACAAGGTGAGCTGGTCGACCGTGCTGCTGATTGCCGGCATCATTACCTATGTCGGCGTCATGGAAAAGGCCGGGACGGTCGACTATGTCGCGCACGGCATTTCAAGTCTGGGCATGCCGCTCTTGGTTGCGCTGCTGCTATGCTTCACAGGCGCCATCGTCTCGGCCTTTGCATCCTCGACAGCGCTCCTTGGTGCCATCATTCCCTTGGCGGTGCCATTCCTGCTGCAAGGTCATATCAGCGCCGTCGGCGTAGTAGCGGCAATCGCGATCTCGACAACGATCGTTGATACCAGCCCGTTTTCCACCAATGGCGCACTCGTCGTTGCCAACGCCCCGGATGACAAACGCGAGAAGGTGCTGCGTCAACTGCTGATTTACAGCGCCCTGATCGCGATCATCGGGCCTCTGGTTGCTTGGTTGGTCTTCGTCGTGCCTGGACTCGTCTGACGCAGCGCGCCGCAGCCGAAAGGAACCGCCTGCCGACGATGAAACGACCGGCGCCCGTCAGATCCCATGGGCGCCGGTAAAGCGTGCCTGGTGCATGACTACGGCCCAGCCGGCCGCAATTCGGCTGTGCAGCCCACGCCAACCGCAGCTACACGGAATGCGGCTCGGTCAGATCGCCGGATCGTCGAGGCATGTAGCGGAATACATAAGTCGTTAACGCAAGCAGCGGCCGGCTACTATGACGAGGCGGTCTCAAATGCCCCCATGTGCGCTCAGATCAAGATACGATCGAGTGCGTCTTTCACTCTTGGCATGTCGGCCGGCTGCAGGGGCAGGATTGGCCGTGGAGGCGCGGGGCGGCAAAGGCCAAGGATGTCAGCTATCGCATACATTACGCGGAAGCTGCCGAACTCCTTGAAGAGCCTCCATAAGGGTTGAAAGGCCTGATCGAGGCGCTTGACCTCGCAGACATCTCCTGCTTGGGCTGCACGCGTGAGAGCAACGGCTTCGGACGGCAACAAGCCTCCGATTACGCTGTACCAGGCGTCGCAGCCCGCCAGCAGTGCATCAGCTGCGCCCCAATCGCCACTGTAGCCGATTGCGAAACCGTCCGGTGTGGAGCTTCGCAAACGCGCAAGTTCAGCCTTAACATCCCCATCGGCGGGAAGCGGCATTTTCGCGGCGACAATGTTCGGTGCGCTCGCCAGACGGACGATCAGATCGTCGGTGAAGGTGAAGCGCGTGGTGCTCGGGTTGTTGTATATGCACAAGGGCAGCTCACCCGCGTCCGCAACCGCCAAAATATGCTGAAACACTTCCTCTTCCGTCAGGGGAGTATAGGACATGGGTGCCAACAGAAGACCATGCGCTCCCGCCTTCCTGGCATCACGGGCATGCGCCTGAGCCTCGTCGGTTCTCAACGCGCCGACACCGACGATGACAGGTATCTTCCCGCCAACGCACGCCATTGCCGCCTCAACGGCACGCTGCCGCTCGTGTCTCGAAAGAAAAGCGTAACCGCCGGTGCTTCCCAGCAGTCCGATCGAGTCGACGCGAGCCGCAGAAATGCGTTCGAGGAGGCGTGCAAGCGCAGCCGTGTCGACACATCCGAAGGCATCCGTGGGCGTGATGGAAAAGGCCGAGAGGCCAGCGAAGAGCTTCATGATGTTTCTCCCATACCTTACGTGCGCGCCAGTAGCAGCCGGAGACCGGCAACGCCGAAAAACAGGGCCAGTACTCCTTCGATCCAGCGCCTCGCCAGGCGGTACAAGCGCACCATGGGTGCGGTCGAGAAGATGACCGCATAGCCGCAAAAGATGGTCACGCTCAACACCGCGCAACCGCCAAGGATCGCTGCAAGGGTGTGCCATGACGAATTCGGGCCGAGACCCAGCGTTACCAAGGCGATCCACGCAAGGATCGATTTCGGATTGCTCAGATGCATGAGTAAGCCGCGCCGGTAGAGCTCGGTTCCCGACACTGCGGCGCCATTCGCCCCCTTGTGCGACACAGTCTGATCGCCCGAGGCAAGCGCGGCTTTGCCTGCCTTGAAGGCAAGATAAAGAAGATAAAGACCGCCGAAGATTTTGAGTACAATCAGCGCTTCCGCATAGCGGGTCAGGACTGCTGACACACCTGTTGCAGCCATCGCACCCCAGAAGATCGAGCCGCTGACCACGCCGGCAGCAAGTATGAGGGCTGCACGCCGGCCGTTATGCATCGCCACCCCCATGATGCGCATATTGCTGGGGCCCGGGCTTCCGGCGGCTATTACATAGGCGGTGTAGACAATCAGGAGATGGTGGAGTTCGGAAGACAAGCTGAGGCCCAATCACTGTTGGTTGTTAGGGAAGGTCGATCGAAGCGTAACGTGCAAATCGGGCGCCTGTCTCTATCTTTGGGCGAACGATCGAATTTTTTATGACGTCGCCGAAAGCAGATAGCGGGCGGTGCAATCCCGGCCTATGCGGACCTCGCGGCAGATCGGCGGCTACATTTCCCTCAACAGGTTAAAGGCAATCAGCCACATCGTAAAAGTAATGAGCGCTTCCAGAATTCGCCACGATGCCGGCTTCGAGAAGATCGGCCGTAGCCAGGTCGCACCGTAGCCCAGCGAAAAGAAGAACAGAAACGAGCCGGTTGCGGCTCCCGCCGCGAACGACACCTCGTATCCAGGAAACCGGGTCGAGATGGTGCCAAGCAGCACGACCGTATCGAGGTAGACGTGCGGGTTGAGCCAGGTAAGAGCAAGACAAGTCGCAAGGGTCGCTCGAAAATTCGGTAGAGCCGCCTCCTGCACCGTGAGCGCTCCCGACGAGCGAAAGGCAGAATAAAGGCTTTTTGCGCCATACCAGATCAAGAACGCCGCTCCTCCATAGCGCATTGCCGGATCGAGCCAGGGCAGCAACGCGCTGATCTGCCGGAAACTGGTCACCCCCAAGATAATGAGCAAGGCGTCCGACAGCCCACATGCGAGGCAGACGGCGAATACATGCTCGTTGCGCAGGCCCTGGCGCAGCACGAACGCGTTCTGCGCACCAATCGCAACTATCAGGCTGAGCCCCATCATGAGGCCGGTCCCAAAAACTGGAAAATTCAATTGAAACGCTCCCGAAATATCGAGACTTTCCGCTATCGCATCCCGTCAATTTAGTATAATTAATGCTGCTAATCCTGATTAAGCAAAACTAATGATCGATTACTCCGCTCTCCGCGCCGTTTCGGCGGTCGTTCAAACAGGCAGCTTCGAAAAGGCCGCAGGCATTCTCAACGTGACGCCCTCGGCCGTCTCGCAGCGGGTGAAACAGCTTGAGGAACGTCTTGGCATCGTCTTGGTCGCGCGCGGCACTCCCTGCACTGCAACGGAGAAGGGAGAATGGCTCTGCCGGCACATGGAGAATGTCGGAATGCTCGAAGCCGACCTGTTCAAGCATCTGCCCGCCCTCGTGGATCCGGCAAAACCCGAGCCGAGGGTGACGCTGCACATTGCGACGAATGCCGACAGTCTTGGAACATGGTTCCTGACCGCCATGTCAAGTTTCGCCAGACGCTCTGCGTATCTCTTCAATATTGCGATCGATGACGAGGATCATACCGCCGAATGGCTACGGCGTGGGCAGGTAGTCGCTGCCGTCACCAGCCTGGAGAAGCCGGTTCAGGGCTGCCGACGAATGTTTCTCGGCGCGCTCCGCTATCATGCAACGGCGAGCCCCGATTTCGCCGCCCGGCATTTTTCAAAGGGCGTAACGGCAGGGGCCATCGGCAATGCGCCCGCGTTGACCTTCAATCAAAAGGACCGGCTCCAGAGCCGTTGGATACGTCAGGTGCTCGCAGAAGACCTCAGCCCTCCGACCCATTGGCTGCCTTCGACGCAGGCGTTCGTCGAGGCCAGCCTTTCCGGCATGGGATGGGGCATGAATCCGGCCCACCTCGTGCGCGAGCACTTGGAGTCCGGGCGTCTCGTAGAACTGATTGCAGAAACGCCACTGGACGTTCCTCTATACTGGCAAATGAACCGTCATGCAGCAGATCGGCTGGTCGACTTGACGCGAGAAGTCACGACCGTAGCCAAGCATCATCTGCTGGGCTGAAACGCGCGCTAGTTTAAAATCGGGAACTTCGCGTCCAGAGGGATCGGAAGCGGCGAAAATTGTCCTTTCTAAGCCCGAGCGACTTGCGATTGGCTTTGTGCCAGTATCCACGCCCTGAAAGCATCCATGGCAGGTGTCGGCTCCTTGCTCTGAAGCCTGGTGAGCCAGTAGCTGCCGGTAGAAATCAAATAGGGAAAAGGCTGAACAATTGTGCCAGCTGCCAGTTGACGATCGAACATAAGCGGTGGCGCCAGGGCGACGCCAGCGCCCTGAATTGCGGCCTCCATCATCGAGAGCGAAGAATCGAACACCATTCCTCTTAGTGGCGAGGGCGGATTTTGAACCCCGGCGGCTGCAAACCATTTCGGCCATTCATCACTGCGATAGGACATCAACAGTGTGTGCCGCATCACTTCGTCCGGCGATGATAGCTGGGCTGCGATATCCGGATTGCACAAAACCGATAGGCGAGCCACGAAAAGCTCGCTTGCGTCCAGACCATGCCATGCGCCGGATCCGAAGCGGATTGCAAAATCAAGTCCTTCTGCCGCAATGTCGACACGATTGTTATTGGTCGAGAGCCGAAGATCGACGAAAGATGCGTGGCTGGCAAAGTCGGTGAGGCGTGGCAGCAGCCAGCCGACTGCAAAGGTTCCAACCGCCCCAACCGTCAGGACCTCTCGGGCCTGGCCGCCTTCGAAGCGGTCAAGCGCGCTTCCGATACGGTCGAAGACATCCCGCACGACCGGAAGCAGTGACAAACCTTCCTCGGTAATGAGCAAGCCGCGCGGAAGCCGGCGGAAAAGTGATACTTTCAACATCTCTTCGAGACGCTTTACCTGATGACTGACAGCTGCCTGCGTGACGCAGAGTTCAATTGCTGCTCGGGTGAAACTGAGGTGTCTGGCCGACGCCTCGAAAGCGCGAAGCGCGTTGAGCGGCAATCGAGATCGATCCATCGAAAACCCAAAAAATCTAATGCACAGTCGAATATCATCGTTTGCTGCAACAAAGCTAGGTCCCTACAGTCGCGCTAGCGAACCTGATGAAATCATCGAGGTGGCGTGTCGGTCTGCACCTCGTGAGGCCGACGCCGGTAGAGATTTTCAGTTGCACGCGGAAACCTTAGGGTCAACGCGGTGCGAAGGATTCGTATCCTGCGCGTCTTTCAATGGCAGGCAAAATCGCCTGCTGAGATAGGAGAATAGGTGGGCTTTTTATCCCAGACCGGCGGCGACGTTGCCATTCGAAAATATGCGGTCTTGCTCTTGTCGCAGCCTCCACAGCTCGGAACTTGCATCGATTTCGACGTCACCACATAAGATCACGTTTCCCGCCGATACCGGTCGAGATAGCCTGCGGTTGGCGGCGAGATAAAAAGGCACCGGGCTTTCGGCCGACATCGCCTGCGCCGGCACCATCCTGCCGGAAACGTTGGTAATCGAATGATGGTGGCCGCTTGCCGCAAGCAGCGTCCCCGCGGGCAGGTCGGCATCGGCATGCGCAACGAGGTCAATGACCGGCTTCGGCTCCTCGGCCCCGCTCGACACGCCCTTGAGACCAACCTCCAGGATGCTGCTTGCCGCCTCGATGCCCAGGAGGTGGCGTGGCAGGTAGAGCATTGCGGTGCGCCCCGACCTGCTGACCACGTGCCCCTTTTCAGCAAGCATGGCCCATGTCTGTGCATCGTTGCATTCGACGGTAACGAAGACGCCACCGGCGAAGCTGACTTCGCCAGGGCGCCGAAGGCAATGAAACACGTCAAGACTTGTCTTGCGAGTGAGCAGGCCACCCTCCTCCACCGGAGAGAAGAAGTCTGCCACTTCGCCGATCCGAGCGATGGGGGCGTGCAGGTCCAGCCGATCCACTGTGAAGCCGGTCGCATTGGCAACAAGAGTCAGTTCGCAAAGGTCGGGCACCGTCCTCTGGGGCAGCGCTGCGGCTGCTTGCGCCCTGCCCGCGGCAACATCTGCGGCAGCCAGGTCACCCAGCTCGAGCCAAGCGGCAAACTCCGGCACGCAGACCGACGTGCCGTTGCAGGTCAGCACGTTTTCGGCCGGATCATAGACGAAGTCGTATTCGCTGGATTTGCCGGCAGCGATGATGTTCAGACCGAGAACCTGGGCCCAGCTGATGAGCCCCATGAGAAGGCTTGGCTGGTCGCCATCGACAGGGGTTACCAGCACATTATTGCGGCGTGCCCGCGCAGCGAGACCAGGGCCTACCACGCTGTCGACCTCCTTTGAAACGAGCGCCACATGCTTGCTGGCATCGATGGCAAGGCGCGCATGCCGCGCGCCGGCTTCTGGATGGCCAGTCGCCTCGACAACCACGCTAAACGGCAGACCAAGCACTGTCTCAAGGTTGTCCGTCGCGATGAACAGATGCTCGGCCCAGGCAGCCGCGGCCTCCTCTTTTGTCCGGCAAAGGGCGATTTCATCGGCAGGTACCCCGATCGAATGGAGTGCAGCCACTGCAGTCTTCGAGGAAAGATCGACCGCGACACGCGTGCTGACGAGCGGCGTTCTGCGGCTCTGGGCAAGGAAGCTGCGCCCGAAGGCGCCGGTGCCGACGATGCAGCATTCAACGGGGGCGGCGCCTTTGGCAAAGTAGCTATGGTAGTTCATGATCACTCCAACCTCGTAAGAAATAGCGGCGGCCGGCCCTAGTGGGCCGAGCCTGCCGCACCCCGTCGCCGCAACCGGGAGAGCAGTTTGACGGCCTGGGGAATGACGACGAGCGCCAGCGCCAGCGTGGTGATGGTCCCGACAAGCGGATTAGAGAAGAAGACGCCAAGGGAGCCGTCCGAGATGATCATCGATTGATGGAAGGCATTTTCAGCCTTATGGCCAAGCACCATGGCAAGCACCAGCGGGGCAATGGGGAATTCAAGCTTGTTGAAGACGAAGCCTAGGACGCCGAAGACGAGCACCAGCCAAAGGTCGAACGTCTCGCTGGAGACGGTATAAGCGCCCACGAAGCAGATCGCGACGATGACTGGCCCGATGATCGAAAACGGAATGCGCAGGAGCGCTGCAAACATCGGTACCGTGGCAAGGACTAAAATTACGCCGACGATGTTCGACACATACATGCTGGCGATCAAGCCCCAGACGAAATCGGGCTTCGTTGTGAAGAGCATCGGTCCGGGCGTGAGGCCCCAGATCATCAGTCCTCCCATCATTACGGCAGCAGTCGCCGAACTCGGCAAGCCGAGCGCCAGCATTGGCAGCATCGCGCAAGTTCCCGCCGAATGATCGGCCGTTTCTGGCGCAACGATCCCTTCGGCACGCCCGCTGCCAAAGGCCTGGCCCGGCTTGGAGCACTGCCGTGCGATGCCATAGCTCATGAATGACGCCGCAGTTGGCCCCCCCGGAGTAATCCCCATCCAGATCCCGACCGCGCAGGAGCGGATGACTGTGGTGAGGTATCTGGGCAGTTCAGCGATGGTGCGGAGCACGTCGCGCAGATCGATCCTTGACGAGAGGCCGCGAAATTTGTGGCCGTCCTGGACCGTCGCGAGGATTTCGCCAATCCCGAAAAGTCCGATGACGACCACAAGGAAGCTGATGCCGCCAATGAGCACGTCGAGCCCGAATGTCAGACGAAGCGATCCGGTGACGGTATCCATGCCAACTGTCGAGAAGAGAAGACCAAGTCCCAACGAAACCACCGTTTTCAACGGAGCAGCGCTGCCCATCCCGACGAAAGCGCAGAAGGCAAGGAAATAGACGGCGAAATATTCCGGTGCGCCGAATCGCAAGGCGAAGCCAGCTGCCCACGAAGACAGCAGCGTAATGACAACAACCCCGGCAAGCGCACCGATGCCCGCCGACATGAAGGCAAGTGTCAGCGCGCGCGTGGGCTGGCCTGCGCGGGCCATCGGATAGCCATCAAACGTCGTGGCGACCGAACTCGGCTCACCGGGAATGTTGAAGAGGATGGAGGTCGTCGCCCCCCCGAAGAGGGCACCCCAGTACATCGACGCGAGCAGGATGATGGCCGACACCGGATCCATCGAGAACGTCAGCGGAATGAGCAACGACACGCCATTCGGCGCACCAAGGCCCGGCAGTACGCCGACGATCAAGCCAAGCATCACGCCCACCACCATGAGCATGATGTGGTAGGGCGTCAAAGCGATCTGGAATCCGTCCAGCAGCAGCCCAAAATTTCCCATCCAAGCCTCCCTGTCGTTCAGTAAACGCCGAACATGTTTTCGAGCGGGCCTTTGTGCAGCGGGATCTGGAAGACGATCTCGAAAATTAGATAAAGTGCCACCGCAAATCCCAGGCCAAGAAACACGGCTGCAAAGGGATGATATCTGCCCTGTCTCCACGCGACGTAGAAGAGATAGAGCGCGCTGCCGACGTAAAGCCCAAGCTGGATGGCAACGACCACGAAGATCGCCATCGGCAAGAAAAACGAGGCCAGACGTCTGACCTGTTCGGCCTCCAGGAAGATCTCTTGGCGCTTTTGTCCGTGTCGTCGGAGCGCAAGAAGCGTCTGCGCGGCGGAGGCGACGCTCGCCAGGAGCACGATCAGCCCGACATAAAAGGGAAAATAACCAGGTTGCGGACCAGAGCTTTCCCAACCCACTCCAAGATCGAGCGAGCCCGTCGCAGCAAGAAGTCCGATCCCTGCGGTCAGTGTTGCGGCAACCAGCTCCATGTGGATGCGTCTAATGTGCATTTGCTATCCTCCCTATGAGAAAGAACCGGTCCGGCGGCGCCCGCCGGACCGATCCTCTCACTGGACGAGCCAGCCTTCGGTCTTGAAGACCTTGACGGCATTCGTCTCGCTGGTCGCGATGAAGTCGCCGAGCGCCTTGCCGGTCAGGAAATCACCGGTCTGCGACGTCTTGCGCACATACTCTTTCCATTCGGAGGTTTCGCTCACCTTGCGAAGGACCTCGGTGTAGTAGGCGAGTGCATCCTCCGGAACATCGGCTGCAGTCCAGACAGTGCGCGGCATCTTGTAGGATTTAATCGGAATCCCAGCCTCGATGCAGGTCGGAATATCCTGCCAGCCCTTGCCGTCATGGATCGGCTCGCTTCTTGCCATTTGCGTGGACGAGAAGACACAGAGAGGTTTCACGGCACCGGCCTGCCACTGGCCGACATTCTCGTTCGGGTTGTTGACGTTTGCAGCCACGTGACCACCGGCCAGTTGCACGCCGACTTCGCCGCCGCCGTTGAACGGCACGTATTTGAAACTCGCGCCGGTCTGCTGTTCAATCAGGGCGACAAGCGTCTCGTCCGTATCCTTGGACTGGCTGCCGGCAAAGGCAATCGTTCCAGGCTTTGCCTTGGCCGCCTCAACAAGGTCCGTAGGCTTCCCATATGGGGAATCGGACTTTACCCAGATCAGGAATTCGTCAAACGCAAGAGCTGCAACGGGCGTCAGATCCTCGGTCGAGTAGGCCATCTTCGCTACATGGGGCAGCAGATAGGCGTTGTTCGTTCCGAAATAGAGCTTGTTTGCGTCGCCCTTGTTCTGCCTTGCATAGAGAAACGCTTCCGCGCCGCTGCCGCCACCCTTGTTCAGGACGACCATCGACTGATCCATCAACTTGTACTTCGTAATGATGGACTGGATGGTGCGAGCGAAATTGTCAGTGCCGCCGCCGGCACCCGAGGCGACGACGAACTCGACCGGGCGGTTCGGCTCGAATGCGAATGCCTGAGTAGCCGTGCTTAGCGCGGCCAGGATAGTGCATGCAATGGAAAAAGGCTTCTTCATCATTACTCCTCCTTTGTACTCATCCGGCACGAACCCTCCTCCGTGCCGGGCGATGCTGCAGATTTCTGAAGTCAGGCCGCAGCAGACAGTGCTGCAGCCCTCCTGGCCATGCGCGCCGCCAGAAGCAGCGCCTCGCGGCTGGCGCCTACATCGGCGATGCCCTTTCCAGCAATGTCATAGGCCGTGCCATGGGCCGGCGTGCACAGCGGGAACGGCAGGCCCCCTATCATTGTCACCCCTTTGTCGAAACCGATCAGTTTCATCGCGATCTGACCCTGATCGTGATACATGGTCAGGACGGCGTGGAACTCTTCCTTGAGTGCGCGCAGAAAGACGGTATCGGCAGGGAACGGGCCCGCGACGTCGAGGCCAGCCTTTTGCGCGGCTGCCACGGCCGGCTCGATGATCTCAATCTCTTCCATCCCGAAGTTGCCGCCGTCACCAGCATGCGGGTTGAGGCCCGCGACGATGATTCTCGGATTTTCGTGACCGGCGCTTTTCAGGCATGCCTGCGTCAGCGCCAGCTCGGCGACAATCCCCTCCACCGACAGAGCTGACGCAACCTCGGCGAGAGGTATGTGCGAAGTCACGCGTGCGTTCCAGACGCGCTCGAGAACATTGAATTCACGCGCCTTGCCAGTGAAACCGATGACGTCGGCAACGAAACGGATTTCGTCGTCGTAGCCCGAATAAGCGTAACGCATCGCCTTCTTGTTGAAGGGGGTAAAGCAGACGGCGTGCGCCCGGCCGCTGTCAGCAAGCTTTAATGCAGTGCGGAAGTTCGATGTGGCGAAAATGCCGCCTGCAAGTGTCGCCTCGCCGCGTACCACGTCGGCGGGATTGAGATGAGCAAGGTCGATGAAGACGTGGCGATCCTTACCCGCCTGCTCGAAACTGTCGAGCGGCGCGCTGGCAAGGCTCAAATCGAGCCCCGCTTGCTTGGCTCCGTCCTCGAGAATACGGCGGTCGCCGATCACGACAAGGTGCGCCGCCTCGCGAATTTCCGGAAGCGCAATGATGCGCGCGGTGAGTTCGGGGCTGATGCCGGCCGGATCACCCATCGCAAGGGCGATTACTGGACGCGTTTCGGTGGCGCCGTCTTTGATCATGAACCTCTCCACATGTTTCTCCTCGAAGAAGCAGATACACCGGTTCGGCATTCAATATCAAGAGCTCTGCATGCTGTATGCAGAATATTTCGTTGACTTGATCACTGCGGAGTCATTAGGTGGCTTCAGCACCCTCATATGGAGAATCAAGGTGGCTCGGATGAACTCAGTCAAGGTGGATGCGGGTGATGTCAGCAGCGTTGCGCCGCTGCAACGGACAGCCTTGCACGACACGCTTGTGAACCACCTGCGCGACATGATCATCGAGGGTAATCTCGCACCGGGAAGCCGCATCCATGAAGGCCAGCTCGGTGAGCAGCTTGGCGTTTCAAGAACGCCGTTGCGTGAGGCGATAAAGTATCTGGCGAGCGAAGGCCTTGTCGAACTCGTCCCCAGTCGCGGAGCAGTCGTGAAGCGATTCAGCCCCAAGGATGTCGAAGACATGCTGACAGTGTTGCAATCAATGGAGGAGCTAGCCGGGCGGCTCGCATGCGAGGTCGGCTCCGCCGAGGAGATCGCACATGTTCGCGCCCTTCATGATGAAATGCTGGACAAATACAGGTCGGGCGACCGGCTGAACTACTACAAGCTCAACCAGGCAATCCATACGTCAATCGTCCAGATGGCGCATAATGCAACGCTCTCGAACATGCATACGACGTTGCAAACGAGGCTGAAGCGCATCCGTTTCGTCGGCCACGAAGGCCCTGAGAAATGGGCTGCCGCAGTTGCCGAGCACGAAGAGATGATCCTCGCCCTGGAACAGCGCAACAAGCCGGCATTGTCAGAGGCGCTTGGGCGGCATCTGAAAAATGCGTGGGAGCGCGTCAAGGACGGTGTGTGAGGCCGTTATGCCGGCGCTCAAAGTCTGCTGCTGTGGCGCCCACGCGGCAGTCAGCTGACCTTTTGGGCGGCCCGATGCGCTGGAAGTGTGACGACGAAGCAGGCGCCGCCATCCGAGGGGGAAACATAGCGGACTGCACCGCCATGGCGCTCGGCGATCTGGCGCACCAGCGCCAACCCCAGGCCCCAGCCGCCCGTGGCCTCGCTTCGCCCCGGGGGGCGGTAAAATGGTTCGAAAACACGGGCGCTCTCGCCGTCGGGTATGCCCGGGCCCTGGTCGCGGATCCTCAGTTCCACCGTACCGTCTAACAGCTCAACACTGGCCGTTACAGGAGAAACGCCGTGGCGCAACGCGTTCTGCATAAGATTACGCACGAGTCTGCCGAGCAGGCGCGCATCACCTATGACAGTCGCGGGCGTGCCAAAGACCTCGATGCCGTGGCGCGCGCCTTCTTCCGAGACCAGAGCCAAGAGGTCGATCACCTCAAGCGCATCTAGCCTTTCGATATGGTCGAGCCTGCTCGCCAGCAGGATCTCCTCGACGAGCGTGTCCAGTTCGGCGAGGTTGCGCACGATCTCATCCTTGCGGTTCTCGTCCGGCGCCTGCTCATAGAGATCGAGCGCCATGCGAAGCCGGGCAAGCGGCGAGCGCAATTCGTGACTGGCATTGGCAAGCAGAGCGCGGTTTGACTTGATTAGCCGCTCGACATGATCAGCCGCCTTGTTGAAGCTCTTCGCGACCGCCGCGACCTCATCGCTGCCGTCTGCGGGTACACGCGCCACGAAGTCGCCCCTCCCCCAGGCATCCACGCCCCTGCGCAACCGCTCCAATCGGCTGGTCAGGTGGCGTACCACCGGGTAGGCGGCGAGCCCAATGACGCCAGCGATCAACACCAGATAGGCTAGCGGATTGCGTCCGGGCGGTCGCAAAGGCCGCGCCATGCGCGCCGCCACCGTGCGACCGTCGGGCAATTCGGTCATCATTGTGTGAAAGCTGCCTCTGCCGTGGCGCCAGCGCCCCTCGAGAACGTCGCGCGGAAATGCCTGGCCGGCATTCGCGATCAGCCTGCCGCGCGGATCGTAAAGTGCTATGTCGGCGTCGAATGCGCGTGAGAACTTCTCCAACATCGCCTCGGTCGACTGCAGGTCCATCTCGGGCGGAATAAGTGCGGCGACGAACCGCGCGCGTTGGCTCTGCCAGCTGGACTCCTCCTCTCCCTGTCCCAGCCACACGAAGGCCGCACTGGCAAGCGCGACCGCTGCAAGGCTCGCGAGCAGCGTCAGATAGATTTTTAGGAACAGCCGGCTGCGCATCGCTATCTCTCTTCGTCCTGGAAACGGGCGAAGACATAGCCGGCGCCGCGCACGGTTATGATGCGTCTTGGATGCTTGGGATCGATTTCGATCGCCGCCCTGATGCGCGATATATGGACGTCGATCGAGCGGTCGAACGCCTCCAACTCCTCTCCCTTGACCGTGTCCATCAACCGTTCGCGCGACAGCGTGCGCCCGGCATTTTCGGCCAACGCCACAAGCAGGTCGAACTGGTAGCTGGTCAGGACACATTCGTCGCCGTCGATCCTGACCGAGCGGGATCCCGGATCGATCTCCAGCCGTCCGAAGCGCAGGACGCGTGAAACCGCTGCGCTCCCGTTTCGGCGGCGCAGGATCGCCTTCAGACGCGCCAGCAATTCGCGCGGATTGAAAGGCTTGGGCAGGTAGTCGTCGGCTCCAAGCTCCAGCCCGACGATACGATCTGTCTCTTCACCCTTGGCCGTGAGCATCAAGATCGGCACGTCCGAAACCGCGCGCATGCGCCGGCACGTCTCGAAGCCGTCAAGGTCCGGCAGCATGACATCGAGGATCACGACGTCCGGCATCCGGCGGCCAAGGTCGGTGAGGCCCGCCGCGGCCGTCGCCGCGGCGTGGACGGTGTAACCGTTGCCGGAGAGATAGTCGGCGAGCATGGCGGAGAGGCGCGTATCGTCGTCAACAATCAAGACCCGTTCCGCCATTATCTGCCCTCCGTTCAATCGCTCGGCCCACTTAGCCTTACCACCGGCCGTGGCCCCTGCGCTCTTTCAAATGCTCGACGAGCTTAACGCGTTGTTCCGGCGTCAAAACTGCAGCGGCGTCGAGCAGAGCAGTCGTCATCTTGCGCGAGGCCTCGTCGATGGCCGCAATACGCTCGCTGCGCAGCTTCTCGGCCGCGGCCCGGTCTATAGTCGGAGCCCCAAGGAGTTCGATAACCTGCGCACGCGTCTCGCGGAAGTCCCGGAAAACCGGCCCGATCTCATCGCGAGCCTTGTCGATGATCTCCCAAAGCTTGTCTTCCTGCTCGGATGTCGCATCGAGTTCGTCAAGCACGGAGCCTAGTCGGTGTTCCATAAAGCCGCCGCCTCCCATATGTGCTTGCATCATGTGGCCGCCCATGCCGAAGCCGAAAACATCGCTCCGCGCGGCTGCAAAACCGGCCGCGCCCACGACAGCGACGGCTACCAGGCCGCCAATCGCGGCGCGCCGCCCCCATCCTTTCGAGGCTGGCTCGCTGAAAGTCAGGTCCGCCAGGTTCTTGTCCTCATTTTCCATCGTTAGTCTCCCTTCACTCCGCAGCACCTGCTGCAGTGAAGGAACGCTAACAGGGCAGTGTTTCGAGTTTTCTCGATAAATGTAAAGCAATGTAAAGCCGGGGCCGCTCGGTCTCGAAAAGGCTGGGATGCATCAATGCTTCTCAGTCGGCCGTCATGGCGCCCAGTAAAAATTTCTGGGCCCAAACAGACAGTTACAGCGTCAAAACGTTAAAGTATGCCGAAGTGTATTTTCGAGAAAGAAACATTAGACTACAGTCATACTCGCTGGGGTCAACAGCAGGTAAAAGTAGTATTTTTGGGAGGAAATAGAATGTCACACAAAGTGGCCTTGAAGAAACGCGTTCTGACTTCAAACGATCTAGACATGCTGGACGGTTTGCTCAAGGAATGGTGCGACAGTCGCCACTACGACATTTTGAACTTGGAGGCCCAAGAGGCGGCAAGGGAGTTGGTGATGTGGTTTGAGTTTGGCGTCGATAAACCCCATCAACTTCGGGAATTGCTTGCAACGCGTTAATCGATAATGCCCGTCTGGTAAGCGCCAGATGGGCACATCAATCCGGGGTTTCGCCACGGCATAAAAGCCTGAGCTGCCTGCGGCGTATTTTTTAGTTTCCAGCCCGCAGATGCTGCCTTTAGTCGGCAGGTCCCGTCAGCCTTCAGCCCTTGATCTGACTCAACAGGCGTCTTCCATGCTGCTTTCCAGGCGAAGCGGGAGAGTTTGCCACGGCGATCTGTTCAATCAAGGAAGCGTTTGGCTTCATGGATGATCCTGCAAGATCGGCGGCCGAGATCGTCGTCTTCGGAACCTACACGTCTTCTGCGGCATTAGGAGCATTTGCCGTGATTGTTTCAAGGGAGGCCAAGACGTCAGGAAAGAAGAAGAGCGTTCGCACCAGCGCCGCTCCCGTTCGGCAACATCGCCCTCGCCCGAAGCGAGGGGCCCGCTTCCGCGTGTTCCAAAAAGCCAATCGCCAAGCCACACAGATCGCCTGGCTCGTCGTTGTCACCTTCGTTGCCGCCATCGCACTGCATGCTTTGTTGACCTGATCAACATTGGTCGCACTCTCTGATGAGTCCATGTGAGCGCATTTGCGAAGTCGGACCAGGTGGCAAGTCCTTCTGATATTGCTCGTTGGTACACGCAAATCCCGCTTGGATGCCGCGGCAAAGGAATAGCGCCTCGCGCAAATGCTTGGCAGACCGTTCTCGGATAGATGATGGAGATCCGAAGATTTAGTCGGATCAGCTCATGCGACAAGCGCGGACGAATTCCCCATTCCGGCAGTTCGGGGCTTCTTGTACAAGAAGGTCAGACTCCTCCAACTGGCGAATTTATGGCAGTATTAGCGACGCCTTAAATGAAAGGGAGGAAACACTCGTGTCTCTGATAACGAAACTGCCAGCGGGCCAAACTGTCCTTGAGTTCGAGGGGCACAAGTTCTGGGTTGATATTACGGAGAAACCGAAATTCGAAATGAGGGTTGGCATGGTCCCAGAAGGTGACGATCCAGAACTGGTAGTGAAACTTATGGCCGCTCTCGAAGAAGGAAGTAAATGGAAGAAGAATAAAGACGGTTCTTGGAAGTGTGTCGATGAAAGAGGGTCGGCAACTGATGGCATGCACAGAACGAAGCACTGAAAGAGGAGACCATCCGGCTTGGCGAGATGGGCGTTCGAAAATTGCGCCCCGGCCAGAAAATCTGCA
Source organism: Rhizobium etli 8C-3 (assembly GCF_001908375.1). NCBI lineage: Bacteria > Pseudomonadati > Pseudomonadota > Alphaproteobacteria > Hyphomicrobiales > Rhizobiaceae > Rhizobium > Rhizobium etli. The sequence continues at coordinate 535,723 of NZ_CP017244.1, read as the reverse complement.
GCATCAGGGTGATGATGTCGGCGAATTTTCGCCATTGCCTAATGCATCAGAACCACTGCATGGCGTCGTTCCTTCGATTGATGATGCGCATTCTTTTGGCGAAACGTCGCGAGGCATTCGAATGTCGCCTATTCATAGCTCCCGGGCGGTAGGCTTAACCGACCGCCGATGATCGCGATCAGCTAACCCGGAAAGGTCACCGGACAAATTGAAGAGCTGCTGCGCAATCAGGCGAACGAATGACGCCCCCTGGTTGCGCCGTTTTCTTGGCGATCCGCCATGACGCGTGATATCCATGAATGTTGAAATTCCGAACTTTGTTCTAATTTGATCGAGATGACGAGAACGAGATTCCATGCGAGGCGACCAGCAAAAGGAGATGGCTTCCTGGTTGCAGTCACTGGAGCCTGTCCAACCAAGGCACATGATCGGGCTTTGGAAAGGCGTTGGCATCCCCTCGGGTCATCCCCTGGATGGCGTCCTCGAAAATTTGCACTGGTTCGGAAAGCGTTTTTATGCCGATATGCGGGCGGATGCTTTGCTCTTCCAACGGCGGTCTGGAAGGCTTGTGGCGATCGATCCCAGCTATATCCCCATCGGGCTCGCCATCAAGGCGGCACCATTGGGACGAACGGCTCTTGCAAGGATCCTGTTTCTGCATCTTCAGGAGTCGTTGCGTGCAAAAGATACAACGGCTTCGATAACGCTCCGAACACTCGAACAGGTCGAGAGCGCGGCAATGATCTACGACAAGCAGCCCATCGTGGACCACTTCCGGCTTGCAGGCCATGGCGACCTGGTAGGGATGATGTGCGTGCGCGAGGACCCACGTCGGTATTTCTTCAGGCTTCGAAGAGTGAAGGAAATAGGCACGTAGGGAATGGCTTGGGCTGCGCCGCCCGGAACATTTTTCGGGCTCCGATCGTTGGCAGGACGAGCAGCAAATCGGAGGATCATATGAGCAATCTTTATAACGATAGCGCCCCCCCGGTCTCGGGCGAGCTAGCAAAAAGCGTCCTGACAGCGTTCTTTGACTCTCAAAGCGAAGCGGAGGATGCCGTCGAGCGCCTGAAAGAAGCAGGCGTCACCGACGTCCGGCTGATGCCGGGCTACGAAGCCGATGCCGAAAAGGCCACAGTCGAAGGCTACGATCGCGGACGGTTCTGGTATCGACTTGAAGGCTGGCTTCTTCCGGACGAGGACCGTGCCGTTTATGCCGAAGGACTTCGCCGCGGTGGCTTCCTGGTGTCCGCTTCGGTGGACGAGGCCACATACGAGACGGCCCACGACATACTCGACGATGAAGGAGCAATCGACATGGACGAGCGCGCCGACCTTTGGCGCAGCGAGGGCTGGGACGTCATGCAGCCGAATCGGAACGAGCTGGGAGATGCCGACCGCGACCAGGCGGCCTTCGGCTCTCGCGACGATGTGTTCGAACCCGACGCCGCCGCAAGGTCTCGCACGAGCGCAGGTCGGTACATGAGAGGCGGCGGATCGACGCCTTCGCGCGTACGCGCCTATAAGCTCGATGAGGAAGTTCCCGTGGACGAACATCTGGACAGCGACATCCTGCCGACCGGTCATCAGCAAACGGTTGCCGAGGGGCAGGATCCTGCCGAGCGCGAACTTCGTCAGAGCCAGGACCTGGGCGGGCTGCGTCAGGAGCAGACCTTCCCGCGCAGCCGATAAATTCGGGCTCTTGACGCTGTCGGCGCAGATCGATGCTACACAGGGAGCCGGACGTTTGTGCCGTCTCCCCCACATTTTTTGAGCTGGCCGCTTGACGCTCACTGCGGGAATATCGGCATGGGCGGCAACGGCTAAAGGCGTCGCGACTCCTTGCCGATTTTGGCAGCTGCATCCGCTCGTCGATGACGCCGACGACATCGACGGAAATCTCATTCGTCCGAGGAGAATGCAAATGAAGAGCAAGGAACTTGCCGAAAGTGATCCATGGCGCGAGCGCAACTTTGTGCTCGTCCTCGAGGATGGCGAAGAGGCCTTCGAAGCAATAACGCGCTTTGCCGAAGAGCAAAAGATCGGCGGCGCGTCGCTAACCGCTATCGGAGCCTTCAGTAGCGCCACGCTTGGCTTCTTCGAGTTCGCGACGAAGAATTATAAGGAAATCCCGGTTGAGGAACAGACCGAGGTCCTAAGTGCCATTGGCGACATTGCTACCGGCGACGACGGCAAGGCCAGCCTGCATATGCATGTCGTCCTCGGCCTGCCAGACGGAGCCACCCGAGGCGGCCATCTTATCAAGGGCGCGGTTCATCCTACACTGGAGATCATCATACGCGAAGGCGCAGCCGGCTTCCGCCGCAGAAAGCGCGAAGACCTCGGAATCGCCCTTATAGACCTGTAGACGATGGTCTGGAACAGGTGGTCATCGACGAGTAGATCGGCGCTCGCTCGGTCGATGTTCGGCGATCATGCATCTCTTGTGCTGAAAGGCGGCACCTGGCGGCACGCAGGGCTCTGGCTTACCAGGATCGAATTGCGCCCACAACGGCTGGCTGCTGCCAAGCCAGTCTGACATCAATAAAGACTGTTCCGATCAATTGCATGGCCTTGTAGAGCAACGGCGTGGAAACGACGACGGTGGCCCGGAGGTATCTGGACAACGCCTGCCGCAACTCACCCGAAAGCTTTCGCTCAAACGTCTCGATGCCCTCGCCATCATGATCATCGTTGCCTGAAAGCATTACTTGCCTGTCCTTCCACAAAAGGGGTTCGTCGCTAAATCCCTGGAGACCAGCCAGCTGCCCTGAATAAACCCAATCGGACCAAAGTCTTGAGTGCTTCGGGCCAATGGTCTGAGGGAGGGAACTGCTGCTGGGTGCGGTCGTTTGCTCCCCTGTGAGGCTGCCAAGACAGCCATGGAAATGGAGAAGAAAATGTTTAGCAAAATCTTCATCTCTACCACCGCGATCGCCCTCATGTCGGGTGCTGCCCTTGCAGGGTCTTCGACGGTTAACGGCGCGGTTGGCGGTGCAGCCACAGGCGCAATCGTCGGCGGTCCGGCCGGCGCCGCAGTCGGTGGCGCAGCAGGTGCGGTCGTCGGGACGCTGCTCGATCCGCCGCCGAAGGTTGTGACCTATGTGCGTGAAGCGCCTCCTCCGGCAGACACCGTCGTCATCAAGGAGAAGGTCGTCGTCGGGCAACCTCTGCCTGAGGCCGTCGCAATCACGCCGGTGCCCGATGATCCTAAATACGCCTATACGGTGGTCAACGACCAGCGTGTGATTGTGGAGCCCTCCTCGCGGAAGGTCATACAGATCGTTAACTGACGACAAGGTTGGACCCGCATGCGCATCCAACCTGCAGACTCGAAACCAACTAGACACCACAAGGACGCCGTGCTGCGCTGCCCTGAGGCGCAGCGCGGCCTCGGCTGGGAGTTAAAGCTATGAACCGCAAAATCCTACCTGCCCTGCTCGCCTCGCTCGCGCTTGGCGCTTCGCCAATTGGTCTGCTTTCAACATCCGCGCAGGATGCCACCCCGATATTGCCCAAGAAAGGCGCGGCGCAAGGCGAGCAGCCGCAATCCGGAACATCGCAGCAGCCGTCAGACACAGAATCGCCAAGCACTGGCTCGGGTCAAGAAGCTCCGTCCGGAGGATCGGGCAACGCCACAACCGAGCAACCCGATAGCGGAGGAACGGGAACGTCCGGCTCGGCTTCACAAAGCACTGATAAGCCTGCCACTCAACAGCAAGACACAACGAAACCTGCCGGGGAATCCACTTCTCAGCAGGCGCCTGCAACCGAAAGCGAAAGCGGAAAGAGCTCGACTCAGAGCTCCGGCGAAACAACTTCGCCTGATGGAAAAGCCCCATCCGACAAGCCGTCCGACGCCACCGGATCGGGCGAGACTGGCACGACGGGGGCAAGCCCGTCGACGGAAACGTCCGGCCAATCCACTTCCACGGCCACTGAGACCGATGTCAATATCTCTGTCGAACAGAAAACCGAAATCCAGCAGGTCGTGAAGGAAGTCAATGTCGAGCCGGTTCGCGAGGTCGACTTCACTGTTGAGGTTGGCACAGCCATACCAAAGACGATCCGACTTGAGCCGCTGCCGCCGCGGATCGTCAAGATCGTCCCGCAATACGAAGGCTACCGCTTCTTCATACTGGCAGATGGCAGGATCGTCATCGTCGAACCATCGACGTTCAAGATCGTCTACATCATCGCCTGAACGGCACCGACGTCCCCCGGCGGCAAAGCCCGCCGGGGGACGAGAGAAGACCTTGTTGACGCTCGTTCGCTGTTACGGGAAAAGGCGATCGATTTAGCCCGCTCTACTTGTGCAAGAACCATCCCATCCAGCGAAGTAGATACGGCAACGCGCCGAAAAACATCGTGATTACGATCAAGGCTGTAAAGATCACCATGCGCGGGATGAACGGCACCGGTTCCAGAACGGGGAACAGGAACCATATGTAGAAGGATGCGATGGGAAAGATGCCCATCCAGATCACGATCGCCATGCGCCAGCGCGGCGGCTGGTTGTTAACCGTCAGTCCCGTCGTCGAGAACCAAAGATCGGCCGTGTTGAATGTCCGGTATTCTGGAGTGTGTGCGCAGACCTCGTTGATGCGTTCGTGCCATTCATGGGCAGCCCGGGACTGCCGCCAGGTATCAAGATCAGCCTGCGACGCGAAGGTCTGAACGACATGGAACTCCTCGCCCTCGACACGTGGAGGGATGAGCGTGGAGAACAGATAACCCTTGGCGCGCGAGCAGGCCTCGAGCATGCCCCTTGCGAGTTCCTCATAGTCTTTCTCCCGGCCGGGATCGGCCCGACGGTGCATGATGCGTGTCACCTGTTCCATGTCACGCACACTCCGTACCGACTGACACCTTAATGCCAAGGATGAAGGTATCGAGATGGGGAAAACATTCTGCGAATTTCGGATTGCCGCAATGCTTCATGGTGACCTCGGTGAGGAGCTTGAGACCGGCGCAGAATTCAAAGACTTCGGCTTCGGGAACCTCGTTGCGCCTTTCCTTCTTTGTGATCTTCGTCAGGTCGTCGTGGGTGTTGAATTTGCATTCGTACACTGTTTCTCCGACGGGATTTTCTCGCTGGCCGGAAAGATGCTTGAGCGTCAGATGGTATGTGTGCGGCAAGGCCGAGTCTCCGTTCGCGAAATAGGTTGATAAAGTCACCTACTTACGAACGATTGACATTGTCAACCTTTTCCGACATTCCCTGCTTATGAGCGAAGAAATCACCAACCTGCTGAGCGAAATTTCCAGGCAATTCCGGATGCAACTGCGCGCGGCGGCCATCGACGGCGAAGAGCCGACGCCGTTTCAGAGCGAGGTCGTGGCCATTGTCGGCCGCAACAGCGGTATCGGAACGCTCGCGTTGGCGCAGCTTTCCGGGCGCGACAAGGCCCAAATAACGAGGATTGTCGCCGAGCTGGAAACGCTGGGACTTGTCAGACGCGAACGCTCAACGCGGGATCGCCGGTTGTCATTGCTGACGTTGACCAATGCCGGAGATGACCTGTTTCGACAGATAAGCGCGAGACGGACTGCACTCTCCGCCACCATGCTGGGCCCGCTCACTCTTGGAGAGCGCGAGCAACTGCTAGTGATGTTGCTGAAGATGCGGTCTGCTCTCAAAAGCAGTGCCGAGAGCGATGACGAGACGACGGGCGTCGTCGGGTCGAGCCACTCTCGAAGCGCGCGCCCCTTGTGAAAACCACGTTCCCGTCATCGGCTGCCCTAACACACTTCGCCTTAGTGCAGCACAGCCGTCGGCAGGCGAACGATGCTCGTAATCGTCTCGAGCAGTTCAGCGAACTGGTCGAGGACCATTCCAAAATTCTTGTCATCCATCCGCGCTATCTCCGGGATCGTGTCGTAGGTGCGTGCGACGAGGTCGCCGAGGCCCGTGCTGTTGGAAAGCGGGCTGTTGGAAAAGTTGCTGCTTCGCACCGCATGCAATTCGTCCACAATCCGGCGAACCAGACGCTCGCGATCTTTGATTGACAGGCTCAACAGTTCTTTCCGCGCATCGCGAATTTCGGTGATGATATCGTGGGACATGAGCCTCCCCGACGTAACAGTGGCGGCAGCGCGCCTTGCCTGTAAACGCACTGTAGCAGCTCCTTGGCGACAGGACGTCGGACCTTGGTCTGATCGCTCCCTTCACTTGAGACCTAAGTCCCCGATACCCACGTCATTTACCCGCAGACGCACTTCAAGTCGCAGTCGCGTAGCATCTGTAGGCGTTTTCATTGCGACGTCATGCCCGTCCTATGGAGGTCTCACCGATCTTCTGGCGCACGCTAAAGAATGGTCTCAAGGAACGCGGATAATGGCGTGCAAGCGCATCACGGTACGCGGTTCCATCGTCGGCACACGGCAGGACCTGGAGGAGGCATTGGCCTTTGCAGGCGACGGCAAGGTTTCGGCCCATTTCGCTTGGGACAAGCTCGAAAACATCAACGCCATTTTCCATCGCACGGAACAGGGCAAGATCAACGGCCGTATCGTCATCGATCTGACGGCCTGATCACCTGATAGACCACCGGCGGGGTCCTACACTGAAGCGGCAGGCCTAGAGGTGCGCCGTTCATCCGCAATTAAAGGACGACGAGGCGCGCCATCGCACCGCGCAGCGTCCGCCGCCGGTATCGCATTCGACCAGGACCCCAAGCGGCTTGCGTTCGGCGAAATGCGCTGAAAGGCCTTCTGGCAATTGATGCCTATGGCCCGGGCGGCGACCTGAGCTGCGGCAGGCGTTGGGGACTTTGTGCGTCTTGAATGCACACGCAAAGGCAGGTCGTGTGCATCCATGTAGGATTGCACCCGGCTGATGTTTACCGTCATTCGGTCTTCATCGGCGATCGGCCGCGGCGTCGAAAGATCAGAAATCCCGTCGTCCACCTCGGCGACAGCGGCAAACCGGTTTTCCCGCATCTATGCGGATCCACGTTCATTTCCATGAGGGTGGGCCACCATCGGCCAGATGTTTCTCGGTGCCCGGCGATAGGGCGTCTTGGCCGGATTGTTAGGATATGGCGTCCCCGCGGAACAATAGAGGATTTCGGTGGCAATCTTCGAAAACGACGCGAAGAAGTGGTTCGTAGATTTGATGACCAGGATCTTCTTCTTGGTCGGATCAATGCCCATGACTGTAAAAAGGCTGGCATCAAAGCTCTGGGCACGCGTTGAGTTCAAGATGATGTCGAGGCCGTTGAGAACCACATGAGCAGCATCGCCGAAGGGTGCGAGGCTCTCGCCGAACTGCATTTCGGCATCTCTCACGAGCTTGACGACCGTCACTGTTCCATCGATCGGATTTCCGGTGCCGGGCGCCGATTTCGCACCGAATCGAAGCGGAATCTCAGCGCCCTCCCCTGCCGCAAAACAGATCTGCACAGCCATCGGGTCCCAGATCGTGCCGATCGCCGTATCCGTTGCCCCATGGCTCAGCAATTCTTCGAGAATGACGGTTGCATCACCTGCGGTACCGCCGCCCGGATTGTCCCAGATATCGGCGATGACAACCGGCCAGGCGGTGGCAGCCAGAGCGCGCGCGACCGCTTCCTTCTCGTTTATCTGAGGTGCCATGAAAGTTCCGCGCTTGCCAAACAGTTCAAGGCCCAGGTCGCGGGCAAGCGCTGCTCCCTTTTCCGGCTTGTCATCCGTCACCACCAGCATCTTCGTTCCCATTTCGGGAACGTCACCGACCATGAAGCCGTGGACAACGGAAATCGACAGGACATCAGGGTCGTCCCTTTCGATCTCGATGATCTTGTCGACGAAGGAGCGCATCGGTTGGCGCGACGTGGGGAAGACGTCGATCATTCGGCAATCGAAGACGGAAACGACAGGTTTTACCCTGCCTTCAAGCGTATCGACGGCGATGCGCCACAGATCTTCGGCGCGCTCGACGAAATCCGTGTGCGGGAATTCCTTGAAGTAGACGGCAAAGTCGAGGGCCGCCACGCGCTTTGCGGTCAGATGGCTGTGCGGGTCGAGCTCGGCGCAGACGAGAATATCAGGTCCCACGATCTCGCGGATGCGCGCAAGAATGTCGCCTTCGGTATCTTCGTATCCGGCCGCCACCATGGCTCCGTGCAGCCCGAGGACGACCGCGTCAACCGGCATCGCGGCACGCAGCTGAGCAAGTATCTCGTCGCGCAAATCTTCATAGGTGGAACGGTTGACGAGCCCGGCCGGATCCGCCCAGGTTGCCGTCCCTTCAATCAGGTCCCAGCCCTTTGCCGCGGCCACACGCCTGCCGACGGTGATCGGGGCAGTGCAAAGCGTCGGCGTTTCTGGGTGCTGTCCCGGTGGTGCGTAAAGCGAAGCCTCGAAAGCCCGCCGGTCGACACAAATTGGTGAGAAGGTGTTGGTCTCGGTCGCCAGAGCTGCTGTGAAAATGCGCAAGAGATTGGCCTTTACGTTTTCGACACCGCCTCAACCCATCGGATTCGGCAGATAGCCGGTGAACCCCGAGATCTTCCAGCGCCCCTCGTGAAGCCGGCAGTAATAGAGCGTCTGCCACTGCATGACATCGCGGCTGCCGTCGGTCTTGGCAATGCCGCCATCGAACTTCTTGCGCACCAGCGCCATACCGCCTTCGATTTCGATATCCTCGAGCGTCGTCGTAGCGAAAATTGCAGTGCGGGCGTCTTCCGCAAGACTTTCCTTGGCAAACGCCCTGGCCTGCCGCAGCCACTCGTCGCGATAGGCGGCAAGGCTCGGAAAGGCAAGCCGCCATTTGTCCGGGCTCAACTGCTTGCGACCATCGATCCCGATGAAACCATCTTCCACGAAGTCGTTTTCAACCATCGACCAATCGCCAGCCAAGAACGCCTCGATGTCGCGCGAAACGAGCATTTCCCAGATGGAGTGCCGGGCTGCGTCGGACGACGGGAAGGGATTCTTGAAAGGATCGCGCATGCTCGCCCTTATTTAAATTCTTTTCATAAATCGCGTTTTTCTCTGGCCAAATTCCGCTTTCTATGGTCACTTGTCAACTTATCAAGAAAATAATTTGCAAGGATCCGGAATGCACATGAAGCGCTATGGCACTGTTCAAACCGGCGCCGGCGGCAAGTCCCTGCCGTTTGCGCGCGCCGTCGAAGCCGATGGCTGGCTCTATGTTTCCGGTCAGGTTGCAATGCAAAACGGCGAGATCGTCGAGGGCAACATCATCGCTCAGACGCATAAGACAATTGCCAATGTGCTAGCGATCCTCGAAGAGGCCGGCTACGGCGTCGAGGATGTCGTGCGCGTCGGCGTCTGGCTCGACGACCCCCGCGATTTTTGGACCTTCAACAAGGTCTATCAGGAGTATTTCGGCGAGCATCCCCCGGCACGCGCCTGCGTGCAATCTTCAATGATGGTGGATTGCAAGGTGGAGATCGACTGCGTCGCCTATAAAAAGAAAGACCAGTAGCGGCGACATCACCGGGAGGATCGGTTGGATATCTTTTCCACATTGCAGGAAGACAAGGGTCGCCTCTCTCCATCGGAGAACCGCATTGCCGAAATCATCGTCAACGATTTCGAATTTGCCGTGAACGCCTCCATCATCGAGCTGGCGGAAAAAGCCGAGGTTTCGCCGCCGACCGTTACGCGCTTCTGCCGCCGGCTCGGCTGCGAAAGTTTCTCTGACTTCAAGGTACAACTCGCCCGCACGGCCCATATTGGCGTCCGCTATCTGAAGCCCGAGTCCAAAAGCAGCGATCCCGCCGACGTGGCGCAGGACATCATCACCAAGGCCCAGAACGCGCTGTTCCTCCTGCACCGCTCGCTTGACATCGCCTCAATCGGACGCGCCGCCGACCGGATCGCCAAGGCGGATATGATTTATGCCTTTGGTTCAGGTGGCAATTCCTCAATGATCGCCGACGAGTTCCAAAACCGCCTCTTCCGCCTGGGCCTGCGCATCACGGCAAGCTCGGACCACAGCATGCAGCTGATGATGGCGGCGGCAGCGCGCGCGGGCGACGTGGTGATCGGCTCGTCCTTTTCGGGGCGCAATGCCGAACTTGTTCGCGCTTTCGGGCTGGCGCGCGAAGCCAAAGTCACGACAATTGCACTGACGCAGACCGCAAGCCCGGTGGCAACGGCGGCCGAGATCGTCGTGCCGGTCGATCTGCCCGAAGGAAACAATATATTCCGCCCCACCTCGACGCGCATCGCCTATATCGCAACCGTCGACATCATCGCGAGCCTTGTCGCCTATGCCATCCAGCCAAAGGCGGCGGCAACGCTAAGGCGCATCAAGCAACAATTGGTCGCCCACCGCGATGGCGACGACCGTCAGCTCCTCGGAGACTGAGGACGTGCAAAGGGAAGGATGAAGCATGACGCAATCGGTCGCTATCGTGACGGGAGCTGCTGGAGACATCGGCGCTGCGATCGCCGCCAGGCTCGCCGACGACCATGACATCGTCCTGCTTGCCGACATCGACCTTGATGCGGCTGCGGCCGTTGCCGCCACGCTTGGTCCGCAAAGCCGTTTTATTGCGGCCGGGTGCGACGTCACCAGCGAGGAGAGCGTTTTTCGTCTTGCAACGCATTGCGCCGAACTCGGACAGTTGCAGACGCTCGTCAACAATGCCGGCGCGGCACGCGCTGTCAGCCTTCGTGATACCACGCCTGCCATCTGGCGCATGGATAATGCCCTCAACCTCGAAGCTGCATTCTTATGCTTTCGCGCTGTCGAGGACATGCTGAAGGTCTCCAAAGGCTCGGTCATCAACATCGCCTCCGTCAACGGCATCAACGTTTTCGGTCATCCAGCCTATAGCGTGGCGAAGGCGGGGCTTCTCCACTTCACCCGGTTGGTGGCCGTCGAATATGGCAAGTTCGGCATCCGCTCCAATGCTGTCGCCCCCGGCACGGTCAGGACCCGGGCCTGGGAAGAGCGCGCGGCCGCCAATCCCAACGTCTTCGAGGAGGCACGGCGATGGTATCCGCTCGAGCGGGTCGTCGAACCCAAGGATGTTGCCAATGCCGTTGCCTTTTTGGCCGGACCGCAGGCGGCAGCCATCAGCGGGGTTTGCCTGCCCGTGGATTGCGGCTTGACGGCGGGCCAGGCCGAGCTCGCCCGCACGTTCTCGCAATCCGACCATTACTGAAATCCATAATCAAAAGAGAGGAACAGGACATGAAACCGGTTTACTATCGCTTGGAAAACAGCTGGACCCCAAAGGGCGGGCCAAACGGCCAGTTCACCTTCACACTGTTCAACCTCTCCGAAAGCCCGCTTTCCGGTTTCAAGCTCGTCTTTACGTCCCTGACGCGAGTGAGCGACCCTGAAGCCTGTCAGAACGCCCAGTTCCTAAGGCGCAACGCGAACTTCCATGAATTCTCGCCGCCGCCGGGATTCCTTCTTGCGCCCGGCCAGAGCTGGATCTTCACGGTAGCCGGTCTTCATCGCAAGGCGCAGCACTGCACGGACGGAGCAAAATCCGCCTATCTGACATTGGCCGACGGCACACATGCCGACGTGGCCGTCTCCGATCTGCTTCTCGAAGGCAGCCCGAGCGAGCCGCCGCCGGTGCTGGTGCCGGAGGGCCGCCTTGATCTTCCCTTCGCGCTCCAGCCATGGCCGGCAGAGATTGATGCAATGCCTGGCGACAGCTTTCCTGTCGTGCTTTATCCGCAAGGCGCAAGCTGCGACGAGCTGCTTTCGATTTCAATGGTGATTTCCCTTTCGCGCCGGCTCTTTGAAAGTGACCATTCCGTCTTCAGCCTGTCACCATCGGCGCAGGGCCGACCGCTGGTCTTCGACCGCCAGGCCCGGCTCGATGCGGAGAGTTACCGGCTAACCTTTGCCTCTGACAAGGTCACGCTTTCCTATTGCGATGCGGCCGGGCGCCAGTATGGGCTGACCTCGCTTGCGCAGTTGCTCAACGGGGCGCGCACGACCAAGGGCAGGTTCCGTTTTCCGGTCTCCGGCAGCATCTCCGACAAGCCGCGTTACAGCTGGCGCGGCTGCCATCTCGACGTGTCGCGTCAGTTTTATCCGGTTGCCGACGTCAAGCGGCTGATCGATATCCTTGCCTGGTTCAAACTCAATATCTTTCATTGGCACCTGACCGACGACGAGGCGTGGCGGTTGGAGATCAAAGCCTATCCGCAGCTGACCACCACCGGCGTCCTGCGTGGTCCGGACGAGCCGCTGCTGCCCCAGCTCGGTAATGGCGCTGAGCCCGTCGGCGGTTTTTACTCGCAAGACGATATCCGCGACATCGTCGCCCATGCCCAGGCATTGAATGTCGAAGTCGTGCCGGAGATCGATATTCCCGGCCACAATGCCGCAACGCTGGCCGCTCTCGCGGAACTCACCGATGGTCAGGAGGCACCGGACAGCTACCACTCCGTTCAGGGCTATCCGAACAACGCGTTGAACCCGGCCGTGCCGTTCACCTACGAATTCCTGGAGAAGGTCTTTGACGAGATGGTCGAGCTCTTCCCCTCCTCCTACATTCATGTGGGCGGCGACGAAGTGGCGAACGGTTCATGGCTTGCCTCTCCGCTGGCAAAGAAGCTGATGGCCGAGGAAGGCATTTCCGGTACCTTCGGCCTGCAATCCTATTTCCTGAAACGAATTAAGGACATGCTCACAACGCGCGGACGCAAGCTTGCCGGCTGGAACGAGGTGGCCCATGGGGGCGGCGTCGCGGCGAAAGACACGCTCTTGATGGCCTGGGAAAATCCTCAGGTCGGAATCGACCTCGCAAGGGAGGGCTACGACGTCGTCATGACGCCGGGACAGGCCTATTATCTCGACATGGTGCAGGCAGAAGCCTTCCAGGAGCCGGGGGCGAGCTGGGCAGGCACGGTGCCGCCGGCACATACCTATGCCTATGAAGCGGAAGGGGATTTCCCCGAAGATCTCAAGGACAAAATGAAGGGCGTACAAGCCTGCATCTGGTCCGAACACTTTCTGTCGCGCGGCTACTTCAACCGCCTGGTCTTTCCGCGCCTTCCGGCGATCGCCGAAGCGGCGTGGACCCCGAAGGCCAAGAAGGACTGGAATCGCTTTGCGGCCATCGTCCCTCTAAGCCCGGCACTCTAGGCCCCAAACTCCAGGACGGTAGCGATGCGGATTGCGGTCGGCGGAATTCACACGGAATGCAGCACATATTCGCCGGTGCTGATGGCAATGGAGGATTTTCGCGTCATGCGCGCGGCAGATCTCCTCGGTTCTGACTATTTCAACTTTCTGAACACGGAAGGGGTCGATCACCTCCCGCTTCTCCATGCGCGTGCCATCCCCGGCGGACCGGTGTCGCATGGCGCCTACGAGGGGTTCAAGACGGAGTTCCTCGATCGCCTGCAGGCGGCCATGCCGCTTGACGGTCTCTATCTCGCCATGCACGGCGCAATGAACGTCGAGGGCGTGGATGACGCCGAAGGCGACTGGATATCGGCGGCCCGGGCTGTCGTCGGCCCGCACTGCATCGTCGCCGCGAGCTACGATCTGCATGGCAATGTCAGCCAGAAGATCGTCGACCAGCTCGATATCTTCGCGGCCTACCGCACGGCGCCGCATGTCGACGTGCGCGAAACCATGGTGCGCGCCTGGTCTATGCTCGTCGACGCGCTTACGAGCGGGAGCCGCCCGGGCGTGGCCTGGGCGCCGGTGCCTGTCCTGTGGCCAGGCGAGCGGACTTCGACTGAGGATGAGCCGGCAAAGGGCCTCTATCTGCGGCTTGCCGACTTCGACCGCCGCCACGACATTCTCGATGCCAATCTGATGATCGGCTATGTCTGGGCCGACGAGCCGCGGGCGACGGCCTGTGCCGTGGTGACGGCATCGGACAAAGCTGCTGGCGCAAAAGCCGCACAGGAGATCGCGCTTTCCTATTGGAATGCCCGAAAGGACTTTCGTTTCGGACCGATCACCGGTCCGCTCGACGACATGCTTGATATCGCGGCAGCTACGAAGACTGCGCCGGTCGTTCTTGCAGATTCGGGGGACAATCCGACCGGCGGCGGTGTGGGCGACCGGGCCGATGTCCTGAGCGCTGCTCTTTCCCGCAAGTTCGAAAACACGCTCTTTGCCGGCATCACCGACCGGCCGGCGGTCGAGGCCTGCTTTGCCGCAGGCAAGGGAGCGATCGTGCCTCTCTCAATCGGCGGCAGCCTCGATCCGGCGAGCGTTCCCGTTCGCGTTGAGGCCGAGGTGATCCTGCTCGACGATCCAGGCTCCGGGGCCGAACGCCAGGCGGTGATCCGCACCCGTGGTGTGACGGTGGTGCTTGCCGCCCGCAGGCGTCCCTATCACAACATCGCAGATTTCGCGTGCCTTGGGCTCGATCCCAGATCGGTTCAGCTGCTTGTCGTGAAATCCGGCTATCTTTCGCCCGAGCTTGCGCCGATTGCCAATCCGAACCTCATGGCACTGACTGCGGGCGTCGTAAACCAGGACATCGAAAGTCTAGCCAGCCATCGCCGAACCCGGCCGATCTTCCCGTTCGACCGCAATTTCGTCTACCAACCGCAGGCGCGACTCTCGGCGCGCTGGCAGGATTGACATTTTGCGTCAACAAATCGCCTGGCACGGCCAGAACGCAGGCCGCCCGACCGCCAGATCATTCCTTTCGCTGATAGCCGCATGAACCGCTTTCTTCCCGATGTCCTTCGCAGTCCGGCAATTCGCGTCAGCATGATTGCCATTTTCTTGTTCGGGTTTGCGGGAGCGACAACATCGCCCTATCAATCCGTCGTCGGCATTCGCGAGCTGGGATTGAGCAACGGTCTTTATTCAGCCCTGATCTTTGCGGCCGCGGCGGTCAATGTCCTGGTCAGCATCCTGCTTGGCAACCTTGCCGACCGTCTCGGCGAATATCGTTCGATGATGCTGGTGGCCGCCAGTTTTGGCATTTTCGGCTATGGCGCGATATATTTCCTTCCGACCCAGACGAGCTTCATCACCTGCTCGCTTCTGTTGCTACCAATCAATGGTTCGCTCAACTCCCTGCTTTTTGCCAATGTCCGGGCCGCCACCGCCGGAATGCCCAAAAGCGAGGTCAACACCGTCAACTCAGGCGTCCGGGCTATGATTTCGCTGTCGTGGGTGCTGGTACCTGGCATGACAGGCGCCCTGCTTTCCGCGTCGACGAGCATGCTTCCCGCCTATCTTTTCGCCTGTCTCTCCTGCGTATTATGTTTTGCCCTGATCAGCGCATTCCTGCCGCCCCAGAAGGGCACGGACAATGCAGCGACGCATCACCTCTCTCATCTTGCAGCTCTCGCCGAAGTGGTTTCGCCGAAGATTTTCACGCCCCTGATTGCCGTTGCACTCATCACGAGCACGCTCCATGTCAACGGTGCGATCCTGCCCTTGATCGTCACCGGAGCGGTTCACGGGACAGTCAGCGATGTCGGCGTTCTCGTCGGTATCGTTGCCTTCCTCGAGATCATCTTCATCATCGTCTGGGCGCGACTTCTTAGGCAGATGGGGCAGGTTGCAGCACTGGTCACCGGCACCATCATATATGCCACCTACCTGTTGCTGCTCGGCCTTGCTTCAGAGCCCTGGCATGCTTACGCCCTGACGATCATCAGCGGTATCGGCGCTGCAGCGCTGATCAGCATCCCCATCACCTACCTTCAGGACCTCATTGAAGAGCGGCCAGGTCTCGGCAGCGCCCTGATATCCGTCAACATTTTCCTCAGCGCCGGCGTGAGCGCACTCGTCTTCGCCATCGGCAGTTCCACCACGACCTATTCCGGGACCTCCATTATTGGTGCGCTCTTCGGTCTCGTCGGAATTGGGCTTCTGATTTACCGCAGCACCAGGCTGAGGGCTGTTTGATAGAGGACTTACCGCCCGATGAAGAAGGACGGGCGCCTACGCCAAGCATGATGCGAGGCCGCTCCCCCACCAGTCGCCTTGACCTGATTGACAGCAAAGCAAGGCGCTTGAACCACCGGAGCAGGATTGGCAAGCTTCCGTTTTTGCGGGATTTTCATCCTGATCGGCCAGGATCGAGGATCTTGACGCGGCATGGCCATGTCGGGGCATCGAGCCGGGTCCCCGACAAGGAGGGTGGTCCTGGCTCCTACTTCATTGCGGAACTGTCCTCCTTTTCAAGAGCGATGTAAGCCGCTGCCGTCCATGAGAATCCGAGCCCACCGCATCCTTCGCCGGTTGTCGGATCGAAATATTCGGCAAAGCCTTCGGTCTCGATCGCGCTGATCGTCGATTGGCGCAGTTCCTCTGCAAGTCCTGCGTGGCCGTTGCGGTATAATCCCTTGATCAGGAGCCAGTTGATGATCGCCCAGGCCGGACCGCGCCAATAGCGCTTAGCCTCGAAACTCGCGGAAGTGGGTTCGGTCGTCGGGAAGACGACTTTCATCCCCTTGCACCATCTGCGCATTTCGGCGGCCGCAGCGCCGGCCGTCGCCTCGTCAAGGTCGAGCGCAAGAAGAGGAATGAAGCCGGCCTGCGTGGCTGCCGCGACATCCTCACCGGCCAGCAGATCCCGCGAGACGAAACGCGAAAGACGAGGACGCCACTGCGTCTTCAGGGCCTGCCGGGTGCGCTCGTTCAGCGCTGCAATCTCATCGGATTCGCCTCCGCGCCCGAGGACACCTGCCAGATAATGCAGATCTTCTCCGGCCTTCAGCAGGATCGCGCTGGTCTGGATATCGGCGATCTTGAACGTGGTTTTTTGCCACTGCTGGACCGGGTCCCAGCCACAGGCCGCAAAGCTATCCAGGAGATGGATGAAGCGGCCATAGTCCTCGTCGCGCGGGCGCATTTGCGGGTTTACGTGCCCAATGTCCTTTCGCACGACTGGCGTTTCGGTTGTCGTCGGAACACGCGCCAAGGCAGTGTCCCAGGCGGGCGAGTTGTCGCTGCCGCTTTCCCAGGGATGCAACAGGGCGACGAGACCGGTGCCTTCCGGATCACGAGCGCGGTACCACCACCGGTGCCACTTCAAGGCGACTGCGTAGAGTTTAAGCGTTCGATCGCTTGCGTCAGAGCCGGCGGCGACCGCCGTTTCGTAGATCTTTCGAAGAGCCATCGCGAAGACCGGCGGTTGCGTGATGCCGGAGGTCGGGATGACATGGTTCGTGCGCCAGACGTCAGGGCCGGGGAAATAGCTGTCGCTCGGCTGATGAAACACGATGTGTGGGATCATCCCATCGACCCATTGTCCCTCGGCCAGACGTTCGAGTTCACGATAGGCGCGATCTATGTCGTAGGTGGCAAACCCCATGGCCACGAAGGCCGAATCCCAGTTCCACTGAAAAGGATAAAGCCGGTCGGTCGGTACCGTATAGCCGCCGCGGTCATTCGCCGCCAGGATCGCCTTGGCTTCATCGATGTATTTCGTCATGCCATTACTCCAGATATTCGTCAGGCAGCGGCCGCCAGGTAGGCCTTGCCGCTATCGGGTGCGAGCCAGGAAATGCGCGCGGGATCAGGTTTCAAGCCGATGACGTCGCCGCTTGCGACCTTTTCGGTGGCCGGCAGGATGACGCGAACAGGCTGGTTTTCGATCAATCCCGTCAGAAGAAGATGCGATCCCATCGGTTCGGCGACGCGAACGCGCATTTGAAATCCTTCCGACGCTTGCGCAAGCGCCACGGCTTCCCCGCGCAGCCCGAGGATGATTTCGGGTCCGGATTCCGGCGGCACCGGAAAACGCTCGCTGCCCACGATCACGTGCCCGCCGGTCACTGGCATGTGGATGAAATTCATTGGCGGATTGCCGATGAAGCCGCCGACGAACCGCGTGGCGGGGTGGTTGTAGATGTCGACGGGATCGCCAACCTGCTCGATCTCGCCGTCGTGCATGACGGCAATCCGGTCCGAAAGACCCATCGCCTCCGTCTGGTCGTGCGTCACATAAATCGTCGTCGTGCCGGAGGACTGCAGGACCGTCTTGAGTTCGGTTCGCATTTCCAGGCGCAGCAGCGCATCGAGATTGGAAAGCGGCTCATCCATCAACAGGACCTTCGGCTCGACAGCGAGGGCCCGAGCAACGGCAACCCGCTGGCGCTGGCCGCCCGACAGCTTGTTCGGGTAGCGGTCGAGATAGGGCTCGATATGCAGAAGAGCTGCTGCTTTCTGGACCTGCTGGCTGACGCGCGCCTCATCGGCCTTTTGCATCCTGAGGCCGAAGGCGACATTTTCAAACACCGTCATATGTGGGAAGACAGCGTAGTTCTGAAAGACCATGGCAAGGCCGCGGTCCTTCGGCTGAAGCCCGGCCACCGAGCGGTCACCGATCCGAATGTCGCCGGCGCTTTCGGATTCAAGACCGGCGATGATGCGCAGCAGCGTCGTCTTTCCGCAGCCAGAGGGGCCGAGAAGGGAAACGAACTCCCCGTCGTTGACTGTCAGCGAGACGTCCTTCAGCGCCTGGAAGGCTCCGAAGTTCTTCCGGATGCGGTCGATGACGATGTTGGCCATGAAACTGTTCCCGTTACTTGGATGGGTGGATGACCGTCACTTGGATGAAATGCCCCAGATCGCGAAGAGATAGCGCCTGACAGCGAAGATGAAGACCACGGAGGGCAGAATGAGCATGAGGCCGCCCGCAAAGCGGTAATGCATCGGGCTTTCCGCCAGAACGGTCAGCAGATAGGCCGTCAGCGTCCGGTTTCTGACGGTGAGCACGGACGCGGCGAAAACCTCGTTCCAGGAGATGACGAAGGCAAAGACGGCAGTCGCGGCGATACCTGGAAGGGCGAGCGGAGCGACGATCTTGAAGAATGCCTGGATGCGCGAGCAGCCGAAGACCCATGCCGCTTCCTCAAGTTCCCTCGGAACGCCAAGAAAGATGCCTTGCGTCACCAGCACGGCGAAAGGCAGGGCAAGGACGGTATGGACGAGCCCGACGCCCGTTACCGTATCATAAAGGCCGAGACGGATGTAGGAAACGGTCAGCGGCAGCGCAAGAATTGCCAAAGGAAAGGCGCGGGTCAAAAGGACCATGAGCCGGAAGGAATCCTTGCCGTGAAAATTATAGCGTGCGAGCGCATAGCCGGCGGGCGTTCCGAGAAGCAGGGATAGGGCAACCGTGATCGCTGCGGCCCCGAGTGAGTTCAGGAAGGAACCGAGAACGCCTTCCGTCCTCAGAAAAAGCAGGAAGGGCTCGAAGGAAAGGCCTGTCGGCAGACCGGTCTTCGGCCAGAGGTAAACGGCGCTGCGTCCGCCGAAGGCGCCGAGCGCGATTAGATAGATCGGCACCAGCACCCAGGCGCAAAGCGCGCCGATCCCGCTCCAGAGCAGAATGCGGCGGGACGAAACGAAATTTGCGGCGCGGGTCGTGCTCATGGAAGACGCTCCGGATCGACCTTGATGGCCTTTAGGTAGAACATGGTGGCCGCAAGCGAGATGAGCATGATGAGAACCGCGTAGGCTGCAGCAACTCCATAATTCTGGTTCTGGTTCTGCCAATTGTAGGCCTCTCCGACGAGCACCGGGAAATTACGGCCGCCAAGAGCATAGACAACGGCAAAAACCTCGAAGGCCAAGACGGTGCGCAGGATGAGCGCCGACTGCAGCGCCGGCCGGATGAGCGGCAAGGTGATGCGGAAGAAGCGCGTCCACGGGCCTGCGCCGAAGATTTCTGCCGCTTCCCGGTATTCCTTCGGCACCTGGTTGAGACCGGCAACAATGACGACCATGACGATCGCTGTTCCTCGCCATATTTCGGCGGCGGCTATGCCGAGAAAAAGTGCGAACGGCGTCTGGTAGGAAAGCCAGCTCGCCTGCCGTTCGATGATGCCCAGGCCGTAAAGGAAGGAATTGAGATAACCGCTGTTCTGCAGGATCGACAACCAGACGAGACCGGCTGCAAGATCGGAAATGGCAAGCGGAATGGTCCAGATCCACAGGATCGTTTCCCGGCCCGCTGCCACTTTCGCGACCATCGTTCCCATGGCGAGAGCAATGACGATCTGCACCGGCACAACGGCAAGCGTCAGAAGAAACGTGTTTTGTACCGAGCGCGTAAAGTTGAGGTCACCCACCATACGCTGGACATTGGCAAACGAGGGCGTGCCATTGTCGGAGACGGCAAGCCAGATCGTCTGCAAAAGCGGCACGACGAAAAGCAGCGCCAGGAACGCCACCGAGGGCAAGATCAGCAGATAGGGGATCCAGGTGCGGTTGTTCGGCATTGGCTTTCGCTTTGCGGCTCATCTGGAAGCGGCCCGGGCGCTAGCGCCGGGGCCGAAAGCTCATTCGACAGGGCAGGCTCCGTCGCTTTTGGTGTCGGGCGCCCAGCACGGGGCCTTGGTATCGGACATCAGCTTTGCAAGCGTTGCGCCCTGCGCCTTCAGGACGTCGCCGACGGCTTCGTTTTGGAGGATGATCCGCTGGAAGCTGTCCATATAGACCTTGTTGAACTCGCCCCCCTTGTCGCCAAGGCCGACGGGAAGTAGCGAAATCAGCGCGTCCGGCGCGGCCTGGGTTGCGTTGACGGCAGCCGCGAGCAGACCTACACCGGGATCGATGTCGGAGGGCAGCTTGGCGTCAAGTGTCGGAAAGAACCCCACCTTCTGCGCTGTCAGCAATTGCGTGTCGAGGGTGGTCAGGTGTTCGATGACGGCGATCGCGCCTGCCTTGTCTGGGGCTCCCTTCGGAACGGCGAGGCCCGCGACAACGGGCATGTAACCGCGGCCTTTAGGCCCGGCCGGAGCAGGGAAGACGACATACTGATCGGGCTCGGAGGAGATCGCCTCCTTGAGGCGGGCAACGTGATCCCAGGCGACCATGACCTCGCCGGCAAGCAGAGGCTCCTGCATGAAGTCGTAGTTCGTGGAGTTCGGATTGACCACCGACCAGAGCTCCTTCAGCTTCTCCCAGCCGGCCGCAGCGTCAGCACTTTTAAACGGCCGTACGACGCCGCCTGTGAAGGAGGGATAGAAGTAGCCCTGGAAGAAGCGGGACATCAGTCCCTTTGGCCCGGCAGGAAAGCCGATCTGCGGCTGGCCGGTCGCTTCCTGCATCTTCTTTCCCCATTCAGTCAGTTGATCGTAGGTGAGCTTGTTCACATCCGCGCCTTGGGGAAGATATTGCAGGGCTTCCTTCCTGGCGGCCATGACATAGGTCGCCTGCATCCAGGGGATATATTGCTGGCTGGACTTGCCAAGCTTGCCGAGACCAAGCAGAGGTTGCGGCATGCCTTTGGATGCGAGCGTCTTGGCGATGTCGTCGAGGGGCTCAAGGCCGTCCTTGTCGGCAAGCGGCGACAGCTCGCCGTGCAAAGCGCCGACAAGGCTGATCGTGTGCGTTCCAGCCTGGCGCTCGGCCTCCATGCGAACCGCAAATTGCGGCGGCTCCTCGACCACGTAGTCGACCGGGTTCTGGACGCCCTTGAGCAGTTCTTCGCGAACCACGGTCGCTTCTGCGATCGGGCGAAGTTGCGTTGACAGGAACACCGTGTCGGCAAGCACCGGCGTTACGGCCAGAAAGACGGTCGATGCCAGAATTCCAAGTGACGCTAGACGTTTCATTTTCTCCTCCTCTTTGGTTCTTCTCTATGCATTTGGCGGTGCCCGCCGGTGGCTCTCGCGGTCGACGAATTCGATCGGGTGCAGTTCCTGAAGTTCTTCCGAAGGCTCGCCGGCAATGGCGCGAAGCAGCAGCGAGGCAAAGCTGCGGCCAAGATTGTCGCCCGCCATGCGCATCGTGGAAAGCGGTGGGCTGGTATAGGCAGCGGTTGGTAGATCGTCATGGCCGACGATGCTGATCGTCTCGCCGCCGTCAATTTCACGAAGCGCCCGCAGGGCCCCAATCGCCATTTCGTCTGTCGCGCAGACGATGGCAGTTGGTCGACGCGGATGACGCAGTAATTCCAGCGCCGCCAAGTATCCACCCTGCTCGGTCGGCGCACCTTCGGCACAAAGTTCGCTCGAAAGGCCACTTTCTTCCATGGCTGCCTGCCAGCCCATGCAGCGGACGTGGGCAAAATAATAGTCCTGGGGACCGGCAATATGAGCGATCCGACGATGACCGTCGGCATGAAAGCGAAGGCTTGCCGCCTGAAACCCAGCAAAGCCGTCGCCGTCGAGATAGGGATGCGGCACCACCGACTCGGTCCGGCCGTTGGTGACGAACGGAATGCCTCGCGCCTGAAGGAACTCCACCCGCTCGTCCCTGCGTTTCGTGCGCACGAGCAGCATGGCATCGACCCTTTGCCCGTCGACGAAGCGGCGGCACATGTCGAGCTCGCTCTCGCCGCGCGGCACAGGGGCAATCACAAGGTTGAGGCCGGCGGTCGCAAGATGTTCTGCGCAGCCCGAGAGCATATCGAGAAAATGCGGCGGACCGATCTGGCCCGGATCGCTCGGCAGTGTCACGGCGACAAGTTCGGCGCGCTGTCTGCGAAGGCGTCGTGCAGAAGCATTGGGGCGATAACCGGTGAGCGCTGCTGCTTCCCGCACGCGCTCTCGGGTTGCCGGCGAGACGTCCGCATAGCCGTCGAGCGCGCGCGAAACCGTCGTGATCGAAAGGCCGAGCGACTGGGCCAACTGCTTCAGATTGGACACCCTGTACCTCCCACACATGAGTTCAATATGAACCAAAACGTTTTGGGTATCAAGCCAAAACGTTTTGGAGAATGGTGACTGGCAGTGCTGAGTGGGCCGGCAAGTTCGTGGACCCATCGCTCAAACGGATGGGGACCGAGGCGCATTGCCTGCCGCGGCCAAGCAGACATGGAAAACCCGGACGCTGGCGTCGAGGAAGAGGTTGATGTCGAGGAAAATGCTCGCATTCCCGCTCCGCAAGCGGCTTGCTACCCTTTTGCAGATCGCCGGGCCGCACCTTTAGGACGGTGCGAGGAAGCTGCACATCCGGCCAATCGCTCGAGGTTTGCAACAAACGCTCCAGGTCGACGTTAGGTGTATTAAAGTCAACTCTGAGGCGACCATGGTCTACAAGCGGTACGGTTTAGAGGAGAATTCTGACGGCACGTGGCATGTCATCGACTACCACGAGGGAAGAACGGCAGAGATGCACGGGACGATTCTCAATCGGTTGCCTCATGACGTCGCGACTGACCTGATGATCATCCTTAATGCAGAAGAAAAAAGAAGGGCCGAGGCCGGGCACCAGCACCCAAAGACGCACCTCATGGCAAGTGGGCGCTATAGCCGTCGCAAGAACCTCGACAACTATTGGGCGGTTGTCGATGCAGTGACCGGCCAGGCGGTCGTAATCGATGGAGTGGTCATGGATATGCTCACCGAAGAGGATGCCGAAGAATTGGTCGAGCGTCTGAACCTCAAGGATGAAGAAGGCAAACCCTTTAGTCGTCCCTGATATTGCCGCTGAACAGCCAATCATGAAAGCCCAGAGGGGAACCTTACGGCGCTAGGTTCAGGACCTAATAACTCCCATTGATGAAGCGGTTGATGACCGGCGAGTCGTCAGTGGCATCGTCTATGTGATCCGCAATTGACTGCAGTGGAAGGACTCGCCGACTGGCTACGGTCCGCATAAGACGCTCTATAACCGCTTCATCCACTGGAGCCGGATGGGTGTTCGACCGCATCTTCGCCGGGCTCGCCGGCAAAGGTCTGAGACCCGAGGCGTATCATGATCGACGCGACGCATCTGAGGGCCTACCACACCGCGGAGAGCCCCTTAAAAAACGATCTTCCCTATCCGTATGGGGTGAACGGTCTGAACTCGAAGCTTCACATCGTTTGTGACGGCGAAAGGCAGGGCCGAGCATCCTGCTCCTGTGGGAAGGCCAGATGAGCGACCACAAGGGCGTCGGTATCGTGCTCGGCGCGCTCCCACCGGCCTCTCAGCCGATCGCCGATCGCGGCAATGACAGCGCCTGGTTCCGAGAGGAACTCGAAGCCAGGGGCATCGAAGCGTGCATCCCGTCGAGCCGAAGCCGAAAAAGTTCCATACGCCTACGACACCGCCCTCTATCGTCAACGCTACAAGGTCGAGAACCTGTTTGCAAAGCTCAAGGACTGGCAGCGCATCGCCACCCGCTACGACAGATGCGCCCACACCATCTGCATCGCAGCCGCCGTCATCTTCTGGCTCTGATCAATGAGCCCTGAGCCTAAACCTTGCCCAGATGCTTCGGCCAGAATTCCTGGTGGACTTCGGCGGCTTCGTCTTCGAGGTTCGTCGGGCCAACCACGGTGACGGCACGCGCACCGGTCTGCAACACCGCCCGGCTAGGCACGTTCAACCCGATCCCAGCAATCTCGCCAAGCCGCGTTTCGGAGCACGCAAACACCATCCGCCCGATACCCGACCAGTAGATCGCCCCGGAGCACATCGCGCACGGCTCAGTGCTGGTGTAGAGCGTGCAGTCAGCGAGAAAAGCAGGGTCGTAATGCTGCGCCGCCTGTTTAACCAGGTTCATCTCGGCGTGATTTGTCATATCGTGGCCGGTGAAGACGCTATTTTCGGCGCGTAGGATGACTTCGCCGTCCTTTACCAGTACCGAGCCAAACGGTTCGTCGCCGTTTGCCATCGCCGATTTCGAGAGCGCAATCGCCTCGCGCAGAAACGGCTCGTGATTTTCCATGAGAACCCCCAAGAGCTAGAGCGGGATGATCTTCCCTCGGATCGAAGGGATTTCCAAGGATTGCAAATCAGATTGAAGATCGGTGATCTGCATCGCTGCAACCGTCATCTTCTGGTTTCAAGCAGTGAGTCCTGAGCTTTACTCAAAAATGGCAGGCAAGCCGCCCCGTTTGAATTGCCGAGAAAGACGTCCTGCTTCAGCGTGATTAAAAGCTGCCTGTGGCGACGAGTGGAACAAGCTGGTCGTTCGGATGTTCGTCATTTTCAAACATCAGGATTCTGCCGCCATGCGAGTTTTTCCCGCCATCGCCCTTACTTGTGCCACCTGTCTTTTTTCGAACGCGTCCGCTTCTGAAGAAGACTTCTTGAAGTCGATCGAAGGGCAGTGGACGGGCGGTGGAGCGGTCCTGACAAAGCTCGGCGGAAGCAAGGTTGATGTCTCGTGCAAAATGCAATCCGATGCCAATTTGTCCAGCTTCTCGATGAACGGCTCGTGCCGAGCATTCGCCGTTGTCACGCGCAGCTTTACCGCCAAAGTCAAGGCGTCTGGAGAAGCATATTCCGGTATTTATGTCGGAGCGTCTGGCAAACCGTCCAAACTCGTGGGCAGCCGAGACGGGAATACGATTAAACTGGATGTTACCTGGGCCAACAAGATCTATGGGGATCGCCAAGCGAAGATGACGATCGAGAAGGTGGGCGAGGACGGTCTTCGAATTCGAACGATCGACCGAGATCCGGCATCTGGGAAGTCGATTGTCACCACTCAACTGGAATTGCGGCGACGTTGAGCCTCCACCTTTGCCGAGAGACACTGTGACGGCTGGTGTCGTTTCTTGGCCGTCTAAAGTGAGCAGCGCGGGGTCATTGGTCCAAGCTCCACACTGCCGGCCGGCGTATGGATCTACAGCAGGCAAATCCAAGACGGGCCGGGCATAGTATCAGCCGGCAATCTCGTAAGATGGCGTCAAAGGTCAGCGCTGGTCAGCCGATGCCCTGATGAAATCGATGAATGCACGCAGCGGCGCGGGCACGAGGCGCCGTCCGGAATAATAGAGAAACGGCCCAGTGAAGGCCTGCCACCAGGGTTCGAGGATCGGTTCGAGGGCGCCGCTACTGAAATAGGGCCTGAGCCAGTCCTCGAACAGCCCCACAATGCCGACGCCGGCTATCGCCGCATCAACGGCAAGATCGACGGCTCCGCCAATCCCTACCGTCAAAGGACCTTCCGGATCGACCCGCACGACCTCGCCTTCGCGTTCGAACTCCCACGGCGTCATCATCGCACCGCTCGTAAAGCGACCGCGTAGACAGGCATGGCGCAGCAGGTCGACAGGATGATCGGGGCGCCCATGGCGATCAAGATAAGCCGGAGAAGCAGCGGTGGCGAACCGCTGGACACGAGGTCCGATCGGCACCGCGATCATATCCTGCTCCAGCCGCTCCTCGTAGCGGATACCGGCATCGCATCCGGCCGCCAATACGTCGACGAAGCTTTCCTCGGCGATCACCTCCAGCCGGATCCCAGGATAGGCTGCAAGAAATGGCGGAACGATGTTGGGCAGCACCAGCCGCGCCGCGCTGACCGGCACGTTCAGGCGCAACGAACCCGCAGGCCGCTCGCGAAAGCCGTTCACGACGTCGAGAGCAGACTCCACCTCGCTCAGCGCCGGGCCGAGCCGCTCCAGCAGGCCATGACCAGCTTCGGTCAACACGACGCTGCGTGTCGTTCGGTTGAGCAGCCTGACGCCGAGCCGCGCCTCAAGGCGGCGGACCGCCTCGCTCAAGCCCGACGCGCTTGCTTTGCCTGCGCGCGCTGCGTCGCGAAAGCCCTTGGCGCGCGCCACCGCCACGAAAGCACTCAGATCGCCTAGATCGACACTCACTGTTCGCTTCTCCGTACAGCCTGTGCGGATTGTATCCGGTTATCGCACGGATGACCAACGACTATCTAAGCCCCGTCAGAAAGGGGAAGAAACATGACCAGTACCGAAAACCAATCCGAAACCTACGTCCTCGGCGACCGCACCGTGCGGCGCATCGGCTATGGCGCCATGCAACTTGCAGGGCCTGGCGTGTTCGGTCCGCCCAAAAATCGTGACGCGGCATTGGCCGTGTTGCGCGAGGCGGTCGAGCGCGGGGTCAATCACATCGATACCAGCGACTTTTACGGTCCACACGTGACCAACCAGCTGATCCGCGAAGCACTCGCGCCCTATGGCGACGGTCTCGTCATCGTCACCAAGATCGGCGCTCGGCGCGGCGAGAATGGATCATGGCTCCCGGCCCTGTCGCCGCAAGAACTGACCCAGGCCGTGCATGACAATTTGCGAAACCTCGGTCTCGACACGCTGGATGTCGTCAACCTTCGGATCATGTTCGACCCCCATGGCCCGGCCGAGGGATCAATCGAGGCGCCGCTCACCGCCTTGGCCGAACTCCAGCGACAGGGCCTGGTGCGACATATAGGGCTTAGCAACGTCACCGTCAGTCAAGTCGTAGAAGGGCGCCGGATCGCCAAAGTCGTTTGCGTGCAGAACCAATACAATCTAGCGCATCGGAGGGACGAGGCGCTGATTGACAATCTTGCCGGCGACGGCATCGCCTATGTGCCGTTTTTTCCGCTCGGCGGGTTCAATCGGCTGCAGTCGTCTATCTTGTCCGACGCCGCTCAACGCCTCGGCGCCACGCCATTGCAGGTGGCTCTGGCCTGGCTTCTTCGTCGGGCACCGAACCTCCTACTGATTCCTGGTACCTCTTCGGTTGCGCATCTGCGAGAGAACCTCGCGGTGGCGGAACTCGATCTGCCGAATGATGCGCTTGATGCACTCAACGGCATTGCACTGAGCGTCAGTTCTATCTGAAGAGCCGGCGATTGACTTGTTTCGCAACAGCGCGGTGCAGCCGACGGCAATCGGGTAGAAAGCTGACAGCGCAATCGGAAAACGGCCGTTTCCATTTCAAACTGATCTCATGCGCTCACCGAATTGCGTTCGAGGCAACACTGCCGACTTCACGCCGTCACGCCGTCGACACGGGAGGTAATTGAAGTAATCACCATATGTCAGTGAGGAAGGAGCGCGTCAGTCCGGCTCCACTGGCCGGATCGTATCGACCGAGACGTCGCCATCAAGGATGCCGCGCGCGACGTCGGTACGATCACGGTCGATCTCGATTACGGTGTAAAGCTTGTCGTCCCGAAAAGCGCTCGCATTCGCTGTCGTCACGTCTTCTGCGGGCGCTGCATCGACCTCCATGAAGTCCAGCTCTCGACTGGCCGCCATGATCCGTGCATCGCCTGGCGTCCTCGCCGCCACTACGACAACTCCATGTCCTGGAGAGTTGGCCCATCTTGGATCATTTGGCGCGGCGATCGGCTCGAGACGGTAGATGTTGAGTGGCTCGTCTGCGCTGCCGGGCGCGCTCTGCGCGGCCGCGTCAGCAATTTGCGCCTGGCTTTCGACCGAGCGACCAAACGTGGTCGGGCTGATTGCAGTGTTGATCTCGTCGGTACCTGTCTTCGAAATGTTCGACATTGCGTCCTCCATGACTGAGAACAACGATCGCGGCACCCAACAGTTCCGCACTCCCGAACTCGCAGAACCGGGCCGGCAGAGCGCTCAAGGTGATCCTTAGCTCCCAGGCAAGACCACGTATGCAAAGGCAATAGGAGCGTGCAGGTCCCCGGCCCATGAGCGTCTATTGGCCCTCGTAAGATGGCGCTTTCAAATGGACCGCCCGAGGTCTGGCTACGGGGCTAATGTTCAACGCGTCACGTAGACGTCTTCGTCCCGCAGAACGTGTGTCGTGCCGACGGCGCCGCCGATCCAAGCCGCAATAGCACCTAGGGCTAGAGCGATGAATGCCAGGATCGCTCCCGCCGAGAACGCTGTCGCTGCGGTTTCAGCGGCCTCGGTCGCCTGCTGCTTCGCCTCAGCAACGGCGTCCTTGTACTGCTGCTCGTACTGAGCGACCTGCTGCTTGGCCTGGTCGACAGGAATGTTCTGAGCTCGGGCGATGGCGTCAGCAGCGCGATTGCGTGCTTCTTCTGCTTTGGCTTGGTCGCCCGTCAGAACTGCGCGCACGGAGGCGACTGCGGCATCGCGAAGCGCTGCTGGATCGTTGCCGCCACTTGCCTCTCGGATGCTCTGCTCGACGCCGGCCATTGGATCGGTGGCCCTCGCAAGTGCAGGAGCTGCTGTCGTGGCGGCCGTGGCCACTGTGGATCCGGCACTGGAGACGATGCCGCCCAAACCAGAGAAGACGCCACCGACGAGCGCGCCCACCGATGTGGTCAAAAGATAGACGACGACCAGCGTCGTGACAGCCCACGACGTGACGCCATGGAGAGATCCCGTTGAACGGAGCGGGCGTCCGGACAACCGGCTGGCAATGTAGCCGCCGGCGAAGGAGGCGATCAGGCCGCTGACCACGAACCAGATTGCCGTACTGACCGAGAGCGTTGTCGCACTGGGATTATCGCTCGAATCCGGATCGATGACGGCAGCGCCGAGACCGGCACCCAGGAGGTTGAGCAGGAGCTGAACCACAAGTGCCACTACGACGCCGGCGAACACGGCGCCCCAGGAGACCTTGTTGACGGCTGCGTTGAGATAGGGGTTATCGTCGCGCGTATGAATGTGCGCCACGGAAGAAGCGGGTTCGGTCATAGGAGTCTTCCTTTTTTCACGAGTTCGTGAAGTGGCAATCAAACTCTCAGATGTGCCCATTGTTCCAGCTGGCTGAACGTCATTGGAAAAGAGTGGATGCCAATCCCGCGTCCTTTGCTTGCAGCATCCGATAGGTTCGCACCGCACCGGTGCTTCCTTCAACCCTCTCCAACAAAAAGAACCGGCGGAGACCGCTCTGTCTTGATGCCGTTCGCCCGAATGCGCACGGTGCCGTCTTTAAGCACCACCGTCATGACACTTGCCCTCAGAACGATCTTTCCGTTCGACCGCTTGTCCAACACGGCCTTGAGAAGGCGCGGATGAAACTCGTCGATGGAGCAGGGATTTCGAAGACCAGTTATCTCCAGCTCGACCTTCGCCCGGAATTCGACAACAGCTTGGCGCAGAGCAACCGATCTGCAACGTCCAAACATGCCCTCTGGTTGTCGAAAAGCCGAGCACGCTGGTGCCGCCGTCGATGACGACGACAGGTTCGTCGGGGCTCGCCGATCTTCTTTATTTCACGATGGTTCTTATCGTCGCCATGGCTTCGAGTGTGCGATGGACCGGGCATTTGTCGGCAATTTCAGCAATCTTGCCGCGAAGCTTCTCGGAGACCTCGCCTTCGATGGAAATGACGCGCTCGAAACGATCAATCCTGCCGCTACCGCTGCGTTCCGCTTCGGTGCAGTCCGCGCAGTCGTTGACATGAATCTTGGCATGCGAGACGTCAACGCCGATGCGCCCGAGCGGTAGCTTTTTGTGATCGGCATAGATGCGCAGCGTCATCGAGGTGCAGGCGCCAAGCGCCATCGACAGGAAATCATAGGGCGACGGCCCGGAATCGAGCCCACCCAGACTTTCCGGTTCATCTGCGAAAAGCCGGTGGCTGCCCGCCTGAACCGAATTCTGAAACTTGCCTTCGCCCGTTTCCGTCACGCGGACATGTTCGATTACGCCGGTGCCCTGCGGCGTGTCGGCAGCAAGATAACGCGTCAGCCATCCCGATATAACTCGTCCGGCGAAGGTTGCGTCCTCAGGGTCGGTGAGCAGGTGATCGGCCGTGTCCAGTGAGATGAAGCTCTTGGGATGTCTGGCCGAAAGGAAGATTTCGTTGGCGTTTTCTATTCCGACCGTCCCATCCAGCGGCGCGTGAAGGATGAGGAGCGGCTTTTTCAGACCCGCAACCGCATCCTTGAGACGGTGTGCTCGCGCATCCTCGACAAATTGCTTTTTGAGAAGGAACTTTCGCCCGGCGAGATCGACTTCGGCCGCACCACTTTTTTCGATTGCCTCCAGGCTCGTCCCGAGATTCTTCAACACGTGACCAACATCGGCTGGCGCACCGATCGTGGCAACGGCGCGCACTTCAGGTATGTTCCTGGCGACGGCCAGCACCGCTGCGCCACCGAGCGAGTGGCCAATCAGCACAGACGGTGCCCGATAGTGCTTTCGGAGATAGTCGGCCGCCGCAAGCAAGTCGGCAACATTGGAGGAGAAATTTGTCGAGGCAAATTCGCCTTCGCTCGATCCCAAACCGGTGAAATCAAAACGCATGACAGCGATTCCTTCGCGCGCAAGCTCCGCTGCGATGCGGCGAGCTGCGGCCAAATCCTTGGAGCAGGTGAAGCAATGCGCAAAAAGTGCGTAAGCGCGTAAAGGCCCGTTCGGCATGTCGAGGCGGGCGGCTAAAGTGGCGCCAGAATGACCGGCAAATTGAAGCCGTTGCGTGTTGAAGGCCATAGGATTGCTCCGTCGCTGTGGGAAAATGAGCATTTTACATCAGCGATGGAGACCGACTACCTCGATGTTCGCTCAGAGCCCCATCTTAGCCTGGATGTTTGTGTCAGCGCCGCGCCGGCACTGCCGGCGCACCTTGGTAGCGGCGTCCAGATTGCACAAAAGGCTCCTGCTATGCGCCGGCGGATCGGCCGGATTCTTCAGGATTTCGAATGACCGCCAATCTGTGCGACCAGGCGACAGTCGGTCGCCTATTCGGCCGCCGCGCGCGCCGGCAACACCCAGTTGGGGCGCGGGAAATGGCAGGTGTAGCCATTTGGATAGTGCTGCAGGTAATCCTGGTGCTCCGGCTCCGCCTGCCAGAAGTCTCCGACAGGCTCCACTTCGGTGACAACCTTGCCCGGCCACAGGCCGGAAGCCTCGACGTCTGCGATGGTGTCCTCGGCTATCCGCTTCTGCTCGTCGTCAGCGTAGTAGATCGCCGACCGATACGAGGCGCCGACATCGTTGCCCTGCCGGTTTCTTGTCGTCGGATCATGGATCTGAAAGAAAAACTCCAGAATTCGCCTGTAGCTGATCGCCTCGGGATCGAAGATGATCTCGATGCCTTCGGCGTGGGTACCGTGATTTCGGTAGGTCGCGTTCGCCACATCGCCGCCGGTATAGCCCACGCGGGTCTGAATGACCCCGGGAAGCTTGCGGATCAAGTCCTGCATGCCCCAGAAGCAACCACCAGCCAAAACAGCTCTCTCGGTCATTTAGATATCCTCCACCTGGTTGAGATATGCACCATAGCCCGCTGCCTCCATTTCGTCGCGCGCAATGAAGCGCAGGGCGGCGGAATTGATGCAGTAACGCAGGCCACCGCGATCCTCAGGGCCGTCGGGAAACACATGGCCGAGGTGACTGTCGCCATGTATCGAACGCACCTCGGTGCGGATCATACCATGCGAGTCATCCCGCAACTCGTTGACATTTGCCGCCACGATCGGCTTGGTGAAGCTCGGCCAGCCGCAGCCGGAATCGAACTTGTCGGCCGAGGCAAACAGCGGTTCGCCGGAGACGATGTCGACATAGATGCCTGGCCTTTTGTTGTCATTATATTCCCCGGTGAAGGAGCGTTCGGTGCCGTTCTGCTGGGTCACCCGATACTGTTCGGGTGTGAGCCTGCTGACCGCTTCGTCGGTCTTTGTATAGGTCATTGCCCTGTCTCCGTTCTGGATCAGAATATGGCGAGGCCCAAGGGGGATTTTCAATATCAAGTGGGTTTAGATTCCACAGCCGCGCGATGCGCCGGTTTTTTACGCCCCGTTGTGCGATGCCGAAAGCTGCGCGATCTTGAGGATCTCGGCTCTGCCGGAACCCGTGACCAGCACATACAAGTTCGCGCTCCAATGATATCGCTTGAACCGGGAGGGTCGGCCATGCTCTGCACGAGACGGTTGCTCACCGCACGACCAGCGCCGCCCTGGCCGAGCGCGCCAAATCCTGCTGTTGAAAATTGGCTCTATTGAGCCCTGTTCATCGCTCTCAGGCCGGAACGCCATCGCCAATGTTTGTGCCATTTCGGCGCGAGAATTTAAGGATCAGCCTGTCGTGCAGGCCAGCGCGATGGCGTCTGCGACCTCGCTGCACCGATCAGAAAGATTGCCCGTTGCGACCCTGATATGATTGCTGGGCAGGATCGAGAACTTAGCGCCGGGGTGCACCGCGATCCCTCTCGCCGCCAAGGTGACCATCGCAAAGGGCTCCGACGAAACCGGAACCCAGGCGCAGAGGCCTTCTCCGTCGTCCAACTCGACGTGGCGCTCGCGCAGCGCATTCGTCAGTTCATCGTGGCGCTGCTGATAGATATTGCGTGCGCGGGCAAGAATTTCGTCGGTTCTAGGATCGCGTAGCAGCCACGCCGCTGCCGATTGCAGAATCCGGCTGGTCCAGCCGGCGCTGAAACTCCGATAGGATTGAATCTGCTCGACGATCGCCCGGGAACTCGACAGCACGGCAAGACGCAGGTCCGGACCCAGCGTCTTCGAATAGGAAAGGATGTGTATGACGCGGTCAGGATAGCGCCCTCCCAAGGAATGCTTGGTTGCGCCGGAAATGTCGGCCACGCCATCATCTTCGATGATCAGCGTATCGCTGCCCGCCAAAATATTTCCCAGAGCTTCCAGGCGTGCCTTGCTGACGCTTTGGCCGGTCACGGAGTGAAGCCGCGGCTGAAACAGAAATGCTACAGGGCGATATTTCATGGCCGCTTCGAGCGCCGACGGCAGGGGACCGTCCTTGTCGCACTGAACTGGCAGGATACGCACACCCAGATCCTCCAGGATGTCGAGAAGGCGCATGGCCGTCGGATTTTCGATTGCGACTGAAGCGCCAGGCATCACCAATGCATGCAACAGCGTGTAGACGGCGTTGTAGCCGCCGTTTGTTGCAAGGAAGGCCTCCGGCTCGTAGGGCCAGTCGCGCCGCACGGCCGCTTCGAGCTCCGGCAGTATATGGCTGCGTTCGTAGCTGTTGAGGCTTTCCGCCGAGGCGCCGTATGTCAGAGCGTCTGCTAGGGGCGGTAGCAGGCCTACATCGGGGACCGCCGCCGTAAGGTCGAGCACACCCTCGCCGTAGTTGCCGGAGCTCGCAAGCCTCTCTGGCTTGGCAACGAACCGATCGCCGCTGATCCAGGTGCCGTTGCGGCCCCGCCCGCTGATGATCTTCTGGCGGCGCAGTTCGCTCCAGGCCTCAGAAATCGTCGCTGGGCTGACGCCAAGCGCGAAGGCAAGGTCGCGGATCGCAGGCAGCTTGGTTCCGACGGGAAGCGCGCCTGCACGGATTAAGGCGCTGGTTTCCAACGCAATTCCGCGAATGGAGGTATCGCTTAATTTTTCGGCAAACCAATCGGCATTTCGTGTTTCGCTCATATCTGCACCACGATTAAATGTTCAATAACGTAATAACATTTGATCGCAGCAAACTGAACATTTAATTACGAGCGGAAATGTCTTTTTTTGAGAGCGAAATGCATGACTGTAACGATAAGGCTGGCCCTGCGCGACTGGGACTACATGACCCCGCTGGTGTTGGGGGAGGTCTCTTCACCCCGTCTCGACGTGCAGATCGAAAGGGTTGGCACGCTCATCTCCCATATCGGAAAGGACGACGCTCCCGACGCGGCGGAAATGTCCTTCAGCCGATATGCCCAGCTTCGCGCCGACGGCGACGAGACTGTGATCGGCATCCCGAACTTCATCATGCGCGGCTTTCGCCATCGCTGCATCATCACGACGAAGGAGAGCCCGATCACGCAACTGCGCCAGCTTGCCGGAAAGCGGATCGGTGTGACGGGATGGCGCGATTCTGGAAACACCTGGACGCGCGCAGCCTTGCGACGTGAGGGTGTCGGCGTCGAGGATGCGATGTGGTTTGCCGGTCGGTTGACGGAAGCCCACCCGATTGCTGATCGTCTCGATGGCTTTGGTCGCCCGGGACGCATCGAGGCAGCACCTGGAGAGCGGCCGATGGTCGAACTCCTGAAAGACGGTGGGCTGGATGCGGTTTTCACACCCTTCATGCCTGAGGGCTTTTTCGATAAAGATTCGCCGTTCCGCCAGGTGCTTGCAGATTTTCGCCATGCCGAGCGCCGGTATTTCGAGGACGTCGGCTATGTACCGGGAATGCATCTCATCGGCGTCAAGTCGACGGTAGCGGCGCAACACCCATGGCTCCTCGAAGAACTCAGCAGCTTGATCGATGAATCCAAGCGCGTCTGGACCACGAAGCGCCGCAAATATGCCGACACCACGCCGTGGATGCTCGATGAGCTTTTGAAGGTCTCGGCAGATCTGCCGCCGGACTGGGACGAAAGCGGCCTTGATGCCAACCGTGCGATGATTGCCGATTTTGCCCGCGAACTGTACGCGCAGGACATCCTGCCGCGAGCACTCACGCCGGTAGAGCTTTTTCCGATGCAGACGTCCTCGGATCGCTCGCAGCTTGCCGCAGCCGCAACCTGAACCTGTTTCCATACAAACCAAAAGGGGAATAAGAAATGCCATTGAAATTTTTCACCTCCCTCGCCCTGGCGAGCACCCTGCTCTCTGGAATGGCCATGGCCGATGATGCGGACCTTCCGAAACTCAACGTCAACGAGGAACTGCGGGCAAAGCTACCCGAGGAGATCAAGACCGCCGGCAAGATCATCTCGGTCAACAACGGCTCCTTTCCCCCCTACGAGATCGTCACCGGAACGAAGATGGAAGGAGCGAGCGCCGACCTTACGGACGCGCTCGGCCAAGTGCTCGGCGTTACGATCGAGCACGCAACGGTGGGTGGTCTGCCGGCACTCCTCGCCGGCGTCAATTCCGGCCGCTATCAATTCGCCTTCGGTCCTGTCGGCGACTTCAAGAGCCGCGAAGAGGCTAATGACTTCGTCGACTGGGTGCAGGAATTCGTCGTCTTTGCTGTGCACAAGGGCAATCCGAACGGGATAACCTCGCTCGACACCGCTTGCGGACAGCGCATCGCAGTCATGGCTGGCGGATCGGCTGAGAAGGTCATCAAGGTCCAGGCCGAAAAGTGCAAGTCCGACGGCAAGGACGCGATCGAGGTGCAATCCTTTACCGACCAGCCGAGCTCGATCCTCGCCGTCAGATCCAAGCGCTCGGACGCGTTCTTCTCCTCTCAGGCGCCCCTCACCTATTTCGTGTCGCAGTCCAATGGTCAGCTCGAGCTCACCGGCGTCGGCCAGAAGAACGGCTTTGAAGATCTCTATCAGGGCGCCGTCGTGCCGAAGGGATCGCCCCTCGGCCCTGTGCTGCGCGATGGCATGAAAATTCTGATGGAGAACGGCACCTATGCGGCGATCATGAAGAAATGGGGTCTTGAGAACAACATGATTAAAGAGCCGGGCATCAATCTCGGCGGGATGTTGCCAAAATGAGTGCAAGCGACCATAAATCCGCATCGCCTTCGGGCGGTGCCGATCCCCGCGACGTCGTCAACGCGCATAAGCCGTTTCGCACCGATCGCCTCGTCCTTTGGGCCCTGACAGTGGGCATCGCGGCCAATTTTGCCTGGATCGTCGCAAACAACGAGAATTTCGGCTGGCCGGTCGTCGCACAATATTTCTTTGACCCGACGGTCATCAGCGGCCTCTACGTCTCGCTGGGACTGACTGTTGTTGCCATGCTGATCGGCATAGCACTTGGTCTGCTGCTTGCCATTGCACGGTTGTCGAGCGACCGGCTCGCCCATTCTCTTGCCGGTCTCTACATCTGGTTCTTCCGCGGCACGCCGCTCCTGGTGCAGCTTATATTCTGGTACAATCTGTCGACGCTCTTTCCATCAATTTCAATCACCGTGCCCTTCGGACCGACATTGGCCAGTTGGGACACCAATTCTGTCATCACGCCGATGACGGCAGCAATCGTCGGCCTGGCGCTCAACGAGGCGGCCTACATGGCCGAGATCATCCGCGGCGGCCTTCTGTCGGTCGATAGGGGCCAGGCGGAAACGGCGGAAGCCTTTGGCATGACGCGGGCACGCGCGCTGCGCAGGATCATCATACCGCAAGCGATGCGCTCCATCGTTCCGCCAACCGGCAACCAACTCATCAGCATGATCAAGGCGACCTCTCTCGTCAGCGTGATCGCCATGGCCGACCTGCTCTATTCGGTCCAGTCGATCTATAACCGCACCTTCGAGATCATTCCGATGCTGCTCGTCGCGGTGGTCTGGTACCTGCTGATCACCTCGATCCTCAACATCGGCCAAGGCTATATCGAACGCTACTACAGCAGAGGCGACAGACGCTCCTCCAGCGCACCGAAGCCTGCCGGACAGGCAGGCACGCCGATCGTATCGGATAGCCCCTCACCCGTCATCGCACAGGAGGCGAGCCATTGAACGCCCTTGCAACTGTCGGACCTCTCGTTCACGCACGCAATGTTCACAAGTCCTACGACCAGTTTGAAGTCTTAAAGGGCATCGACCTTGACGTCGCCCCTGGCGAGGTCGTGGTTATCCTCGGGCCTTCCGGCTCGGGCAAATCGACCTTCCTGCGCTGCATCAATCATCTCGAGTCCATCAATCAGGGCTCAATCATGGTCGATGGAGAACAGATCGGTTATCGATTGCGAAAGGACCGGCTTGAGAAGCTCTCCAAAAATGCTATCGCTGCGCAAAGGCGCAAGATCGGCATGGTTTTCCAGCAGTTCAATCTCTATCCACACATGACCGCACTCGAAAACATTATCGAAGCGCCGGTTGGCATCCACGGCGAAAGCCGCAAGGCCGCAATGGAAAATGCGCTGATGCTTCTGGAGCGCGTCGGCCTCTCGGAAAAAGCCGACAGTTACCCGCGCCAGCTTTCCGGCGGCCAGCAGCAGCGCGTGGCGATTGCACGTGCTCTGGCGATCAAGCCGAAGCTGATGCTGTTCGACGAGCCAACCTCCGCACTCGATCCCGAGCTCGTCGGCGAGGTTCTTGCAACCATGCGGGACCTGGCAAGCCAGGGACTGACCATGATCGTCGTCACTCACGAGATTGGCTTTGCGCGCGAAGCGGCCGACCGCGTCATTTTCATGGATGGCGGCAAAGTCGTCGAACACGGCAAGCCCGAAGAGGTCCTCGGCAATCCGCAGCATCAACGCACGAGAAGTTTTCTCGCGCGCTTCATCTAGCCGGCAATCTTTACGCTGCGCACTCCGTCGCGCCGCCAAACCGCGACGGACGATACTGTTCATTCTAGCTATTGGAACCAATTGATGACACGCGACAAGGGCTTTGCCCGCATCTGCGACTTCGAGCCGCTCAAGGAAGAGCT
Organism: Rhizobium etli 8C-3; assembly: GCF_001908375.1. Taxonomy (NCBI): domain Bacteria; kingdom Pseudomonadati; phylum Pseudomonadota; class Alphaproteobacteria; order Hyphomicrobiales; family Rhizobiaceae; genus Rhizobium; species Rhizobium etli. The sequence continues at coordinate 497,976 of NZ_CP017244.1, read as the reverse complement.
TGTAGCGACCCGCCGGCATCTTCACGCCAATCCGGAACTATCATTCGAAGAGGTCGAGACTGCACGCTTCGTCGCTGATAAACTGGGCTCCTGGGGCTACGAAGTTTTCCGAAATGTCGGCGGCCACGGTGTCGTCGCTCGTCTTCAGATGGGCAGCAGTCCGCGCAGTATTGCGATCCGCGCCGACATGGATGCTCTTCCAATCCAGGAAGAAACGAGCCTGCCTTACGCCAGCCGGGCTGCCGGCAAGATGCATGCATGCGGTCACGACGGTCACACGACGATGCTGCTTGGGGCTGCGGAGTATCTGGCGCGCACCCGCCGTTTTGACGGGACGGTCAACCTGATCTTCCAGCCCGCCGAGGAAGCAGGCAGCGCAAGCGGTGCTGAGGCGATGATCGCTGACGGATTGTTTGAACGCTTTCCATGCGATGCGATTTTCGGGTTGCACAATCATCCCGGCGCGCCCGAAGGCACCTGGCTTTTGCGTTCCGGTCCATTGATGGCAGCTGCCGACACGGTAAAAATCACCATCAAGGGAAAGGGTGGCCACGCCTCCAGGCCGCATCTGACGGTGGACCCGGTGCTCATTGCATGCAATCTCGTCGTCTCACTGCAGTCGGTCGTTTCGCGCAGCATCGATCCGACACAAACCGCAGTCGTCACCGTCGGCTCCATCCATGCCGGTGAGGCCTCGAATGTCATTCCCGACATCGCAACCCTTCTGCTCAGCGTCCGGTCCTTCGAACCGGCGATCAGGGACATTCTGGAGGCGAGAATCCGTAACCTGGCAGCGAGTGTCGCGGAAGGCTATGGCGCCAGGGCCGAGATCGACTATGGCCGCGGCCACCCAGTCGTCATCAACTCCGAGAAGGAAACCGAATTTGCCCGCCGTATTGCGGAGGAACTCGTTGGCCCGGACCAGGTCTTAGCGTGCCCACTGATCCCGGGAAGCGAGGATTTTTCCCATTTTCTCGAACACAAGCCGGGTTGCTTCCTGCGCCTTGGCAACGGTCTGAACTCTGAGATCCTGCATAGCTCGAAATTCAACTTTGCAGACGAGAACCTGACTGTTGGTGCCGCCATGTGGGCGCGGCTGACAGAGAAATTCTTGGACTAGATTTACCCGACACAATCGCAAGCATCGGCGCGCCGTTAACCTTGGCAATAAAGATTGTATTCAGTCTTTTTTGGTAATTTTCCATTAGCCATCAACGTCAGCCGGTCCCGGCGGCATGGGATGGCGTCGGCGGCAGTTGTTTTGCGTACGGGTTCTTATGCGTCTATCGAATGTGACTGCAATCTTTCTTGCCTGCCTGACATTGTCCGGTTGCGCTGCCAATTCTCGTCCTGGGACCGTTCAGGCCGGGCTGCCATCTGAGGAGACGACGGGCTCGGTTGCCCAATCAGCCGTCCCCGTCCCTGCCGCCAATGTGGGCGACCTTGGCCGGCAGGACAACCCACCGCCGCAGACCTTGGCCTGGGCAGGATCGGTGCCGCAGCCGCAAGCGTTCGCACCAGCTTCAAGAACCGTTGGCGCGCCCATCCCGTCAGAACGGCCCATTGCGATGCTGGCGCCGGACAAGCCTCAGACAAGGGCTCCGCAGACGCGCTCGCAGATTTACAGCTACGGTTTTCGCGACGCCAAGCCGATCAATTTCGGGTCCATTTCACCAAGAAAACTTGCCGTACACGGCGTCGACGTGTCGCGATGGCAGGCAGAGATCGATTGGGAACGGCTGAGGCGGCAAGGTGCGAACTTCGCCTATATCAAGGCGACCGACGGGGGCGACCATCTCGACCCGATGTTCAGGAAGAACTGGCGCAGGGCCAAGGAGGCTGGCTTGAAGCGCGGCGCCTATCATTTCTTCTACTGGTGCCGGACGGCCGGCGAGCAGGCGGACTGGTTCATCCGCAATGTTCCGAAGGAAGCAGGTGCTCTTCCGCCGGTTATCGACGTCGAGTGGAACGGTGAATCGAGCTGCAAGCGGCGGCCTTCGCGCGAACGGGTGCTGGAAAAAATGCAAGTCTTCATGGACAAGCTCGAGCGACACTATGGCCAGCGTCCGATCATCTACACGGCTCCAGACTTCTACCGCGACAACCTGAAGGGCGCATTTCTCGATTATCCCTTTTGGCTGCGCTCGGTCGCCGCCCATCCCTCCAAGGTGTACCCAAAGCGCAAGTGGGTCTTCTGGCAGTATTCTGGTTCCGGTCTCTCGCACGGCGTCGATGGCCGGATCGACCTCAACGTCTTCCATGGTGATGAAGACGATTGGCACGACTGGGTGGCGTCACGGTAGCGCCGAGGGCGGCGATGGTCGGGAGATTGCAGAAGATGGCGTGACTTTGCCCGCAGTCGTAGCGCTCCGGCATCTGAGGTCAAGATTATGGAAGCAGTTTTCGAGCGCGTCGATATCGGCGCGTGAGCCTACGCCGACCCGCGCGATATCTTGTGACAATTGCCACCTAATTTCGTATTGTTCTAATGTGGTGGAGAGCTTCTTGACTTCGTTGCGGGTTCGGCCTTGCGGCGTGCACGCTTTCTTGATCAGGCAAGGGCGATCACAATGAGACAGCTCAGTGAAGAGGGTCGACGGACCTTGGAGGGGATTGCTCAGCGGTACGGGGTCAGCCTTGGCGCGGTCGAGCACCTTCTGATGGCGATTATCGCCGGGCAGGCGACACAGGCTCAGTTCAACCATCCTGATCTCGGTGGCATGGGGCAATGGTCACAGGGCGGCATGATCATGGTCGGCGACATGTTCAACCATGCTCTGAAGGCGAACGTGGCGGGGATTTGTTCCGAGCTTGCCGCCCTGGTTCGCAGTACGGATTTGCTGGACCTACAGAGGTCGGACCAGTCCCAATACCAAGGTCAGGGCGGCGTCAGTCTATTCGTGCCTGGGGAGTTGTCGGCCGGCAACTGGTGGCCCGAGGAGTTCGGGCACCCTGCCTCGACCGGGGCGCAGAATAACCTGCGCTATGCCTTCTTCCCGACAACCAGACGACTGGCGATCGATGTTGGTGGCCGGTTAACGGTCTACGACACGAAAGACCATCGCATTGGCGGCTTCTCGCAACAGCAAAGCAGCGACCAGACGCTGAGCTTCACCTCTCAGCATGGGCTCGTGAAGATTTCGGAACTGGATGTGGTCGATCAGGACGGCAAGGAACCGGCAAGCACGTCTGCTATCGGACCATATGCCGCCGCCGTTGCGCCATCGATTTTCGCATCGTCCGCGCAGGAAGCCGCCGTGCCACAACAACCGGCGCCTCCAGCGCCGGAGCTTCGTCGGTCCGATGAGGACATCTTCGGCAAGATTGAACGCCTCGCGGCACTTCGTGAAAAGGGAATTCTCACAGATCAGGAATTCGAGGTGAAGAAATCGGAGTTGCTCAGTCGACTATAGCACCCGACGAACAGGGCTTGCCGGACGCAGATCAGTAGATGGCTTCCATCGAGCTCGGATAATCACAATGAAAGCACTCACTGCCCCACCCTCCCCGGTGAAATAAGTTCAAATGTTTTTCCGCGTTTCGGGGGCCAGCAATCCGTAGTCTGAGTGCCAACCTTTGCACACAGATCTGAGCCGGAGTTGCGACCACATCAGCGACGCAGACACGGCGCGGCACCACCTCCACTGCAAATATTTCTGGCTACACGTGCTGCGTAATCAGCGTTACTGACGGAAAATATGTGCGGTAGCGGCCAAGGTCGCGGGTGACCACTAACCGCTGCTGGCCCCTATGAGAAAGTCAGGCAATACGCCAGTCTTTGATGCTCCGGCGCGGCGGGCAACCAGTAGAACGAGCCGTTCATCATCAATTTCCATGCAGCAAACCAGGCAGAACCGAAGCGGCGATAGGCGCGCCTCGGTTGGCGGGAAGCTTTCTTCCGCGCAGAAAGCGCAAGACACCTTCAAGCGGTGCGGCGGAAGCCACCGCGCACGTGCCACTTTGCGTCGCCGTCGCTGCTTCACCCTTTGAAATCAGTAGAGGTAAGCGCAGCAAGGTCGGATCCGCTAGCGAGGTCCCTTTGGTACGAATGCGTTTGACTATTCCCCGTTAATGGCGCGTCATCTTTTTGCGGTCTTTTGACCACACGGCCATTCGATGTTCCTCATCGTAGCCACGCTCAAGGAGGCTAACATGCCAACCATCGAAGCGCTCCGTTCTTATCGTGAAAACACGGTTCGCCTGATCCGGGAAACCAACTTCCGCTCGTTAGCGACATACTTTGCGGTTCTTGTCGCAATGTTCATCTCGGTCGCCGTCCTGGGGCATTTGCTGCTCAGGACGTGAGCTATTTGGCGTGTGTCTCACGATGCGTGACAGGAGCGACCAGGAAAGGATAGCGCTATGCAGAAATCCAAGGAAGAACAAGTAAAAGCCCGCGCTTACGCTATATGGGAAAGGGAGGGCTGCCCTGAAGGAAAAGACCGCGAAAATTGGGAGCTCGCCATAAAGGAGATGGAAGGGCAATCCCCTCCGCAAGTGGAAAAGGACCCTTGGCGGACGCCGCAAGACGACGCGACTGGTTAACTGCGCTTTCGCGTAGTCGCGAGGCGTCTCGCCGATAGGCGATTGTAACGTTTGTGTTCGGTCCGCTTGCTAAAGCACTGGCTTCTACGATGATCCCACAACGAGGGACAGACATGATAGAAAACCCTGAAAGCGCGCTTATTGCGAATGTGTTACGTTTCTGTCGCGTGCGGGTGCAAAGCTGCGATGCTGGAAATGATCGGGCGGTTGGAGAGTACGTGCCTGTCACCTGACGAAATCCATCTCGTGGTTGGGTGCATACGAAGACTACGTCATGTTCTTAGCCTAAGTCTAAATCGGCATCCCACTCACAGTTACCTGAGTCGCCAGGCAGTTCGGCGCGTACTTTGGGGTCGCGTCCCCTTCTCAGTGCGCGGCAAACAGGTTCTGTCGCTCATTGGATTTGAATGTGGCTTTAATGGGTCGAGCCAGATGGCTGCGCCGGAAGCCCTTGGATCGCAAAGCGAGAGAAACGCGGAGCTCCGAGCGTAACAGCCTCTTTGTTAGGCTTACCGAAGTGCCGTTCGAGCTGGATAGTCAGTTCGGCTGGACTGGTCGTTCCCTCTTGAAACAGGCCAATCAGAAGCCGGGCTGCGATGGGGAAGGGTCGAGGCTGATCAAAGAGAACATCGTCCGTATAGCCAGCATCCTTCAGCACGCCCTGAAGTAAGTTGAGGTCGTCGCTCGTCATATATTTAATGGTGAGCGCGACGAACAGCCCACGGCTTTCAGCGTTGACGGCATCGCAACAGCACCCTTTGTCAGAGCTTCTGCTTTGCCCGCTTCGGCATGAAGTAGGTGCGGATATTGACAAGTGCTTCGGCGACGTCCGCAGCATCCTGGCGGGTTGCTTTGTGTTTTGCGTCGCCGAGCTTGCGGATGGGCGCGATGATGTCGCCAGTGACGGCATGACCTCGAAGGACGGGCTGCCAAAGCCTCGGCGCGTATTGTGTTCCCAGCAGAAAGCAGAGGTCCCAATCGAATGGATCAAAGGTCTGGTCATCGATCCTGGTGAACCTGGGCCGGTGGTCTTTCGGCGTTTCGGCAAGGCTTGCGGAGATGCGGTTATACTCCGCAACGATCGTCTGCACGGCCCGATGTTCTGTTGTTTCCATCGGCAGGTTCAGGGCATCCGGGCCAGTCAGCTCCGGGATCCATTGACGCGGGTCGATGAACCTTGGGCCGATGATGAGGGCCGTAAGATAGCCATCGAGACCGCTCATTGACCAAATCGGCGATGCTGGACGACGTCCCCTGATAAACGCCTCGAACGCCTCATCATCAAGCTTCGGTCGTGCGGTCGTCATGCCCTGGCTGTTGTGCGTCATGCCGCCCGTCGCTCCTGCTCTGTCATCGCCTCGCGCTCAGCCTTCCAGTTCCACGGCAGGAGACTTTCCATCTCGCTGGCTTTCACTTTGCCCGCGACGATGCGTTCCAGCACATCGGCAAGCCAGACCTCGGGGTCCACACCATTCAGTTTACAGGTGTTGACGAGCGATGCCAGGACCGCGAAGGTCTTGCCACCCCGCTCGCTGCCCACAAACAACGAGTTCTTTCTCGTCAGGGCCACGGATTTCATCGAACGCTCGACCACGTTGGAGTCCACTTCGATCCGGCCATCCTCCAGGAAAGCTGCCAGTCCGCTCCAGTGGTTGAGCGTGTAGGTGACGGCCTTGCCAAGCGCCGATTTCGACGACACCTCGTCGCTCAATTCGGTGATCTGGGCCTTCAGTTCTCTCATGACAGGAGCTGCCTCGCGGCGCCTCACTACGAGCCGGGTATCGGCACTTTCGCCGCGCAGTCTCGCTTCGATGCGATAGATCTCGGCAATCCTGGCAAGGATCGACAGAGCCTCCGAGGAGCCGGTGAGCTTGACGACATCGACGAACTTGCGCCGGGCATGGGCAAGGCAGAAGGCCAGCCGCATGGGAGCGACATTGCTCTTCCCCCGGCGCTTGGCCATGGTTTTATAGGCTTGGTACCCATCAACTTGAAGCACGCCGGTAAACGACGACAATTGCCCCTCGACTTCGCGAGCGCCGCGGCTTTCGGCAAAGATATAGGCAACGGCCGGCGGCGCCGGACCATTCCACGGCCGGTCGTCGATTGCCTGGGCCCATAACTGGCACACCTTGGTTCGCTTGCGCCCCGGATCGAGCCGCGGAAGCGGCGTCTCGTCACAGAACACCCTCGGCTGGGAGCGGATGAAGGCGGTGAGCGCATCGTAGAGAAGTTCAAGCCACCAGGCGACCCGCGTGACCCAGGCGCCGAGGGTGCCGCGATCGATGATCACGCCGCAGGAGGCAAGCATCTGCGCTTGGCGATGGAGCGGCAGATGCCAGGCGAACTTCGAAACGGCGACATGAGCGGCAAAGGCGGTGGTCACCATGCCGCCATCCATCACGCGCGCCGGCGCGGGCGCTTGCACAATGACGCTCTCGCAGGCCCGGCATGCATAGCGCGGACGGATCGTCCGTTTGACCCGGACAACCGCGGGCACGATGTCGAGCGCCTCGCTGACATCCGTGCCGATGCAATGAAGCTCGAATGAGCAGCAGGGGCAGACTTTGCTCTCCGGTTCGATGATCTCGTCATAACGCGGAAGGTGTTTGGGCAAACGGCCGATATTGCGAGCTGGCGATCGCCGTGCCTGCGTCTTGTCCTCGGCGACGGGCGCGACATCGTCATTGGCAGCAACGGGAATGTCGCCGAGATCGCCAAGGTCGAGCATTGCCTGCGTCGGATCGATGATCGTCATCTTCTCCGATTTCGTCCCGAAGAGCTGGCGCTCAAGGAAGGCCACGCGCGCTTTGAGATCGGCATTCTCTTCATCGAGCGAGAGAATGATCCGGGTCAATTGCGCAGCATCCTGGGGCAAGGGATCGGGTCGAAGCGGCATGGCAGACCCTACCATATGAGCCTGAATCTTCAAGCAAAACCAATAGGATCAGCCTGCTTTCGTCGGCCTTTTTACCGGGTTTCGCTTGACCCGCGTCCAGTCAATTCCGGCCAGCAATAGCGAGAACTCTTGGCTACTCATCTGCATCGCGCCATCGCGGACCGGTGGCCAAACGAACTTCCCGCCTTCCAACCATTTCGTCGCCAGGATCATGCCTGATCCGTCCCAATAAATGCAGCGAAGTCGATCGCAACGCTTGGCGCGGAACACGAACACGTCGCCGCAGTAAGGATCGGCCGCAAGCGCTGACGCCACCAAGGCCACCAAGCCATTCATGCCGCGCCGGAAGTCGACAGGCTGCGTCGCCACCATGATCTTCACGCCATTTGGCGAAACTCCGATCACCGGCGCCCTCGCAACGCCGCTACTACCGCCTGCGCCAACTCGGGCGCCACTGCGCCGATAACGCTCAGCCGCGCCCCGGCAATCTCGATCTCAATCCGACCGGCGGCGACGTGGGCGACATCCGACGGCGATTCCTGGCGTGACGTTCGATCGCCAACCACCGTCACCGGCACGAACATCGCCTGCTGCGCGCAGGCCTTCGCGGTTCGTTGAGAGGTCAGCCCAGCGTCCCGACGCCAGACGTTCAGCAAGCCGCGATTGACGCCCCAGCGCCGGGCAACGGCCGAGATGTTCACGTCAGGTTCCGCGCTTTCCGCCAGGATCTGCGCCTTCTCCTCGTCAGTCCAATTCCGCCGCTGCCGCCGACCGGTGATCACCTCGATCCGACGATACTTTCCCTCATGCCTGGCTTCATGCATGCCTTCATCCATGACTTCAAGCATGGCATCAGCGCGATCTCCAACCATTCCATTCCGCTCCTATCGATGAAGGAGCTTATCTCGCGGGCTCTACCAACAAAGAAAAGGTGGGCTGTTCGTCGCGCTCACATTTAATGGATGTTTCGGAAGACATGACATCCTCCTTTCGGTCGGGGCAAAGGGTCTCACGACCCTCAAACAGCAGCGCCCGTAATGATTACTGCTGGAGGCTAGACCATGCGCCCTCGGAATAGACAAAGCAAACAATAACTTTCAAGGATGCTCATATATGACGACAGCATCAAGTCTTCCTCCACGGACGACATGCCCGACTCCTCGGCGCGGTTCGGTGGCAAGTCATGAAGAGCTGCGTTCCCTACTTGGATGATCTTCGCCCGCTGGCGATCGTGCGGCTTGCTGGTCCTTCAGCAGCGCGGCATCGATTTCCGCTCGCGTGACTTGCAAATGCTGCCTCTTGAGCGAAGGCGTTTCAATTGACGGAATTTCCAGATGAGCGGCTAATATCCTGTATGCGGCAAAGGACAGTTCCTCGATCCGTTCTTCGTCCACCGTTAGCCGGTATGTACCGGCTGCCAGTGGCATAACAAGAGATTGAATGAGAAACGAATGATCGAACCTGATCTCGGTTTCAGTTGTTTTGTTCATGGCAGACTCGGTCTGGTTTGATGCAGAGGCGACAGGGTTTGCCGCGCAGCCAGGAGATCTTTCCGTCCCGGTCAGCTTTCTCTTCATGCGTTTATAGCCTTAGCCCTGACGCGATCTGGGCCGGATCGGGCAGCTCTTTGGTCGGTGCGCCAGTCACCTTCGATTCTCCGCAGCTTTCGAGGCTGCCGCCGAACGCGCGCTGGTTGCGCCGCCTTCGTTCTCCCACGACGCCAGTGCATCCGGGTCTGAGCTTTGCCTACGCCGAAAGGAGGGCGGGTAGCTTTTCGAGGGGATCGTGCCGGCCTCAATGCGGCGGATGATCTCGACCTCCTCGTGACGCTCCGGGCCCTCGTCGGCTTCCATGTCAGATGTCGCATAATTGGCTCGCTTCAGAATTCGCTGCAGCGTCGAGCCCTCGATAGCTGCAGTTTCATCGACGTAGAGGATGGTTACCACAGCCAGCCCCCTGAAATCAGAAACAGGATGAAGGCGAAGCTGAGCGCGACCAGGATTCTGATTGCGACGTGTTCAAAGGAATAGTGATGATGGAACATGGAAGACATCACGTCCTCCTTTGATTGGGGCGAAGGATTTTAACCCTTTTGCGGCAGCGCCCGCTTCAAATGCTGCCGACAGAAATACTGTGCGCTCTGATTAGGATTTAAACAAGGCATTTCGCCGCAATTAAAATAAGAACATTCCACAAGTTCCTATGATGTGGTACTTACATTGGAAAATTATTGCGAGGAGACGCGTCAATGAAAGCTATTTTTCCAGACATGACCGGACGACAAGTAGCGATATTTCTGATCGAGACGTCGCTCGTGATGGCAGGACTGGTCGTCATCCTTATCGTAGGGATACCCCTGCTTTAGAGTGACAGTCGCTCACGGCTTGGACGCCGCCATGCGAAGGCAGATTAGGATAATTCAGCGGCTGGCGAGGTCTACCGGAGAAGCAATCGCCCGAACGTTAAGAAGGAGTCGCAGCTTCACAAAGCCCCGGAATACGCTTTGACGCAGCACCAGGGCGTGACGCCGGCTTCCATTCAGCTGCTCTTTACTCCAACCGCGAACATGCCCGCTGGCTTTTAGCGCCGCCCTCGTCGGCGACGGCAGTCTATGTACATACCCTGAATACTCACTGAACCGCGCATTCCCACGGAGCCGACGGGTCCTGGGACTGGGCTGAACCAGGCGTCGGCATCTCGAGTCTGGTCACGAATCTTGTTTCGAGCTGACCCAAAATGGGCTCGGACCTGGAGAACATGCCGTATTCACGCACCAGCAATGGGGCGAAACTCCACAAGTGCCGACCGGTCAGAACCGTGTTCTTAAAGTCGATGAGCCGTCTCGGTAGCTCGATCCTTGCGGCGCACCTCCAAAGTTTTGTTGACTCTGATCACGATGAGAACATAATAGGAACAAACAGTGGAGCGACCGCCCATTGCAACAAATTGAGTAAGGGGAGAACGATCATGCCCCGGCAGCCGATCAAGAGAGAACTGGAACAAGGCACCTATTGGACGCCACCTTGCGAAGTCGCCATTACTGAAGCGCATCCACGATTGCTCAACGCGCTAAAAACCGGCTCGGGATTGGATCGCAAACGCCTCTTCGTGGCAGGCGCCTACGATATGGCCTTCAGTTCGCCGATGGGTCAGTTCGAGGTCGCCATAGATTGCGAAAGCGGGCTTTCCTGCGGCGTCTTCAGAACCATGCGTAACTCGGAAGATGTCTCGGGAAAACCTGTGTGGTTTACCTCTGACGGCGATCCTGACAACGCGGTCGAGACGGTTCTTCGCAGCGCTAAGGCGGAAGGGCTAGTTCCCTGATGCGGCTTGTCAATCGCGTCTGGCTAAGAATACGATTTGCCTCTGGTTCGACAAGGACGCCGAGGCTGCTGCTCGCTTTTACTCTGAGATCTTTCCCGACAGCATGGTGAGTGCCGTACACCGCGCATCCGGTAACTATCCGTCCGGCAAAAAGGGCGATGTGTTGACGGTCGAATTCACAGTTGCGGGGATTCCTTGTCTCGGTCTGAACGGGGGACCGACCTTCAAGCACAACGAAGCCTTCTCGGTCCAGATCGCCACCGACGACCAGGAGGAGACCGACGCTACTGGAATGCCATCGTCGGAAATGGCGGCGAGGAGAGCGCGTGCGGCTGGTGCAAAGACAAGGGGGCTTTCCTGGCAAATCACTCCCCGCGGATTGACTGAAGCGCTTGCGGCTGGCGGTGACGAAGCAAAGCGAGCGTTTGAGGCCATGATGACGATGAAAAAAATCAACGTCGCCGCAATCGAGGCGGCGCGGCGTGGTTGACGCTCGGTGGCGTCCTGTGGCCGCCAGATCGAGGGGCAGGCTGGCCTTTTCTTTCTCCCGAAACGGTCACCGCAGGAACTGTCGAGATTGATGCGCAGCACTCCATCCGACGCGGTGGTGTTTTGGCCCGAAAACACGTTTCTGCGCTGGAGAACAGAAGACGCTCGCCCAGCGATGAGGCTGGCGCAATCGTCTCAACAATCCTGCTCACCGGGCGCGTCTATCTTGGGTCATACCTGTCAGGCCGGCCGCGGCTCGTGGAAGCGGCACCAGCCATAAGGGCTGATTTCACCTGCAACGATCTCACATGCATTGGGCTCCAGGAAATGGGTGCACCCGCCGCATCGTCGTCCCTTATTCGGCGAATTCTGGTAGCGCGCCACAGACTTCGGCGTCGTTCCGGCCCCGCGTGCGGCAGGCTGGCGCGTCATGCAAGAACCAAGCGCAGCTGCACCACCAACCGCGACGCCGGCCATCGCCGCTTTCAAGAACTTCCGTCGGGATACGGCCTGGCTTGAGCGGCCTTGCGCCGGGATTTTCCCCTTATTCATGATCTTGCCTCCCTGTTACCTATGCTGTCAACGTTGTCGAACAGCGGTCAAATCGACTTCAGGTACTCGATCAGATCGCTCTTCTCCTCATCGGTGAGGCCGAGTTTGAGGTGGCGCTCGTAGTGCCTGACGACGTCCTGAAGCGCCGCGATCTGGCCGTCGTCCGTTTCGGAAATCTGCAGCATCTCGGTGAATGCGGTCAGGTCCGGTGCGAGCGCGACGATTGCGCCAATGTTCAGGTCGCGATTGGGCCGGCCGTCCAGTCTCGCCCCGAGGCCTGGTGCGTAGGCATCGTCGACGGTCGAGTGGGACACGGCGCATTGAATTCCTATCGAGGTAAGGGTCTTGCCATCGGCGGCAAAGAAGCCGGTCACGCCCGACAACGGCGTTGGCTTTGAGCAGGACAAGGGTGCTGGCTGGATCGGCAAGATGTGCCTTGCCTCTATTCAGCGCTCCGGCTACGTCTTTCGGGATAGCGTTTACGTCGACTTTCAGGCCTAGCTCGAGCGCCCTTTTCGGGCTGAGACCAGGTCCTTTGCCGCCCAGCTTTTCGCCAGCAATCGCCTCATGAAGCTTCAGCCTACCTCCCCAAAAATCCTCGCTGCCGAACGTATCGTAGCGAAACGTCTCTCGGCCCTCCTCCAGATAGCGTCTCGCCTGCTCCGCCGCAGCCGCGTCGAATTCTTTCCCCCGCATCTCGCCTTTCCCGCTCACTTGAGCAGCGGCTGGGAGCAAAGTCGAAGAGAGAAGAACCGGGAAGTTTACCACGTAAAGGAAGCTTCGAGACATGTCACGCCCCCCGCGGTCGACAACCCGACCAGCGACATCCGGTCTCCGACAAAAGAAAAACTCACTATACATTAAACGTATCTAATATACAAAGCTTCACCTCACTTGCGGCGGCATTTCGGTAAGGCTCGGGAATTGCGCGAAGGCTAGAAAGTGATTGCGCGTGGTCAGGACAACCGTCTGCGATGGGATCCGCAGGGCAGCCTCCAACCTGAGTGATCCCAGGATCCGCGGGGCAAGGTTCGCGGGAACATTTACGTTCTTTCTCCTATTTAGCGGGTGTAGGTTTTTGGAGAAGGTTGGCCATGAATGTCAGCGATGAAAGAACCATTCCGTTATGGGCGCAGATCGACGTTGCGCCTGATGCCGTTCCGCTCCCCCACGACGACCACTCCGATGTCGTCGTTGTCGGCTCCGGAATTGCCGGCTTGTCCGTGGCCTACGAGCTCGCTCTCGCTGGGAAGAAAGTGACAGTCATCGATCGCGGCCAGATCGGAGGCGGCATGACTGCCCGCACGACCGCGCATCTTACATCGGTATGCGATGACTATTTTTCCGAACTCATTGGTCTGCGGGGGCGTGAGCTGGCGCGGCTCTTCCATGAGAGTCAATCTGCCGCGATCAATCGCATTGAGGAGATTCAGCAGACAGAGGCGATCGCGTGCGATTTCAGACGTGTCGACGGGTTCCTTTTCCCGTCGACTTCAGCGCAGGAAGCTGAGCTCGAGCGAGAACTCGAGGCCGCATTGCAACTCGGCGTCGCGGTCGAAAGAACCGCCGGCTTGCCGTTTGCGGGGTTCTCCGCGGCACCCGCCCTTCGCTATGCCCGTCAGGCGACATTCCACCCGCTCAAATATCTGCGCGGGCTGGCCGACGGCGTTCGCGCTCGCGGTGGCGGCGTCTATCGGGACACAATAGTCGAAAAGGTTGAGGAAAAAGACGGCGGTGTCCGCGTGGCAACAGCCTCGGGCTTTGTCGCCACTGGAAAATGGGCTGTTGTGGCGACCAATTCGCCAATCAATGACCGTGTCGCCCTCCACACCAAGCAATCGCCCTACCGAACCTATGCAATGTCGTTCGAAATCGGGCGCGGTTTGGTCCCAGATGGGCTCTATTGGGATACTGAAGACCCTTACCATTACGTGCGTCTGCAGCCGGGGGACGGCGAAACGGACTTTCTCATCGTCGGCGGTGAAGACCATAAGACTGGCGCGGCTAACGACGGCAACGAGCGGTTCGCGGCCTTGACGTCCTGGATCAGAGGTCTAGTGCCCGATCTTGGCATCGAGACCCATCGGTGGTCCGGGCAGGTGATGGAGACCATCGACTACGCAGGTTTTATTGGTCGCAATCCAGGCAACGAGCGGGTGTTCGTGGTGACTGGTGATTCCGGCGAAGGCATGACACATGGAGTCGTGGGTGCTCTGCTGATCCGAGATCTAATTCTCAATGGCAACAGCCGCTGGCGGGAACTCTACGAGCCATCCCGCAAGACTTCAAAGGCGATTGGCGATTACCTCGTCGAAAACGCAACGGCGATCAAGAATTTCGCAGAGTATATCGCGCCTGGAGAAATCGATTCTCTTGACAAGCTGCGGCCGGGAGAAGGTGCCATCGTCCGCGTGGGCCTCAGCAAGATCGCCGCCTTCCGGGACGAAGATGGCACGCTTTACAAACGTTCGGCGTCTTGCACGCATATAGGCTGCCACTTGCACTGGAACTCCCTCGAGCGCTGCTGGGATTGCCCTTGCCACGGTTCGCAATTTGCCGCCGATGGTACTGCTCTGAACGGCCCGGCTGTGTCTCCCTTGGCTAATGTCCAGTAGATCCTTACAGAGCTCAGACGGATTTCATTCTCGAGATGCGGGACGCCACGTCGTTGATCTGTACACGATGTGCAACAGGATCGGGTTCCAGGTGAATTCCCACGTCATTGTGGCGACAGAGCAAATGATTCAAATTGGCTCGGGATCGACCACTCCGCTCGGTCGCCGAGAGCTATGCATGAAAGTCCGAGCGACAAGCTCACCTGGCGCAGGCGCAGGTCTTGCGGCTCGGGCAATTGGTAGTCTGTTCCGTCCGTCGCCCAGCCTCATTGTTTGGCAAGGTCCGGGTATCGAAACGGTGCTTCTTTTCCGCCGGACATGCCTCTTACATGAAACTGTCGCGCCGGCCAGAATCTGGCTGTCGCTGGCGATCGGTGGGGGCACTAGCTTCTCTAGGAGATGGCAAGAATCTCGAGTTCTTGGTCACCTAAATTGACGATGTCTCCAATAGCTTTGCCCATTATAGACCTTCCTACAGGGCATGCGAAGGATATCGATCCGGACTTAGGATCCGCTTCATCTTCTCCAACAAGGCGATATTTCTGCACGCGGCCGTCGTCGCGGCGGAACGTTACCGTGCTCCCGAATGCGACAATGTCAAATGAAATAGGTTCAGGGACAACCTGCGCAGTACGAATTCTCTCGCTAAAGTAACGCATGTCACGCAAGGGGATTGCTGCCTGCCGCCGCCGTTCATTCACGTCTTCGATTGTACTTGCGGCATCGTAGGCTTCTCGGGCTTCTTGGTGCTGCAATTCCAAAGCCTTCAATCCCGCGGCTGTAACCAGGTTCGGGTGAGGTGAAATCGGACGGTCGGGCAGCAGTATTTCCGAAGCCGTTTCAGCGCTTTCTTCCTTTGTGAACGCGGTGCTCAATCTTGGGCTCCGTTTAGACAATAGACTGGCCAACGACATCGACGATCCGTCACGTGCGCAGCTCGATTTTTATTGCGATTTTTCGATGGTCGCGTACAGATAAGATACCTCTATCCCAATCCGACGACGAGAGGATTTTTGCAGGATTGTCACATTCCTCCTTGCGCCGCCAGGAATGGACATTTCACCGTCAACAGCGAAGCTTTCTGGATAGTAGGAGGCTCATTACCGGATCATCGCTCCGGCCCGCGCCTTTGTGATCCAGATTGAAGCCAAAAGCTCTATCCTGGAGGGATCGCCCAAGGCAACCAGTGCCTCCCGTATCAAGGGCTCAGCCGTCATTTTGCAGAGCGGAGTTCTCCCGAACTAGCTTTCCGAGTGAACCCATCCTTCCAGAGTACCGAGATCGCTGCTCGATACCTTTTCATCGTGCGTTGAATGACGATTTCTCCGAATCCAGCCGCCTCAAGGATGCTGCGAATGTGTTCGGGGTCAGCAAAGCTGATAGCGCTTCGTCGACGGTGGCCTGTATTCCAGCTGCGGAGGGCGGAAGGTGATCCAGTTCGTTGTCCTGAAGCCGGCGCCAGCAGCTAAACGCCAGCGCCTGACGGCTTCAGAATTCGGCGGAAGTTGGGCGAAGGCTTCAACCGGGACATTACACCAAATCGCGAGAACACGGCATCCACGCTCTCAGAAATCCAGAAACTGGGGATCTGCCTGGATCAACCGCGCCTGTGTGCAAGAGGGCCACGTCCACACCGATCACCCGCCCTTCAATTCCGACCCGCTCGGCAAGTTGGAGAAGGGTCTGGCCAGCTCCGCATCCAATATTCAAGAACCGTGTCTCCTGAACTCAGACCCAGGGCTTCTATGGCCCTCAGCCCCAAGGAGAAAGCTGAAGGTCGATTAACTCATACGCCTCGCCCACGCCTTCGCGTGGCGGAGACCTGGGGACGAAACGTTAGCTGAATCTGGACCCACCCAGCATCGCCAATCTATAGCGGGCGAGAACGGCTGGGTCAGCCCCACCTTATGCGATATTCAGCAGTCGCAGAGATGCCGGCCGCTACGGCCAGTTGTGCTGGCACTACCGCGAGTGCCTGCATGGTGGGGACCTCAAATAAGACCAAAGTCCAGCGACTTTCAGGCTTCGGTCCAATATTCTTTGCGGCAAGCTTGATCCATGTTGTGGGCAGCCTGACGCGCACGGATTCGGTAAGCCGCGCGAAGGGTTAAGGGCTTTCCCGGTCCGCCGCCGGGAAGGCCCCTTTTTTGTAGGAACGCGAGCACCTCCTGGCTCGGCCTTGGCTTCTGGACTTCCATGAACGCTCGGGCTATCTGCTGACTGTCGTTCGAAGAATTGAATTTAGGAAGCAACCAAAATGATGAAAAGAATCGTTCTTGTCAGTGTATTAGTAGGTACCTTGGCATCCTGCACTGCGACCGAACAAGGAACTGCGATCGGCGCCGGATCGGGCGCCATCATCGGTGGTGTCGTCTCCAATAGTTGGGGTGGTGCTGCCGTTGGTGCAGTGGCAGGCGGGCTTGTCGGTGCTTTGATCGGACGCTCGACGGAACACCGTGGCTACTGCATCTATCGTGATCGCTATGGTCGCCGCTACGAGGCCCGTTGCCGTTAAAGCGGACAAGCCGTCCGAGATACTTCCTGGTCTGACAAGAAAATAGCCGCCTCCTTTCTAACACAAGGGGACGGTTTTCCGTTCGGCGGAACGTCCCGGCCCCCGATGCCGGCAAGGAAGGTGGTCTCCTGTTTCCCCCTGCTCCTCTCAAACAGAGCTTGAGCCAACTGCCACGGCAGCCGACACAGTGTCTCAATCAGGCCAAGCAGCGGCAATGCGACGATGAAGTAGGTGAATTACAAAGCGTCGGGATGCCGTCACCCAGACTCCACGCGCTTATCTCAATCGGCTCACACCGATTGGATCACAGGCGCTGCTTTTTCCCCGCGCTCTTGCCGTCGGAGCTTTTCGAGCGTTCCTCAAAGCGTTCCGCCCCCTTTGCAAGGTCAGAACCCTTTTCGGCTTCGATTTTCTTTTCCTCCTTTGCAGTGCTCTTTCTCAGTCCGCGTGCGGCTTGCCTACCTTTTTCTGTCGGGGCTTGTTCGATACCCATTGTGTTTCCTCCGCGTCTTGCTGCCGTAAGTTCAACGGTTAAATTCGGACTTCGTTCCGCCGCTCCTTGGCCACCGTCTGCGACCGCGCCAAGAGCGACGCTGGAGAACTGATCCTGGGATTCGAAAACTCTAGGCACCTAAAATGGCCCTGAATTTTGACAACGGGCGGCGTGGAACATCCAGCGCTTCCAGGTGATCAGCTCTAGACGCCCGCTCGCAGGATCGGCATTTCGTTGAAGGACCGAAGATCTTTGGAGTTGGCGGTTCAGCGAAGCGCTGCAAGATCGATAGGATCAACCAAAAGGCGTACTAAGAAGAACCAAAAGGCAACCGAAGGCGAACTAAAAGGGATAGCTTTCTAGTCCGTGCTAAACTGGCTTAATGTCACAACATTCCCGGCGACACTTTGAGCCGAGCAAGGGCATAAGCTTGGCTGCATCCGCTATGTGTTGCGAGGGGGCGTCATTCTGGCGTCTTCGTTAGGCGTGCTGACCGTCTAACGCTACCCCAGGGGACGGTGACAGGCAAAGGGGCAGACATGGCAGACATTCCATCTACCAGCGTTGGTGGCGTCACTCTTCGCAAGGACTGGATATCGGTCATATCCATTTTATTCGTAGCAGGATCTATCGCCTTTTCCTTATGGGGGCATGGCAGCAACGAACCGGGGGAGGGTAACGCGGTCCTATCGATCGCGCCTAAGACGTCGATAAGCGCGCCATGATGGGTGCCGCGGAAGCCAAGATGGAAATCCAGGAGTTCGCCTGCGCATCGGCGATTTGGTATTCACCTTCCCAGGTTGTCGGCAAGCGAAATGAAATCGCAGTCGGTGATGAATGGAATGCCAGAGAGCCACTCGTGCGTATATTCGGCACCGGAGCACATGATGGCGTCGAGGGGGAGTGGACCTTTGCACGAGTTTTTGCGATCTCGTTGCCGTGCCGTGTGCCTAGGGCGATCCCAGGCATCCGGGGCCTCAGCCCATCTTACAGACGCTGGGCGAGAGTTTTTCGGATTGGCCGGCTCCAGATCAAACTGGTAGCTCGGCCGACGAGAGATCGGCCCATCGGCTGGAGTGGCCGAGAGAGAATGCGACTATCGCGCACGGGGGCTCACGGTCGAAGAGTGCGCGCACTGGTGATCGGGCGTTCCCAATAACGCCGCAACCGCTGCTTCATCCACTGATGAGATGGATTGTCGAGTGCGTAGTAGCATGCGATCCCAACAGCCATACACACAATGAAGACGATGGCGAAAACGCTCAGCTGCTGACTAAGCGATGCGTCCCTCGCCTCAAATCCGGCTTTGTCAAGGATATACCTGCAGTAAGCAATGGTGATGACATGCGAGAGATAGAGTGCATAGGACGCATCGCCGATATAACGAAGAAACTCGATCTTGCGTTGTCTCCCGTTGCGCTCGCACGAAAGTGCGCCAACCAACAGGAGTGCTGCGGGTAATCCCCACAGCAAGACTCTTTTGGATCCGCTCGCCGGCGCTCCCAACCAGAACGACAGCGCGACACCTGCTAATCCCAATGCGATAAGAAGCATGTGCGCGTTTTTCGGCAGAGCCCTGCCGGAGTGGTGCCAGACGCCGATGAATATGCCCGCAAAAAACTCCAACAGTAATGGCGAGGCGACAACTTTTAGCGAAGCGACTTCGCTGGAGAGCAACCGCGCCAGCATCAAAGTTCCCAGGGTTATTGTGAGGTAGATTAGACGGCGCCCTTCCTTTAGCACCAAACCATACGCGAAAATGAGATAGAAATACATTTCCATGTTGAGCGTCCATCCGACGGCGAGTGCTGGTCCGTCAACGCCGTCCCGGGCGGAATAAGGAATAAAAAGCAGCGATTTCGCAACCTCAGAGACCGTCGGGGACGCCTGATCAAATGAGCCTGGAGACAAACGCGCCCCAACCACAAAAATTATAGTGAAGAGCCAGTAGAGCGGGACGATCTTAATAAATCGATGCGCAAGGAACTCGACAGGCCTCATAAGTTTCCCGGCCGTAACCGACCACATAATGAAGCCGCTGACCACGAAGAACAAATCGACACCAGCCGCAAGCGGACGCCATTGCCAGCCGAAGATGAAACCAATGTGATAGACTGCGACCGCCGTTGCGGCAAACGCTCTGAGATATTGAACCGGATAGATCGTGTTCCCTCGTCTGCCGAGCCTCGCGTTGCTCATTATCCCCCTCCTTCCGAAATTCGTCGTTCGTTGGCAGCCTTCACACGTCGATCTGCCGCCAATCCACCAGCTCAGCTTTCGCAGTCTTCACCCACTTCCTGCCGTTTTGAGGAGGTTGTGGGATGAAAGAAGTCTGCGCATCAAATGGCCAATACGGACGCTTGGGGCGGTTCGATATCGCAGCCATCCATATCGTTTGTGGATCGGCTCTCTTAGAAAGAATGCGCCTGCGAAAACGCCAAAGCCCCGAAATGATTGTCGCGATGGATAGATTTTTTCAGGAGTGGTGCCGGAACATTGTTTTCCAGCTGCGGCGCCCGCCGCCAGCGAAATATGTCGACTGCAGTCGACCGGGTGTTTTGCATGAGTTGCCAAAGGAATTGAGATCGGACTGCCAGAGCTACGTTCGTGCACCAGCTGGTGCCGTCCGGATAGCGGCAGAAGGAAAATAAAGAGCGCCGCAACCGCGACAATCAGCCTGAAAGTTCTTCTTCTTAAGCTGAGTCTCAACTTGTCACACCGCACATTCTGCACTCTACAAACAGGAAATAGAATGGTAGCGAATCCTGGGCTTCCTTATAACTCGTCTAAAGTAACTACTTGGCACTGACCTGCCTCTTATAAATTCGGTCAGCCAATCATGCGAAAATAGGTCAACCGGCACTCTCAGGGGACAAACGCGGCCCAGGTGCCGTGGCTTCGGCGAACATGAGAAGGAGACGGCGAAGCCGAGTCCACTGTATGGGCAGCGCGGTGTTGCCTGGTGAGTTGTGTTTGTGCAGCTCGCTACACCCCGGGCGCATTACCATCGCCTTCCTTGTCACATGGGCTTAGATGTCGGCTATAGGGAAAGTTCGTGCTTACGAGAAGTGGGGTAGCACTTTGACACCTCATCGCATGCGATCACTTGCAAGATTGGCGAATTACCGCACTTTCCAACGCTGCTGGGCCCCAGGCCTGGTGTCGGTTCTCCCGTCACCTTGGGCGACAATGAGGCCACGCAGCCTCGATACAATCTGAATGCGAGGCTCCACTGGAACGGGCGGGACTTCATTCGAAGGGAAACTGGCGAGATTGAGGGCGCAAGTGATAACATTAGCGTCTTGTGATATTGTGCCGAGCTGTTGTCGGTGGCCGAATTCACGAGAACCCTGCGTCATGATGACAATGACGATTATATTACTCACTGGGTCGTTTGCTGTGGGGTGGGCTCGGCTTGGCGACATAGGCCATCCCGAACAATTTCCGCGCGACGTCCAAGGAGAAGCGGGCAATGCGGAAAGCGACGTGTCAAATGTCTTGGGTCGTATCGGCTGGGAGATCGCGGATATTGGAAAGGAGTTGGATCGCGTTCGGTCGGAGGCCCAAGTCTTGACCGCAGCTGCGGCATTGGAGCAATGGATCATCGTATCGCGAAATACCGCGCGCTCCAGCGCGGTGATGCCAATGCCGGCGGCGATTCGCCGAGCGCTCGGAAACTTTTACGACGAGCAGATCTATGACATGGTGACTTACAAAATTGGTGCTAGCGCCCCCCTGAACATCGCTGACCTGGCCATTCGATACAGCAATGCAGACGCGGTTACTTTGATCGACACCATCATTTTCAGAGATGAAGCTGGAGCAAACGATCCTGGATTATGGGTTCATGAGCTTACGCATGTTCAGCAGTTTCGGGACTGGGGAACGCGTAGTTTTTCCATACGATATTTGAGAGACTGGAAATCTGTTGAGGACGAAGCATACGCCGCCACTGACCGATTCGATACGATGAAAAAAAGGACAAAGCCACGAACGCGCTCGCCAGCGAGCCGACGCCCACTGTACCTCAAGCCATAGAGCCTCGGGCCAAATGCAGTCGGTTGTAGAATAGGACGCACGGTATGCGTGGGAACTTCAGGGCTGATCGGTGCCCAGATGCCTGAAGCTCTGAAATCCGAAGGGCGCTCGACCCTTCCGGGGAGCGCCCTTCGCCGACCCGGATAGCGTCGAACGCGCGACAAGATCGCTGCAGGATGCCATCACATTTGGGTGGTAGCCTCCATATGGGTCGTCAGAAGAAGAATTCAATGGGCGCCCAATCAGGTTAGTGCATGTTCTCGCGCGCATGACAGTAGCGCGAGCCCCTTGTGGACATGAGGGCTGCTCTGGCATGTGCAATGGCTTGCGACAGGGGCAGCATCTACTCGGCTTACGCCATTAACACGCCGCGAGCGAAGGCACTCACCTGCCCCGCAGGCCCCTGCAAGCGTGACGATCCGCTCTCTCGCAAGAAGCTTATGCCGCTTCAGGAATTCGGGCAATGACCTTGATCTCGAAATCAAAACCGGCGAGCCAGTTCACACCGATTGCGGTCCAGTTGGGATAAGGCGGATTGCTGAAGATCTTGTTCTTGACGCCCATGATGGTCGCGAACTGGTTTTCGGGATCTGTGTGGAACGTGGTCACATCGATAATGTCGTCGAAGGTGCAGCTTGCCGCTTTCAGTGTTGCCTTCAGGTTGTCGAAGGCCAGTTCGACCTGACGCTCGAAATCAGGTTCGGGGGTCCCGTCGGATTGACTGCCGACCTGGCCGGAGACGAAAAGGAGGTCGCCGGAACGGATCGCGGCCGAATAGCCGTGTGCTTGGTAAAGTGCATGCCTATTGGCAGGAAAAATTGCTTCGCGTTGCGTCATTTGTTGATCTCTCTTTCATCCTGGTGAGTGGGGCACACAATGAGCAAAACTGCTTGGGGAACTTCCCAGGGTCTTCCATCATTGATATACGCCATGTATGTTAAATACCAAACATACGCATCGTATGTCAATGAGTATACGTCACGTATGTGAAAGCAGGAGAATTTATGGCAAAACGACGCGTCGAGATGATGGAGGAGACCCGCGCAAAGCTGGTTGCGGCCGCGCGAAAGGCATTTGCCGAAAAAGGTTATGCTGCCGCCTCAATGGACGAGCTTACCGCAGAGGTCGGCCTCACCCGGGGAGCGCTTTATCACAACTTCGGAGACAAGCGTGGACTTCTGGCTGCAGTGGTCAACCAGATAGATGCTGAAATGGCCTTCCGGGCACAGGAGATCGGCGGCCGAGCGGGAAACGCCTGGGAAGGATTACTCATTGAGGGTACGGCCTATATCGAAATGGCGCTCGATCCCGAAGTACAGCGGATCGTTCTGCTCGACGGGCCAGCGGTCCTCGGAGATCCATCGCAATGGCCCAGCCAGAGCAGCTGCTTGCAGGCAACAAAGCAGACAGTAAAGCGACTGATCGCGCAAGGCGTTTTGAAGCCAGTGGACGCAGAGGCGGCCGCACGGCTGCTGAATGGTGCCGCGCTCAATGCAGCCCTGTGGATTGCGGCCAGCGAAGATCCGAAAGATGTCTTTCCGAAAGCGGCTCAGGCATTCCGTTATCTCGCCACAGGTCTGCTTGCAGGCTGACGTGATCTCCTCGACGCTCACGGGATGTCGCGACCGTGTGCCTGCCCGCCCGCATGCTCTGTATGGCCATGCTCAATGCGACAGCAACGTCGGGAAGCGCACTGTGGAGTGGCAACGCAACGCTCCTTCGTCACCGGTTCGATCTCGTGACGCAGCACGGCTGATTTTTTGCGACCTCTGTCGGATCGGTGTCTCCTCCAACGTCCTTTGAATGCGACGACCAATCGAGAATGGAGAATGGAGATGCTGATTGTCGCGGGCCCGCCGAAGCATTTTGCTTCCCATCCCATACACTTTTCAACGCCGTGACGCCGCCTGTTTGAAACTGGAGGAAATCAACATGATGAAACTATACGGACTAGGTCCGACGCGCTCGCTTCGCGCACTTTGGGCCCTTCAAGAGCTTGATGTGGAATTCGAGTTTGTGCCCGTCAATCTCCTGGCTGGCGAAAATCGTCGCCCGGACTTCCTGCGCCTCAATCCCGCCGGAAAACTCCCAGTGCTGGTTGACGGTGACCTTGTACTTACAGAATCCGCCGCGATCGTCATGTACTTAGCAGAGAAATATGGTGCCGAAGGCCTTATGCCCGCCGACCTAAGGGAGCGGGCGCGGGCCTATCGATGGTCTATGTTTGCAATCACCGAACTTGAACAACCGCTGTGGCGGATCGCCAAGCACACCTTCCTATATCCCGAAGACAAACGACTGCCAGAGGATATAGCTCTCGCAAGAGAAGAGTTTATGGCGATGGCAGCAATACTTGAGCGTCACATGGACGGGCGTGAGTTCATCGTCGGTGACAAAATAACCATCGCTGATTGCGTCACCGCCTATGTTGTGGACTGGGGCAATGAAAATGGGCTGGTTGACGGCTGTCCAAATCTCAAGGCTTATCTTGAGCGGATGTACGCGCGACCCAAGGCGCCGCAGCGGATTGCTGAAGCCATCGCAAAGCTCCAACCTGCTGCCTGATCGTGGCGATGCCTGCATGTACCAATCTAGGCGTAATCGTCACAGCGACTAGGTGATCCCGGCGAGATCGTCTTCCTGCGTTCGCATGCCTGGCTCGGACCGAGCGCGCAGAACATCTCGCTTGGGCGGCGTGAATGCAGCCAGCGAGAGGAGCGTTTCGATTTCGGCCGCAAGTCCGCACGCGCTGATCGAGCATCTGTACTAGATCGATCGGAGAGCCTCTTCCGATTTCGGCGGCGTAGGCAGGAGGACGCGCAAAACAGATCACCTCTGTTTTAACCGGATACGACGAGGGCTCGTCCAAAAGGTTCAAAAATGGCGAGCCCTGTCGCACCGCGTGCGGCGGGCGCTCATCCCAATTCCCGCGGCACTCGGAATCACGGCCTTTGTGCCCCCTTCGAAAAGATGACAAAGTTAACACGAGGGTAAACTAGTTAAAAGGATCAGTACGGTGGCGCACCTTCAGCGCAGTGCCGCCGAATTTTTCAGAAGCCAGATGCCTGTCCGTCAGGGTATCAACAATCTCCAATGCCGGCTTCATGAAGGCGATTGAGGGCAGAGTTTCAGCAATGACGGCGACCTTGCGCGTCTCCATGTCGACAATCGACCAACTGCCGACTTGGTCGCGTCGGGCGTAATATTGCGAGCTTGTTCGAAATTATCACCTTAATCGCTTTTTTCAGCAAGCTGAGTGGCGCGCACGTCGATGTCTTCATCGCTGTCGGCCCTGGCAATTAGCCGCACCAGGCTTTGTTCGTTGGTAACACCATGCTGATAGAAATAGATGATCTGGCTTGCGAGTTGGTCGCGCTCATCATCGCTCGTTATGTGATGGGTAGTAGAGATGTGATCGAAGACTCTCTGGCAAATTTCAATATCGCCGTTCTGCAAAGGCGTTTCACGGGCAGAGAAATGGTCTCTGGTCATGGTTGGTTCCTCAACACTCCCTAAGAAGCCAACAGAAACCCCGCCAAAGCGGGGGCAATTACCTCACGAAATTATTGCGACAAGGGCTCGTCTAGAGAGGGGTCGAAGGCGAGCCCAAGCCATCATTTTTAGTGCCCAAGGGATGATCCCTTAGCACTAGGGGCACGTCCGCTTCAGCGACTGGAGGAGGCTGAAATGGCGTGCGAAGATCAACGCGCATGGGAACGAAAAGTTCCAGGGTAATGAGCCGGCCCTGAACGGAGGCGCCCCCTCGATGCCCCGGCGACCGCCGAACAGTCAGCACCAAGAGCATCCGCAGATGGCCGAGCACCCGCCCGCACTCGTCATATTGAAAAAACAGGTGGCGAAGGGCCGCCTGACGCGCGCCCGTCAAATATCGGTCGCGAAAGGAGATGTCAGCCACCTGCGAAAAGCCGTTCGATCTTCTCCCAGTCCCTTGCAATCCTGCGCCGGCGCATCCGCCTTTTCAGCCAGGAGACAAGGCAGCGTGTTTCGCCGCCGCCGAAAGAGTACGACCTTCCTGCCGAGATTGCAGTACCGCTACTCCAAAATAGTCCTCGGCCTGCACTCGTGGTCGGGTAACACGCTCGACAGGGCATGCAATACTGGCAGTCTTATCTCACCGTCGAGCGTGGTTAAAGGTCGACACCAGTACGACGTCACTGGATTGACGCGTTCAGCGCCCCATCCGCAAAATCTGTCTTGCCAGATCAATGAAGGCGCGCAGCTTCGGCTGGGTTTGAGCGCGCCGCGGAAAGTAGAGGAAAAGACCAGGCGTCGTCGGCAGGTACCGCTCAAGCACACGAACAACCCGGCCGGCGCGCAGTTCGGCTTCTACGGCGATATCGGCGACATAGGCCAGGCCAAGGCCGGCCCGTGCCCAGGAGACGAGCAGCGCACCGTCGTTGACGACCAGGCTACCCGGCGGCTCGACGGAGAAGTTCCGGCCGTCGCGTTCGAATTCCCACCTGTAGAGCGCGCCCGAATTCGGAAAGCGATACCGAATTGCCTCATGGCCGGCAAGATCCAGTGGTGCCTCCGGTCGGCCGCGAGCGGCGAGGTATTCGGGGCTCGCCACCACCGCCCAGGTAATGTCCCGTGAAAGACGCACCGCGACCATATCTCTCTCGACATACTCGCCGATGCGGATGCCGGCATCGAAACCGCGTGCGGACAGATCGACTGTTGCATCCTCGACCGCCACCTCGACTGCGACCCTTGGATATGCGCGCCTCATCGCCGGAACGACAGGCTCTATAACCAACGCCACCGCCATGCGCGGCACTGTGAGGCGCAACAATCCCGATGGTTCGCGCACTGAGGCGACGTCCTCGACAGCTGCGATGATTTCGGCGGCTGCAGGAGCGGTGCGGGCTAGCAAAGTCGCGCCGGCCTCCGTCAGCCCGACGCGCCGTGTCGTGCGGATGAACAAGGTCGTCTCAAGCTTTTCTTCGAGGGATTTCACTGCCTGGCTTACGGCAGCCGGGGATACACCGAGTCGCGCAGCCGCTGCGGTGAAACTGCCCGCCGCCGCCGCGGCAAGGAAAGCAGAGAGGCCGTTAAATGGATCCGATCGCAGGCTCATGCGCTGATTATTAACCCATGCTTTAAAATGCTGAAAGTAGATCGGGGTTTTTCCTCGCTATTTCCTCGGTTAGGCTTTGCCCGTCAACGGTAGAGGAGAGAGGACATGACCGACGCAATGATATCCGACACAATGGCTGTGCCACGCCGGGATATTCTCGCCGGCATGCTAGTTGCTGGCGCAACGGTTGGCGCGGGGTTCGCCGCTAAACCGGCAGCAGCGCAGCCTCCTGGTGTCCTTCAGGGAAAGGTCGCAATCATTACCGGGGGAACATCCGGCATCGGCGCGGTGACAGCCGCCGTCCTCGCTCGGGCCGGAGCCAAGGTTGCCTTCAACGGCCGGCGAGAGGCGCTCGGACGCGAAGTGGAGGCACGGATTCGCGCCACGGGCGGCGAGGTCGTCTATGTCAAATCGGACGTGCGCGACGCCCATCAGGTCGAGCGTTTCGTGGCTGAAA
This sequence comes from Rhizobium etli 8C-3, assembly GCF_001908375.1. Taxonomy (NCBI): domain Bacteria; kingdom Pseudomonadati; phylum Pseudomonadota; class Alphaproteobacteria; order Hyphomicrobiales; family Rhizobiaceae; genus Rhizobium; species Rhizobium etli. The sequence goes on along the minus strand of NZ_CP017244.1, from coordinate 470,951 downwards.
CAGTCGAGCGCTACGGCCGCCTCGACATTGCCTTCAACAATGCTGGTATCGACCGGCCACCAGCGCCAATCGCCGACACCGATATTCTCGGTTTCGATGATCAGATTGCGACGAACCTGCGCGGTGTCTTCGTCGCAATGAAATACGAGCTGCCGCACCTCGTCCGCTCCGAAGGAGCGATGATCAACATGGCCTCGATCGGCGGTCGCCACGCCTTTCCAGACATCGTTGCCTACGGAGCTTCAAAGGCTGCCGTCATCCACATGACTCGCGCCGCCGCACAGGAGTACGGACGGCACGTACGCATCAACGCCATTGCGCCCGGCGCAATCGAGACGCCGATGCTCGAGCGGGTGCGGCGCGACTGGAAAGTGACGACCGAACAACTTGTTGGCCCCTACCCTATGCGGCGCGCCGGCACGCCGGAGGAGGTTGCTTCCCTGGTCGTTTTCCTCGCCAGCGGTGCCAGTTCATACATAAGCGGGCACGTCATCGGGATCGATGGCGGCGATCTTTCTTAACCTTCTGAGCTGAAAAAGCGTACCGCGGCAACCCCACTTCATATGCCGCCACCAGTGCCTGCGCTGTTCCAGCGGCAGATTATCGGCCAGCCGAACAACACCCGCGAATTGCCGTAACAGGACGTCTTGTTCGGCGGTCGGACGTGCGTGTAGCGGAAAGTGCTGCGGTCCAAGGTGCGCAACCGTGGAATATCGCAACCGGCAGGCATGTCAGCGGCAAGCGGCTCAAGGCCGCTCTCGCGTTCCTTCCCCGGCCGGAATACCGGCGTATCCCGCGAGGTTGAAGGATTCCGTCTGGCGTCAACCCGCGCCAGCTGTGCATGGTCGCGGTGCCTTCACAATCCCCCCGGCCTTCGCCGGAGCAGTCGCACTGCAATTTTATCTCCTGGGGTCGAGGAAAGTGACAGGACCCGTAGTGCTTGCCGTGGTGGCTGTGGCTCTCGTCTCTGGCCCTTCAGCGGCTGGTTGTCGCGCAACAGATCCTTCAAAATTTGACTTCAGCCGATTGTGGCAGCAGCCCACTCGCATCGGCACGAAGGAGGCCGGTGCGATGACGCACAGCCTCTTTCAATTGCGAAATCGCAGAAGCCGTCTATTGCGCGGCTTCCTCGATCAACCCGGCGACGAATTGCGGCTTCGAGATCATCACGACATGGGAAGCACCCGCGACCACGACTGTGTGCTTGGAGCCTGCCCGCTCCGCCATGAATCCAAGCGCCCTTGCCGGGATATTCTTGTCACCGTCGCCATAGATGAACCATGAAGGCAAGTCTTTCCAGGCGGGCTCGCCGGATTTCTCGGTCAGTGCCGCCTCGGCGATGGGGCGCTGTCCCGCCGCCATAAGAGCGGCCTGTTCCGACGGTACGTCGTGAGCAAACTGCTGGTGGAACTTTGCCTTGTCGATGTAAAGGTCTACGCCGCCATCAGGCAACTTGACGGGGGCCGCGATCGCTTGACCAAGGGTGCCACCGGGAAATTTGCCAGCCAGGTCGGCTGCCGCTTCTCCAGCTTCCGGTGCGAAAGCTGCGACATAGACGAGCGACTTGACGTTGTCTTGGCCCCTTGCCGCGTTCGAGATCACTTGCCCGCCATAGGAGTGGCCGACGAGAACGACGGGACCCTCGATACTGCGGACGACGTTTGAGACATATGCGGCATCACTGGAAACACCGCGCAGTGGGTTGGCCGCGGCGACGACAGGATAGCCGTCCTTTTCAAGAATTTGAATGACGCCGTTCCAGCTGGAAGAGTCGGCAAATGCGCCATGCACGAGGACGACGGTGGGCTTGGCCGGCTGTGCGGCAACGGCACCTGCGAAAAGAGCACCAATAACGGCGACAGCGGCTGCAAACCTGGGCATGTCATTTCCTTTCTATCGTAGATTGTTTGTCGGGATGGCTCTATCGTTTCGAAGCGATGCTCGGCTTTTAAGCGAGAGACCTCGCATTAGAACTCGGCTAGATCTATTGTGCACAATTTTATGGGACACGATCTAAATATATCGGCCGGGTGTGATAGTCAATGGCTTGCGAATAGATCGTGCGAAAATGTTCAGGAGGAAAAATGCCCTGAACGCCAATAGCTGAATGCTTTTTTAGCTTTTCGGCGGGACGCGCCTTCAACAAGCTCTATCGGTACCTGTATTGCCGATCTCGGTCCTGCCGACCTTCACTAACCGGTTTTGGTCTCGCTCCTGTGCCGCGACGGACGCACCGTCAAGGAAGTCGGCGCGGCCGAAGGTCGGGCGCTTAAGCCGCGCCCCGGTCTGGAAGTGCAGAAGTTATGGCGACAGTTGCCGAAAGCTCACTGGTGGGCACGATAAAGGTACAAGGCGCTTCTAAGTCTGATTGCCGTATGAACCCTGGCTTGCGTCTCCTGACGGCCCTTGATTGCTAAGAAGAAGCTGTTCCATGCCGCACTTTTGAATAACGGCCGATTCGGAACACTTTCCTTTCGTTTGGCTCTCTCTAGTTGTTATCTTGCTAACCAAAGCGAAACTTGGTTGAAAAAATTAGCTTCAGCGTGTTAGCAATGTCTCGACAGCCTGAGGTGGGAACGAGCTGCGTCTATGAACGGTCAAGCTGATGATTTTGTTTCTTATTACGGGAATAGCCTGAGACTGGTAAGATGCTCTGCAAAAGTTGCACAGGCCTACAGGATCGTAGCCGCCGCAGATGCGACTCTTTGGCAGGTATATCCAGAACTGCTGGACCCCGACCGTAGATCGCGTGTCGAGGCCGTGCTTGCCGGCGGAATCCCGTGCAACATTGCGATCGAACCTGGCGGGTCCCAGGACGGGCGAAATCTTCTCCTTTTCAGCACGGAACGGGGACTGGGCATCATCGAGACGCGAAACCCGATGGCTCGTTCGAAGGCGCTGAATGGAGATGCAGACCGAGCTTTGCTTCTTCATCAGGCTACGCACGATGCATTGACGGGACTGGCCAACCGTCGCCAGTTCAGCAGCGACCTTCAGGCGAATCTCCCTGCGCTTGCAGGGCACAAACTTGCATTGATGCAGATCGATCTCGATGACTTCAAGCCGGTCAACGACACCCTTGGCCATGGCGCCGGCGATGTCGTGCTCAAGATGACGGCGGAACGAATCCAAGCCGTGCTTCGCGACGGTGAGACCGCCTACAGGCTCGCGGGCGATGAATTCGCCGTTATCCAATCCTGTGACGACCAGCCCGCTGAAGCAGAGCGTCTGGCCGAATCCTTGGTCCGGGCGTTCAAGGATCCGTTTAGCATCGACGGAATCAGTGTTTTTGTGGGCGCAAGCGTAGGAATTGCCATTGCCCCGATTGACGGCAACGACGGCGAACAATTGATGAAGGCCGCCGACATTGCGCTCTACGCGGCGAAGAATGACGGACGCGGCCGCGCGAGAACGTTCAACCGCTCGATGATGATTATGCTGGAACAGCGTGAGATGCTGAGGCGCAGCTTACGTGTAGCCCTCCAGGAACAACAATTCTTCATAGAGTATCAGCCGCTCGTCGAGATTGTGGATGGAATCATAGGATTCGAGGCCCTCCTGCGCTGGCGTCATCCTTATGCCGGCGTTGTTCCGCCCAGTCTTTTCATACCCATGGCCGAAGCCGACGGCCTGATGGGCGATATTGGAGCGTGGGTGCTCGAACAGGCTTGCCGTGAGGCGGCGACCTGGCCCTCGCATTTTATTGTTTCGGTCAATCTTTCTCCGGCAGAATTCCTGCGCGCCGGTTTCACAGATCGAATAACTCGGATCCTCGACGAGGTCGGACTTCCGGCCGATAGGCTGGAGCTCGAAATAACCGAAACCGTCTTGCTGGAGCGCACGACCAACAACCTCGACACGCTCCACACCCTTGAGGTCTTAGGTACCCGCATCGCGCTCGACGACTTTGGCACTCGCTATTCCTCTCTGAACTACCTACAGAACTTCCCGTTCGACACGATCAAGATCGACAAGCACTTCATCAACGATGTTGAAACGAACCCGAAGAGCCAGACGATCGTGCGTTTCATCATCGGGCTTGCGCATGGATTGGGGATGCGAGTTACGGCAGAAGGCGTCGAGACAACCGGTCAAGCGGATTGGCTTATCAAAAAAAAATGCGACCGACTGCAAGGAAACTTTTTGGGCGCCCCGATGTCCGCCGAAGCGATTGGCGATTTTCTGCGTCAATCGTCGTTCGAGATGCTTTAAGATCTTCCAAGATAACACAGGCGTTGCGCATACCTTCGATTCGTGAGGGAATGCCGCGAGAACACCGAAAATTGCGGTATATCCGCGCCACCCGCACCAACCCCGGTACGAACCTCTCGTGACGAGGGCCCCGAATTACAACATTGGTCAGAATTCATGGACCTCGCTCGACCAGCGGCCGTTACGATCGCAGTTTTGTCAGTCACGGATCTCGATCCAAACTGGCGCGTGATCGCTTGCGTGCGGTAGCGATCGGATAGACTTGTCGACGCCGGCAGCCACCAGATCGTCGGCCAACGATGCGCTTAGTAGAAAGTGATCGATGCGAAGGCCAGCATCCCGAGCGAAGGCGTTGCGGAAATACTTCCAGAATGTGTAGATGCGTTGATCCGGATAAAGATGCCGGATCGCATCGGTCCAGCCCTGCGAAACAAGATCAGCGTAGGCCGCCCTCACCTCAGGCCGGAACAAAGCGTCCTCTCGCCATCTCTCAGGGGCGTAGACGTCGATATCGCTCGGCATGACGTTGAAATCACCAATCAGTGCGCTTGGAACGTCCAGTTCCAGAAGCTCGGCAGCGTAGCTTGTAAGGCGCTCGAACCAGCGAAGTTTATAGTCGAATTTCGGGCCTGGCGCCGGGTTGCCGTTGGGAAGATAGATGCATCCGATCACCATGCCGTTGATGACTGCCTCGATATACCGGCTATGCGTGTCGTCAGGATCACCTGGCAATCCACTCCTGGTTTTTACAGGCTCTTTTCCTTTCGCCAGGATGGCGACACCGTTCCAGCTCTTCTGGCCATGCCAGATGGCACCGTATCCCGCCTTCTCAAGCGCACGTTGTGGGAATTTCTCATCAGGCGCTTTCAGCTCCTGCAGGCATACAACATCCGGCGCGGTTTCCTTCAGCCAACGCAGGATAACATCGAGTCGGCCATTTATACCGTTGACGTTGAAGGTGGCGATTTTCACGGCCAATCAAAGCCTGGTGCGGCGGTTGGTTGGTCACATGCGCGGGCCTTGTCCTTCGCCTCTTCATGGCAATCGGCAGAAACCAAGCCGCCGACGGCAACGTTCCCCTCAAAACGTCCCTTCTCGTTGCGCCGCAAGTAGCGTTTCCCGGCGTTGGCATCGATCAGCTTGCACTTGATCATGTCATTTCATCCTCCCAGGCTGCCGTCCCACTAACAACGTATGTCGCGATAATGAGGATGCATTGAATCTAACGCGTTTCTTCCGCCTGAAAAGTGCAAGATTGAACGCCCAAGGCTCTGAAAATTGAGTAGGTGATTGGCATGCTTCCAGAAATATTGCGCTCGGTCGAATGGATGGGGCCGAGCATAGTTTGCGGTCGCACTTCGGGCGAATTGCCAAGCATCACAGGACTCTTCTTGCACCGTTCGCGAAATCGTTGTGTCCGCGAAGGTGATGCGTCCCATGTCAGGCCCTCGGTCGGGCGAATAGAGAGCAAAGGGGAATCGTGTGAAGCTGCAAGAATGGGTGGGAGCGTTACCCAAAAGAGGTAATTCGTTTTGGCCGGCCTTCGTGGTAGGAAAAACTATCGCGGCAGTTGTATTAAGTCGTCGCGGCTTGGACGGGTCGCATCGCCGGATGCGGCCTGTCTCGTTTTCAACCCCACCTGCGGGCGGCTAATGAAGCTCCGCATGAACTCCTCGGGCCACGGACTGCTCCGCCGTTTCCACCCTAAGCGGATCGCACATCTTGGCCCCGGCCGTGCACGTGCTCACAGTGTTAACGACGTTGAGGAATCGTGACTCGACTCATCCCTGAACCCGGTGGTTCTATTTGACAGCAGGCTGGGGAGTTATCGATGGGATATGAGTGGGATGACGCCCGCGAGCGTCGGGCTTACGCTATCAAGGTCGTCTCGGTCGTGCTGGTGTCAGCTGTGACGGCAGGAGTTCCGATTTGGATCGTTGCAAAAGCCATGGGGCTTTGAAAGCGCCGCGGTCAATCTTCAGAGGCAGGGCTCGGTGATACCGCCGTGACGTTTGCCGGGTTCCTTGCCTGTCGCGGCGGTATCGGCCGTAACAAGCTGCGCGATGACGGGATCGGGATCGTGGGCCGCGCTCCAAATCTGTGTCGCCAGCCTTCAATCCTCGGATTCAAACAAAAATTGAGCGAGCCGGAGTGTTCAATTGCCGGTCGCGGGGCAGCTTTTTGAGATGCTCCTGCCTGTCAACTCCCTGCGCGCTCACCTGCGCGAGGTTGCCGCGTGCCGATCTCCTAACTCGGAACCTACGGAACCTTGGGTCGTTTCATCAACGCATCCGAGGAGCTCAAGCGATGACTAAGACGGCAAATACGACCAACTCGAACCTCGAAAAGGATCCTGAAGATTGGATCAGTGGCGATGAGCCTATGACAGCAGCCCAGCAATCCTATCTGAAGACGTTGTCCGAGCAGGCAAACACCCCGGAGATATTCTCCGTGAAATTGACAAAAGCGGAAGCCTCGAAACGGATCGACGCGCTCCGTTCGCAACTTGGCCTCGCAGACCGATGAGACTTTCAGGCACCGCATTTTGTGCCCTTGATCTTTCGGCCTCGGTGCTCGGTAGCCTATTGCGGCATTGCTTGCATTCGATGCCCGTGTCTCCCGTTGGCATATCACAACGGTCGTGCCAGGAGCCGGATCCATCGCGGCATCATTGCATTGCGCCTTGCACCGACATACGAGCGAGAGGCGGTTCCCGATGAAGAGCGTCAGACGTTGCTCAACGGCAAATTGGCGCGTTTAATGGAAATCCTGAGAATTACGAGTGAGCCCTGACATGTGCGGACGCGTATTCATCAAAACCAACCTTGAAAGCATGATGAACGCCTTTGCTTTCGCCGATAGAAGAAGCGTGCTCGGTCTGGCCAACCAGTTCCCGCGATATAACGGCGCCCCTTCCCTCGACTATCCGATCATCATCAGGGAAATGGTGCGCGAACCGGATGTCATGGGACCGGTGTTCGTCAGCGCCGGGTGGGGCTTGATCCCTGGATGGATGAAACCGGGAGGACGGCCGCAGGTCAATGTCCGCTCGGAAGGCATCGCCAGGAACAGCAGATTCAAGGTTGCCTATCAAGCTCGCCGCTGTCTTGTTCCAATCGACGGCTTCTTCGAATGGAAGGACATCTTGGGCACGGGCAAGAACAAGCAGCCATATGCCGTCGCCATGAAGTCGGGCGCGCCCTTCGCACTTGCCGGCATCTGGGAAACCTGGCGCAATGCGGCCGACCTCGATGTTCGCACCTTCGCGATCATCACCTGCCCGGCGAATACCATGATGGCTGCGATCCACGACCGCATGCCGGTCATTCTGCATCCAGAGGACTACGAGCGCTGGCTGTCGCCGGAGCCGGAGCCTGGTGATCTGATGAAGTCGTTCCCCTCCGAGCTGATGACCATGTGGCCGATCGGTAAAGCCGTAGGCTCACCGAGGAACGATACGCCGGACATTCTCGAGAAGATCAATCTTGATCCACAACCGCCGATTTTGTGAGGCATGCTACGGCGTGGCGCCTTTCTTCAACGAAACATGGCGTTGGACTCGACAAAGAGAAATATCCGGCACGGGTCTTACGCAACGTAAGATTGCTGCGATTGCAATCGTACTGTTCTACGCGTTCGCGGAGCAGAACCCTTCGTCTTGGCCGGACGAGCCAGCGCCCGAAGAGTAATTAATTAAGCGCTTGCTAATTTTATGATGTTGAAGCAACCTCGAAGGTTCGCCCCGTTTCGTGAGCTCCGCTGCCTTCAGCGAAGGGAGGTTCTATGTCTTCCAACATCCATTACATGCCATACGGCTGCCGCGCGGAACAAGACGGCAAATGGACGGTATTCGACACCGTCACCGGCTATCCCGCCATGATAGGATGCAAGCAGTTGACTGATCTGACCGAAAAAAATGCCACCGACTTGATGGAGATCCTCAATCGGAACACTGTCGGGTCCAAATGGCATCGCCTTCCCAGATATGCCATCCAAGGGCTGCCATCACGGATGAGCGGCAGCGACCCCGACCAGAAGACGCGTTCGCCGTCACCCAGGCATCGGTAATCGCTTTACGCAACGCTCGATGCCGTCTCGCCACCGCGACCGACTGACCAGCAAGTCAAAAGACCGCGACCAGATCAGACCTTCCATTCTTTTCAAGATGTCGAACCCATGGCAATGCAGTGCGGCAGCAGCCGAGACATCTGTTGGCACCGGCTGGGCTGCCTGGCGGTCGTGCGCTGCGCAAAGCCGCTTCGCTTCCCGTTCATGTCCGATGATGAGGAGCGCTGCGGGAACTCATTGCGGTCAGGCTCGATCCCTTCATAGTCCGCGCCCCGCCAGGGATGCCAGACGCTTCTCCACTTGCATCGCGCTGTGGTCCTTCGTTAACCTGCTTTTCTGGAGAGGGCGAGATATGAGTAACAGACGTTGGGATCACCCCGTAATGATTGTCTGCAGGAGAACCGGTCAGCTCACGACCATCGCATCCACATCCGAGGCGCTGGAGGTTCTCGCGAATTCTTGGCCGGTGGCGGAGGGAAAGGCATTCATGGCCGCGTTACTGATCTGCTCAGACGTCGAAGCCGGAATTCGGGAACCTCATGAAGCCCGCGCAAGCTTCATCGCCGCTGCGAAAGAAGCAGGTGTCCCGTTCGATACGATGCGCGGTTAGAAAAGAGATGCGCAATGAAGTCCCGTTGACCCGGCATTCGATCGCATCAGTCGGTGCTGTTCGCCGATAGGTTCAACGACTTGGTGGTCATGAGGACAGACGAGCGGTTTTGTTCCCATTAGAAAGAGCCTTGCGTTTCGCCTCAGGTCGAACAGAAAGGCCGCTGCCGTTAAGTCGGCAATTGCTTCGACCGGTGTGCCTTACGCCCGGCGCGCGCCGCGGCAGACAAAGAGCCCGCCACAGACATATCGAATTCATGATGGTTCAGGCCATCCAAGGTTTTGGAACTTCGCTCATGGCCAGCCCTCGCCAAAAGGTTGAGCCAACGCCCGACTAGGACCAAAGTCCCGCCAAAATTCAGACTTCGGTCCAATATCATCCACCTCAAGCTTAATGCATGTTTTGAATGACCCGAAGTGCGCATTACGCGCGCCAAAGGTTAGGGCTCTCCTCGTGCAGCCAGGGAGGGCCCTTATTGGTACTGCGTACTCCAAGTGTCGCAATGCATCGAAGGCAGCCGCGGCACAAGGTACGGCCAGGGCTCGCCTTAGCCCACCCATCCGAAGGCGAGCCCTCGTCGTATCTCATCGGTCAACCGAGCAGGAGAAAGAAAGCGGCCCAGAACATAGCTGACAGTTCGGCCGCCACCAAGAACCCAATCGTTTGCTCGCGCATCCCGTCCTCCCCCAGGTTGGGCCGCCGCACATCAAATGACGAACCCTCCTACCCGAAAATCGCCTGCTAAGCCGTATCAGGAACGCGTGTTTACCGGTCTTGGCAGCGACGCGATATCATAAAATATCAGGATCCTGGACGCCCTTTCTTGGTCCGTTAGCCGAAATCGCGCGACGGCAACAAACAGCGATAAGGATTTGTTGTGTTGGCCTTTGATCGCCCTGTAGAAATAGCGCGAGCTGGGTGCGGACCTTAACGGCTGGCACTGGTGTGGCGTGTTGTGGGACAAAGCCCGCAACAAGCGCTCTTACAGGGACGTTCCATATCCGGCGTCGTTCACGTCGTCGAATTGGCGTCCAACGCTCAGTCGAAAACGCTCAACGTAAAAGGGCTCATACCGCGCGTTTGCGTGTGTTCGGGCTTGGAAGGGCGAAACCCAGAAAGCTTACGACTATTTGGACGCCACTTTTTCTTGAGCTGTGCATGATCGAGCAAATGCTGAAGGACTTCCTGGCAACATGGTCGCTCGACTGAAAAGCCAAAGCCTGCGCGGTGTCGGCCGACAGCGTACGAAGACGGCGAGGTCTGATCCAGCACCCATGCGTGCGTTCTGCGGCCGGGAGATATCAGGCTCGGAACAGCAGCCGGCATTAGCTCCTCAACATTCTGCCGCTTGAAAGTGGAGTGCTCCGGGAGAAAAGAGTATCCTAGCTGCGATTGCGGCGATACCGCCTTATAGAGCGACGCTTGAAATCACCCAGCCGTTGGAAGCCGCTTGCACGTCATTCTCGTCTGGCGCCGAGCGGGCGGCGTGGCAGGGATCTTCAATCGGAGGGCCCGCATGCGAATAGGACCGTCGTCATTTCCGATCGCGAAGGAGCGATCAAGGCTGGCCAGGGAGGTCGCATCATGTTTTTCGACAGCAAAGAAATGTCCCTCGATCGTCGGCACGTGGTTTACGGCGCCGCCGCCGCCTTTAGCGCCATCGTGGCCGCACTGACGGGCGGTGGTAACCCGGCGCAGGCCCAAACCTACCGGGTCGACGAGGGAAAGGAGTTGGCGCCGGGTGTGCGGGCCGTGGAGCTCGGAAAAGGGGCCGCGATGATCCCCGGCTACAAGACAGTCTCACTCGTCGATCTCGTGTTTCAGCCGCGGTCGAACCTGCCTGTCGGCAGCATGCCCAATGCTATGATCTGCCACGTCACCGAAGGGGAACTAATGGTTCTGCAAGACGGCAAGGAGTTCCAGGCCAAGAAGAACCACGTGTGGACCTGTGCCGAGGGCACGAACGAAGGCGCTCGCAATGACGGAAGCGCACTCGCAATCATGCGGATTGCCAACCTGCTGACGGTATGACGCAACGGGGGTGCAAAGGAGGCCTCGATGCTGATGCGAAGATACGACGCCTTCGCCTGACTTGCCGGCGCCACGCTTTGCTCGGGTGTCAATAGATCGGCGCAGTACGCTTTCCTTTAATCGCTCGAGCGCTCGACTTTCCGTCGGGCCGCCTTGATGTCGCCATCACTTGGCCGGTGGAGCCCTTGGATCATGCAGGTGAGCGGTATTGCTGCGACGCCGAATAGAACGAGGTGAGCATAGGCCTTCTTTCGGCCAGTGGAATCGAGCGCATATTCAAACTACTCTGTTGTGTCGTCGCAGCGTTGTTCGCGAATGGCGTCAAGTCTTTTCAAGAAGGGACCGAAAGCCTCGTCTGTGTCTGAAGGCACCGCAAATGTCGGCAGCGTTTGCAACTGCCGAACAAGAGCTTTGTCAGTTTCGTACCGCAGATACTGCAGTACGGCCGCTTCGTCTGGTTGAGATGTCATCCGCCCGAAACGGAAAACCGCAGCGATTGTTCCGCCAAAGATGGAAATTATATTACTAAATGTCACGAGGTCATTCGGCACGCCGCTGTTAGTGCGAACTCGCGCTTTCAATTCCACCCTTTTGGCTGGGCATGGAAGGTCAGAACCCGGAGCCCAAGTCGACGCGCGATCCGGCGCGCTGATGGAGCTTCGCAGATGGTCCGTGCGGTTTCGCCTTTTAGCCCGCTGGCAGACAGCGCAGGCGTCGACGCTTTGGCTCGTCCTATGCCGGATTTACAGATCAATCAGCCGTTGGGCGGTGAACTTGTCCGTGACAAGCATGTCGATGACGCCAATGCGAAGTGCGCCGGCGATGGCGGCGGTCTTCTTAGACCCACCGGCTAAGGCAATCACGCGATCCACACGTTCAAGGTCTTCGAGCGGGATACCAATAACGCGGTCGTCGAGTGGCGTCTTAACTGCCTTACCGTTCTTGTCGAAGAACCGGAGCGAGATATCGCCAACGGCTCCCGCTTCAGCCAGGTCGGAGAGCTCCCGCGACGAAAAAATGTTTCCCGATCGCGCAAGGAGTTCGGACGGCTCGACCGCTCCAATTCCGACAATTGCAAGTGTTATGCTGCCGAACAGGTCCATCGTCTCACGGACGAACGGATCGGCCTGCATGAGCAGCTTGGCCTCTCGCGAGGTCGTCACGCCTTGCACCGGAAGCAGCTTCGGCTCCGCTCCGGTCAGACGCGCCAGTCGGGTAGTCAGCTGAGTGGCATGGGTCTGCACCGAGGGATCGCCCATGCCCCCGAGCGTCTGGACAACGTACTTCGCCTGGGCGCTCTTTTGAGGGTGAATGTTTTCGACCATCTTGAAAATGGTCTGACTCCAGCTCGAAACTCCGATGATCTCGCCAGGGGCAAGGGTGACCTCCAGGAGATGGGCGGCCGCTTCCCCAATCCGCGCCATGACCGCGCCGTCTCGATCCTCGCTACATTCGACGACGACGGCTTCGGGTAGTCCGTATTTCTCCCTGAGTGCGCCCTCAAGGTCACTGTAAGTACCGGCAGGAGGAATGACGCTGGTCCGAACGATATCTTCGGCCTCGGCACGTTTCAGCATTCGCGAGACCGTGGCCTGTGATAAGCGAAGATGTTGCGCAATCTCAGCCTGCCGTCGCCCCTCGATGTGGTACATCTGGGCCACTCTTGACATGAGGCGGAGTTCGTTGAGGCGAGCCATGGCTGATCCCGGTGGGAATTTTTATTCACCTTTAGCCATTGTTTGACGCGACGTCGAGCGGGCGAGAGCATCATTCCAGGTATTCAGCAGCGCCTGCCGGTCAACAGGTTGCGGAGCAATGACCCGCGTGGTTCTGGGTAACCCCGCGATGACGTCGAGATCACGCCACAAGCCAAGCGACAGTCCCGCCAAATATGCCGCGCCAAGGGCCGACGCCTCGGGAGCCTCGCATTGGATGACGGCGTGCTCGACAAGATCCGACACGCACTGCATCAGAAAGCGGTTCTGGCTTGGTCCGCCGTCGACATAAAGGGCGCCGAGTTCGCCACCACTTTGTGCTCGCATGGCCGCGACCACATCGTGGGCCTGAAACGCGATTGAATCGGTTACCGAACGTGCCATCTGCGCACGTGTTGTATTGAAATTGATCTGAGAGAAAAGGGCGCGAGCGTCAGAGTTCCAGTAGGGTGCGCCCAGTCCTACGAAGGCTGGCACGAAACCCGGTCCGCCTGCTTCGGCGGTCGCCGCAAGGTCGATCAGTGCAGCGACGTCCGGAAGGCCGAGAATGCCCGCCATCCATGGGAGGCTCGCCGCAGAAACAAGGATGTTGCCTTCGAAAGCGAAAGTCGGCGTTCCGTCGATGCGCCAGGCGACAGTGGTCGTCACACCGTTGCGTGGCGCAATGAACCGAGGAAGGGTTGTCATCACCGACGACCCCGTTCCAAAGGTTATCTTTCCATCACCAGGTTTGAACGCTCCATGGCCGAACAGGGCTGCATGGCTGTCGCCGATCGCGGCCCTGATAGGGGTGCCGTCCGGTACGCCCTTCAGCCCCTTTGTTGTCCCGAAATCGGCCGAGCTGTCGAGCACCTCCGGCAGGAGTGCCGTATCGACATCGAAAATTTCGCAAAGTTCCTTACTCCATGTCTGCTCCTCAAGGTCGAATAATTGGCTCCTGGAGGCGTTCGAGGCATCGCATACGTACCGGCGTCCGCCGGTCATGCAGTGCACGAGCCAACTGTCGATCGTTCCCAGCCGCACTGGTCGGCCCTTCGGCACACGATCCAGAAGCCATCGGAACTTCGAACCTGGGAACATTGGGTCGAGGGGTAGGCCGGTGAGCGCCTGCACGCGATCCAGATGTCCTTCGACAAGGAGACGTTTGCAATCAGGTGCCGTGCGCCTGCATTGCCAACTGAGCACAGGTCCCAGGGCCTCTCCCGTCTCAGCATCCCAAACAGTGACCGACTCGCGCTGATTGGAAATTGCAAGGGCCGCAATGGTCACGTCCGGGACCGCATCCAGGCAGATTTCGATCGCCTCGCAAACAGACGTGTAGAGACGGTTCGGTTGTTGTTCGACCCACCCCGGCTTCGGATATGAAATCCCCACAGCCGCCGAGCCTCGTGCGAGGACTTCTCCCTTTTCGGAAACCAGAACGGCCTTTGAATTGGTCGTGCCCTGATCGATCGCCAAAATAGCGAGCATCGTATCCTCCACAGATTAAAAGACCCGGGGCAGCGGACGGCCCGGCTCGATCGTATGCGACCGGCTTATTTGCGTTTCATAAGCGCCTGGGCGGCATCCGCGATTGCCGGCGGGGCCATGCCGAATTCATCGAGAAGGAACTCAGCCGAACCGGTCGGGGCATAGATGCCCGGAACGCCCAGGCGCTTCATCGGAACGGGCGCATTGTCGACCACCACCTCGGCAACCGCGGAGCCAAGCCCGCCGAAAATCGAATGTTCTTCTGCCGTAACGATCGCTCCGGTTTCCTTGGCAGCGGCAATGATGGCATCCTCATCTATGGGACGTACCGTGGCGAAGTTGAGGACCCTTGCCCGAATGCCACGTTGCGCGAGGATTTCGGCAGCCTTGAGCATACGGTGTGTCAATGTACCGTTCGCAATGAGTGTGACATCGGAACCTTCGCGCAGGAGATTTGCCTTGCCGAGCTCGAACTTGTGACCTTCCGCAAGAAGATCGGGCACGCCCACGCGCGACAGACGGAGGAAGCATGGGCCGTGGTAGGTCGCCGCCCACTCGACGGCCGCCGCGGTCTCGATGCGGTCGCAGGGCGCAATCACAGGAAGATTCGGCAGGACTCGCGTCCAGGCGAAATCCTCGATCGAATGATGGGTCGGACCGAGCTCGCCATATGCCATTCCAGAGGAAATGCCCACGAGCTTAACATTCGCGTTCGAGTAAGAGATGTCCGCCTTGATCTGTTCAAGCGATCTTCCCGTCAGGAACGGAGAGGCGCCGCAGACATATGGTAGATGACCGCCGTTGGCGAGGCCTGCTCCAACCCCGACCATGTTCTGTTCCGCGATACCGACATTGACCAGGCGCTCGGGAAATTTCGACTTGAAGCCGCCAAGCTTCGACGAGCCTACCGAGTCATTGCAGACCGCTACAACTTTCTGATTCTCGGTCGCCAGACGTTCGAGCGTCGCTGCGAACGCGTCGCGGCAGTCATAAAGCTTGGGTGCGTTTACTGGGGCGTTCATTACATTGCCTCCGACAGTTCTGCCAATGCGAATTCGTATTGTTCCTTGTTCGGAACCTTGTGATGCCAGTCGACACGGTCCTGCATGAATGAGATTCCGTGGCCCTTGTTCGTGTGTGCGACAATGCAATGCGGTCGGTCGCCTCGATGTTCGAGCGCAGGAACGATCTCGTGCATACTGTTGCCGTCAATCTCGGTCACCTCCCAGCCGAATGCTTCCAGTTTCGGACGAAGGGGAGCGATGTCGTTGGTATCGGCGAGTGCTGCACCCTGCTGAAATCTGTTGTGATCGATGATCAACGTCAGGTTATCCAGCTTGAATTGGGCCGCTGCCATGATTGCCTCCCAGTTGGAACCCTCCTGCATCTCACCATCGCCGGTGACAACGTAGGTATGATACATCGCTCCGGAGAGCTTGGCGGCCTTTGCCATTCCCACCGAAACCGGCAGACCGTGCCCGAGCGGGCCGGTATTCGTTTCCACCCCTGGAACCTTGTTGCAATTGGGATGTCCATTCAGTCTCGAGTACGGCTGCAGAAACGTGGAAACCTCCTCTTCGGGAATGAAGCCGCGCTTTGCCAGCGTCACGTACAGGGCGCACGCCGTATGCCCCTTGGAAAGGACGAACCTGTCCCGATCGGGATGCTTCGGCTGGTCGGGCCAAACTTTCAGCACGCGGAAGTACAGGGCCGCAAGAATGTCAATTACCGACATCTCGCCGCCGATGTGGCCGGCACCGGCCTCGAAAACCGCCCGAAGATCGCGCAATCGGATCTCCCGAGCGAGGCGCTCAAGTTCTGTGATATCCATGGATTCCTCTGTGCATATTTATTCAATTATCAATATTTTTGCACACAGTCCCATTTAGTCAAGCCCCTTACGCAATATCGAACCGGCAATGGCGCGGACAAATCCAGTTGACAGCCGCAAACCAACTTGTTAATGAATTTTTCAACGGGTATGAATAATTATTCTCTCCTGCACGAATATTGGCTACCAGCTAGACCCAGGGAGGAACGATGGTGGCGCTCGACATCAATGAACAGAGACTTTCATCCGGTGCCTGGCTGAGCAAACTCAAGGGTGCCACCGGTCCACTCGTGGGGCTGCTTGCTCTTTGCGTCTTCCTGAGCATCAGCACAGACGCGTTTCTCTCGGTTCGAAACGGCCTCAACATCCTCGATCAGATCACAGTCCTTGGCATCATGGCGGTGGGAATGACCTTCGTCATCCTCATCGGCGGCATCGACCTGTCGGTCGGTTCGGTTCTTGCTCTTGCGATGATGGTCATGGGCTGGACCGCCAATATCGCCGGCCTTCCGCTTGCGGTCGGGATCGCTTTCGGTCTGATCGCATCTGCCGTTTCGGGGCTGATCGTGGGCCTGCTGGTGACGCAGTTCAAGGTCCCGGCGTTCATCGCCACTCTGGCCATGATGTCGGCAGCTCGCGGCGTCGCAAACATGATCACCGACGGTCAGCAGATCGTGGGATTCCCTGACTGGTTCATGATGCTCGCAATCGATCGCCATTTCGGCGTGCTGACTGCCACGGTCTTTCTGATGCTTGCCGTCGTCCTTGCCGCTTGGCTATTCCTGCACTTCCGTTCCGAAGGTCGCATGCTCTACGCCGTGGGCGGAAATCCGGAGGTTGCTCGCCTGGCGGGCATCAATGTCCAGCTCGTGACGATCGGCGTCTATGTGATGAGCGCAGTCCTTGCCGGACTGGCAGGCATCGTTCTCGCCGCCCGCCTTGACTCGGTCCAGCCGTCCAGTGGCTTTGGCTATGAGTTGGACACCATCGCTGCCGTCGTCATCGGCGGGACTTCGCTGTCTGGCGGCGCCGGCGGTATTGGGGGTACGCTCATCGGCGTTCTCATCATCGGTGTCCTTCGCAACGGTCTCAATCTTCTCAATGTCTCGCCGTTCCTTCAGCAGGTGATCATCGGCATCGTCATCGTGCTTGCGGTCGGCGCGGAGACAGTTCGTCGGCGTCGCGCCTGACGAGCGGGCCCGCTCCATGAATTCCGCCCGAAGCTTGGGGCGGATCAATACCCCGAGGGGGAGGAATTACCCGAGGGTCCCATCAAACAACGGAGGAATTAAAATGAAAATTGCGCGCACCATGCTCGCGTCTGCCGCACTACTTGCTCTCACGCTCGGGCCCGTACATGCGGCGGAGCTGAAGAAGCTTGGCCTGGCCGTTGCCAACCTTCAGGCAAACTTCTTCAATCAGATCAAGCAGTCCGTCGAGGACGAAGCCAAAAAGCGTGGTATCGAAGTCGTCACGGTCGACGCAAAGGGCGA
The DNA here is from genome assembly GCF_001908375.1 of Rhizobium etli 8C-3. NCBI lineage: Bacteria > Pseudomonadati > Pseudomonadota > Alphaproteobacteria > Hyphomicrobiales > Rhizobiaceae > Rhizobium > Rhizobium etli. The sequence continues at coordinate 453,521 of NZ_CP017244.1, read as the reverse complement.
CGGACCGACGCAGGTCAACCAGATCCAGGACCTTCTGACCCAGAACATCGACGCCCTGATCTACATTCCGGCGGGTGCGGCCGCAGCGACCGTTCCCGTCAAGCTTGCCAAGAACGCCGGCGTTCCGGTGGTGAACGTTGACCGAAACGCCGACGGAGCACCCGGCGACACCTTCCTTGCAACGGATTCAGTCGCGTCCGCCAGGGCCGTCTGCGACTACATTCTCAAGCAAGCCGGCGGCAAGGGTAAAATGGTTATCATCCATGGTCAGAAGGGCACCACGCCCGAGGTCGACCGCTCCAAGGGATGCGCTGAATCCCTCAAGGCCAATCCCGACGTGAAGGTTGTTGCCGAGCAGTACTCGAACATCTGGAGCCAGGACGAAGGGTTCCAGATCATGCAGAACATGCTCCAGGCAAATCCCGACATCTCGATCGTGTTTGCCCAAGCCGACGCACTCGCACTTGGCGCCGCGCAGGCGATCAAGGTTGCCAATCCCTCCCAGAAGATCGTGGTGGGCGGCTTCGACGGTGACACAGCAGCCCTCGAAGCGCTGAGCAAGGGTGTCTTCGACGTGACCGCAACGCAGCAAACGCAGAAGATGGGCCGCGACGCGGTCGCAAACGCGGCCAAGCTCGTCGCCGGAGAGAAGATACCGCCGGTACAGCTCCTGGATGCCACGCTGACGACCAAGGAAAACGTTGCAGGTTTCATCGCTAGCCACCCGTAAAAAAGTCGAGGTCTTGAGGAGGTGTGCCGTGACTGATCCGGTTCTTTCCCTGAAGGGCATATCCAAGCGATATGGATCGCTCCAGGTTCTGAGGAATGTCAGCCTTGACGTCTATCCGGGCGAAGTTGTTGCACTTCTGGGTGAGAACGGAGCGGGCAAGTCAACTCTCTCCGGCATCATCGCCGGGTCACGCACGCCATCCGAAGGATCAATGACATGGCTGGGACAGCCTTATGCCCCGGCCACCCCAAGGGAGGCGATCGACAAGGGTGTGGTCCTGATCCACCAGGAGCTGCAACTGCTTCCGCAGCTTTCCATTGCCGAAAACGTCTTCATCGGACGCTGGCCGATGAAGAACGGCGTCGTCGATCGCGCCCAGATGGTTCGCCGCGCAACCGAACAGCTCGCTCGCCTGAACCTTCACTTACCGGCAACTCGGAAAGTGGCCGGTCTTTCGACCGCAAATCAGCAGCTCATCGAAATTGCGAAAGCACTGGCTCTCAATGCAAAACTCCTGATCCTGGACGAGCCGACCGCAGCACTGGGGGGTGCGGAGACGGAAGCTCTCTTCCAACAGGTCCGGAAGCTTCGCTCCGAAGGCGTTGGCATCATCTACATCTCCCACCGCATGGAGGAGATCAGACAGATTACCGACCGCATCGTCGTACTTCGCGACGGGGAGCGCGTGCAGGAATTCGCCGACAGCGCGACGCCGGTACGCACGATTGTCGAAAGCATGGTCGGACGTTCGCTCGACCGGCTGTTCCCGACCCTGCCGGTTCCCACGAAACATCCGGTACTTCAGGTGTCGGGGCTGAGTTCTCCGGACAATTCCTTCCGCAACGTTACCTTTGACGTGAAGGCAGGCGAAATTCTGGGAATTGCCGGCCTGGTCGGCGCCGGCCGCACGGAACTTGTGCGCGCCCTTTCGGGAGCGGACCCGATCAGTGCGGGCTCGATTAAGCTGGAAGGCGAAGAACTCAGGCTCCGCGATCCTGCCGACGCGATCGCCAAAGGCATCGTGATGGTTCCAGAAGATCGCAAGGACCAGGGGTTGGTTGTCGGCCACCGGATAGGCGAGAACATTATCTACGCCAACCTCGACATGCTGGGTGGGCGTTGGATCACACCGCGCGTCAAGCGCTCTTTCGCGGAGAAGGCGGTTGCCAAGTTCGGCGTGAAGGGTCGCGCAGAGCAATATGCTTCGGACCTGTCCGGTGGTAACCAGCAGAAGGTCGTCATCGCGAAATGGCTCATGCGCAATCCCAAGGTCGTGGTGCTCGACGAACCAACGAGAGGCATAGACGTCGGTGCCCGAGCGGGCATCTACGACATCATCGTCAATCTTGCGAAACAGGGCGTGGCGGTCATCGTCGTAAGCTCCGACCTCGAGGAAGTTCTCGGCGTCTCAAATCGCATTCTCGTGCTTGCCCAGGGCAAGCAGGCAGGCATTCTCAATCGTGACGAGGCAAACGACGTCTCGGTCATGGAGCTTGCTACAATCTAAACAGACAGAGAAAGGAAGAGCGGTGTCCGACATCACTCTGAACGCCCCGAAGCTTTTTGATCTCAGCGGCCAGGTTGCCATCGTGACCGGAGCCGGCAGCGGAATTGGGCAGCGCATTGCCATTGGTCTTGCACAGTGCGGCGCCGACATTGCGCTGCTCGACCGCCGAACCGACGACGGACTGGCCGATACGGCTAGAGAAATTCAGGTCGCCGGCCGCCGCTCCATCAAGATCGAAGCGGACGTCACGAGCAAGTCATCCCTCAGCGATGCGGTCACACGCACCGAGGCCGAGCTCGGCGCACTGACGCTTGCCGTCAACGCCGCCGGTATCGCCAACGCCAACCCTGCCGAAGAGATGAACGAGGATCAGTACCAGACGTTGATGGATGTCAACCTGAAAGGGGTCTTCCTTTCTTGCCAGGCCGAAGCCCGCGCCATGTTGAAGAACCGACGCGGGTCCATCGTCAATATCGCGTCCATGTCCGGGGTGATCGTCAATCGGGGACTGAGCCAAGCGCACTATAACGCCTCGAAGGCCGGTGTGATCCATATGTCGAAGTCCATGGCGATGGAATGGGTCGACCGTGGCGTCCGCGTCAACACCATCTCGCCCGGATATACGGCGACGCCGATGAACATGCGTCCCGAGATGGTGCATCAGACCAAGCTTTTCGAAGAGCAGACGCCGATGCAGCGCATGGCAACGGTCGACGAGATGGTCGGGCCGGCCGTGTTCCTGCTGTCGAATGCTGCAAGTTTCGTGACGGGCGTCGATCTGCTTGTCGACGGAGGTTTCTGCTGCTGGTGATGCGATGCGAAAGCTGGTTGCCGGCAAACTTCAAATATACGGTCTCGCTTCCTCCCTGGCCGAGATCGTGGCGCTGAAGGGGCTCACGAGCGAGGCGGCGTGGACATCGTCGTCCGCTCGCCCTTCACGCCGATCGAAAATCGCGCGAAACGCTCGAGGATTGGATTGGATCGTGACTGCCGCTGCCCGACACAGCACCGAACGACGCCGGGCGAATGCACCGATGTCGTCTGAGCCGACACGCTCGTTCCATGGGGGCGCATGCTTGGTAAAATCCTCGGCCCTTGCGACGTCGCGCGTTCCACAGCACTGATGCCAGAGCCAGGGGCGACTGCGCTTGAAGGCAGCATGATGCCGGCTCTGCGGCCGACGGGCCCGATATCACCTGGCAACGGGAAGGAAGAGAGAGAGAATGAAACGCTTCGAAAACAAGACTGTCGTCATCACCGGAGGCAGCCGCGGAATCGGCGCTGCGATCGCCAAGCGCTTCGCCGCAGAAGGCGCCAATCTCGTGGTCTCGGCAAATGAAGAGTTGGTCCATACGGTCGCCGAGCAAATCAAAATCGATGCCGGCAATGCTATCTCCTTCGTCGGAGACGTCACCGACAGAGCCAGCGTGCGGGCTCTCTATGACGCGGCGGAGAAAGCTTACGGTACTGTCGACGTATCGATCCAGAACGCCGGCGTCATCACAATCGCCCGCATCGAAGACATGACAGAAGCCGAGTGGGACAGGGTCATGGCCGTCAACACCAAGGGCGTCTTCCTGTGCGCGCAGGAAGCAATTCTGCGCATGCGCAGGCATGGACGCGGCGGCCGCATCATCAACACCGCCTCAGGCCAAGCGCGCGACGGCTTCATCTATACACCGCACTACGCCGCTTCAAAAATGGGCGTCGTCGGGATCACCCAAAGCCTTGCCAAGGAAGTCGCGACCGAAAACATTACCGTAAATGCCTTCTGTCCCGGTATCATCGAAACCGACATGTGGGCCTATAACGATCAGGCGTGGGGCAAACTCCTCGGCAACTACGGCCCCGGACAACTTGATGAAAGAGTGGGTCGAAGGGATTCCAATGAAGCGGGCAGGATCTGGCGAGGATGTTGCCGGTCTCGTCACCTTCCTTGCCAGCGACGATGCTGCCTACATCACCGGCCAGACGATCAACGTCGATGGCGGCCTGATCATGTCGTAGCTTTATTCGACAACAAGGAACAGTGCGTTCACCGCGAAAAACAGGATCTCGATGGGCCAGCGGCACGGCAGCCTCTTGCAGAACCCGGCCCCGATCCTCTATGTTACACGCGTTCTCAGGGCGGGGTGCAATTCCCCACCGGCGGTATCGAGGCAACTCGGAGCCCGCGAGCGCCTTCGTGGATGCGGAGGGTCAGCAGATCCGGTGAGATGCCGGAGCCGACGGTTACAGTCCGGATGGAAGAGATCAATGCAGCGGACGCCGCCCCATGCGCGGTGTTTCCTATGCTTGTTCGCCCAAGGGAAAATGGTGGCTTGACAGGCCATGCACGCCGCTCACAACGGCTAACCCTTGAAAGGCAAGAAAATGGCAATTTCCAGAATCGACGATGCGATCGCCGCTATTGCGCGGGGCGAGATCGTCGTCGTTGTCGATGATCGTGACCGGGAAAACGAAGGCGATCTCGTGATCGCGTCGGAGGCCGTCACTCCGCAAGCAATCGCGTTCATGATGAACCACGCCCGTGGTCTTGTCTGCGTTGCGATGGAAGGCGACAGGCTCGACGAGCTCGATATTCCGTTGATGGTTCCACGCAACACCGAGGCGCTCGAGACCGCCTTCACCGTCTCCGTGGACTACGTTCCAGAAACGACGACCGGCATATCGGCCGCCGACAGGGCTGCCACGGTTCAAGCACTTGTCAGAAAAGGCTCTCGTCCCGAGGATTTTGCCCGGCCAGGTCATATCTTTCCGCTTCGGGCCCATCCGAATGGCGTTCTTTCCCGCCCCGGCCACACCGAAGCAGCAGTGGATCTTGCCAAGCTCGCCGGTCTGTCCCCATCCGGGGTGATCTGCGAGGTGGCCAACGATGATGGCACGATGGCACGGCTTCCCGAACTCAAACGGTTTTCTGAACGGCATGGCCTCCATCTGATCACCATCGAAGACTTGATCGCCTACAAGGTAGCGAATGTTCCCGTTAAGGCGGCCTGAAATACGGTTGGTCGCCTTTTCCAGGGGTTGGCGGCCTTCCTCCCGAAGCAGTTTGAATCGGCGCATCGAAGGACGGGCGAAGCGTCCTTCGATGCGCACAATCAAAGGAACTTACATGGATTGTGAACTTTGCCATTCGACAACATCGGCGCTTTGAACCCAGATGGTTTCCTCTTCGCCGGCGCGGCCATGCTCCATTTTATATGTGGCGACCTCGCCGAATGTGTCGGCATAAGCCAGCAGGCGCTCCAGCGACGCGTCGGGCGGCGACGCTATTCGCTCCATCGCCTCGCGCGTTACGATCACCAGCCAGTTCGACGCAATGTCGGTCATCGGGATATGGCCGTTCTCATTGGTGACGAACGGTGGCATGTTCGGGCGCATTTTTAGCGACATTTACTCTCCTCAATCGAAGGAAGGTTGTCTCCGGACCGGCTCGACCGTCCTTCAGAGCTTGCCTGTACCGGTGATCAGCGAACGGCGATCAAAGCCGGCATCATCCGATTTTGATTTCAGGAGCGCCTGCTCCGGAGCGATGCGGGGGTAGTGCTTAAAGCCGTCGATCTCAATCTGGGCCTTAAAGTAGGCCTCTCTCCAAAGCCCGTAGCGAACCGGATCCGCTTGGGGAACAAACGGATTGTCACCCAGCAACTTCCCGGTTTTTGGCGCAAGCGCGCCTAGTTTTTCAGCTTGCCGATCGTCCACTTCCCTTCTGAAGCCTTCAAACATCGTTCACTTCCTCGTCAATCGAAGCACTCCATCTGCCACCCGCACGATCGATCCTCACCCATGGGCAGGGCGTTAATGAACAATGGAACGGAGTTCCGTCGGAAGACCTTGGATCGCGAAACGATGAAGCGGTGAACCTGCAAAAGCCGTCCCCATTTTCCGAGACTTCCCGAATTGCCGATCAAGTTCATTGGCGAGGTCGGTGGCATCCGTCATTCCCTGCTGAAAGAGGCGGATCATCAGCCTGGCTGCTGTATTGAAGGGTCGAGGCGGTTCGAGAAGAATGTCGTCTGTATAGCCAGCATCACTCAGCACCTGCTGCAACATACCGAGGTCTTGGCTCGTCAGATATTTCGTAGAAATTTCGGAAGACATCAGGTCCTCCTTTCGGTCGGGGCAAGGGCATGGCGCCCTCAAACAGCAGCGCCCGTGATGATGACTGCTGGAAGCCGGAACCATGCGCTGCCACTGGAAGCAAAGCAAATGAAATCTTCCGAACATGCTAAAATACACCCGACTCGCAATCGGGCCGCAAAGGAAATGCGGCGTAGATGTTCAGAGGACACGACATCTGCGTCAGGTGGGCCTGCAAACAACCTGCATACGGACGCGATTGCGTGCCGTCAGCGGTTCGTTTGAGCAGTAGCTTTTTTCAATTGTGGCCCGCTCGGCGCGGATTCTCGAATGCGCCATCCTTGCCTTCTGCGCGGGGAACCTGGAAAGTCGTTACCGGAAGATCATCCGCCGGTTCTGCCGGCAGAGAAAATGCAAGTTCAAAGATCAGGCCGCTGGTCCCGTAAGTGGAAAGGCTTTTTGCCTGATATTTCGCCGGGAAGGCTTTTTCGATGAGTACCGAGCCGAATCCTCTAGCGATTGGCTGAGTGACCTTTGGCCCCCCTGTTTCCTGCCAAGTCAGTTGAACCCGCCGGTCCTTGAGCGTCCAGTCTACGGCAATCCGGCCCTCGTCCGTACTCAGTGCGCCGTATTTCATCGCGTTCGTGCCGAGCTCGTGCACAACCAGCGACAGGGCCAGCGTGAGTTCCGCCGGTAGAGAAACCTGTGGACCCGTTACCTCCACTCGGCTGGCAACGACCTCGTGGTGGGGGCGCAGGGACTTTCGGATCGTCTCGGACATATCCGCCGAATGGGCCTCTCTTGTGAGAATAAGATCATAGGCACCTGCCAGCGCCGTCAGCCTTTCGGAGAACACGGCATAACGGGAAGGATCGCTCTTCGCAAAACTCTGTCGGGCGATCGCCTGCACCAAAGCGTAGCCGTTCTTGACTCTGTGGGCCATCTCCCGTGACAGCAGGTCTCTTTCGTCCTCTGCCTCCTTAGCTTGCCGGTGCCGGGTGTCCAGTTCGTCAAGGAGACTGTCCAATGTGGCTCCCACGGCACCAAGATCATCCTTGGCGGGATCCATCCGCGTGCGTACGTCGGTCCTGCCGGCGCGCCAGTCTCCCATCACGCGAGCGATGTGGTGGATCGGTCTCACGATGAACCGGTTGCCTATGAGGACGGCGGCCAGGAAGGCGAGCAGTGCGCCGCCGATGATGGACAGCGCGTTGACTTCCGTCGCTCGGTTGATCGGTGCGAATGCCTCCTCCTTCGAGATGCTTGCGTCAATGTAAAGCGGGTTGTTTGGAAGCTCGATCGGGCGATATCCCAGGATCCGTACGATTCCGTCCTGTCCTTTAACCTCGATGATACCTGGAAAACCCGCATAGATCAGGTGTCGAAAGGCAGCAGGGATGGCGGTGCCGACAAAGCGGCCGGGATTTGGCACGTGTGCCAATATCGTCCCGTTGCTGTCGGCAATCGTTATGGCGTTGCCACCCTCCACGCCGCGTTCTGCGATCCTGTCCTGCAGCCACTCCAAGCGCAGGCCCGTCACCAGCACACGTTGGGCGATCCCCCCCTTCATCAGCGGCATCGCTACCGGAAGGACTGCACCCTTCGACATCCGGCTGTCGGTGTAGGTGCCGACCACAAACCTGCCTGAGGCAAGAGCTTGCCTGAAGTAGTCCCGATCCGCGAACCGGACGCCACTTGGCGGCTCGACGCTGCCGCAGACAGGATGCCCCGACAAGTCGGTCACAAAAATCGTGCGAATATTGGACACGCTCGAGGCTACCGACCGAAGAGCCCGGTCGCAAGCAGCCGCGTCGAGGTCCTGGATTGCGGGCATTGAGGCAACGGCGACGAGAAGACCATGCAGTCCTTCGATGATCCGTTCGACTTCGGAAGCCGCCAGCCGCGCGGCCTGCGCAGCGTTGCCCCTGATTTCCTCGTTGCGCTGAAGGCGTGTCTCCAATTCGTTATAGACGAGCATCGCGACAACTGGCGCTAGCGCCGCAACCGCGACTGCAACGAGCTTCAGTCTCATTCCACCGCCCTTTGGATCTTGTCGATCCGTTCCCCACTCGCGTTTCGATAGCATGACTATTCAGGCATGACTATCCATGTCTGACGTTCCTACACTGGATCGCCCTCGAACTCAGAACGTGAACGGGGGCCATGAATAAGACGCCCTTGGCTAAGCAAACGGAGATGGGAAGCGCTTGCGAAAAAAGTCGCGATCAATCAGCGTCGCGCACGGTCAATGCGAACTGATTGCTGCACAAAGAGACGACTTGCGGCGCTCGAAGCTGCAGTGCATTCAAACCGCACTTTCTCGCACCCGAAACCCAGCGCGTACCGCATGCTGCAGGGCCTAAATGTCGGCAGCCGATGAAGATCCTGCATCCATGAAGCATGGGCCGATTGAAATCGGGGTCGCAGACCTGAAGCGGTGTCGAACGGAAACTGGCGCGATGCGCCTGGGCGCGACCATGTAAATAAAGGCCTCCAATCGCCCATCCGACGTGCTGGTCATCGCGCCTCAATGCGTCGAACCATTCCCAGTGGTCCGGGAAGATATTTCGAACAGGCCTTTGAGCAGGTACCTGGTTCTCTCGCCGTGCACGCGGGCAGACCTTCGCACTCGCGCATCAAACGCGCCCTCGACTACTTTCGTCTGCGCCGTTCACGGGAGCGCGCAAGCCTTCGGGCGGACCTCAGCTCATCGATGCTCGGAAGCCACCATTCTCGCCTCCGGTTTTCTGAAACCGGCTTCGCGGGCCATGTGTGGATCAGTTCGTCCAGCGTCGGCGTCCGCCATAGTCCCCAGACGTGGTCTTTCGTCGCGCCGGGATAGAAATCCGCAACGGTATCTGGCTCGACGAGTTCGCCGGTGATCTCCGTGAAGACGATGACGCCGTACTGTTCGGTCGCCACCGGCCGCTGCAACGGCGGCAGGTCGTTGCACGCCAGCAGATAACGATGACGCTTTCGCTCCGCCGAGCGACGTCGGGCGCGTCTGTCGTCTTCGGTGCCCTTTCGCTCTTCAGCCCGGCGCCTTCTTTCTTCGGGCTCGTTTCGCCGGGCCGCCGCCTCGATCGTCGCCCATCGCCGCCGGAGGGCGTCGAACGACCGGAAGGGCACATGCCAGACCCTAAGATCGCTGTCCCAATGGGCCCAGGGAATTTCGCGTAGCTGATCGACGACAGTCCGTGAATAGGGCGTCCGGACCCGCAAGCCCGCCTCCCCGACCTCCAGATATGGACTTTCGATCGGATCAAACTGGAAGGCGTCGCGTCCCTTCTCGTCCCCATAGGCTTCGACCTGCGTTGCCTCGCGCGCGCGCCAGCGGGCGATCCGGCGAGCGGCAGTTTTGCCGGGAACGAACCATGCCTTGAGGTCATCATTCCATCGCGCCCGGGGAAAAGCCGCACGGAAACGCTCGACTGTCAGTCGGTCGTAGGGGAACGAGGTCGTTTCCCCGATCTTCTCTTTGAAGGCGCCTTCGGGCGTCTGATGTTGTCGGCGGTTCGACATGATGCGTTCGACTTTTCCTCGAAACGCTGTAACGGGCTGCGCGGTTCGACGGCTGCGGTCAGATTTACCTTCGACGCTCGACCCGCTCGCGGCGAATTCCTAGGCTTTGTGGATTCATTGGAGTGCGGCAGCGTTGCTACCTGTCTCCGAGGCTTTTGGTCCTTCCGTGACGATGACATGGAGAGGGCCTAGACGGCGGCACCGCGCGCTGAGATGCAGGACCGACCGGGAGAGGTCCGGCTTGACGAGGGGCCGGTCTTTGTCCGCGCGGCGGAGCAAGAGTTTCCTTGGTCTGTTTCTCACCGGATTTGCATGTTGAAGAACTGAAGAGAGGCATTTTATGCTATATTCTCAAGTCGGCTTTGATCGGTATTGCCGCACTCGGTTGCATTGCGATCAGCCACTCCTTTGCCGTCGCGCAGGAACTGGAACTGCAATTAGGTCCAGGCGGGGTTGGGATCTACGACCGCGACCGCCATCGGGACCGGTATTTCGATCGCCGCTATAGGCCGACCCGCCGGGCATGCGACCCGGACGATGCGCTCGACAGTGCGCGCGACGCAGGTCTTCGTCGGGCGCGTATCGTTCGTGTCTCACCACGCAGCGTCGTGGTCCAAGGCTTTAGGCGCCATGGTCCGGCACGGATGGTATTTGCGCGTGGATGCCCCGAAATATAAGAGCGGCCTCCAGGAAGCTCTCGTAAGAGGATGCAAAAACCGCGCCACCGTCAGGAGTGGCGCGGTCTTTGTTTCCGGACCTTTATGCAGCGCCAGCCCGCTTCGCACCCCCGCTCGTTATGGTGACGTCAAAATCACGTCATTGTTAACTTGATTGGTCATATTTCAACCTCGTCGGACTTGGCTATTGGCCCGGTTTCACGGCAGATGTGTTGCATCGCAATGAACGGAAAGGTGACCCTATGACAGATTTTGCCGACAGCCGACCCCGCCCGATGGTGCCGGCACTTCAGAGAATTTACATGCCGTTTAACACCATCGCTGAAACGGCTCTGCGTGTCATCGCCGGCGGACTGCTGGTGACCCACGGCTACGGCAAGATCCTCAATCCGTTCGGAGCTGTCGGCATGGTGGAAGGTCTCGGCTTCTATCCCGGTTTGTTCTGGTCGCCATTGCTTGCGGCAACCGAATTCTTCGGCGGCATTTTGATCGCAGTCGGGCTCTTCACGCGGCCAGCCGCTTTCGCTGCAATGATCGTGCTTCTGGTTACTGTGTATTTCCATGGCGTCGTGCGAGGTGAAGGCTTCGGTGGGGCGGAAAAATCGATCCTCTGGACTGCCATTTTCCTGTTCTTCGCGGTTCGTGGATCCAATTCGCAGTCTGTGGACGCCAAACTCGGCAAGCAGATCTGAATCCGAAGCCCTGTAACTGTCTCGGGAAGCGGGCACGGCGCCACCGCGGTTCGCTTGTGAGTGCGACATTCGCAACCGGATGAGACGAGGGCGGAGAAAAGAGCGGGCTCAGCGCCCGGTCTTTTTTCGCCATCGGGCATAGTCGTTTTGCGCTTTGTCTGTCGTTGGCGGATAAAGGCCTATCACAGCAGCGCCGTCTTGGACCTGTTCGAGAACAAACTCCTCGAAGCTTTCCATGCCGGTGCATTCCTCGGCGATCTCGTCTGCCAAATGCGCTGGAATGATCATGACGCCGTCACCATCGCCGACGAGTACGTCGCCGGGGAAAACGGGCGCGTCGCCGCAGCAAATCGGCACGTTGATGTCGAGCGCTTCGTGGAGGGTTAGATTGGTCGGCGCCGACGGGCGCTGATGGTAAGCCGGCATGTCCAACTTGGCGATGCCTTCGGCGTCGCGAAAGCCTCCGTCAGATACGACGCCGGCGCAACCGCGCATCGCAAGCCTTGTGACGAGGATGGAGCCTGCCGATGCGGCCCGCGGATCTTTCCTGCTGTCCATGACAAGCACCCAACCAGGCGGGCAGGTTTCAACCGCGACACGCTGCGGGTGGTTTGCATTGCGGAAAACGGTGATGGGATTGCGATCTTCGCGCGCCGGGATGTAGCGAAGGGTGAAGGCCTGTCCGACCATGTTCTTGCCCTTCCAGGCGACCGGCCCGACATTCTGGATGAACTGGTTGCGCAGGCCGCGTTTGTAAAGCGCTGTGGCAACAGAGGCCGTCGACGACTTCATCAATTTTGCGCGGGTTTCGTCGGAAAGAGCGTATTCGGTCATTAACATCTCCGGCTGAAGGATCAGTTGATCGCTGGTTCATCGACCTGAGGGCCGAATTCGGTCTTAAGGAAATCGAAATCGCAGCCCTTGTCGGCCTGTTCGATGTGTTTGGAGAACAGGAAACCGTAGCCGCGGCCATAGCGTGGAGCCGGTGGCTTCCACGACTGTCGGCGAAGGGAAATTTCTTCATCCGACACGAGCATGTTCAAGCTGCGGTTGGGGATATCGAGCTCGACGATGTCGCCAGTCTTCAAAAGCGCCAGCGGGCCTCCGACATAGGCTTCCGGTGCCACATGAAGCACACAGGCGCCGAAAGATGTACCGGACATGCGCGCATCCGACAGTCGTACCATGTCTCGCAGACCGAGCTTCAACAGCGCCTTGGGCATGGGAATCATCCCCCACTCAGGCATTCCGGGCCCCCCCTGCGGGCCGGCGTTGCGCAAGACGAGAACGGTCTCCGGCGTCAAAGGATATTCGGGATCGTCGATGATCGTCTTCAGTTCGGCGTAGCTATCAGCCACGAGAGCCGGACCTTTATGGCGATGGAATTTCGGGTCGCAGGCAGCGGGCTTGATCACCGCGCCGTCGGGACTGAGATTGCCCTTGAGGACAGCGAGCGATCCCTCGTGATAGACCGGGTTCGACAGCGGACGGATGACGTCGTCGTTCCAGACCTTTACCAAGTCGAGGCCCTGCGTAAGCGGTTTGCCGCTAACGGTGATCGCCGACGAGTTGAGCTTGCCGCCCAATTGCTTCATCAGCGCCCGCAGACCACCGGCGTAGTAGAAATCCTCCATGAGGTACGTGTCACCCGATGGCCGGATATTGGCAATGACGGGCGTTTTGCGCCCAATGCGGTCGAGATCGTCCAGTTCCAGCGGGATCCCGGCGCGGCGCGCCATGGCGATCAGATGAATAATGGCATTCGTGGAACAGCCGGTCGCCATCGCCACGGTCACTGCATTCTCCACGGCTGCCGCCGTGACGATCATGTCCGGCGTCAAGTCCTCCCAGACCATATCGACGATGCGCCGGCCGCATTGGGCCGACATGCGCTGGTGGCCCGCATCGGCGGCGGGGATGGAAGAGGCGCCAGGAAGCGTCAGTCCCATGGCCTCGGCAATTGCCGTCATTGTCGATGCAGTCCCCATGGTCATGCAGTGGCCATGGGAACGGGCAATGCCTCCTTCGATCCCTTGCCATTCTTCCTTGGAAATCGTCCCGGCGCGGCGTTCGTCCCAGAATTTGAAGCCGTCGGTGCCTGAGCCCAGATGCTTGCCCGCCCAGTTGCCGCGCAACATCGGCCCGGCCGGCAGGAAGATAAAGGGAAGTCCCATGCTGAGCGCTCCCATCACCAGGCCTGGAGTGGTCTTGTCGCAGCCGCCCATGAGCACCGCGCCATCGATGGGATGGGAGCGCAGCAATTCCTCGCTCTCCATCGCCAGCATATTGCGGTAGAGCATTGTCGTTGGCTTGACGAAATTTTCGGACAGTGACAGCGCTGGAAGCTCCATCGGAAAACCTCCGGCCTGCAGCACGCCGCGCTTGACCCATTCCACTCGGTCTTTGAAGTGCATGTGGCAGGGCTGCGCATCCGACCAGGTGTTGAGGATGGCGATGATCGGGCGTCCCTCCCAGTCGGTGGGATCGTAGCCCATCTGCATGGTGCGCGATCTGTGGCCGAAGGACCTTTGATCATCGGGGACCATCCAGCGGGCGGAGCGGAGCTGCTCGTAGGTCTTGCGTTTTTTCATGGTACTGTCCGAAAAGCATGATGAACGGAGGCGAACCCAGACAAGAAAGCTGACTTCATTCCTTCATGCCCCATTTCTGGATGGTGTGGCGTTCGATCGTCTGGAAGACCAGGTTTTCGACCACCAGACCGATGACGATGACCGTCAGCAATCCGGCGAAGACGGCCGGAATGTCGAGAAGGTTGCGGTTTTCGAAGATGAACCAGCCAAGACCGCCCTGGCCGGAGGAGACGCCGAAGACGAGTTCGGCGGCAATCAGTGTGCGCCAGGCGAAGGCCCAGCCGATCTTAAGACCCGTGAGGATCGAGGGAAACGCAGCCGGGATGAGAATGCGAGCGACGTAGGAGAAGCCGGACAAGCCGTAATTGGCGCCAACCATGCGCAGGGTGCGGGAAACTCCGAGAAAGCCGGAATGAGTGTTCAGCGCCACAGCCCAGAGCACGGAATGCACGAGCACGAAGACGAGACTGGAGGCGCCGAGGCCGAACCAGATGAGCGCCAGCGGCAGAAGTGAAATGGCCGGAAGTGGGTTGAACATGGCGGTCATCGTCTCCAGGAAATCCGTGCCGATGCGCGTGTTGATTGCCAGCACGGTGAGGATGGCCGCCAGAATCGTTCCCGCCGCATATCCCATCAACAGGATCTTCAAGGTGGTCCAGATGCGCGCCAGAAGCGTGCCATCGGCAAATCGATCGACGAGCGTCACCAATGTGTCGGTGAGGGTCGGAAACAGAAGCGGGTTGTCCAGGTAAGTGGCATAGACCTGCCACAGGAGCGCAAGTACGATAATCAGCAGTGCCTTTCGGACAGCGCCGATACCCCAGATGAGCTCAACTGGCCCGAGCTTCTGCTCGACCGCGGCGATGTTGGCATAGGCCGGGCGCATGTTTGCACTTTCTTCAGCCAGCAGGATCCTTGGTGCGTTCATGGTGGCTTACTCCCGATGGCCAGGTTCGCAGAACAGAAGATCGTGGATATCCCGTTCAAGTGCAGCTGCGGTTCCGTTCTCGTTGGAAGCTTTGTCGACATCCACGACTTCCGCTTTGACACGCCCAGGGTGGGGTGACAGAAGCAGGATACGGTTGGAGATCTTGATCGCTTCAGCGATCGAATGGGTAACGAAGATAACGGTAAACTTTGTATCATCCCAAAGCTGAAGCAGTTCATCCTGCATCTGGCGGCGCGTCAGCGCGTCGAGCGCCGCGAAAGGTTCATCCATCAGCAGGATGTCGGGTTGCATCGCCATGCCGCGCGCAATGGCGACGCGCTGTTTCATCCCGCCAGAAAGGGTATGGGGAAAACTGTCGACGGCGCGCGTCAGCTTCACCTTGTCGATGTAGGAGCGGGCGATTTCCTCCGCCTCTCTTGGCAGCAGCTTGCGCGCAACCAGCAGCGGAAACATCACGTTCTCCAGAACGGTCTTCCAGGGCATCAGCTGATCGAATTCCTGAAACACCATCATGCGATCCGGACCCGGTTTCGTCACCGTCCGCCCACTGATGCGGATGGAGCCACTGACGGGCTTCATGTATCCGCCCACTGCCTTCAGCAGCGTCGATTTACCGCAGCCCGATGGACCGAGAAGCACGAACCGATCTGATTTCCGGACGCTGAAGCTGACTTGTTCGGTGGCGGTGACCAGGAGATTGGGCGTCTTGTAGCGCAGGGTGACCTTCTCGACGCTCAAGAGTGGTTCAGCCGCTTGCGCAATTGCCTGATGCGCTGGTGAAACAGTTGCTGCGGACTGGAGCATTGACTAGTCCTCACATGAAAAAGGGTCGGGCTCATCCGGCAGACGGCTGCCTGTCGTCTGCCGGACGGATGCTGCTCAGTTGCCGTTGAGGTCGGCGGATTCAGGCAGGTAATAGTCGGTCCATGCTTTCGGCTGCATCTTCAGCGTGCCGATCTTGTTCAAATGCGTCGCGAACTTCATCGTGCCCTGCGGCTCGGTCCGATAGTCGTCGATGAAGCCCGGCTCGTTCATGATCGCCATAAGATCGTCGATCGACGTTTTGTCACCGGTGATCGTTTTATAGGCTTCAAGGGCGCCCTTTGGATCGTTCTTGATGTAGCCACTGCCTGCTTGGTTGCCTCACGCACTGCCTTGATGATAACGGGATTGCTTTCGGCAAACCCGGTCGTTGTGAAGAACGTCGCCTGCGTGAGGGAACCTCCGATGATTTCGCGCGAGTCCGTGACGCGATGCACGCCCGGCTGTTTCAGCTCGATGTACTGGAAGGGCGGTGCTGAGAAATGGTTCTTGACTTCATGATTGGGGTTGGCGATGGCCGCGACTGCATCCGGATGGCCAAGCTGTACAGTGTTGCTGTCGAGCTTGCGGACCTGGTCTTCCCCGTATTTTGCGGCAGCGGCCATTTGCAGCAAAATCGCCTGGGTCGAGACGCCGACCGTAGGAACGGCGATCTTGTCGCT
The DNA here is from genome assembly GCF_001908375.1 of Rhizobium etli 8C-3. Classification (NCBI taxonomy): domain Bacteria; kingdom Pseudomonadati; phylum Pseudomonadota; class Alphaproteobacteria; order Hyphomicrobiales; family Rhizobiaceae; genus Rhizobium; species Rhizobium etli. The sequence continues at coordinate 437,286 of NZ_CP017244.1, read as the reverse complement.
CGCACCAATATCATCGAGCGATTTGATCTTGGGATCATTGGAGACCATGATGACCGGCTGCGCAGAGCTCGGAATGATGCCCTTTACCCGGCCTTTCGTGCGATCCCAAAGCAGAAGTAGGTTTCCCGACCCGGTGTTGACGATATCGACATTGCCCGCGAGCAATGCATCGGTCTGCGCCCCTCCGCCGCTGAAGGTTCGCCATTCGATGCTGAGGCCGTCGAGACCCTCCTTCGCAGCCTGTTTTTCGATGAGCTTTTGCGTCTCCATCACGTGACTGGCAAGGTACAGAATACCAGGTTGCCGTGTGATGGAGATCGCCGTCTTTTCCTGAGCCGAAGCCGGAAGCGTGGCCGCAATAACGGCTGCGATCGCGAAAGCACCAAAAAGTCTCGACATCCTATCCTCCCACTGAAATTACGAAACGTGCCTCCCAGCACCAACTGAGTGAAACACTAAAATATCAGTTGGTCAACTATGTTAATATATTAGTTTGAGATGGCGCTCCGTAGCGGCTATAATGCGCGTCGAAGTGAGGTTTCATGGACGCTCTGAACGATCTTTCCCCGACAATCGCGCTCAAACGCACCTCGACATCGCGCCAGCTCTACGACGTGCTGCGCGCTCGCATCATCTCGCTCGATCTGCCTCCAGGCATGCATCTGTCGCGCAGCGAGATCGCCCTGGCCTACGGCGTCAGCCAGACACCGGTGCGTGACGCTCTGCAGATGCTGGAGGCAGAAGGCCTCGTCGTGGTCTATCCGCAGTCCCGCACAGAGGTCACCCGCATCGATTTGCGTCAGGCGCGCGAGACGCAGTTCCTGCGGCTCTCTCTCGAGCTGGAAGTCGTGCGGTATCTAACGGAAAACCAGCCTGAGGCCGTCATCAAACAAGCCGATCGCCTGGTGGCGCTTCAGGAAACGGCGCTTAACGTGGATGACGACCTCGCACGCTTTGCGCTTCTCGATCGCCAGTTTCATCAAACCATGTTCGAAGGCGCCGGAGTTGCGGACCTCTGGGCCCTGGTCCAGTCGCGATCCGGGCATATCGATCGGCTTCGCAAGCTCAACTTGATGGATCCCGGTAAAGCCGGCACGATCTTGTGTTCGCACCGGGAAATTATGGACAATATTCGAGACAGGAATGTCCCGCGGGCACAGGAAGCGGTACGCCGCCACCTCACAGGCACGCTCGCCACCGTCGACGCTATTCGCGAGGCACATGCTCACTTCTTTTGAAAGGTCGCTTTTCTGTGGAAGGAGATGATGATCCGGGCAAACACCAGACTGTTGGAAATCGGAAGATCAGTGTCGAATGACGGGTCCAGACGTCGACGGAAAGAGGTTCTATCATCCGGCTTCTAGCTCAACAGAACACGTGCGCAGCGCCGGGGCCGAATGCGAGATGAACGCGGTCCCCTGGGCTCAGACCGGCCATTGCCTCATGCCCGAATGGCAATCGCACCGACAAGGCTTCACCGGCGGCCGTAGCCGTTGCCACATGAATATTATTTCCTAGGAAGGTGATGTCTCTGACGGTCGCGCTAAGACCGCCGCTGCCATCATGACGCGATAGCCGAATGCGCTCGGGCCCCAGCATGAGAGCCCCTTCCCGCTCAAGACCGCCTTGCCATGGAACGGGATTCGTTCAAAAACCGCCTCACCGAGTGAGATCGTCGCCCTGGATCGACAACACCATATTATGGCCTACCGATACTTCGGGGTTGGGCAATTGCCATGGTGGCCGCGCCATTGGGCACGCCGTATTTTACCCCATGCGCTCGGACGCGTAGCTCCCCGGGCTTGGCGGAAAGACGATCGTGCGGTTGCCGTTGATGAAGGTGCGGCGATGGATGTGCGCGTGTATGGCGCGCGCCAGAACCTGCGCCTCGACGTCGCGGCCTAGCGACACGTAATCTTCAGGGCTCTGGGCATGGGTGACGCGCACAGTGTCCTGTTCGATGATAGGGCCTTCGTCAAGGTCTGCGGTAACATAATGAGCCGTTGCGCCGATCAGCTTCACGCCGCGACCGTAGGCCTGCTTGTACGGATTGGCGCCCTTGAAGCTCGGCAGGAAGGAGTGGTGGATATTGATGATCTTGCCTGACATCTCTGTGCACATCCGATCAGACAGGATCTGCATGTAGCGTGCGAGCACGATGAGGTCAGTGCCGCTTGCTTCCACCAGGTCCATGATCCTGGCTTCGGCCTGCGGCTTGTTCTCGCTGGTCACCGGAATATGATGGAACGGTATATCATGATTGACCACCACTTTCTGGTAGTCGAAATGGTTGGATATGACGCCGACGATATCGATCGGCAGCGCGCCGATTTTCCAGCGATAGAGAAGATCGTTGAGGCAATGGCCGAAACGTGAGACCATCAGCGTGACCTTCATGCGGCGCGAGCCATCGTGGATCTTAGCGTCCATTTTGAACTTTGCGGCGATCGGCCGTAGACCTTCGCCAAGCGCTGCAAGGCCCTCTCCCTCTTCCGACAGGAAGCTGACACGCATGAAAAAGAGACCGGTATCGAGATCGTCAAATTGGGACGAGTCGATGATATTGCAGCCCGCGTCCGCCAGGTAACCGGATAAGGCGGCCACGATGCCGCGCGTTGATTTGCAGGTGACCGTCAGAATGAATTGCGTCATGGCAGGCTCTCTTGCAGTGCGCAACGCGGGGGGCCGCGAAGGACAGCGGTGAAATATCACACGTCGAGGGTCGTTTCATGCTCCCAGGCGGTAAACTGCGAGCAATAGGTGTTCCACTCGCCCTGCTTTAGCTTCAGATAGGCCGCCGAGAATTCGGCACCGAGGGCAGCTTGCAGTTCGGTATCTTTTTCGTATTCGCGAAGTGCATCCAACAGATTGAGCGGCAGTTTGGGAGCATCGGTCAAGCTATGCCCGTCGCGATACATGTCGATATCGTGATGCGGGCCCGGGTCGGCGTTGCTGCGAAGGCCAGAAAGCCCCGCCGCGATGATGATCGCCTGTAGCAGATAGGGATTGACGGCACCGTCGGGCAGCCGTAACTCGAAGCGGCCGGGACCTGGCACGCGCACCATATGAGTGCGGTTGTTGCCCGTCCAAGTCACCGTGTTCGGCGCCCAGGTTGCACCGGAGATCGTCCGCGGCGCGTTGATACGCTTGTAGGAATTGACAGTCGGATTGGTCACCGCGGCCAGTGCCGAGGCATGTTTCATGATGCCTCCGAGAAAAGTCTTGCCCTTGGCGGAAAGACCAAACGGCATTGCCTTGTCGGCAAACGCATTGTTTCTACCCTCCAGGTCCCAGACGGAGATATGGGCATGGCAGCCGTTGCCGGTCAGGCCCTTGAAGGGCTTTGGCATGAAGGTGGCGCGAAGACCGTGTTTCTCGGCAACCGACTTCACCATGAATTTGAAGAAGGAATGCTTGTCTGCCGTTTGCAGCGCGTCGTCATATTCCCAATTCATCTCGAACTGGCCGTTGGCATCCTCGTGATCGTTCTGATACGGCTTCCAGCCCAGTTTCAGCATGCAGTCGCAGATCTCGGCGATGACGTCGTAGCGGCGCATGACAGCCTGCTGATCATAGCAGGGCTTTTCGGCGTTATCGAACTCGTCGGAAATCTTCGAACCATCTGGCGAGATCAGGAAGAATTCCGGCTCGACGCCGGTCTTGACGCGCAGGCCGGCCTTTTCAGCTTCGCCAATCAGTCTCTTGAGAAGAACCCGGGGAGCCTGCTCGACTGGTTGATCTTCCATGACGCAGTCGGCTGCGACCCAGGCCACATCCTTTTTCCACGGAAGCTGGATGACCGAGGATGCGTCGGGAATGGCAAAAAGATCGGGATGGGCAGGCGTCAGATCGAGCCAGGTGGCAAAGCCCGCAAAACCCGCGCCGTCTCTTTGCATGTCTGCGATCGCTTCGGCCGGCACCAGCTTGGCGCGCTGGCCTCCAAATAGATCGGTAAAGCTGATCATGAAATATTTGATGCCGTGGTCTTCGGCATATGTCGACAGATCCAGTGTCATGTCATTCCCCTGTTTTATTTCAGACACTCAACGGAAACGAGCCGCATCCTCCCAAACGCGGCTCGATATTCTGATGCGGTTTCAGAAACCTCCCTTGCCCGGATACCAGCTCGTCCCGGCGAGCGGAATCTGCGCCATGGCAGCTGCTTCCATCGTCAGCGCGCAAAGATCCTCCGGCTCCAGGTTGTGCAGGTGGTTCTTGCCGCAGGCACGGGCGATGGTCTGGGCCTCGAGCGTCATGACCTTCAGATAGTTAGCGAGGCGGCGGCCGGCGGCGACCGGATCCAGACGAGCCGCCAGTTCCGGATCCTGTGTCGTAATGCCAGCCGGGTCCCTGCCTTCGTGCCAGTCATCATACGCACCGGCCGTGGTCCCGAGCTTTCGGTATTCGTCTTCCCATCTCGGGTCGTTATCGCCCAGTGCAACCAGCGCCGCCGTACCGATGGCAACGGCATCGGCACCAAGCGCCAGCGCCTTTGCGACATCCGCACCGGAGCGGACACCACCCGACACGATCAGTTGCACCTTGCGATGCATGCCGAGATCCTGCAGGGCCTGAACTGCCGGGCGAATGCAGGCAAGGGTCGGCATCCCGACATGCTCGATGAAAACGTCCTGAGTGGCAGCAGTGCCGCCCTGCATGCCGTCGAGGACGACGACATCCGCACCGGCCTTCACAGCCAAAGCCGTATCGTAATAGGGGCGCGCGCCGCCGACCTTGACATAGATGGGCTTTTCCCAGTCGGTGATCTCGCGCAGTTCCATGATCTTGATCTCAAGATCGTCCGGGCCGGTCCAGTCCGGATGGCGGCACGCCGAACGCTGGTCTATGCCCTTGGGGAGATTGCGCATGTTGGCAACGCGATCGGAGATCTTCTGGCCAAGCAGCATGCCGCCGCCGCCGGGCTTTGCCCCTTGGCCGACAACCACTTCGATGGCATCGGCGCGACGCAGATCCCTGGGATTCATGCCGTAACGCGACGGCAGATACTGGTAGACCAATATCTGCGAATGGCCGCGCTCTTCATCGGTCATCCCACCGTCTCCGGTGGTAGTGGAGGTCCCGGCAATCGTCGCACCGCGTCCAAGCGCTTCCTTGGCATTGCCGGACAGGGCGCCGAAGCTCATGCCGGCAATGGTGATCGGTGTCTTCAGGTGAACGGGCTTCTTGGCAAAGCGCGTGCCGAGGACGACCGACGTGTCGCACTTTTCGCGATAACCTTCGAGTGGATAGCGCGAGATCGACGCCCCGAGAAACAGCAGGTCGTCGAAATGGGGAACCTTCCGTTTGGTGCCAGCGCCACGAATGTCGTAGATGCCGGTCGCCGCGGCGCGTCGGATTTCCGCCAGCGTATAATCGTCGAAGGTCGCAGACTTGCGCGGCGGGGTATATGGGTTGTGATAGCTCATGATGGTCCCTGGCCTTAATACGCCTCGGCGTTGTCGATATTGAAATTGTAAAGATTGCGGGCCGAACCGTAACGCTTGAATTCCTCGGGCCTCACTCCGGTCACGCCGGCCTTTTCGAGGAGTTCGACCAGCTTCGTCAGATGCTCGGGCCGTAGCTCCTTTTCGATGCAGTCGGCACCCAAGCTCTTGACCGAGCCGCGCACGAAAAGCTTTGCCTCGTAGAGCGAATCGCCCAGCGCATCGCCGGCATCGCCGAGCACCACCAGATGACCGGATTGGCCCATGAAGGCGGACATGTGGCCGATATTGCCATGAACGACAATATCGATGCCTTTCATCGAGATGCCGCAGCGCGACGCAGCATTGCCCTTGATGACCAGCAGGCCGCCGCGGCCCGTTGCGCCCGCATACTGGGAAGCGTCGCCTTCGATCACGACTGTGCCAGACATCATGTTTTCCGCGACCCCCGGGCCCGCCGAACCATGAACGGTAACGGATCCGCCGTCGTTCATCCCGGCGCAGTAATAGCCGACGGAACCCTTCACTTCGACCGTGACAGGCGTATCGATGCCAACGGCAACCGAATGGCTGCCGCGCGGATTGACGACCTCGAAGGAAAGGTCGTTCGAACCCGGCTGGATGCCGTGCAGGGCGCTGTTGAGTTCACGCAAAGGGGTGATGGCGAGATCAATGACAGGCATGTTTTCAAAGAATCCTTGGAGGAATGCGCACAGAGGTGCCGCTCAGGCGACTTTCTGATGATCCCAGAAATAGACGGTTGCAGGCTCAGGCTCCCAGACGCGTGCCGTTTCGATGCCCGGCAGGTTGACGAGCGCCCGGTATTCGGAACCGAAAGCGACATATTGGTGCGTTTCGGCCATGACAGCGGGCTTGCAGGCAATCGGATCGCGCACGACGCCGAAGCCGGATTTCGTGCCGACCACGAAGGTAAAGAAGCCATCGAGGTCGTCGAGCGCACCGCTCAGCGCCTGCCCGAGGTCCTTGCCCTTGGCCATTTCGGAGGTGAGATAGGCAGCTGCAACTTCCGAATCGTTCTGTGTTTCGAAGGTCATGCCCTCCCGCACCAGTTCACGGCGCAGGTTGTTGTGGTTCGACAGCGAACCGTTGTGCACCAGGCATTGATCTGAACCGGTCGAAAACGGGTGTGCCCCGAGCGTCGTGACAGCCGATTCCGTCGCCATGCGGGTGTGGCCGATACCATGCGAGCCTCCCATGGAGCGGACGCTGAAACGGGCGACGACATCCTTCGGCAGGCCGGTTTCCTTGTAAATCTCGACGCTGTCGCCCGAGCCCATGACACGGACATCGGGCCGAAGCGTGGCCAGGATCGGCCTGATTGCCGTAAGTTTGTCCGCAGCGATCGCAATGACGGCATGGGTGCTCTTGATGCTGACGTTCGCCGGTATTCCCGCTTTTGCCAAATCATCTTCAAGTCGGGCGAAATCCGCCTCCGACTTGGCCGACTGGATTGTCACCTTCGCCTTTCCTTCGGCAGCCGAACCGTAGATTGCGATCCCGGCAGAGTCGGGACCGCGATCTGTCATGGTGATCAACATTTCCGAGAGCAGCTGACCTAAATGGCGTTCTAGGCTCCGGTCTTTGAGAAACAGTCCAACAATGCCGCACATGACCTAGGCAACCTCCGTTCGTGTCTGAAATGAGTGCTACCAGAGGGTCTGATGATAATCAACTATGAAGAATAATTTTTTCCTTTAAGGCAACTACCATTCTGGCGGAGATCGGTTGTGTTATCTCTCCACCAGAAGATGGAGACACTCCGTTACCGTCCTGCCTATGGAAGAGCGCCAGAAAACGGACCGGATCTGAAGACGGAAGCGCGGCCGGTTAGATGACGGACATTTCGCAGCCGCCAGCAGAGGCTGACCGCGATCGCCGCGAACCGGTCTTCCGTCATCCTACCGCCGCGCATCCCTCGGATTTTCACCGAATTCGGCTTTGAACGATCTGGAGAAATGACCGGGACTCGAAAAACCGGTGGCAAAGGCGATCTCCGAAATGGACAGCGGACTTTGCTCCAGCAGTCGACGGCTGTGTCGCAGGCGGAGCTGCCGGTAAGTGTCCAGGAAGGTTATGCCGCGATGGTTGAGAAAGAGGCGATCGAGATGGCGCGCGCTGATGCCGGCCAGTCTGGCCATCTCCGCACGGCTGAGCGGATTTTCGATCGCAGTCTCCATTTTCTCCAGCACTGTGAGAAGCGCCGGGTGATTGGTCCCGAAGCGCTTTGCCGCCGACGCCCGCTGCGGATCGCTCGGCTCGGCGACGGCAGTATGCAGGTACCAATCGCTCACCCGACGGGCAAAATCGGCGCCCATCCGCTCGGAAATCACGGCATGCATCATGTCGAGCGGCGCCACCCCTCCGCCACAGGTCACGCGTGCACCATCGATGACGAACCGCGCCTGGCGCGGGGCAAGATGCGGGAATGCCTCTTTCAGAAGGGGGGCATGTTCCCAGTGGATCGTAAAGTCGCTGTTGTCGACCAGGCCCGCCGATGCCAGCACGTAGGAGCCGCTCGATATGCCGCCGATCCGCACGCCGCTACGCGCGAACTTTCTCAGCGGCGCATGCAGCGACGTACTCTCATACCAGTCTTGAGGATCGCCGCCGGCACAAACATAGATCGTATGACAGGTGCCGCCAGCCTTAGAAAGCTTGTTGCAGCTGATCGTCAGGCCGGACGAACTGCGCACCGGAAGACCATCTGTCGATAGCGGGACTGCTTCATATAGCGCAGTTCCGGCAATCAGGTTCGCTGCCCGCAAGGGCTCGGTCGCCGAGGCATATGACATCAGCGCGAAATTCGGCACGAGAACAAAACCGATCCGCTGAAGGTTCTTCTGGTCGCCATGACTCATGTCCTAAAGTTACATTGAAATGTCCCATAAATGCAACGCTGGATCTCTTCCTCATGTTATCAGTCCGCTAACAGGTCCTTTCTCGGAAAGAAGCATCGATGCGCTACTCGGCACTGTCCCTCTTCCTAAACGGACTTTTTGGAAACAGGAACTGGTCGCCCGCATGGCGGCAGCCCGAGCCCAAGCCGCATTACGACCTGATCATCGTCGGCGGTGGCGGACACGGCCTTGCCACGGCCTACTACCTCGCCAAGGAATTCGGCATCACCAATGTGGCGGTGCTGGAGAAGAATTATGTCGGTTCCGGCAATGTCGGCCGCAATACGACGATCATCCGCTCCAACTACCTGCTGGCGGGCAACAATCCGTTCTACGAGCTTTCCATGAAGCTGTGGGAGGGGCTGGAGCGGGATTTCAACTTCAATGCCATGGTGTCGCAGCGCGGCGTGCTCAATCTCTTCCACTCGGATGGGCAGCGCGACGCCTATACCCGCCGCGGCAATGCCATGCGGCTGCACGGCGTCGACGCCGAGCTTCTCGACCGCGTTTCGGTCGAGAAGATGCTGCCCTTTCTCGACTATGACAATGCCCGTTTTCCGATCCAGGGCGGCCTGCTGCAGAAGCGCGGCGGCACCGTTCGCCATGACGCGGTCGCCTGGGGCTACGCGCGCGGTGCCGATCAGCGCGGCGTTGACATCATCCAAGGCTGCGAGGTGACCGGCATCCGTCGCAGCAATGGGCAGGTAACCGGCGTCGAAACCAGTCGCGGCTTCATCGGCTGCGGCAAGCTGGCACTCGCAGCAGCCGGCAATTCTTCGCAGGTCGCCCGGATGGCCGGCCTGAAGTTGCCGCTCGAAAGCCATGTTCTTCAGGCCTTCGTCTCCGAAGGCCTGAAGCCTTTCATCGACGGAGTAGTCACCTTCGGCGCCGGACACTTCTATATCTCGCAATCCGACAAGGGCGGCCTCGTCTTCGGCGGCGACATAGACGGCTACAATTCCTATGCCCAGCGCGGCAATCTGGCGACGGTAGAACATGTGGCGGAAGCCGGAAAGGCAATGATTCCGGCGCTGTCGCGCGTGCGGGTGCTGCGCTCCTGGGGCGGCATCATGGACATGTCGATGGACGGCTCGCCGATCATCGACCGAACCCCTATCGATAATCTCTATCTGAATGCCGGCTGGTGTTATGGCGGTTTCAAGGCGACCCCGGCGTCGGGCTTTTGCTTTGCCCATCTTCTCGCCCGCGGCGTCCCGCAGGAGACGGCGGCCGCCTTCCGGCTCGACCGCTTTCAGCGTGGCTATCTCATCGACGAAAAGGGCCAGGGCGCCCAGCCCAACCTTCATTGATTTCGCGCATCAAAGGGACATTCGAAATGGCTAGTCTGGTGCCCTGCCCGCATTGCGGGCCAAGACCGAAAGAGGAGTTCACCATCAAGGGCGCTGCCCTTGCAAGACCGACGCCCGATGCCGGTCCTGACGATTGGTTCGACTACGTCTATCTGCGCGACAATCCCCGCGGCGCCTACGAGGAATTTTGGCATCATACGTCCGGCTGCCGGCGGTGGCTGGTCGTCGACCGCAATACCGCGACCCATGAGATCGCTGCATGCCGCGACGCTACGTCTGGCAGGAAGAAAGGTTTAGGCGCATGACATCTTACCGTTTGCCGCAAGGCGGGCTGATCGACCGCTCTAAGTCGCTGTCTTTCACCTTCGACGGCAAGGTGATGCAGGGTCTTCAGGGCGACAGCCTCGCCTCTGCACTGCTTGCCAACGGCCGCCAGTTCGTGGCCCGGAGTTTCAAGTATCACCGGCCGCGCGGCATCCTAACTGCAGGCGCAGCCGAGCCGAATGCACTGATGACCATCGGCAGGGGCGGCCGCACCGAGCCGAATACGCGCGCCACCATGCAGGAGCTCTATGCCGGCCTCGAAGCGAAAAGCCAAAACCGCTGGCCGTCGCTCGGCGTCGACATCGGCGCGCTGAACAGCCTGCTGTCGCCCTTCCTCGGCGCCGGTTTCTACTACAAGACCTTTATGTGGCCCGCCCCGTTCTGGGAAAAGATCTACGAACCCTTCATCCGCAAGGCCGCCGGACTGGGCAAGGCAACATATCAAGCCGATCCAGACGCCTATGATAAGTGCTGGGCACATTGCGACCTGCTCGTCATCGGTGCCGGGCCCGCGGGGCTGGCTGCCGCAATCAGTGCCGGCCGTGCCGGCGCCCGCGTCATTCTCGCCGATGAACACTCGGTTGCCGGCGGGGCGCTTTTGAGCGAGACCGCATCGATCGGCAGCAAGGCGGCAGCCGATTTCGCAGACGACTGCATCTGTGAACTCGAATCCATGCCGAATGTGACCCTCCTGACCCGCACGACCGTCTTCGGCTGGTATGACGGCAATGTCTTCGGCGCCGTCGAGCGGGTGCAAAAGCATGTTTGCGAACCGCTGCCCAATATACCTGTGGAACGCCTGTGGCGCATTGTTGCCAAGCAGAGCGTCCTGGCGACGGGAGCGGAAGAGCGTCCTCTTGTGTTCGGCGGCAACGACATTCCAGGCGTGACGATGGCAAGCGCCATGCGTTGCTACCTTAACCGCTATGCACTCGCCCCCGGCAAAGCGACAGCGATCTTCACCACCAATGACAGCGGCTATGCACTGGCCCGCGATCTCGAAGCGCGCGGTATTCAGCTTGTTGCCATCGTCGACAGCCGCGAGCACGGCGGTAACGGCTACGTTGGCCCGGCGCGCATCATCAGGGGTGCCGTGGTATCGGATGCCAGGGGCGGCAAGGCGTTGAGCGCAGTCGATATCCGCTCAAAGGACCGCACGGAAAGGATAAACGTCGACGGCTTGGCCATGGCAGGTGGTTTCAGCCCGATCATCCACCTCGCCTGCCACCGCGGAGGAAAGCCAGTCTGGTCGAATGACAATGCAGCCTTCCTCGCACCGGGCAATCTGAACGGGATGGTACTGGCCGGCTCGGCTTGCGCCGTTAGCGGCCTTGCGGCTTGCCTTGCGGACGGCGCGCGGCAGGGCGCGGCCATGGCAGAGGAGCTCGGCTTCAAGGCGGCACCTGCTGAATTCGGCGCGGTGGAAAACGATACCATCGCCCCACCTGAAAAGGCGGTATGGTCCATAGCCGGCGTCAAGGGCAAGGCCTTCGTCGATTTCCAGAATGACGTGCATCGCAAGGATCTCTACCTTGCCGTCAGCGAGGGCTATGGCCATGTAGAGCTTGCCAAGCGCTACACCACCAATGGCATGGCGACCGATCAGGGCAAGCTTTCGAATATCAATGCCATCGGACTTCTGGCTGAAGCGCGCGGCGCCTCGCCGGCCGATGTCGGCACGACGACTTTCCGGCCTTTCTATACACCTGTCTCCTTCGGCGCGCTGACTGGCGCCCATCATGGGCATCACTTCCAGCCGGTGCGCAAATCACCCCTGCACGGCTGGGCGGAGAAGAACGGCGCCGTCTTCGTGGAGACCGGCCTTTGGTATCGCTCCTCCTGGTTTCCGCGAAAGGGCGAAAATACCTGGCGCGAGAGCGTCGACCGAGAAGTGCTGAACGTGCGCCGGAATGCGGGGCTGTGTGACGTGTCCATGCTCGGCAAGATCGAGATCTGTGGCAAAGACGCGGCACAGTTTCTGAACCGGATCTATTGCAATGGCTTCGTGAACTTGCCGGTCGGCAAGGCCCGCTACGGCCTGATGCTGCGCGAGGACGGCATGATCTACGATGACGGCACGACGAGCCGCCTTGAGCAAGACCGTTTCTTCATGACGACGACGACGGCCTATGCGGCGGGCGTCATGAACCATTTAGAGTTCTGCGCGCAGGCGCTATGGCCGGATCTTGACGTTCGCCTCGCATCGGTTACCGATCAGTGGGCACAGATGGCGATCGCCGGGCCAAAAGCCCGCTCCATCCTCCGGAAGATCGTCGACGACGACATCTCCGACCTTGCCTTCCCTTTCCTCGCAGCGAAGGAGATCTCGCTTTTCAGAGGCACGCTTCACGGCCGCCTCTTCCGGATTTCCTTTTCGGGCGAACTTGCCTTTGAGCTTGCGGTGCCGGCCGGTTACGGCGAAAGCGTCGCCGATGCCTTGATGGACGCCGGAAAAGACGATGGCATTATGCCTTATGGTGTCGAAGCGCTCGGCGTCATGCGCATCGAGAAGGGCCATGTCACCCACAATGAGATCAACGGCACCGTCGTACCGGCCGATCTCGGTTTTGCAAAAATGGTTTCGGCGGCAAAGGCCGATTTCATCGGCAAGGCAATGGTGGGGCGCGAAGCTCTTGCGGCCGGCGACCGGCCATGCCTGGTTGGTGTTGTGCCGCTTGATTCCAACCGATCCTTCCGCACAGGCTCCCATGTCCTCTCCAAGAATGCGGCTGCAACGCTCGAAAACGACCAAGGCTACGTCACTTCAAGCGCGTTTTCACCCCATGTCGGATCAACCATTGGTCTTGCCCTCGTCAAGCGCGGATCCGACAGGCACGGCGAGGAGGTGGTGGTCTGGAACGGCCTGCGCAACGAAATCACCCCCGCACGGCTGTGCAACCCGGTTTTCTTTGATCCGCAGAACAAGAGGCTCCATGTCTGATTTCCGACCGACCCTTCGCCCGGCGCTCGGCGCCAAACCGGTGATTTCTTCTCCCGCCGTCAGCCTCTCTGCGCTTCCCGAAGGCGTTGTCATTCATGTGATCGTAAAGCCTGGCGAAAGCGATGTAGCGTCTTTCCTGGACTGCCTCGCTAAAAGGGCCGCCCTCACCGTTCGCTCCCTTTCGCCCGGACAGTGGTTCATCATCGGTGAAAAACCGATGGCATATCAGGACATGAAGGATCTGGTCGACGGGCTCGAACCGCGCGCATCCGGCGTCGACCAGAGCCATGGTCGCGTGCGTATACGGATCAGCGGCAAGTTGGCCAGGCGCGTCCTTTCGAAAGGTACGGCGGTCGATCTTGCGCCCGGCTCATTTCCCGTCGCACAATCCGCAACGACGTTGATCGGCCATATCGCGGCCCATATCACCTGTGTCGATGCCGACACATTCGAGATTATCGTCCTGCGAGGATTTGCCGAAAGCCTATGGGACGACCTGGCGCGCATGAGCGCAGAATTTGGCTGAACGCAGGTTTGTTGGAAGACCAGGGGAAAGCTCATTGGCACTTGCTGACGAGTGTCGGCTTGCTCGCGGACAGATCGAAGGGCTTTCGCACGGAGCGAGACGATGTCGTCGCTGTTTCAGCCGAAAGCATGCCTCTTATCAGAGACGCGGGAACGGCTTCACCGGCAAATGACAAGTAAGTGTAGCGCCTGCGCAATGTGATGATCCTGCCATTGTCACGGCTCTCCGGAAAGAACGGAACTTTTCATCCTCCTCGATGTTTGCTGCGGTGGATGACGTGGCGCGTTCTCCTCCCTTGCGCGAGCTGCCTCATCCGAGTGCTACGGAAGATAATCCTTCCTCTCCAAGCACACTCAAGTGGACAAGGGCTCGTCTTCCTCCCCGGCTTGAGGCGAGCCCTTGGCGTATTGCAGTTCTGCCGATGATAACAGGCCGCCACGTTACGCTTCGCGCTTGATCCGGATCACCTCTTGCCCGGTCATGGAAAGTTAACTTGCATCAGCAAGGTTGGTGCCTCGTCGCCGACATTTCGCAAAGATGTCGAGCGCAGGGTCATAAACCTTTGTCGACACGTCCATGAGCCCGAGAACACTGTGAAACAAGTTGTCATGGGAATTGGGGAGCGCTTTATTCCGATCCAGGCACCCCATGTCAAACCCGCCGGAGTGTTGCAGGTCGTCCGCAATCCAAACGAGGAAGGGGACATGGGTTTGCTGCGATGGCGCGAAGACATATGGCGCGCCATGCAGATAAAGGCCGTGCTCACCAAGCGACTCGCCGTGATCTGAAAGGTAGATGACCGATCCGGCAATCATGGAGGAGCGCGCCTTCAGTCTATCGATCACCTGCGACACGATGTGATCGGTGTAGAGGATCGTATTATCATAGGCGTTGTTGATTTCCTGCGCTGAGCAAGCGCCAAAGTCATTTGCTCGGCAATCTGGCACAAAGTGCCTGAAATCGTCTGGATATCTCGAGAAATAGGCTGGGCCGTGGCTTCCCAACTGATGCAGGATCAAGACACTATCACCCCTGACGGAGCTGAGCCACGAATCCATGCGATCGAGAAGAATGGCGTCCAGGCATTCGCCGTCCTTGCAAAACCTGGGGTCGGCAGAACTCGGGAGGAATTGGTAAGCGACGCGGTCTGCCACATGATAACTGCCGGTATCATTGTCAAACCACGACACAGATATGTTTGCATGCGATAGGACGTTGAGCACGTTTTCTGTCTCGAGGGCCTTGCGATGTGTGTAGGCACGGCGCGGATAGACCGAAAACATGCACGGTATCGAGACCGCCGTGGACGTGCCGCAGCTCATCGTGTTTGGAAAGTACACGACGCCGCGCTCGCGGAGGTCCGGATTCGTTTCCCTGCCATATCCGCCTAACGAAAAATTGTCTGCCCGAGCGGTTTCACCTGCGACAATCACAGTCACTCGCGGCTTTGGCCTCAAGCCGGTGCGATGTGCGTCCACGCCCAGTGGGTGCGCGCTAACCTCGGCGTCCCTTGTCGCGTCTACTATGAACCGGACGGCACTCGATATCGGAAAGAAGGGATTGAGCGGATCGAGGATGTCCCGGTGCGCCCGGCCGACCCCGGCAAAGGTCCGATAGTCGCAGGCAGCTGCCAGCGCAAAGATCGCGATGCATCCGACAATGATTGCGCTGTTGTGCGCCAGTTTCGTCAAGAACGGCCGATGCGCGACCCTTACCCAGACGACCACAAGCGATGGAAGGATCCCGGTCACAAGCAGATGGGTTGCAAAGCGCAAGGTTAAGAGATGCCCTGCCTCAGCACCCGTTGAGACGGCGGCGTTTCGGATCATCTCGCGATCAACGACCACACCGAACTGATCGGTGAACCAGGATGCCGCAGACGCGGTGACGATAAAGAAAATCAAAAATATCCTGGTTATGTATTTCGCAGAAAAGACCGTGATGATGGCCATGCTCATTGCCGAGATGCCAACGGCAAAAAGAATTAAGGCAAAGTGATCCCTTGCCAGGTAACCGGACGCCTTCGTCCAGAATGTCCAGTTGGTGACAAGAAGCAGATATAGGGTCGTGATCGCGCATATTGTCACGCTTCCAACCGTGGGCCGATAGATGTGCAAGACCTTGTTCATCTTAATGCATCCGATCCGCGTGATGTCTCGGTGCGGTGCAAAAGGTTTGGAATTTCCGGGCTGTGGATTTCAGGCATGGGCGCTTCCAGAGAGGGGAGCACTTAGGTGGCTGAAGAACCTGACAGACACCTGAACGGACCCAGGCGACGACGTCTTGACATGACGCTGTTCCACCGGAGGCGCGTTATTGTAGCGCCCGCCCGCGTGCGACCCTGCAAGGACTGGTAAACCGGCGAACGATGCTGGTGGCACATATCCGTCCATCGCCAGCACCGCTCGAAATTTTGTATGGATTGGACATCAGCCGATGCGCCTGGCACCGCGGCGCGAACGATCTCCCTTAAGATTTCACTGCGCAGTTCAGATATCGAAATTGGTCGGCAGCACAACGACATCGCGAATTGTGACATTCCGCGGCCTGGTCAGCATGAAGATGATAGCATCGGCTACCTCCGACGGTTCGATGAGGCTTCCCGATTCCTTGGCCTTTTGGAGATTTTCTTCTGGCCAGTCGGCAAGGAGCGCGCTGATGACCGGCCCGGGCGAAACCGACCCCACGCGAATGCCCTTTTTGTTGACCTGGCGCCGTACGGTCTGAACGAAGCAGGTCATGGCCCATTTCGAAGCCGAATAGACAGGCTCCCATGGAACGGGATAATGGCCCGCCACTGAACTTGTGACGATAATGTCTCCCGAGCCTCGCGCGATCATATGCGGCAAAACGTCATGGACGTTCTTCATGACTGCGTTGACGTTGAGATTGAGCATCCGGTCAATAACGGCGGTGTCGGCCTCGATCAGGTCACCCCCGATGTAGGTGCCCGCATTGGCATGAAAAATATCGAGTTGGCCGGTGAGCTTCTCGATAGACGGCATCAGGGTTGCGCAGCTGGCGGGATCGAGAAGATCGATCACCAGGGGGATTGCGACATTGCCGAGTTCCGCACACACTGCGTCCAGCGCCTTCTGGTCGCGATCGACGAGCACCACGCGCGCACCCTCGGCAACCATCGCCCTCGTGCTCGCAAGTCCAATCCCGGAGGCCGCACCCGTAACCGCCGCGACCATGCCTTCCAATTGCTTGACCATGCTCGTCTCCTTCTGCGTCAGATCAAATTCTGCAAATCCAGCCGCCACCTTGATTCAATGGCTTCCCCACTTATGTGCCGTTTCCAGGCATTGCTTCCACTCAACGACGCCGTCGGTCGTGCCCGCGCTCCGTAGCGAACAGGCGGCCGCGGCATGACCGAGCCAAAGACAATCCTTGATTGCCCAGTCTTCGTGCAGGCCGTACATGAAGCCTGCCGCGAAGGCATCTCCCGCACCGTTCGGTCCGACAATCGCATTCCGAGGTATCTTGACTGAGGGCACGAAGATCGCCTCTCCTGCCCGCGTGACGGTGATCGCGCCTTCGGGAAAGTGGATGGTGACAAGCCGCATCGCGCCCTGTGGGAGAATGACAGCCGCCGCCGCTGCGCAGGCGTCAACGTCAGTCCTGCCTTCCCGAGTGGTTTCCATCTCTGCAAGCGCCCCGATCTCTTTGTCGTTGACAATCAGCGTATCGAGATGCGGTAGGCAGGGCACGATCAGGCCACGTAGGCGTTCCGGCGTGACCGTGCAAAGTTCGAGATTGGTTTCAAGGCGAGCGGCGCGAGCGGCTTTGAGCACTGTCACCCAGCCGTTGGCATTGTCTTTCCAAGGCGCATCCATCGTGGGATGGATGCCGGGAAGTCCCAGATGCAAGAAGCGCGCCGTGGTTCGGGAGAAATCGAAATGATCCGGCGAAAGCAGCGCCGAAACGCCGATCTCGGAAATATGTGTGCGCAGTCCACTTGCCTGCGAGATGAAGGCTTCGGTCGTATGGGTGGTCGCTTGGTCGCTGACATGAATCTGCCGGTGGTCGAGACCAGCTCGTTCGGCTTCGGCGATGAGTTTTCGGCCGGCCTCGTCGTTGCCGACCAACCCGATGGTTTCGACCGGGATTGCCGGATCGAGCCTCTTGACGTCGATGGCAAGATTGCAGGCCGGACCGCCGCCACGTTCTTCAAGCCCCCAGGCGATACCGACGCTGTCTTCCTTTGGCCATGCGTCTATCCTGCGATTTCGGTCGAGGCACCAGGTCCCTCCGGCGATGAAGCCGCGCCTGCTCGTTCCGGCCATGCTCACCTCCCTTGGCGGTGTCAATTCATCAGAACCTTTTCGGTGATGATCATGTCGTTTGACAGTGTCCGCATCGGCTTCTGCCCGCCTGCCTGCAGCGCGCCGTGATAGGCCCTGACGGCCTCCTCTGGCCTGAGATCACCGTCTGCCACGGCACGCATGAATTTCACCATGGCGAGCGGGTCTTCGGCGAGATTGATCTTGCGACCGAAAAGCGCCACACGGGCGCCGTATTTCTCCGCCTGGTGGATGAGTTCGAACGTGTCGCGCGCAGTACCCGCACCGCCGCCCAGCACGCCGACGATCAGGCTCGGGTCGTAGGTCGTGAGTTCCTCCAGCGCCTTTGGGCCATTGAACGGAATCTTCAGGAATTGCGGCCGCTGCGCACGTGTCAGCCCGGCCAGCGCCCGGCATATGCAATCATTCACAAAATGTGGCTGGAGGTCAGGCGATATGCCGGTGTCGACGTTCGGATTGAAGACTTCGAGAAAATAATTGAAGCCGTTGTCGTGCGCGTCCTCTACAAAATCCATGAAGGCGAGCAGCGAATTGTAGTCCGCGTCGAGATCATTGTTGAAGGTGATCGAGTAGAGGCCGAGGTCGGTATGGCGCCGGCTGACCGACAGAGAAGCAGTGCGATAAGGCCTGGACGGCTGCGAGGCATAGGTCGCACCGCGCCCAACCCAGATATCCGTCGCATCATTGGCTCGAATTGCGGGTTTCACATTGCTGCCTGCGTAAGCGCCGCTTTCCGTCAGCAGTTCGAGATTGGAAGCGGAGGTCAGCATGATATCGACAATGTCCTGGGTGATCACGGCCTTGACCTGGTCGAGGAATTCCGCACGCGTCCGGTAGCGCGTGTAGGAGCAGTCCTTCTCGAGCTTCGGGCCACACGATAAAATGCTCGGCCCCATGTCACCATCTTTCGCGTCCGCGATGATGAAATCCGTCCGCTTGTAGTTGCCGGCCCTGATCTTGGCGATTTTTGCATCAAAGCGTGTCATGGGCTGATCCTTGAAAATCTGAGGCCGCCAGACCGCGGCGGGAAGGCTTAAATTTGAGGCATCTGCCTCGCAAAATCGTCAGGCGATCATGTAACCACCATCCACAGGCATCGACAGGCCGTTGACCATTGCTGCCTCGTCAGAAAGCAGGAAAAGAATGACCTCGGCAACGTCTTCGGGTTCGGCGAAACGGCCGACAGGAATGCGGTTGAGCATGCCGGCTGCCTTTTGTGGATCGCTCCAGGCCTTGATGGCCATGGGCGTAAGCGTCACGGTGGGATGCACGCCGTTGACCCGTATGCCCTTCGGCGCAAGTTCCTTGGCCATCACCCGGGTCAGCCCGTCGAGAGCGGACTTGGAAGCGCAGTAAGCGGCGTGATCGGGAATACCGACAAAGGCCGCGACGCTCGATACGTTGACGATTGCGCCTTTGCGGCCGTTCTTCACCATGTCGCGGGCATATTCCTGCGAAGTGATCATCGGTGCCCTCGTATTGACGGCGTAGAGCAGATCGAAGTTCTCGACCTTGAGATCGAGAAAAGACTCAAGCTCGGTCGTGCCGGCGCAATTAATCAGAAAATCGGCCGGCAGGGACTTAAGGGCCGCCGCGCGTGTCGCGTCCGGATCGGCAAGATCGACGGCCACCGGGATACATCCTATTTCATTCTTCAATTCCTCAAGATCGGCCACCGAGCGCGATAGCGCGGTCACCTTGGCCCCACGCTGAGCCAGCATGACGGCGGTCGCCCGCCCGATACCCTTGCCGGCGCCGGTTACCACCACATGCCTGTTCGAAAAATCCATCGCCAATCCTCCTACCAGCAAGTGAAGCCGCCGTCGGCCTTGACGGTCGCGCCAGTGATCAGGCTCGATGCGTCGCAGGCTAGAAAATGTACCACCGACGCAATCTCATGGGGTTGGCCCATCCGGCCCATCGGCGTGTCACGAATCCAGATGTCCATCATCTTCTTGTCGACCACAGTCTTCGTCATTTCGGTTTCGATATACGTCGGTGCGACGGCGTTGACGCGCACGCCACGCTCAGCCCACTCCACAGCAAGTGACGCCGTCAGGTGATGGACGGCGGCCTTTGAGGCGTTGTAATAAGTCTGCAGCTGTGGACGGTTGACGATATAGCCGGACATCGAACCGATATTGACGATTGCACCGCGGCCGGCCTTCAGCATGTACCGGCCGAAGGCGCGATTGCACCAGAAGACGCCGTTGTAGTTCACATCGTTGACATTGAGCCAGAGTTCGTCGGGGGTATCCTCTGCGGCCGTACCGGTTCGCGCAATGCCTGCGTTGGCGACCAGCGCGTCGATGCGACCGTGCTTTGCGAAGATATCCGCGGCGGCCGTGTCGACGGCTGCAGAATCGGTGACATCGAGGACCAGCGCATCGGCTTCGACACCCTTGCCGGCCAAGACATGCCTGCCCGATTCGGCCACCGCTTCGTCGCGATCGATGATGACGATTCGGGCGCCCGCCTCGGCAAGCGCTTCGGCACAGGCAAGGCCGATACCCCGTCCGCCGCCGGTCACCACAGCGGTTTGACCATCCATCCGGAATTTCTCGAAGAACATATCTCGCTCCGTGACCATGCAGAATTAAAGACGCCGGCCGCTCCTGGCATCGAACAGATGAACGCGGGCCGGTTCGATCCGCAGCGAGACAGCCTCGCCCGGCAGCGCGGCGATGCGGTCGCGAACAGCCGCCATGATGGCATCGCCGCCGAGATGTGCAAAGATCT
Source organism: Rhizobium etli 8C-3 (assembly GCF_001908375.1). Taxonomy (NCBI): domain Bacteria; kingdom Pseudomonadati; phylum Pseudomonadota; class Alphaproteobacteria; order Hyphomicrobiales; family Rhizobiaceae; genus Rhizobium; species Rhizobium etli. The sequence goes on along the minus strand of NZ_CP017244.1, from coordinate 416,777 downwards.
GTGTTTCCGAGCCGGTAGGTTCGAGAACCGAGATCGTCGCAGGCATTCCGTCAGGCCGCACATCGATATGCTCTGGACGGACGCCGTAGATGACAGGCTCGCCGTGGCTCGGCGCTCCCTCCGGCACCGGCAGCACGGTGCCCTTGTCGCTGACAAACACCGGCCGGCCGCTTTCCTTTGCCAATCTGCCGGGAACAAAATTCATCGACGGCGAGCCGATGAAACCTGCCACGAAGACATTGGCCGGACGATCATAAAGATCAAGCGGCGCGCCGATCTGCTCCACCCGTCCGTCGCGCATCACGACGATCTTGTCGGCCATTGTCATGGCCTCGATCTGGTCATGCGTCACGTAGATGGTGGTCGTCTTCAGCCGCTGGTGAAGTTCCTTGATTTCGACGCGCATGGTCACGCGCAGCTTGGCATCGAGATTGGAAAGCGGCTCGTCGAACAGGAAGACCTGCGGATCTCGGACGATCGCGCGCCCCATGGCGACGCGCTGGCGCTGGCCGCCCGAGAGCTGTTTCGGGTAGCGATCAAGCAATTTGCCGAGATCGAGGATTTCGGCCGCCCTTCGGACCTTCGCTTCGATCTCGCTCTTTGGCGCGCCCTTGAGCTTGAGAGGAAAGCCCATATTGTCTGCTACGGTCTTGTGCGGATAGAGCGCGTAATTCTGAAAAACCATGGCGATGTCACGGTCCTTTGGAAGGACGTCGTTGACGACTCTGCCGCCGATTGCGACCGTGCCTCCGGAGATCGTCTCAAGCCCTGCGATCATTCGCAGCAGGGTGGACTTGCCGCAGCCGGACGGCCCGACCAGCACGACGAATTCGCCATCGGCAATATCTATGCCGACACCGTGGATGACCGGCAGCGCACCATAATTCTTCGTAACGTTCTTGACGGTGACGTGAGCCATATGAGTTCCTCTATTGCGGCAGTGCGATCTGCATCTTGACTTCGCCCTTCGCAGCGGAAGCCGCGATCTCGAAAGCACGGACGCTCTCGTCGAAATCGAATGTACGGGTGATGAGCGGCTTCACGTCGATCGCGCCTGATGACAGCATGGCCACGCAACGCGGAAAGACATGGGCATAGCGAAAGACATGCTCCACGCGCGCCTCCCGCACCATCGCCTTGCCGACGTCGTAGTGGATCGGATGGACCTGCGAGCCGATGAAGACCACACGACCGCCAGGTGCCAGCGGGTCGAATACGCCCTCGGCGCCTGCGGGATGGCCGGAGCACTCGAAAACGATCTCAACCCCCCAGCCGCCGGTGGCGGAAAGGATCTCCCTGGCCAGTTCCTGCCGCAAGACGTTGACCGGTGAGATCGGACCGAGCTTGGCGGCAAGCTCCAGCTTTGCGTCATCGATGTCGCTCACGAACACCCGCGCGCAGCCGGCCGCGACAGCCGACAACGCTGTCACCAGGCCGATCGGACCAGCGCCGATCACCAAGGCTATGTCGCCCGGCCTGACCTGCGCCTTGGTGGCGGCATGCACACCCACAGCCAGCGGCTCGACCATGGCGGCTTCGGCGAAAGACACGTTGTCGGGCAGTTTGTAGGTGAAATCGGCCGGGTGGACGACCGTCGGCCTGAGTACGCCATGGATGGGCGGCGTCGCCCAGAAGCGGACTGCCGGATCAATATTATAGAGCCCCAGGCGCGCGGCGCGGCTGTTGGAATCGGGAATGCCCGGCTCCATACAGACCCGGTCGCCGACCTTGAGCGAGGTGACCTCGGCTCCGGTTTCGATCACCGTGCCAGACGCCTCGTGGCCGAGGATCATCGGCGCCTTCACCTGGAAGATACCGGTGCCGCCATGTGTATAGTAATGGACGTCGGAGCCACAGATGCCGACGGTGTGAAGCTTGATGCGAGCGTCGCGTGGGCCGAGCACCTCGTCACGCTCGATCGGGAAATCGCGCAGCGACAGCTTCATCTTCTCTTCCAGTACCAGTGCTTTCATTGTCTCTGTCCTATTTTCTCAAGAAGCATCAGCCGCGCCATACGATCAGGACTGCGAGCGCGATGGCCAGGACGTGGCAGACCGTCAGCGGAATCGATTGTTCGAGGAACCGCATCCAGAAGAGTTCGAGCGCCACGAACAGGTAGATGCCGACGAAGACGCGGTCGAACCAGTTGGTGGTGATCGGCAGGAAGCCTCTCCGCTCGGATTTGCGGCCCGCCACTTCCGGTTCGGAATCGATCTGTCCGGGGTCAAATGGCTCCTGCATCGCTCTACTCCTTGACTGCGCCGAAGGTGAGACCCGCCACGATATGCCGCTGAACCACTGCGAATATGATGAGCGCGGGGATGAGCGTGATCACGGCGATCGCCGCCATCGCCCCCCATTCGGTTCCCGTTGTCGTCACATATTCCGAAAGTCCTGTGGTGATGGTGCGCGCGTTGAAGCTGGTCAGGGTCGCGGCGAGCAGGAACTCGTTCCAGGCGAAGACCCAGGTGAGGATCAGCGTGACGGCAAGACCTGGCCGTGCAAGCGGGAAGATGACTTCGTGGATAACCTGCCACGTCGAGGCACCATCGACGGTCGCGGCCTCGTCGAGCTCTTTAGGAATTCCGTCGATGGTAGGCCTCAGCGTCCAGATCGCGAAAGGCAGGTTGAACGTGCAATAAAGCAGGATCATCCCGATTTTGGTGTCGTAAAGCTTCCAGTCGCCGAAGGTGATGATCTGGGTGAAGAGCAGGAAAAACGGCAGCAAGAACACCGCCGCCGGCGCCATGCGGTTGGTGATCGTCCAGAAGAAGATGTTCTCCTTGCCTGCGAGGTCGAAGCGCGAGAGCGCATAACAAGCCATGAAGGCCAGCACGGTGACCAGCACGGCGTTGCCGCTGGATATGATCATCGAATTGAGCATGTAGCCGCGCAGCGTCTCATTGCCCAAGACGTTGACGTAGTTCTTCCAGTAGATCGCGTCGAGGAACAGGCTCGGTGTCGTGAACAGATCGACTGCCGGCTTCACCGAAATGACGAAAAGCCAATAGATCGGGAAAAGCGTCAACAGACTGAGGAACAGCCAAAGCGCCATGTAAAGAAGGGGATTGCGGCCCTGCATCAGAATGTCCTTTTGCGTTGGCGTCGAGCCACGAGGGCGACATAGAGCAGCCAGCACATCACCAGGGTTAGGTAGAGGACGATCACCGAGATCGCGGCGCCATAGCCGTAGTCGGTCTTTGGGAAGACGATCTTCCAGATGTGCAGACCGACATAACGGGTTGCCGCCCCCGGCCCGCCCGATGTCAGCATCCAGACTTCGTCGACAGTGCGCAGCGCGTCCATCAACCGGATGAAGACCGTTGCGAGGATAGCCGGTCGGATCATCGGCAGTGTGACGTGCCAAAAGATCTGGCGGCGGTTGGCGCCATCGATCTGCGCCTGTTCGAACGGCTCTTTGGGCAGGGCGAGCAGTGCGGCAAGCAGTGTCAGCGTCACCAGCGGCGTCCAGTGCCAGATGTCCATGATGACGGTCAGGGTGAAAGCGGTGGTGGCGTCACGGCCGATGTTGAGATCATAGCCGAACCAGTTTCTCAGGAGATAGGGGATGATGCCGATGCTGGGCGTCGTCATCAGACGCCAGACCGAGCCGACGACGATGGGCGCGACGATCAGGGGCAGTGTGTGGATCGTGCGGAAGAAGCCACGTCCGGGAAACTCCTTCATGAAGAGCTGGGCGAGGAGATAGCCCAGCGCGATCTCGCTCAGTACCGCAAAGAATGCGAACTTCATGGTGAAGGCGATGGAGGTCAGGAATTCGGCGTCGAAGACCAGACGGCGAAAATTGTTGGCGCCGTTGTAGATCATGTCGGGGCTGGCGCCAAACGGGTTCCACTGGTGGAATGCCACGTAAAGCACGTATAAGAAAGGGATGATGCCGAAGACGCCAAGGATTGCGATCGTCGGGGCGAGCATCAGCCAACCGACCGTGTTTGAACGCATGAATTCGTGCTCCCGAAAGAAGTTCGCGCAGATCGACAGCCTGCACCAAGGGCAACTGCGCCCGGGTGGCGGTCCTGGGAGGGGCCACCCGGACGCAGGCACTTGTCGGTGTTATTTGCGATAGCCGAGATTCTTCAGCTCTGTTTCGGCCGCCTCAGCCATCTGGTCGAGGCCTTCATCGGGACCTACTTCGCCCAGGAGGATCTTGTAGAAGATCGGCGCCGTGGCTTCACGAACCTGCGCATGGAAGGGGAAAGGCGGCGCCCCGGCGAAGAGCTTTCCCTGGTCCTTGAGCATGGTGTAGTAGCCATTCAGCTTCTTATCCATGTCGAGGACCTTGGGATCATCATAGGTCGAGGTATTGGTGATGCGGGGTGCGGCAATCGCCCAGTCGGGCTGAACCGAATCCTGGCCAATGAACTGCAGGAAGAGCAAGGCCGCTTCCTTGTTCTTCGATGTGATCGGCAAGCCGAAGGCACCGCCGTCATAGTAGCCGAGATAGCCCTTGCCGCCCTCGACCTCCTTGAGGACATCGGCTTCGGTGGGCGGAAGCGCGACGCCCACATTGCCGACGACCTTGGACTTTTCTGCATCAGAGGCGATCCAGGCGGCGTTCTCGCCATAAACCAGGCCCTGCGCGACGCGGCCGGCGGCAAATGTCGTCCCGACTTCCGTCCAGGTTGAAGCAGCAGATTCAGGCGGAGCGATGTCGCGCAGATGCAGCCAGTACTTGATGGCAGCCTTGGCCTTGTCGCTGTTCATCTGGCCGCCATTCTTCACGGAGGCGGCATAATTGTTGCTGGCGTCGATACCCCAGTTGTAGACGCCGAATGTCGGAGCGATCGACTCGAAGAATTCATACCAGGAGGCCGGGTGACCGGTATGCGCCTGGGCCGTCGTTCCCCAGAGCTCCAAACCGTTGTCCTTGCCGTACTTGGTGAAGAACTCAGCAATCTGCGTATATTCCTCATGGGTCTTGGCCGGAGCCAGGGCCTTGCCGGTCTCCTTCTTGAAGGCTTCCTGGATTTTTGGATCGTTGAAGAGGTCGGTGCGATAGAGATAAACCTTGATGAAGGCTTCCATCGGAATGCCGAAGAGATTGCCCTCGGCATTCTTGAAGTAGTTGGCGAATGTCGTGAAATGGGTTTCGTCGAATTCCGGCGCCTTCAGCGACGGATCGTCCTTCAGCGCTTTCGAAATGTCGATCAGGAAGTTTCGCGCCAGATAGGCATAGATGATGTCCTGCTCGATATAGACCATGTCATAGATGCCGGTCTTGGCTTCCATGTCCTTGATGGCCTTGTCGTACATCTGGTCCCAGGAGGTGGTCTCGATCTGGACCTTGATGCCTGTCTTCTTTTCGAATTCCGGCGCAAGCACGTCCTTGATGTAGTTGGACGGCGGCGTGCTTTCGGTCACGCCGTGCAGGACGACCCCCTTGTACTTCGCGCCGGCATCCGACCAGAAATCGGCCTTTGCGGGTATTACGCTGGTAAGAACACCGATCGCAAGCGCGGCGATCCCAATTCCACTTTTCCTGATCATAATTCCTCCTCCTTGTGCCTTTGCACCACTTGCGGGCGCTGGCCGGCAAGTACGTTCCCACGACCGACAGATGTCGGCTCCTCCCAGGTTCCGGCAGCTCGGCTCCTCCCGGCTTCCAGATACGGTTCGCCTTTGCAGGATCGCGGCCTGTGGGCTTTTTTCCCGGCTTCGTTCCTATTGGCGTGGGAAGAGCTTAGTGTGCGGCCTTTTGCTCCGCCACGCGTGGTTTGCTGGCGACCTATACTTTTTCGCCGACTGCGACGGCCGAATAGGCGCGGATTTCCCGGAAGGGATCGCTTCGCGCCTGCGTTCCGATCTTGTGTGCGTTGCGCCGGTAATCCGAGGGTGTGCGCCCGCAGATCTTGAAGAACTGCCTGTTGAAATTGGCAATGTTGTTGAACCCGACCTCAAAGCAGATCTCGGTGATCGGACGGTAGGTCTGGGTGAGCAATGAGCAGGCGGCATAAATGCGCGCAAGGATGACGTAGCGCGCGAAGGTGTGACCGGTCTGGCGCTTGAAAAAGCGCGAGAAGGCCTGCGGCTCGAGACCGCAGACCTTTGCGACCGAGGCAAGGTCGATGTCGTCGCTGTAGTGCTCCAGCACATAACGCATTGCGACATCAAGTTCATGGGGCAGATCCATCTGAAAAGAGGCTGGCGCCAGCCGCGACAGCCTGCGCCGCTCGGCGGGATTGCGTGCCAGCGCGATCATCAGCTGCAGGAAGAGCACTACACGCTCGGCGCCGTGGGCGGAGCCCACCTGCGCGAGCAGCCGCCGGCCTTCGAGCGCAGTTGCGCCCAAGAACTGCACGCCGTAGACCGCATCTTCATAAAGCGGCTTAATCGTCCCAAGCTCGGGACAAAATGAGCCTACGCGATCGGCCCATTCGGGCGTGAACTGGATCAGCACATCGCGGTTGCGGATCAGCTTGCCGGGCTCGATGTCGCTGACCCAATTGTGCGGCACGTTCGGACCAGTCAGTACCAGGCAGCCAGGCTCGAACTCGCCGATATAGTCGCCCACCATCATAACGCCCGAAGTCGTGCGGGTGAGATGCAGTTCGTATTCAGGATGGTAGTGCCACTTCGCCCGGAAATAAGGGTAGTCATGCATGTTCCAGCGAAAGGATTCTGCTGGCGGGCAGATGATCATCTCGAAATCGGGTACGATCCGCAAATCGGCTTTCATGGAAATAACCTCCTCCCGACAGGCAGGTCGTGGTTCCCAGGCGGGCCATGTCGGCATGCACGCCAAAAGAGCTTCTCGTCGTTCGGCTCCTTGGGCCAGTCGCAGCTTAAAAGCAAGCGAGCGCCTTTGGATCACCCTGCACGTCCGCCTTCCGTTTGGCGCTGGTTTGCGCCTTATATGTTGCCCTAAAAAACAAATTAGTTCATTTGGAAAGGCTGTCAATACCAATCTCACGACCCCAAGGTTTGCCGCGCTCGTGCGCGTCTCTTGGGACATTTCCGGGCATAATAAGGCATTTGCTCATATCGGCATCGAATGCTCGAGCAGCACGGATGTTCAAATCCGCTTGACAGACGCAGTCGAAGTTTTATTTGTTGCACAATGCAACATACCTTTTGGAGGGGAGACATGGGCCGGTTGGGTATTCATTCCTTCGTTTGGACGGGCGGACAAACCCAGTCGATGCTCGAGGAAGCAATGGAGAAATCCGCCTCCTGCGGTTACAACCTGATTGAGTTCGCCTATCTGCGACCAGAGAAATTCGATCTCGATGCACTGTCAAGGCGAGCTGCCGCGCTTAGCCTCGACATCGCCGTCACCATGGGCCTTCCGGTCACCCATGACGTTTCGAGCGAAGACGGGCAGGCGGTGCGAGCGGGCGAAGACATGCTGGCCGACGCCGTGCGCGCCGTGCGCGACATCGGCGGGACAAAGCTCGGTGGCATCCTTTATTCCGCCCACACGAAATACTCCCGCATGCCCACCAAAAAAGGATGGGACAATAGTGTCGCGGCGATCGCCAGGACGGCCGACCTTGCCCAGTCTGCAGGGATCGACCTTGTTCTCGAAGTGGTGAACCGCTTCGAGACCAATCTTCTCAACACCACCGCCCAGGGCCTCGCCTTCATCGAGCAGGTAGGCTCGCAGCATGTGCGGCTGCACCTCGACACATTCCACATGAACATCGAGGAAGCGAACCCGGCGGCGGCCATCAGGCTTGCGGGCGACAAGATCGGCTATTTTCATATTGGCGAAAGCAATCGCGGCTATCTCGGCGACGGCGTCATCAATTTCGATCGGGTGTTCGACGCATTGCTTGACATCGACTACCAGCGCGACATCACCTTCGAATCCTTCTCCGGCGCCGTCGTCGACGAAGGTCTGTCGCTTGCCTGCGCGATCTGGCGCGACACCTGGAGTGAAAACCTGCCGCTCGCGCAGCATGCAAAGCAATTCATCGATCTCAAGTTGGACGAGGCGAAACGCCGTCGCGCGACCGTTGCGCGGCCGTGACGGCGAAAGATGGAGGCAAGGCAGATCCCTAAATACCGAGGCGTCGTAATCGGTGTTCCGAAAAGAAAGGCAAGGAGAACCGTCCGTGAATGAAATGGGTTCGATCGCGCCTGCGAGCGGAATCCGCCAGCGCAATGAACTCGCAGCGATGCGGGCGCTCTATCGTCACGGGCGCTTGAGTCGGGCGGAGCTCGCTCGCATTTTAGGCCTCAATCGCTCCTCGTCCGGCCATATCATTGCCGGCCTCACCGCCGATGGCCTCGTCCGCGAGGTGGGAACCGCCGAGCAGGCACAGGCGACCCACGCCGGGCGGCCGGGCATCATGCTCGAACTTATGCCCGGCGCCGCCTATTTTCTCGGCATCGAGATCGGCGTCGAACACATCACGGTGGTCGAGGTCGATCTCGCCTGCCGCATCGTCAACAACCGCATGGAGCCCTTCGACGGCCCGTCCGTCGATGTCGAGGCTGCCGTTTCGCGCGCCGTCGCGATTGCCTTCGAGACATTGCCGGCCGAACATCGCGGCCGCTGCGAGGGGCTCGGCATCGCCGTGCCGGCGCAAATGGACCGAAAGGGGTTGATCAACACCGCTCCCCTGCTCGGCTGGCAGAACATACAGCTCGCCGATCTCGTGCGTGCGGCCGTGCCGGCACAACTGCCGATCATGGTGGAGAATGATGCAAACGCCTTTGCGACCGGCGCAAGCTACGGCGCTCGGGAGGTCCATTCGGGAGTCACGCTCTATCTCGTGATGGAAAGTGGCGTGGGCGGTGGTATCGTCGTCGACGGAACCGTTCTTCGCGGCGCGCGGGGACTGGCCGGGGAAATCGGGCATCTGCGCATCGATGGTGCCGATGCGCCCGGCCGCAGCCTTGAAAGCGTCCTTGGTCTGGAGTGCATCCTGAGCATCTATCGTTCCGTCTCGAGGCAGCCGGAACCGAACTTCGCTACTTTTCTGACCGATGTGCGCGATCGCGTTCCCGGCGCCGTCGCCATAGCAGAAGACTGGGCCCGTGCGCTGGCTTACGGCCTGATCCAGGCCTGCAGGATCATCGATGCCGACAGGATCGTGCTTGGCGGTTCGGTCGCCGCGCTCTATCCGCTGATGGCGGCGCGCGTGCTGCATCACATTCGCTCCATGCAGGAGGAAAGCTTTCCGCTGCCTTTGATCGAAACAAACGACGATGAGACGGTAGGGCCAGCCTTCGGCGCTGCCTGCATGCTTCACCAGCGCTATCTCCTGGCCGACAGCGCGCGCCCTGCCGAGGATGCTGCATGACATCGAACGGCTTAGCTCCCGATGCCCTTGGACCAACGATAACGATCGGCGAGATCCTCGTCGAGATCATGGCAACGGATCGCGGCACGGGCTTTCTCGAGCCGATCACTCTTATCGGCCCCTACCCCAGCGGGGCTCCGGCGATATTTATCGATCAATGCGCCAGAATAGGCGGTGCGGCCGGCATCATCGCCTGCGTGGGCGACGACGACTTCGGCCGCGTCAATGTCGCGCGGTTACGTGCAGACGGCGCCGACGTCTCGGCCATTTCGATCAGCGCGGAATTTCCAACCGGCAGCGCCTTCGTGCGCTACCGCACGGATGGTACGCGCGATTTCGTTTTCAACATAGCAAGATCCGCCGCCGCCCAGATCGACCTTAGCGCCGCCGCGCGGGCGCTCATTGCCCGATCGGGCCATCTGCATGTTATGGGAACCGCGCTGGCCATATCCGGCACCATCGAGATTATCGAACACGCGATTGCGGCGATCAAGGCTCGCGGCGGCAGCATCTCCTTCGACCCGAACGTCCGCAAGGAACTGCTCGGGCAATCCGAAACGCGCGCCCGCTTCGCAAGTCTTGTCGATATCGCCGACCTGATCCTTCCGTCTGGAGATGAGCTGTTCGTCGCGGCTGGCGTTACGGGCGAAAGCGAGGCGGTGCGTGCGCTCTTCGCCCGCAACGCCAGCGAAGTCGCACTCAAGCGCGGCGCGAAGGGTTCGACCGTCTTCACGCGGGACGGCAGACGCATCGACTGCCCGGCCTTCGCAGTCGAAGAAATCGATCCGACCGGCGCCGGAGACTGCTTCGGCGGCGCCTATGTCGCGTGCCGCCGGCTCGGTATGCCGATCGAACAGGCGCTCACCTATGCCAATGCCGCCGGCGCGCGCAATGTTACCGCCAAGGGACCGATGGAGGGAGCCGGCACCCGCGCCGAACTTGACGCCTTCATCGCCATGACACCGGGGCGCAGCCGATGACGTCCATGCTCGGCAACCTGGCTCGCAGCCGACGCACGGGCGGCATGGCTGGCATCACTTCCGTTTGCTCGGCTCATCCCATCGTGATCCGCGCTGCCCTACGACAGGCCGTGGGGTGCGATGGTCCGGTATTGATCGAGGCGACCTGCAACCAGGTCAATCAGTTCGGTGGTTACACGGGCTTGAAGCCCCGTGATTTTGTGGCGCTGGTGGAGCAGATTGCCGACCAAGAGCGTCTGCCGCGAGACAAGGTCATCCTTGGAGGCGACCATCTTGGCCCAAATCCATGGCGTGAGGAACCTGCCGATGTCGCCATGGCCAAAGCGGAAGACATGATCGCCGCCTATGTCGAGGCTGGCTTCTGCAAGCTCCATCTCGATACGTCCATGGGCTGCGCGGGTGAACCGGTCGCGCTCGACGACGCCACGACCGCCGAGCGGGCGGTGAGGCTGGCGGCTGTGGCAGAACGGTGCGCTGCCTCTTCAGGCGGTGAACGACCGGTCTATGTCATCGGCACCGAAGTACCGCCGCCTGGCGGCGCGGATCATTTAATCACCACGCTCGAACCGACGCACGTGGACGCGGCGCGCAAGACAATTGCTCTGCATCGGACGCAGTTCCACGAAGCGGGGCTCGCCAGGGCCTTCGACCGCGTGCTGGCGCTCGTCGTCCAGCCCGGAGTCGAATTCGGCAACGAAAACGTCATCGTCTACGACCGGGCGAAAGCGCAAGCCCTTTCTGCGCTGCTCGACGAGGAGCCCGCCCTTGTCTATGAGGCACATTCGACTGACTTTCAGGGCGTGGAGGCGCTGCGACAACTCGTCGAGGACGGGTTCGCCATCCTCAAGGTCGGACCGGAATTGACCTTCGCACTTCGAGAAGCACTGTACGGACTCGACCTGATCGCAAGCGACTCCATCCCCGGTTATCCGAGCCGAAACCTCATGGCCGTTATGGACGGGCTGATGAGGGAGAACCCCGGTCACTGGAAGGGCCACTATCACGGTTCGCGGGCCAAGCGACACACCCTGCGACACTATTCCTATTCCGATCGAATTCGCTACTACTGGAATCACCCGGCGGCGGAAGCGGCCACCTTCCGGCTCATAAAAGCTCTCGACGGCCGGATCATCCCCGCACCTCTTTTCCGGCAGCATATGCCCATTTTTGCAAGGTACGCCGGAAAGCCGCTCGAACCGCAGGAATTGCTGATCGATGCGGTGCGGGCGGTTCTCGACGGATACCAAAGTGCTCACCGGCCGGACCGATTACCACGGGCATGCTCTCAAGGATAAGCTCGCACCCGCGGCAAATTGCTCAACAAAACTGGTTTCGGCAGAGGCCGATCAAGCCTGGTTTGTCACGCACTTGTCTGCCTCGAAGCCTCCGCAGTTCCGCGACTCCAGAGCATAAAGGACATGGGCGCATGTCGGTCTCACGTGCGTTTTAGAATTACGTCTTCTTCCTCGTCCCGCTGTCGGCCTCCCAGTGCTGCGGCAGCAGAGGCAATGAAAGCACCTATCAGGAGCGACAGGGCGCCGAGCATTGCTGTCGTTGCCGCTGCCTCACGTGCCTCGTCTGCAGTCTTTTGAGCCGCGACCTTGGCATCCTCCACACGCTTCAAGATGGCCTCGACGCGGGTCTTTGCATCGGCCTCCGAAAGACCTGCATGTGATGCCACGATCATAGCGAGGTAGTCTTTGTCTTCTGCGGGGATCCCGCCTTGAGCGGCACCTTGCAGAAGAATTCTCGAAACTTCAGCCGTGGCTGCGCCTTGGTCGGTCGTGGCCTGCGCGCGATTTCGGTCTGGTCGAAGCAGAGCATCGGTGAAATAGGCCGCCGACAGATCGGTTGCCGGCGACTGTGATGATCCTGCTGCGACAGCGCCAGCAAGGCTGGCATTGGTCGCTGCCTGGCCGACTGCCTGCGCGCCGGCCCCGGCAAGCGAGGTCAAAGATGACGTCAGGAAGCCGACCACGAAAATCGTGGCGACCGCCCAACTGATCAAGCCATGGGCAGTATCCCGGAAGAAGACCTCGTCGGTGTGAACAGCGGCCCATCTTGTGCGAAGCCGGCCGGTGAGGTAGCCACCCAACGCTGCCGACAACCACTGCACGACCACAAGCCAGATCGCGGCGGTCACACCAATTGACTCTGCCGAGGCGCTCTGTCCCGTCCAAGGTGACACCATCGTCAGCCCGACGCCAGATCCTAGAAGCAGAAGGATGAGGGTAACGCCCGTGGCAGCAATAGCGCCGCCGAGGATCGGTCCCCACGACATCGCGGACTTGGACGATTCGACAGGAGTGGCCGCGACGTCTGGACCTGTCATGGACATCGACATTGACACCTCCTATCGCATGAAGAGAACAAGGAGAATGACGATCGGCAGTGGAATACCGAGAAGCCAAAGAAGAATACCGCGACCCATGGCGTTGCCTCCGATCTTGAGGTTTTGAAGTTATTGCAGAGACTTAACGCTAACGCCTGTTCAATGTTCCGGTAGTCTGTCTCCCGACCACCATTGCTAAACTCCGACCGCACCGGCAACAGATCGCGGCCTTGATTATGTCAGCCGATCGATCATTGCGAAGATGCGGGGGATGTGCGTTTGCATGTGGCAGGCTGCGCCGCTGCGGATCGGATCCTGGACGATGGAGGCAGGGTCCGCGGCAAGATTGAATAATGCAGAACTTGCGCGTGCTACCAGCTGCCAGCCGGACGAAATGGAAGCCAGAAATGTTCGCTTTGCCATACCCAGCTGCTATCGGACACATGACCTCGAAGACCACACTGGAACAAACCCTGCTGATCGTGGTTTGCAAGTCATGAGCGACCAGGAAAAATGGACAGGCGGATGCCTCTGTGGAGGATGCCGGTATGAATTTCACGGCGAACCGCCCCATTCAGGCTATTGCCATTGCAATATGTGCAAACGGGCAACGGGCGGACCGTTCGCGGTTCTAGTCCAGGCAAGGCTTTCTGATTTCGTTTGGACGACGGGAAAGCCGTCCGTCTACCGGTCGTCACCGATTGCAACACGTGGATTCTGCGCCAACTGCGGGACACCGCTCTTTCTGCAGTATGACGGGGACGAATTGATAAGGCTGACCGCCGGGTCTCTCGATCATCCCGAGCGGATTCGACCGGCGGGGCACTACGGCGTCGAAAGCCGCCTGCGATGGGCGGAATGCGGACCCGGTTTGCCAGAAGAACAGACGCAGGAGAGATTCTAGCTTGCGCTGGATTACAACGCGCTGTCGTCATTTCCGGTTTGGCGCATATGCGGGTGCGCCGGCAGTTCTTTTTTCGAAGGCGCACGCGGCCCGAAGATGGAGGGCAAAGCGGTTCACTGTCGGCGGTTGATTGGCCTGGCAACTTGGTGCGCTGCACGCCCCGGCCCTCGCTTGGCAGTTCCCACGCTGACACTCCGGGTTGACACACCTAGCTCAAACTCTAGCTGCAGTGCGGGCGCTTCAACATCGAGCGGATGACAAGTGCTGCAGCTAGATTGTGTAACCTTGCTAAGCGCACGTCGCAAACCGAAGAAGATTTCGTCGATGAAGAACGTCGCTTTCGTGTCGCAATAGCAAACGCCCGTAGGCAGCTCGAACGGCGACACCGAGGAAAAACCAGTATTAACAGGGAGATGAAAATGCCTCAACTCGATAGAATTCCGGCTATTCCGCTCCACGATGAACATGTCGTCACAGCAAGAGAGGCGCTTGAAGGGCTCTATCTGAAACTTCAGCAGGAGGCCGAAGTGCGTCTGGTTGCTGCCGCGATGCGGGCAGGCTGGTCCCCCGAGGAAGCGATAGATGCCATCGACGACCTTCGGAAGGAAGACGTGCAGGTCGTGGATTGACACGGCGAGGTTTGCCGCAACGATGCCTGGTGGGCGGCTTGAGAATGATGGCCATCATGATTGGCAATTTTTGCCGCTTTTTGTTGGTGGACCGGCGATCCGCTCGATTGCACATAAAGGTAGAGGAACTTTATCATCGCTCCGGTAATTGAAGCTACCGGCCGCGTGCAATGCTGCAGATTGGAAGGCAACATCCGCCAGCACGTGCGGCCAGGGGCTCGCCTCTTGCTTCTTTGGAGGCGAGTCCATGATGACCAGCCTCCCATAGCCGTCCTTTTGGCTGGATATCATCGGCAGAGGTGTCGTTTCTCATCAAGCCGATCGGCGCCGGCTTTCACCGCTTGCCGGTTAGAGGCCATGATGCCGAAGACTGGGGATATCCGGCTTCGCGATCGGTCGCCGGCGGCCGGCCCCTTGAAGTACCTGCAGATCGATCGTTCCGGACGGCAAGCCGTTATGATCGGGATTTGTAGTCCTTTGCCGCGCGATCTCCCCGCCAATCAAGAGGGCAACGTTGGGAACCTCGAATGTGCTGACTTGTTAGGATGGAACAATAACAACAACAGGAGAAGTGTCATGAAACTCACTTCGTTGACGCTGATTGCCGTCTGCATGGCAGCTTTGACATCCCATCCGAGCTTCGCCGACTGCGTGGACATAACCGGGTCCACAAAGACGGAGGAACGTAGCGGCATCGCCAAAGATGGGGCGCATGCTCCGATGGAAGGCAGTCAAACCACGCAAGCGCAAGCGAACGCGGCTGGCGCCAACGCACCCCAGAAGGAAGGTGGCATATTGCCGTTGGCCAAAAACCCCAATCTTGCCACGTCTGAACAGGACATGGTGGCACAGCAGCATGGCGAAAAAACCGCTGCAGCAAAGGCCCGGAAAGAAAAATGCGATTAATCACGCAACCACATTGCGGTTGGTGAGTGAGGCACCCCGCAAGCAGAGCTGGCCGCCCAAAGTGTGCGAGAGCGAGGTGCCGTGTTAGACGGCCCTGCTTCTCGGTGTGCAGAAACGAACAAGGAGACTTTTGCGGGGCAGGTACGGGCGGCCCGTTGTCATTGATCTTGCCGTCGCGAGAAATGAAACCCGGCGTTCAGCCGGGTTTGTTTCTTAATGCCACGTCTGGTTTCTTAATGCCACGTCTGGTTTTCATACCAATCATCGACGTCTCGATGGACGCGGTCGCGGGCCAATCCGTAGCGCTCCTGGATCTTTCCCTCCAACTGATCGCGCTTGCCGGCGATCTGATCAAGGTCGTCGTCGGTGAGCTTGCCCCACTGTTCCTTGATCTTGCCTTTCATCTGTTTCCAATTACCTTCGACGCGGTTCCAATCCATAGTGCTTCCTCCTTTTTGTTGTTTGGACAAAACGGTCCGTGGCATGTTTTGTTCCTTGAAGGGCGGCACCTGACGGGGCATACAAGTCGTTCGAGTGGGCCGTCAGCGCCTTTCACGACCCGGCTATGACGGCTGCCGCGGCTTGCCTTGCGTGCGTGCGTGCGCCGTGCTGTGCACCAACAAAAGTCCGCGCATTCGCGAGTATCCGAGCTTTCTTGAGTGATCGACCTTCAGCCTCCTGTGGACACCACGAACCCGTGGAGCCTGGGCCGGGCCGCAGAGGCCCGGGGGGCGGTTTTGGTCAAACGAGCTCGCCCGTCCGCGACTTCTCAGCGCGTGCTTTGGTACTTCCGTTGAGCCCGGGGCTGCTTGAGAGCTTACACGGATGCCAAGCTGCTGCCGAAGCAGCACGTCTGATCACTGTAGTCGTCGTACCAGATTTGCTGAGCGCGTACCGATCAACTCGCGGCTCGTCCGGGTCCGACGGCATGTTTACTTCTTGCTGTTTCCGGGTGAACACTTGCTGATTGGCCCACTATCCCAGATCGGCAGACTGAAATGGACCGTATCGATGCAATGAAGGTATTCGTCACCGCGATCGACGAAGGCAGCCTGGCAGGGGCCGCCCGGCGGCTGAAACGATCACCGACTGCGGTCAGTCGGGCGCTGAGCTTCCTGGAAGCCCATGTCGGCGTTGAACTGCTGCATCGAACGACCCGCACCCTCAAGCTCAGCGACGCCGGTCAGCGTTACGCCGCAGCCTGCCGGCGGGTGCTCGTCGATCTCGAAGAGGCCGACATGCTCGCCGGCGGTGAGCGTTCCGCCCCTCGTGGGATGCTGACGATTTCGGCGCCGCCGATCGTCGGGGAAGAGGTGGTGCGTCCCATACTGGACGATTTCCTTGACTTGCACCCGCCCGTTTCAATCCGACTTCTCCTGCTGGATCGGTTCGTCAATCTGGTGGACGAAGGCGTCGACATTGCCTTGCGGATCGGCCATCTCGCCGATTCATCACTCATTTCCACCCGGGTCGGTGGCGATGTGCGGCGCGTTGTTGTCGCATCTCCTCGCTATCTTGCCGCTCATCCCCGCGTCGAAGAACCGGCAGATCTCACAAACCACCAAATCGTTGCATTTACGAATTTCGGTCTCGACTCGTGGAACTTCACGCCGGCCCAGGGCTCATCCATTCCCCGGACAGTCCAGTTCACGCCGAGGTGCATCGTCAACAGCGTGCGCGCTGCAGCCGCTTTGGCCGCTGCGGGTCGCGGTTTGACCAGGCTCTATTCGTATCATGTCGCGGAATTTGTGCGGGATGGCCGGCTGAAAATCGTGCTTGCAGATGCCGAGCACGCCCCGTTGCCGGTTCATCTACTCGCGCCACATGGCCGCATGTCCGTACCCAAGGTCCGCGCCTTTGTCGATTTCGCCACGCCGCGTCTGCGCTCGGAATTTGCACGACTGGCAGCGCAGGCAGGCACACTCGGCTGATTATGCCGATTTTCGGAGGAGTGTTACCCAGACAGCGGCAATTCTCCCGACAACCGGATGGATCTAAATCAATTGCACCAACGCCGAGGGCGAAGGGCTGGCGCAAAGCGCCGCTGCATTTGAAAAGGATGTAGGTCCATGAGTACTGAACGAAATGTCGTCATCATCACCGGCGCATCGCAAGGGATTGGCGCTGAATTGGTCCGCGCCTACCGCGAGGAGAACTACCGTGTTATCGCCACATCTCGCTCGATCAAGCCCAGCACGGACCCGGATGTGCACGCCGTGCCCGGCGACATCAGTCACCCGGCGACTGCCGAACGGATCGTGCGCGAAGGGATTGAGCGCTTTGGCCGCATCGATTCGCTGGTAAACAATGCCGGCGTCTTCCTCGCCAAGCCTTTCATCGAGATGACCCAGGAAGACTATGACCACAACCTCGGGGTCAATGTGGCCGGCTTCTTTCACATTACCCAGCGCGCTGCCGCCGAGATGCTGAAGCAGGGTTCTGGCCATATCGTCAGCATCACCACGAGCCTTGCCGATCAGCCAATGGTCGGGATGCCATCGGCGCTCGCCTCCTTGACCAAGGGCGGTCTGAACGCCGTGACCCGGTCACTGGCGATGGAGTTCTCGAAGAGCGGCGTTCGCGTCAACGCGGTGTCTCCAGGCGTGATCAAGACGCCGATGCATCCGGTGGAGACGCATTCGGCTCTCGCCAAATTGCATCCAGTTGGTCGAATGGGCGAAATCCGCGACATCATCGATGCCGTCCTTTATCTCGAAACCGCTCGTTTCGTAACCGGCGAAATCCTCCACGTCGATGGCGGCCAGAACGCCGGTCGCTGGTGAACTTCTCGAAGGGAGACCAAAATGCCTATCGTCACCGTACAGGTTACCCGCGAGGGGACCACTGCTGACCGCAATTCGATCACCGCCGAGGAAAAGGCCGCCATTATCAAGGGCGTCAGCGAGGTGCTGCTCGACGTGCTGAACAAACCCCTTGAGTCCACCTATGTGGTGATC
Organism: Rhizobium etli 8C-3; assembly: GCF_001908375.1. Classification (NCBI taxonomy): domain Bacteria; kingdom Pseudomonadati; phylum Pseudomonadota; class Alphaproteobacteria; order Hyphomicrobiales; family Rhizobiaceae; genus Rhizobium; species Rhizobium etli. The sequence continues at coordinate 398,800 of NZ_CP017244.1, read as the reverse complement.
GAGGAGGTCGATCTCGACAATTGGGGCTGGGGCGGGCTTCCGACGGCGCAGTATCGCGCCAGGCGTGCGCCGGCAGCAAAACCTTGAGCCGCCGGCAGGAAGTTCGCACGTGAGGGTTTCGCCCAGAAACTCACGATAGGACTGAGATCGCTGCGTCGATGTGAGATCGTCAAAGGGTTGTACTGGGCGCCGCCCTTTCAAAAAAGGGAAAAAAGTACCATGGCGCTCGTATCCATAGCGAGTGGCCGCAAAAGGTCGACCCTCGACGTGAGCGATTTTTGTTCCTCTACATGGCGTTACAAAAAGCGCAGCCCGCGGACACATCGACGATACAGGCCCTCGCTCAAATGGCGCTGCTGTCCTCGAAGATGACGGTTTCGGTCCCAATACGAAAGGATGACCATATGACAACGATCAGACTCATTGCAGCTGCCCTGACGATAGCCGCAAGCGCGGTGACGCCGCACATGGCGCAGGCTCAACAATTGACAATTCAGCGCACCGATCTTCTGCGGCACGACCTTGACGTGCCTGGACGCGAACTTGTTCAGGTGCGCGTCGACTTCGAACCTGGCGCAATTGCCGCTAAGCATTCTCATCCCGGCGAAGAGATCGCCTATGTCCTGGAAGGCTCGCTGGAATATCAGCTCGGGGATAGGAGGCCCATCACGCTCAGGGCCGGCGAGACCTTGTTCATTCCCGCAGGAGTGCCCCACGTCGCGAAAAACGTCGGCAGCGGCAAGGCCTCTGAACTCGCCACATACATCGTCAAAAAGGGGATGCCACTCGTCGTACCGGCCAAGTAGATGATGCGCTCAGCGTACTGTCGCAGTCCGCAACGAAGACCCCTTCCTCCGGCAAGCAAAACACAGACACATTGTTTCCCGCCCGGGCTGCAGCATCAATCACATGGCGGGTCGGGCTTCAGGCTGGTTTCTGAAATCAAGGTGTTGGGGCGCAGCAATCGGCCGGATTTTCTGGGCGATTGCTCCAATTGACGGGACGGTCTGCGGCACGGGAACGACGGCTCGTTCTTCGATTGTTTGCCTGGCTGATCGAAGTCGGACCTTCACGAGCCTGGAATTCTTTTCTGAGCGATTGCCCGATCGTTGCGATGAACGTCAGCTGGATCGCTTGCGGCGGTCGATCCGACGTTGACGTCGCCAGGTTAGTGCAAAGGACCGCGGGGTCCCGTAGCCCATGGGCCTTACCGACTGCCTACTTCGAGCTGCAGATCTAGTTCAATGCCAACAAGAACAAGGCCTGCCCGACGCATTGACAGGCAATCCCGGGTTGCTAAATGCTGGCTTTGGTCCTATATAGAAACAGCTGCCGCGTGTACCTTCTCCTCCCGGTGCCGCCAGCTGTTCCCCTCTGGAGGTTCACACCTTCACATCTCATGGGCCGCAATTACCTGCGGCCCATTTTTTCGACAGTCAAGCTCCATGACCGGCAAGCCGTCTATTGTGGAGTGGTTGTTTTTGCCATGCCGGAAACTGCACGAGCGAGGTCGGCAAGGTGACGAACGGTGGTTCGGCAGGTGGGACAGCTCCGTTCAAGTCAGCAGTCGTCCTCTAGCCACTTTGTCGGCGGGCATCCAGTTCATGCGAGGCGAGCCCGTCGCATCTGAGCCGCAAAAGGTCAATCTACGGCACCTAGAAACCTTGAGCGGTGCCGCTGCGCAAGCCGTTGCGCATCCGTGCAAGGCAAAGAGTGCCACAGTCCCCGTTATGACGATGCCGAAAATGAAGTATTCCAGCCACTTGCGGCAAACACCAGAACCACCGTGCAGAAAAAATGCCCCGCAAGCGGCGGGGCACTGAGAAATGCGAAAGCGCCGCAGAGTGGACGACTGAGCCTAGTTTAGCTTGGAGGCGTTTTCCGTCAACTTGGACTAAGGTCCCAAATCACCGAAAGGCGCTCTGGTTGTACTCGGATCATCTGCCGGTGGTCCGGCTGGTGCCTTTTACAACGGGAGCGTAGGCCCACCGGTGCGGGCGGAATGTTCAGCCGAACCGATAGCAGCTCGTGAGAGAGCGGCGAGCAGTCTCTCGGGCTCACAGGGCTTCCAAAGCAGCTGGCCTGCGGAGAAAGCGGGTTCGCTCTCGATCGCCGCATCTGGTTCGCCGGAATAGAGAATGAAGGGGACGCTGCGCTCTGCAAGGGTCTTCACCGCAAACGAGCACATTCCATCGCTGAGACGCGGATCGACGATGGCGATATTCGGGGTGTTGACACCCAGCCATCCGATAGCCTCGGCACAGGTCGACAGGGTAATAACCTTCTCGGCGCCGTTTTCCTGAAGAAGCTTCTCGACATCGAGAGCGATGATCGGCTCGTCCTCAAGGAGCAGAACAGTTCCAATCGTCATCTTGCACCCCCCAGCTGTCGCCATTGCGCGCCATCAAATAGCGTACATTCGATAGGGCTCAAAGTCACTTCACATTGTAAAGCATCGAATGCAGCGCGCAGTTGCAACTTCCGTGTCATGCCATTGGCCCCTCTGTCTACGCAGCGTTGCTTTTGTCCGCCGCTGACCGACAGCAATTCCCGGTCAGCAGGCTGAAGAAACCCCGACGCTGGCGATATTTGACGTGGGTCGTGCAGCAGCAGATTGTTTTTAAATAGCAATCCCCCGGCACTTCATTACTGCGGACTAATGCCATTGGGTGAATTGCAATCGGACGTGATAAATCGCCTCATTGAAAGCGGGGATTTTGGTTTTCCTTTGCCGGTGCTGGTCCCCGCTTGGCCCCTGCGTAGATTTGGGCGGTTCGACCATGCGCCTTATTGTCGTGAACGACGTTTCCGTTGTCCAAGGTGGAGCGACGAAAGTCGCGATCCAGTGTCTGCAGGCCTGTGCGCGGGCCGCCATGGATTGCACTTTCTTCGTTGGCGACGACGGGACCGGCCTTGAAGAATACGGTCTGCGCTTACCGACGATCGCGCTTGGCGAAAGGCCGCTTCGAGACGGGCCTGTCATCGCCAATGTTTTCGACCGTCACTTCAACAAGCGGGCCTACGAGGCGCTGTCGATGCTGTTGGCACGATCCAGCGAAAAGACCGTCGTTCATGTGCACGGTTGGAACCAGATCCTGTCGCCTTCGATCTTTCATGCCCTGGCCGAGAGCCCGGCCCGCGTCATCGTAACGGCCCACGACTTTTTCCTGAACTGCCCGAATGGCGGTCGGCTCAACTACAGGAGCGGCGAAATCTGCCCCGTCAAACCGATGTCGCTCGAGTGCCTGGCAACCAACTGCGACAAGCGCAACTATCTGCACAAGCTTTGGCGCTTCCGGCGCATGCTGGGGCAGATTGGCGTCGGTGACGACTTTTGGCAGCGCATCGAGGTGATCCTCGCTCACGAGAAAATGGAAGCCTACTTGACCCCCGGGCCAATCAGGAATTTCCAGACCTTGCGCACACCCACCGAGCCGCTTACGCGGCGGCCGACGGAACCTTGGCGGCACGAACGCATCATGTTCCTCGGCCGCATGACCTGGGAAAAGGGCGTGCGTACGCTGGGCGAAGCACTGCGCATGACCAATCAGGCAGCAACGCTGATCGGCCGCGGGCCGCTTCTCGAAGAGATGCAGGTGACGCTTCCAAATTGCTGGGTGCCCGGTTGGCTCGACCATGAAACCGTAGCCGAGCTTGCCGACCAGGCGCGGATATTCGTGATGCCGTCTCGGATGCCGGAGCCTTACGGGCTGGTGGCCGCCGAGGCAATCATGAGTGGAATTCCGGTAATCATAAGCAGCAATGCTCTCATTGCTGACGAGATCGAGCAAAACCGCGCGGGGCTGGTGTTCAAGAGCGGCGATGCCGCCTCACTGGCCGAAGCGTTGTTGAAGGTCAAGAGCGACAGCCTTGTGCAAAAGCTCGCAGAAGGCGCCCGCGCCTTCGGCAATAAGATTGCGCCCAGCCGCGTAGAATGGGAACGCCGGATGATCGCGATCTATGCAGGGGAGGCTGCATTTCTCGCTGCTTAGGGGGGATCATGACGCGTGCACTCGTGACTGGCGGATGCGGCTTTGTCGGCCGGCATCTCTGTGACCGGCTCTTGGCCGAGGGCTTCGATGTGGTCTGCGTCGATCCTATAAAACCGGGAACGGGCGCAAGGCCACCTTCTTCAAGCCAGCGTTTGCATCGTCAGTTCACCTTGAATGAGCAGGATTGCCGGGGATTTTTCGAAAGCACCCGCGAGCATTTCGACTATGTGTTTCACCTCGCGGCGCTCGTCGGCGGGCGAATGATGCTCGAGAACCAGACGCTGCTCGTTGCCGAAGATCTCGCCGTCGACGCAGCGCTCTGGCGGTGGGCAGGCGAATGCCGCCCCGCAACCGTCGTCTATTTTAGCTCCAGTGCGGCGTATCCCGTGGCATTGCAAACTGAGGCGATGCAGACGAGGCTTTCTGAAGACATGATCTCGTTCGAGCGCCCGCTTGGCGTGCCCGACCTCAGCTACGGCTGGACCAAGCTCACCGGCGAATATCTGATGAAGCTTTATGTCGAGCGCTATGGCGGCCGGGCCGTTGCCTACCGGCCGTTCAGTGGCTATGGCGAGGACCAGGACCTCGCCTATCCCTTCCCGGCCATCTGCAACAGGCTTCTCAAGGAGCGCGGCGCGCCGGAAGTCTTCGTCTGGGGAAGCGGTCGCCAATGCCGCGACTTCATCCACATTTCCGATTGCGTCGATTTCATTTGGAAGACGATGGACGCGCTGCCATCAGGCGCAAGCCTTAACCTCTCGACAGGCAAAGCAACCGCTTTCATTGCGCTTGCCGAGCTTATCTGCCGCGAGCTCGGCTGGGAACCGCAGGTGCGAGGAATGGCAAACCGTCCAGAGGGAGTGTTTTTCCGCTGCGGCGACATTACGCTTCAAAAGGCATTCGGACTCGCGCCGAAGATCGGCATCGAGGAAGGTGTGCGGCGCTGCCTTGGACATCATCACCGCCTCGACGCCGCCTGCGTCTGACCCACGGACCCTATTGCACCCGCCGGCGCGAGCGGTCGGCGATATTTCACTTGCCGGTCCACAGCTAACATGTTAGTCAATCCGTACTGAATAGTCAGTTTGGCGGGATGCAGGTTCTTGGAGCGTTTTGGATTATCGGTGGCGCTGGCGACCCCTTTCGACGGCGATGAACGCGTTGCTGTTTCTGCGATGATCGCACACGCAAAGCGGAGCCTTGCGGCTGGCTGTTCCAGCGTCACGCTGTTTGGGACAACCGGCGAAGGATCGTCGATCGGCAGCACTGAGCGCCAGAGGGTGCTTGCGGCATTCATCGAGGCCGGCATCGAGCCCTCCCAAATTGTCGTGGGCGTCCTGGTCGACGCCGCCGAGGATGCTGCTGCCCAGACGGGCTATGCTCTTTCCATGGGCGTTCGAAACATTCTCCTGGCCCCGCCTTGCTATTTTAAGAATGTCAGCGACGAAGGCATTTTCCGCTGGTTTTGTGCCGTATTCCGCATTCTGGGGGATCAAGCGCGCGACATCATCGTCTATAACATTCCCTCCATCACGATGGTGCCGTTGAGCGTTGCGCTGATCGGCCGCCTGCGGCAGGCCTTTGCGGGAATTGTGACAGGCGTCAAGGATTCCTCCGGCGATTGGGCCTTTACCGAAAAACTGCTCGAGGCCCATCATGATCTCATCATCTTGATCGGCGATGAGCGCCACCTGGCACAAGCAACGCGCCTCGGCGGCCAGGGCGCAATCTCCGGCATGGCGAATTTCATCGCCCCGGAGATCAAGCGCATGGCCGAAGAAGGAAGGGATGATCCGCGCGTCGTTGCTTTCGTGGCCGACCTGCTGAAGCACCCCGTGACCCCGGCAATAAAGGTGATGATCGCGCACCTGAGTGGTGATGACATGTGGCTTGCGGTTCGCCCGCCGCTCGTTTCAATATCCGGCGAAGGATGCAACGAGCTTGCCCTCGCCTTTGACGCCCTGTTTCGAAAAAAGGCCGCTTGATCGTCATGTACGAAGGGGGATCCATGAGTGGATTGGACGAACAGCCGACGTTGCGGGAAAGAGCTTATGAGAGCTTTACCCGGCATCTGCTGGCGCGCGATGTCCGTCCCGGTCAGTTCGTCTCCCAACGCCGCCTCGTCGAACTGACCGGACTGACGCTCGGCGCAATCCGTGAACTCATTCCAAGGCTCGAAGCCGAGGGCCTCATCAAGACGGTGCCGCAGCGCGGCCTGCAGATTGCTCATATCGATCTCAACCTGATCCGCGAAGCCTTTCAGCTTCGCGTGTTCCTGGAGAAGGAGGCGGTTGCGCTCTTTACGCGGTCGGCCTCCGACGAAACGATCGCAGGCCTTTTGAAAACGCACCGGGACATCGCCGAGGCCATCGATGGCGGCAACAATTCGCATGAACTTGAGCTTCACGCCCAGGCTGTGGACTGGGGAATGCATGATGCCTTCATCGACGCGCTCGGCAACACCATCATCTCGAATGTCTACCGGGTGAATTCAATCAAGATGCGCCTTATAAGCCAGGAACGCTTTCGTATCGACGGTCGCGTCGGGCCGGTCATGGGAGAACATCTGAAGGTTCTCGAAGCCATAGAGCGACGGTCTGCGGAAGATGCGGTCAGCGCGCTCGTGGCACATATCCATCACGCGAGGGACCGCGCACTCAGATTATAGGAAATGCAAGCCGGTGGTGAGGAGATCTCCGGCAAGAAGAGGAGGAATGGCATGTCATCTTCAATTTGGAATCCAACTCGCCGGAATTTTCTGGCTGGTTCTGCCGCTCTCGGCGCCGCCGGCTTTCTTGGCGTCAGGGCGGCTTCGGCCGCCGTTGACTGGAAACGGTTTGCCGGCACAACGCTCGAAGTCAATCTCGTCAAGAGCCCACGCAGCGAGATCATCCTCAAATATCTCGGCGAGTTCCAGGAGCTGACCGGTATAAAGGTCAATGCCGAGGCGACGCCCGAACAGCAGCAGCGCCAGAAGACGACGATCGAGCTCAGCTCCGGAAAGCCGAGCTTCGACGTCGTCCACATGAGCTATCATGTGCAGAAACGGCAGTTCGAAAAAGGTGGCTGGCTTGCCGACATAAGCGGATTTCTCAAGGATCCGTCGCTTACCGATCCGTCGCTGGTCGAGAGCGATTTCGCCGATGCAGGCCTGCAGTTCGCCAAGGATTCCGACGGCCTCCTGCGCTCCCTGCCCTTCTCCGTCGACTACTGGATCGTCTACTGGAACAAGCAGCTCTTCGAGAAAAAGGGCCTTTCGTACCCTGCAACCTTCGAAGAGATGGCGAACGCCGCAGAGGCCCTGACGGACGCGTCCAGCAACACTTATGGCTTCGTTGCTCGCGGACTGAAAAATGCCAATGTCCCCGTGTGGACGGCCCTCATGCTCGGTTACGGCATGACGCCCCTCGGGCCCGACGGCAAACTGCGCACCACCACCGATGAAGCCGTCCAGGCGGCAACGCTCTATCAGCGCCTGATGACGAAGGCAGCACCTGTCGGCGTCTCCGGATTCAATTGGGCAGAAGCCCAATCGGCATTCCTGCAGGGCAAGGTCGGCATGTGGCTTGATGGCGTCGGCTTTGCCCCGCCAATCGAAAACCCTGAAAAATCCCGGGTCGTCGGCCAGGTGGGTTACGGGATCATGCCGAAGGGCCCGAAAGCGCAGGCAGCCGCGACTTTTGGCGATGGTATCGGGGTAACGGCAGCAAGCAAGAACAAGGAAGCCGCCTACCTCTTCTGCCAATGGGTGGTTTCCCATGACATGGGCGCCCGGCTTCTGCAGGCTGGTGCCGGCGTTCCCTTCCGCCAATCCATCCTTGAAGATCCCAAGGTTCGCGAAGGCGTCACGATGCCGAGCTCATGGGTCGATGCGGTCGTCGGATCCGGCAAGATTTCAAAGCTCGCCCTGCCGGTCATCATCCCCGTCACCGAATTCCGCGACATCTATGGCGTCGGCCTGACGAACATGATCGGCGGCGCAGACCCGGCCGCCGAACTCAAGTCAGCCACGGCCCAGTTCGAGCCGGTCCTGGCCCGAAGCGAGGGATGATGTCTTCGGTGAGCATTGAAGCGGCGAAGGCGACGGCAACCCGTGCGAGGAGCAAGTCCAGTGGACTTGCTCCCAACTACTGGCCCTTCGTCGTCCCAGCCCTGATCGTGATCGCGGCCGTCATCGTTTTTCCATGGGTTTTCACCCTGTGGATGAGCGTGAACAGCTGGACACTCGGGCAGGCACAGGCGTTTTCAGGATGGGACAACTATCTCCGTCTCGCGACCGACACGCGTTTTTGGGATTCTCTTTGGCATACCATCCTTTATACGGCGCTTGCGGTGATCGGACCCCTGTTTCTGGGAACGCTCGCCGCCCTGATCTTTGACGCGCAGTTCCCGCTGCGGGGATTCCTGCGCGGCATCTTCGTCATGCCGATGATGGCGACACCTGTTGCCATCGCGCTCGTCTGGACGATGATGTTTCATCCACAGCTCGGCGTCCTGAATTATATTCTCTCGTTGGTCGGAATTGGACCCCAGGAATGGATCTACAATCAGAAGAGCGTCATTCCCTCGCTGGTTCTGGTTGAAACCTGGCAGTGGACGCCGCTGATCATGCTAATCGTGCTTGGCGGTCTCGCGGCTCTGCCGCGCGAGCCGTATGAAAGCGCCGAAATCGACGGTGCCAATGCCTGGCAGAAGTTCCGTTATCTCACGCTGCCGATGATTGCGCCCTTCCTCATGGTCGGTGTCATCATCCGCAGCATCGATGCCGTAAAGAGCTTCGACATCATCTATGCGATGACGCAAGGCGGACCGGGCACGGCCTCGGAGACGATCAATATCTATCTCTACAATACGGCCTTTGCCTATTACGACATCGGCTACGGATCTGCGATGGCCGTCGTCTTCTTCGTCGTCATCGTTGCGCTTTCCTTCGTTTTAATGATGGTGCGGGCGCGCACGAACTGGTCAGACACGGAGACACGCTGATGAAGCGCAAGACGCTCGATCGCATCGGTCTTTTCTTCGTCGCCACGGTGATGGTCTCGCCGGTCATCCTCTTCTTTCTGTGGATGATCTCGCTGTCCCTGAAGTTCGAAATCGACAATGGAGCCTATCCGCCGATCTTCATCCCGGAGCGATTTGCCTGGTCGAACTACGCCAAAGTATTCGAGGAGAACAATTTCTTCCTGTATTTCTGGAATTCCATTCTTGTCACGGGAGCGGCGACCTTTCTGGCGTTGTTGATTGGCGTGCCGGCAGGCTATGGCATTGCCCGCCTCAAGGCCGAGCGTTCGGCAATGGTCATCATGATCGCGCGAATGACACCTGGGCTTTCCTTTCTGATCCCGCTCTTCCTGCTCTTCCAATGGCTGGATCTCCTCGGCACACTCTGGCCCCAGATCATCATCCATCTGGTGGTGACCGTGCCGATCGTCGTATGGATCATGATCGGCTATTTCGAAACGACGCCGATGGAGCTCGAAGAGGCGGCAAGTATCGACGGGGCAACGCCATGGCAGGTCTTCCGCTTGGTGGCGCTGCCGATCGCCAAGCCCGGCATTGTCGTCGCCTTCATCCTCTCCGTCATCTTCTCGTGGAACAATTTCGTGTTCGGTATCGTGCTCGCGAGCCGCGAAACCCGGACGTTGCCGGTGGCAGTCTACAACATGCTTTCCTTCGAGCAGGTCAGCTGGGGACCGCTTGCGGCCGCAGCTCTGATCGTTACGCTGCCGGTGCTGGTGCTGACAATGTTTGCCCAGAAGCAGATCGTTGCTGGTTTGACGGCGGGCGCCGTCAAAGGCAGCTGACGGCGGGCATGCTGTCTTGACGAGTGAAAGGCTTTTAAAGACAAGGGACCGACAGCCGCACGTCTTGTGCGTCGGTGCAGCTGTGCTGGATACTCTGTTTCGCGTTCGTAAAATGCCGACGGGACAAGGCAAGGTTCTGCCATATGACATGCTGCAGATAGTCGAGGGCATGGCCTCGAGCGCGGCTTACGCTGTTGTCAGGCTTGGGGGCAAGGCAAGCCTGTGGGGTTCTGTTGGGGATGACGAAACTGGCAAACGCATTATCGCGGATCTCTCGGCAGCCGGCATTGACACAAGCGGAATGCAGATCGCGCAAGGCGCGAGATCTGCAGTTTCGACCATCGTGGTTGATGACGGCGGCGAGCGTCTCATCGTCCCCTTTTACGATCCCGAACTGCATCGATCCGTCAAACACGTTTCGACAACCGAGATCGCCGCTTTCGACGCCGTATTAGTTGATGTTCGATGGCCAAAGCTTGCTCTCAAGGTCCTGGAAACGGCACAAAGCCTAGGCAAGCCGGCGATCTTGGATGGCGACGTCGCTGCCGATGGGGTCATCGAGCGCCTGGGGCCAGCAGCCAGCCATATCGTCTTTTCGCACCCTGCAGCAGGCAAGCTGGCCGGGACGCAGGATTGTGCTGCAGCGATCGGAGTGCTCAAGCAGCGTTTCCCGCAGGCGTTTATCAGCGTCACGGCAGGTGAAAACGGCGCCTTTTGGTATGACGATGTCAACGATTGCGTGATGCATATGACCGCGCGATGCGTCAAAGCAGTCGACACACTTGCCGCAGGCGACATCTTCCATGGCGCGTTCGCCTTTGCCGTCGCACAGAAATGGCAAATCGAAGATGCCATTCGAATCTCATCGGCGGCGGCAGCACTTAAGTGTCAGGTCTTTGGCGGACGCACGGGTGCACCCGACAGCGATCAACTTGCCGCCTGTCTGGCACAATGGACGCCTCAGGTCTCGCGGGTGTAACTGCGCTTGGAGCGCTCTTCGCGGTCTGCCTGGTTTGGCCGCCCCACGTCTATCCGGGATTACATCTTATACCAGTGTACCATTGTCATGTTTCCCCTATCACGAGTGTCACGATAAAGTCACGACACCTTTGCGCAAGCCTGTGCTTAGTTCTCTCGGAGGCGCTGTGGAACCGATCCAATAGAAACAGGATCGCCGATGGAGCGCATCATTTCGCGGTCTGGTAGAACATTGCGGAAAACAAGTTTGCAGTGCTCTTCAGGCGGATTTGGGAGACAAGCAGGTTTTCTTCTCTGCGAGCGTTTCAATAGCAGGTGTGGATGCCCATCGAATTCAGACGAATAACACATGCCGAGGCGGCGCAAAGCGCAGCCATTATGGTTGAGGCTTACGCCGAGCCGCCTTGGAGTGAAAAGTGGTCGATCGAGAATGCAGCTTGGCGTCTGGACGAACTGGCCAAAACACCTGGCTGCATTGGCGTGGCGGCATTCGAGGCGATAGAAGCCATCGGCTTCGCTTTTGCCCTTCCGCATACTTCGGTGATCGGCCGCGGCCTGCACCTTGCTGAAATAGCCGTATTGCCCAAGCATCAACGAAAAGGAGTCGGCTCAGGTCTGCTGAGCCGCCTCCAAATCGAAGCCCGAGCAATGGGTTATCTGCAGATCTGGCTCGTTTCCCAGCAGAGCGGTCGCGTTGCCAACTACTACACGGGCAATGGGTATGAGCCGTCAAACCGGCTTGGCGTTTATTCCAAGCGTCTTGACTAGCCGCGACGATGGTGCGACGAGCCATGGCCGACTTGTCGGCCCGAGTGGACGCATTTAGTGCCTGTGCAGATTGAAGACGTCCACGGACAGCGCCAGGTCGGGCAGGCCCGTTTCGGCGACATCGCCAATCTCGCGTGTAACGGCCTTCAGGGCAAGGTCAAGCCAATGCGTCGCGCTGACAAGCTCTACGTCCTGCGCCGCGTATCTTGCGTAAGTGATCATTCGGGCGAGCGCGATCAGCTCATCCAATTCGTCAATGGATCTTGCATTCTGGCCGGGGCCATCTGGATTGCTTGCGGAAGTGGTGCTCATCTCGATCTCCAATACCTGTGGAGAACATATTGGGGATAACAGCGAAGAGCCCGTGAAAACCGCGTGACACAATCACTAATTGCAAGTGGCATAGGCATATCATTTGGACGAAACATATGTCTCGTTCATACGCCATGAAATCTCTCTGTCGAAGGTGGATCCAGTGATGGCGCGAACAGCTTCCAGGAGCGCAAGAGCATCGGCACGTTTCTGGTCGACGGCGTTTGAGACCAAGAGCGAAAGCAACTTTCGCGGTGGCACTACACTGGCCGTGTCGCAACCGGCGATGATCGATTGCCAGGTCCGCTCCTTGAAGAAGATTTGCGAAGCACTCTCCTCAAGCCTTACCCGCATGGCAGGTGCTAGCTTGTTTTCGCTTTCCAACTTGTCGAGCGTTGCCCTGACGTTAACGAGCGGCACCGTCAGGGACTTATATCCATAATCGATTGGGCCGTGGAGCAATGCCACGTCAGAATCATCCACGGTCACGCCCGTCTGGTATTCATTGAAGATACGGCCGATGCCAATCATGCCAAAGAGCTGGCATTCTGCAGCGCGCAGTGCTCCCATGCTGGCCGCGCCCAAGACAGCCACATTCTGAGATAGCGCATAAAGGATCTCCTTGTGCCAGACCGGCGCCGTATATTCGAACCCGCCGTCGATGAGACCGATGACGCTCGCCCCGCGCCTCACGGCGGCAAGAACATCGCCCTGAACCGCAGGTGGACAGACGAAGACCTCCTCGCCAGCGAAGGATTCCGCATCTGGAAGGCTGGGACCGACGAACACGACCTTCATGACATAATGGCCTTTGAAACCGCGCGATTTCCAAAGCGGCGTGCGCGACCGCCCGGAGGGTTTTCAAGAGCAGGGATAAAGATTTTCGTGACGCTGAAGGGAAGTGCGGGATCGCTCAGGGCCAGGACGATGACCTTGTCTATTTGCTTTTCCCGCAAGGCACCCAGCGTATGGTGGAGATGTTGTGAGAGCGATTGTGGAAAGGCCGGCGCAATCGCTGCCGGCATCGCCGGAACGGCCTGGAAAGCGGTGCGCGTCTGCAGCGGGAGAGGCGCATGATAGGTTTCGGGCAATATGTCATCCCGCGCGCCGCTGATATAGGTCAACCGGGATTGAACTGCTTCGGTTACAGCCCGTATGGCTGCCCGAACGGGCGATGGATGAGCGCCGTTTCCTGCCGTTACTTCGACAAAACGGACATCTGCGGCGCCATGGATTTCCCCTGGTGCTAAAATTGCTGTGAAGCATGGAATGGCGATATCGCTCATCATGTCGAAGAGTCGAAGTACCAGCCCGGCCGTTTCGATTTTTTCGATCAATTGATCCAGCGCCGGGTCCTGGAGGCCGCGTGGATCGATGCAGCGCGAGTAGCGGTCTTTGTCATTGCCTATCTGCCAGAGGACATGGGCATCCCGTTCTATGCGCTCGAGAATCCCATGGAGAATTGCTTCTTCGAGCGTGTTTCCGCACGCCAAGCCATCGGAGGACATCCAGAAGCGGCAATCGCGCGTCCGGTCGAGGATCGCGGCCTCGAAAGGGATATAGATCTCGGTCCCCGACAGGAGTTCCCTGCCGAGCGCCCATTCGATCCCTTCGTCATCGCCTATGTCGTTCTTGTGGCGACCGATCAGACAGTTCAGCTTTTCAACCATGTAGCCGGATTCTTGAAGGCGGCGCGCGCTTGTTCGCACAGTATTGACGGAAGGATTGCCGGCAACGGCCCGTTCCAGGGCCTCCATGACGGCCGACACCTTCGCATCGTCGTCGGTCAGGCCCTTGCCTTGAGCGACGACGATCGAGCGGGCATTGGGAGAATAGGCACACCAGACCGGTATCCCGATGCGATCGAGACCGGTGTGACGTGCGACACGGGTAACGCCGAAGTCAAGCAGAAACGGCGAGACGCGCATCAACGTTTCCGACGGCACGACGGCCCGGTCGGAATATGAAAGGACTTGAGCGGCTGTCAGAGTAGGATCTCAACCGTCGACGTGCCCGGAAAACACCGCTTGCGCCGAAGAAACAGCAATAGCGAAATCCACCTTCTTCACAAAGGTGGCTCCTGTCTTGCGGACATCCGAAACAACTCGTGCCAGCTCTCCGACAGGCGATGCAAGCGGCTTCACCGTGCCTGCGTCAAGATCGGCAATCCAGAGATCCGCTTGTCCTGCAACGCCGAATACGACAGCTTTTTCCATAAATTTTCTCCATAAGGGTTGTTTTAAAATCCGGCCTTCAAAAGGCCCTCCCGATAAAGCTCCTTCTGCCATTGTTCCTTGAAAGGAACGACAGAGAGCCATTTCTCGACATCGAAAACAGGATTGAGTGCTTCGGCGCGTTGCCGGTAAAACTGTGCCCGCCTTCGATCGCCAATCATCGCACAGCTTGCCGCCGCGATCCGGTGAGCAGGTGCTTTGTCTTTCATCGCCTCCACGTATTCGATTGACGCTTCATACTGCTCAAGAAAATAACTTGCCCCTGCCGCGCACCAGAGGTAGGCGTCGGGCGATATCGGGTTGAGCGAGATCGCCTTTTTGATCTTCGACAACGCTTCCTCCGGGCGAGAGGCATGTACGAGCGTGTCAGCATGGCTATAAATGACGTCGGCAAAATGCGGACTCAATTCTTCCGCCAGACTGAGAGCGGAAACGCTGTGATCGACGTCGCCGCGATAAAGCTTGGTGACGCCTAATTCTCTGTATCCGCCAACAAATTCCGAATCCCCATCTATGGCCTTAAGGGCGCTCGATTCCGCCAGGCGCAGCAGCTCTTCGTTTCCCTGCGCCGTAACAAGCCATTCACTTGTATAGGTACGGGCAAGACCGGCAAAGGCGGGCGAGAAATTAGGATTGTATCGAAGAGCCTCCTTGAATGCGCTACGTGCCCTGCGGATATGTGGCAGCGTCAGCTTGCCAACCAAACTCGCACCGACGAGATATGAATGGTATGCCTGTGGATTGGCCTCGATGTTCAATCTGGCCTGCTCGTTCCTGGCCAGCTCTTGCACCAGCGAAGAGGTCAGCCTCTGGGCAATGAGCCGCCTTTGTGTCGGCAGTGCGTCCGACGTCATCGTAAAGCGCGTTGCCCAGATGACCTCGTCGGTGGGAAAATAGATAAGCTGGGCATAAAGCCCCTCAGTCGAAAGCCGCGTTTCAAGGAGATAAGAGATCGAGTGCCGCACAACGACCTGGGCTTTGTCGGAGTCGCGACGAATCTGGTCGGCCGTGTGCGGTGCGACAATAGAAATGTTGCGGAGCGCGCAAAGCTCAATGGTGACGTCTTCGATCAGGGCGTTGGCAATAGCGAGCCCGGCAACATGTCCCTGCGGAACCGGCGGAAGCAGCACGACTCGAGGAAGCACTGACGGCGAGGGCCTGACAGGCTCATGGTGCACGAGCCCGTCTGGTCGGGTCAATGGCAGGGCGTCGATTTTCGGCCTGCCTACCTTCTCATGCCTAGCCCCGTCAGCCGGATCGGCTCCAGGTAGCCGGCGAAGCATTTCCCTGATTTCTTCATCGGCCGGATCTTTCTCCAGAAGATACAGGCCGGCGGTGGATATCGCCCGGACCTCATCATTGCCTTTGGCATGTGGCAAGGCGTCAAAAAGCACTTCGCGCAGCTTCAATCGATGAGTCCGACGCTCTCCCGTGATCCAGTTGTCGATCGACCTGGTTGAGGGTTTCACGTTTGCCATGAAATCCCGCTGAAGCAGGTCGCTGATCGCTTGCAATCGCGCCAACGGAGGCATTGAGCTATCGAGAGTCTGAAGATCGACGGCAAGAGCCTTCGTGTTAAGCCGGATCGAACTGGACGTGATCTGGAGCAGGGCTGCGTTCGTGTCGTCATCGATCTGTCGAATGCGTGAGATCAACTTGCGCAGGTTAAGCCCCGAAAGCTCGGCCTGCGCGTCGGCCCATAGAAACTCCGAGAGCTCATGACGGCTCAGTTCATGGGTCTTGCGGCTGAAGAGATAGGCGACCATCACCAGGCCCTTGGCCGGATAGCGAATGGCATTGCCATCGGCATCGCTCAGCCGCAGATCGCCGAATGTCTGCAGATACAGCACCAAAGTGTCTATCCTCGCTCGGGTTCTATCTGATCGGAACTGTCGCGGTGGTTCTCGACCGGGTTTGCAGAGCCAAGGCTTCTGGTAAGGGCAAGCAGTTTTTGACGGACGTTGGGATCTTCGATTGCCAGAAATGCCCTGCTGAGTGCCACTCCCTCCTTCGACGTCATAAACAGCGTGACATCATCCGTCTCGCACCGTGCCTCGACATCGGATGACGCGCTCGCACTGTTTTCGAAGAAGAACCCGATGGGAACTTTGAGAATTTCCGCAATTCTCTGGAGCCTGCCAGCGCCTATTCGGTTCATGCCCTTCTCGTATTTTTGCACTTGCTGAAATGTTATACCCAAGGCGTCCGCTAGACTGCCCTGGCTCAAGCCAAGAGCCTTCCGCCTGAGCCGCAGACGACCACCCACATAGATATCAATGGCATTTGGAGATTTCGCCTTCATGGGGCCCCCTCTTGGCTCATGCGACGTGCATCATGATACATTTCGACGAAAATGCAACTAAAGGTCATCTATTACAAATCTTATTCTTGGTTTCCTGCCAAGGACCCTCTCAATGTTTTTACAACCAAGTCTAATTAATCTCAATTTAAGGTAACTGACCTGGCAATAAACGGGGCAGGAGTCCCCGGGCAGCTTGTTTTAGCATGAAATACTATACTGCTATTTAAAATTGTGTCACGTCGATTTCACGCATCGCTGCGGAATTTTACAGTTATGCTTCCTGCGTCAATATCTGGCGCTTTCGCTGGCCGATGGGGGCAAGCATCCACAGCGTCAGCGCGTTTTGTCGGGTCGATGCATCGTCGGTGATCACCACCGCTCAAGATCGGAGTTGTGAGAGCTATGGAACTACCTTCCATTCAGGTCAATCATGCCGATCGTCTTTTTGCCTGCCGGCAGAAGGTCGAAGGGGCCGTTTACGAGATCATTTTCAGCGAAAGGCTTATGGAGTTTTCGGCAGCAGAAATCGCCATGGCGGTCGCTGATATCGCTGATGATTATATCCTGTCGATTGCCAAGCAGAAATCGGCAACGCACAAGTCGGGCGGCCTTGTCATCGAATTAGGCCTTCGACGGCAGGAAGCGCCATGACAGATGCCCCTTCGTGGGCGGCTACCAACCTCAACGCGTGATCCGGAAGTCCGTTGGCGCCTCATCCAAGGAGGCCTGTTCGCTCACGACCCTGGAAACGGACGCGCCGACGGGTCCGTTCCAAAACTGTTTCAACATTCTCGAAACCGCCGCGTCCTGCCCGGCGATCAATGCGGTCACGGATCCGTCATCTTCGTTACGCACCCAGCCGGTCAAGCCGAGCCGCTGTGCCTGGGTCTTTGTCCATATGCGGAAGCTGACGCCCTGGACCTTTCCCGATATGTGCACGAGCCTCACCTTAGGATCATCCGTCATGACCACCTCCCTCATCAGGAAAATGCAGCACCTTGCGTGAAAGCAGAACGGCGCAATGCAGCTATCAGCCGTAGAGATAATTGGGAAGCCAAAGCGCCATTCCAGGCCAAATATACATGATGATCATGCAAAGGATGACGATCAGCATATAGGGCATCATACCCGCGAAGATCTGGTTGAGCGTGACGTGCGGCGGCGAAACGCCCTTGAGATAATATGCCGACATCGCCACCGGCGGCGACAGGAAGGCTGCCTGCAGATTGACGAAGACGAGGACACCCCAAAGGATGGGGTCGATGTCGAAGTGTCTCAGCATCGGCAGGAAGATCGGCACGAAGATGATGATGATCTCGGTCCATTCAAGCGGCCAACCAAGGATGAAGATGATCGCCTGCGACAGGATCATGAACTGTACAGGTGTCAATTCAAGCGCCAGTACCCATTCTTCGATCAGCGCCTGCCCTCCCAGAATGGCGAACACCGCGGAGAATAGTGCGGATCCGACGAAGAGCCAGCACACCATCGCCGTCGTCTTCGCAGTCAGGAATACGGCTTCCTTCGTGCGTTTCCAGTTGAGCGTTCGAGCCTGAAATGCCAACAGGAAGGCGCCCGCGGCCCCGACTGCGGCAGACTCGGTTGCAGTCGTGATACCGAACAGGATCACGGCGAGCACGACGACAGTGAGGAGCGCGAGCGGCATGACGGAGGAAACCAGAAGCTTTACCACCTGAAGCCGCTCCGCACCCATGTTGTAGTAGTAGCGTGAAAGGGCCAAAGCAGCGATTGCTGCAACGAGTGCGAACGACACGTAGAAGCTCGTCGCCGGGCCGTTGACCACGGCCGCGCCCGCATCCACCGCAGGCGCTCCGAGCTGCTCCAGTCCTTCCGGGACTTCCGTCTCGCCGGAGGCCTGCGGATGGATAACAACATACCACCACACCAGCAGCAGCGTGAATGCTGTCAAGAAAAAGGGCACGAGGCTTGCGCAGAAATTCTTGAAGAGCACCCAGTAGGTGAGCCGTCCCTCAGCCGTTTCGAGTGCCATTGCCTTGGAAGGCGAGGTCAATGCGCGCAAAAGAGCGAGCATCATGTTCTGCGAATAGGCCGCTTGAAGACTGCGCATCCAGCTTGCCACCGGAACCTGCATCTGCTCCTCCGGCAAAGCCGGCGCGACCTTCGGGTTGATCACCGCCCAGCTGAGAATATAGACGAGATAGAGGAACGCGAGGAAGAAACCTGGAAACATCGTCGCAGCGTAGAGCTTGACGACAGACTGCCCAGCAACCGCGGCATAGACAATGATCATCACCGAGGGTGGGATAAGGATGCCCAGCGTACCGCCAGCGGTTATGACGCCGGAGGCAAGCTTCACGTCATAGCCCGCTCGCAACATTGGGCTCATGGCGATCACCCCCATCAGCACGACGACGGCACCGACGAGACCGCTTGCAATTCCCCAGAACGTGCACACGATCAGGCTTGCCACGGCAAGCGACGCAGGAACGCGCCGGAACGACAGCTGGATGCTGTAGAACATCTTGTCGACCAGCGCGCCGCGTTCCATCACGTAGCCCATCAGTACGAAGAGCGGGATGGAGATCAGTACGTCGTTGGTCATTGCCCCGTAGGTGCGCTGAACCATCAGGTCAAAGACCCGATTGTCGATCCAGTGCTCGGCAGGATTGTAGAAGGCGTAGAAGCCGAAAAGCATGCCGAGCCCCATCAGCGTGAAGGCGGTCGGGAACCCCATCATGATCACGACCACGATGAGAAGCAGCATCATCAGCCCGAGGAACGGATCGCTCACGTTTCGATGTCTCCCCCCATTCCGCGCTGCCGCGCTGCCCGGTCTAGGTCGTGGGCGCGCTCGATCGCTGCCTGGCGCGTCTTTGCATCTACGTGCTCGCTTTGCCCAAGCTGCTCGGCAACAACGTCGATCTCCTCCACGTCCTTGAGCCGGGCCGGCCATTCGCCGGTCCTCAGGCAGACGATGCAGCGAAGCATTTCGGCAAGCCCCTGCAGCATGACGAGCGCGCCTGCCACCGGAATGACCGTCTTGAAATAATAGATCGGCGGACCTTCCGCGGTGACCGTCGAATGCTCGCCGATCCGCCAGGACAGCGCTGCATAGTCATAGCCGGCGTAAACAAGGGCGGCGACGCCCGGCAGGAAGAAAAGGACGTAAAGGACGAGATCGAGCCCGGCCTGGATCCTGGGCCTTAGCGAGCTATAAAGAAAATCGCCGCGCACATGCGCATTCTGCGCCAGTGCGTAGGCTCCGGCGAGCATAAAGAGGGTGCCATAGAACATGTTGCTGGCGTCAAAGATCCACGCCGTCGGCATGTTCAGGATGTAGCGCTTGAAAACCTCGACGCAAACGAGCGCCATCAAGGCGATGATGAGCCAAGCCGCAGCTTTTCCGACCCACACGCTGACTGCATCCACCTTGAGCAAAAAATGCTGAATGTTCACACGCGTGCCCCCGGGAAAGAGCATTTCCTCACTGCAAAGCATCACCGGGTCCCCCGCGCGGTGATCCCAATCATACCTTCAGAGTTCTTTTGCCACCCCGTTCGGTCCGAAGTAGTGGTCAAAGGCGAGCCGCCGACCGACGACCGTGTCCTGCTCCCATCGCGTTGCCCGCTCGGCGAAGGCGATCTGCGATTGAAGAATCTCCTTGAACAGCGGGTTTTCGCGGGCCTTCGTCTTCACCACCTCGTCGTAGACCTCCAGTTGCTTTTTGAGGAGCGCCTCCGGAGTCTTGTAGAACTTCACCTTGTCGGTCGTCTGCATCTCGACATAGTCTTTGGAATAGCGGTCGATCGCCTTCCAGGCCATGTCCTGAGACGCCGCCTCGACGGCATTGTTGATGATCGCCTTCATCTGGTCGGGCAGGCCGTCATACTTGGTCTTGTTGAACATGATCTCGAATTGCTCGGCATTTTGGTGATAGCCTTGCAGCATGCAGATCTTCGAGACATCCGGGAAGCCGAGAACCCGGTCGGATGAGGCATTGTTGAATTCGGCCGCATCAAGCAGCCCGCGGTCGAGTGCCGCGACGATCTCTCCGGCGGGCAGCGCATTCACCGCGGCCCCAAGAGCGGTGAAGACGTCAATCGAAATGCCGACTGTGCGGAACTTCAGCCCCCGAATATCCTCGGCCTTGGCGACCGGCTTCTTGAACCAGCCGAGCGGTTGTGTCGGCATCGGCCCATAGGGGAAGGAGACGACGTTCGCGCCGATCGACTCGTAAAGCTTGGCAAGCAGCTCCTTGCCGCCGCCATATTTATGCCAGGCAAGCAGCATGTTGGCATCCATCGCAAAGCCTGGACCCGAGCCCCAGAGCGCCAGCGCGGTCTGTTTGCCGTAGTGGTAGACGAGCACGCCGTGGCCGCCGTCGAGAGTCCCCTGGGAGACTGCGTCGAGCAGGCCGAAGGCCGGCACAACGGCACCCGCCGGCAGCACCTCGATCTTGAGATCGCCGCCGGTCATGTCGTTGACCTTCTTTGCAAAATCGAGTGCGAACTCGTGAAATATATCCTTGGAGGGCCAGGTGCTCTGCCAGCGCATGTTGACCGGCCCCTGCGCCTTGACGACGCTTGGCGCCGCCATCATCGCCGCGCCGGCCATGGCTGCGCCGCTCAGGAATTTGCGACGCGACGTTTTCCCCTCGACCCGACTTCTTGTGCGTTTCATTTTTTCCTCCCGAAGCCATGGGCTTTTCTCGCCTTTTTGATGACCAGGATGAGGAAAGCGCATTCAGTGTCTGCCCGCATCCCGCTCATGATCTAGCTTCTTAACTCCAGATAATACTCCTCAACGAGCCCCAAGCAAAGATTGCAGAAATGGACCGTCGAGATTTTCCTCAAACGCGCGCGGCCAATCGAAGGAAACCAGGCGATCGGGAACGTGATTTTATGAACATCAGCCTGGAACTATAACGGAGATTTCTCAGCCTTTGCGAGCATGCGGCGGCAACGGCGGAAGTCGACAATCGTATGCCAGAGCACAGCGGCCAGGATGATTGCACCGCCCAAGAACGTGGCGGCCGGCGGTTGCTCGCCAAACAACAGCCAGACCCAGAAAGGTGTCAGAACGATTTCCATGGTGCCGACGAGGGCAGCTTCCGCCGGCGGCATACGTCGTGCACCCGCAAGGAACAGAACCAGTGCAATGGAGAAATTCGTAGCCCCGAATGCCGCAAGCACGACCCAGTTGTGAAGATCAAGGGAGCCAACCGAGCCGAAAGGTGCAAAGAGAACAAGGGTGAGGAACGCACTCACGATGGTCGGGGGAAGGCTTGGCACATCCGGGTTGATGCGGGGAATGATGATGACAAGGGCAAATGAGACGGTCATTCCGAGCGCCAGAAGGTCGCCGGTTCCCGTGCCGCCGTCGACGGACGAAGCCACGATGACCGCCACTCCTGAAAAACAGATGCCTCCGGCAACAAGGGTCCGCCTTGCGACTTTCTCCTTCAGGATCAGCCAGCCGAAGAGGGCGGCAATGAAAGGAGCGGTGGCGTAGATCATCGTGACGTTCGCGACACTGGTCATATAGAGTGCGCCGATGAAGCAGGCCTGACTGAAGGTCTGACATCCAATCATCGCAAGACCCGAGGGATGGAGAACCGAGCGCCATTGACGCCTAGAAAGGCCGCCTTCCAGGAAAAAGCTCGGAATCAGGAGAAAAAGCCCGCCGAACAACGATCGCCAGGCGATCGTCGTCCACATATCGACGGTCAAGAGCCGCGAATAGAGGCCGCTGGCGCTCCAGGCAAGAGTAGCGGCGACCACAAGAGCAATGCCTTTTTCGTGCTCGCTGATCGCGAAGGATCGTGCCTGAAGGGGGATGGTCATGCGGGCTGCCCTGGGACAAGACTGAAGCGACACGATCTGTGTGCGCCCCTAATTGACATCAGACAAACGAATAGTAGAGATGTCTGCCATCGGATTTCATTATGGCTGCCCATGCGTGAACCAATTGAAAGCGACCTGCTGCGGACTTTTGTGGTGGTGACCGAAACATCAAACTTTTCGGCCGCTGCCCAGCGCATCGGCCGGACCCAGTCGGCTGTCAGCGCCCAGGTGAAGCGACTGGAGGACACGATCGGCGAAACGCTCTTTGAAAGGGGCGCGCGCGGCGTTGCGCTGACCGGCGCTGGAACGCGCCTCCTTCCCTATGCCCGACGGGTGATCGACCTTCTCAACGAGGCAGCGGCGACGATCCGGACCAAGCCGCTGGATGGGCCTGTCCGCATCGGTATCCCCGAAGAATATAGTCAGACCGTATTGCCGGCCGCACTTGCTGCATTCTCCGTTCGCCACCCGGCCGTCGAGGTGACAATCTCTTGTGATTACACATCCCATAATCTCGCAGCACTCGATCGCGACGAACTCGACCTCGCCGTCGTCTTCGACTGGAGCAATCAGATCAACGGCGAAGTCCTTTGCATCGACCCTACGGTCTGGGTGACCTCGATGGTGCATCGAATGCACGACGCCGATCCGCTGCCGATTGCAATCTACCGCAATTCGACCTGGTGCCGCGACTTTGCGCTTCGTTCGCTGGAACAGCATGGCCGCAGATATCGCATTGCCTTCATTGCCGATACAAGTTCCGGGCTGAAAAACGCGGCCGCCGCCGGGCTTGCAGTGACCACGCTCTCCCGTAGCAACATCCCGCCCGGATGCCGGGAATTGACGAGTGCTGACGGTTTTCCGCTGGTCGATTCATCCCGGGTCGTATTGCGCCGCAGCCGGCATCATTCCACCGCGGCGATCCAGGAACTGGCCGAAAGCGTGCGAGAGGCCTTCCAGCCTATGGCCGCTCTTGCGTCACCATGACGCGACGGCGGAGGCGACGCCGGGTTTCGGAGGGGCTTTCGGAGAAGCTTGCCCGGTAGCTCCGGGCAAAGGCGGAAGCCGAATTGAAGCCGGTCGCGGCGGCGATATCGGCAAAAGATGCCTTTGTCTCGATCACCTTGCGACGGGCAGCATTCAACCGCAGTGCCAGATAGTGCACATGTGGCGGCGCGCCAATGCTCTCCTGGAAGAGTCCCTGCAGGTGACGCGCGCTGATGCCGACGCGGCGCGCAAGCCTGGCCAGAACCAAAGGCTGCTCGACGTTGTCTTCCATCAACCGGATCGCGTGAGCGACGCGCGGATCGCGCATCCGCAAACTGACGGTCGATGGAGAAAGCTCGTGCTCGGAATGGAAATTTGCTTGTTCGTAGCTGAAGAGCCGGCTGACTTCCAGCGCCAGCGTATAGCCTTGCCGCTGCCGGATCACCTCGAGCATCAAATCGACGGTCGGCAATGAGCCGGCAGTGGTCAGCCGTTTGCCATCGATGACGAAACGCTCCCTTGAGGCACGGACTTGCGGGTAGGCAAGCGCGAAATCTTCGAAATCTTCCCAGTGGATCGTTGCAGAATAGCCATCAAGAAGGCTTGCTTCGGCAAGCAGCCACGTTCCGGATTCTATGCCGGCGATCATCGTTCGGTGGCGCGCAGCTTGCGAAAGATGCATTTTCACCGCCGCAGTGGCGCTTTGCCTCCAGTTGTAGCTTGCGAGTACGAAGAGTGGCGCCGTATCGGCCGTTGGCTTGAAGGCCGCACAAGCGGGAACCGGGATGTCGCTGGTCGTTGGAGCCGGATTGCCATCCAGGGTCAATAGACGCCAGCGATAGATCTCGCTGCCGCAAATGCGGTTGGCGCCTCGCAACGGCTCGATCACGGAGGCGATCAGGATCAGGTTGGTTTCCGGCAAAATCAGAAGATCGATATCGAGCCGTTCGGTCGATCGGGTCAGCATGAACTCTCCACGATTTCCCATATTGTATCATCTGGTTCCGTTTGTGCAAAGCAATAGCGAGGGCTTTGCCGCGTAATGGCCTCAATGCGAGGGAGAACATGATGCCTCTAGCAATGAACCGCGATGTCTTCGTCACCTGTGCCGTAACCGGCGCCGGCGATACGGTCTCCAAATCCAGCCACGTTCCCGTTACGCCCAAGCAGATCGCCGATTCCGCGATCGACGCCGCCAAGGCTGGGGCGGCGGTCGTTCACTGCCATGTCCGCGATCCGGACACAGGTGCCGCAAGCCGGCGCAACGATCTCTACAAGGAAGTCACCGATCGCATCCGCTCCGCTGAGATCGACGTCGTGCTCAATCTGACGGCCGGCATGGGCGGGGATCTCATATTCGGCAATGTTGAAACGCCTCTGCCCCTCAACCCGAAAGGGACCGACATGGCAGGCGCCAGCGAGCGTGTCAGCCATGTCGGCGAATGCCTGCCCGAAATCTGCACGCTCGACTGCGGCACCATGAACTTCAGTCTCGGCGACTATGTCATGACCAACACACCAGGCATGCTGCGCGCGATGGCGAAAAAGATGACCGATCTTGGTGTGCGGCCGGAAATCGAGGCGTTTGACACCGGCCATCTCTGGTTTGCCAAGCAGCTTGCCGAAGAAGGCCTGATCGAGGACCCGGTGCTGATCCAGCTCTGCATGGGCATCCCGTGGGGGGCGCCCGACGATCTCAATACCTTCATGGCGATGGTCAACAACGTGCCGCAGAGCTGGACTTTTTCGGCCTTCTCGATTGGCCGCAACGCCATGGCCTATCCGGCAGCGGCTATTCTCGCTGGCGGAAACGTCCGTGTCGGCCTCGAGGATAATCTCTACGCCGGCAAGGGCATGCTTGCCACCAACGCACAGCTTGTCGAAAAGGCCGTCCAGGTGGTCGAAGGCATGGGCGCGCGCATCATCGGACCAGAAGAGGTCCGAAAGAAACTGAAACTGACGAAGCGCTGAGGAGCGGATGATCAAGATCAACAAGGCAGCCTGCATAGGCGGTGGTGTCATCGGCGGCGGATGGATTGCCCGCTTCCTTCTGGCCGGTATCGACGTTGACGTCTTTGATCCGCATCCTGACGCGCGCCGCATCATCGGCGAGGTCCTCGACAATGCCGAACGCGCTTATGCGATGCTGACAGGTGCACCGCTGCCGCGACGCGGCAACCTGACCTTCTGCGGCAGCCTGGAAGAAGCCGTCGTCGATGCCGACTGGATCCAGGAAAGCGTGCCCGAACGGCTCGACTTGAAGCGGAGCGTCCTGGCCCAGATCGACGCGGCAGCGCGACCGGACGCCTTGATTGGTTCCTCGACCTCGGGCCTGCTGCCGACGGATCTTCAGCAGGACATGCAGTATCCGGAACGCCTCTTCGTCGCCCATCCCTATAATCCGGTCTATCTCCTGCCACTGGTCGAGATCGTCGGCGGCGAGAAGACGGCGATGGCGACGATCAAGGCCGCAATGGAAAAATTGCCGCCGATTGGCATGAAGGGCGTTCACATCGCCAAGGAGATCGAGGCTTTCGTCGGCGACCGTCTTCTCGAGGCGCTCTGGCGTGAAGCCCTCTGGTTGATCCATGACGATATCTGCACAGTCGAGACGCTTGACGACGTGATCCGCTATTCCTTCGGCTTGCGCTGGGCACAGATGGGTCTCTTCGAAACCTATCGGATTGCAGGTGGCGAGGCTGGCATGCGCCACTTTCTCCAACAGTTCGGTCCCTGCCTGGCATGGCCTTGGACGAAGCTCACCGAAGTGGTCGATCTCGACGACGCGCTTGTCGAAAAGATCGGCCAGCAGTCCGACGAGCAGGCAGCCGGCCGTTCCATTCGCGAACTCGAACGAATTCGCGACGAGAATCTCGTCGGTATCCTTCAGGCCCTCAAGGGTGGCAATGGCGGCAAGGGCTGGGGTGCTGGAAAGCTGCTGAAGGATTTCGAGCACTCGCTCTGGGCAGCGGGCGGGAAGAAGAAGGCAACATCCGATCTTTCGCAACCCCTGCGGCTGGTCGAAACCAAGGTCAGCCCCGCCTGGGTCGACTATAATAGCCATATGACCGAGCACCGTTACCTGCAGGTTTTCGGCGACACTTCGGATGCCCTCTTGCGCCTCATCGGTGTTGACCTCGCCTATGTCGAGGCGGGGCAAAGCTATTATACGGTGGAGACCCATATCCGCCATCTCAAAGAGGCCAGGCTTGGCCAGGCGATCCATGCAACCTGCCAGGTGCTTGCAGTCGATGAAAAGCGGTTGCAGGTGTTCCACACGATCCATGACACGGAGGCCGGCGACGCGATTGCGACCGCCGAGCACATGTTGCTGCATGTCGACACAAAGGCCGGCAAAGCGATACCCGCCGCAGCTGAGGTGCTTGAGAAGGCCGGGGCCATCGCTGCTGCCCATGCAGCTCTCCCCCGTCCTGAAGGGGTCGGCCGCCATGTCGGCCAGAAACGTTGGGAGTCGTCATGAATTTTGCCCTCAACGAAGAACAGGAGATGATCGTCAAAACGGTCCGCGGCTTCGTCGAGGCGGAAATCTATCCGCATGAGAACGCCGTCGAGCGCACCGGCTTCGTCGCGCCTGAACTTGCCCAGGCGATCCGGCGCAAGTCAATCGAACTCGGCTTTTACGCCTGCAATTTCCCGCAAGAGGTTGGCGGCGCCGGGCTCGACCATACCACATTTACTTTAGTGGAGCGGGAGCTTGGCCGCGGCTCGATGGCTCTGACGGTCTTCTTCGGTCGTCCCTCGGGTATTCTCATGGCCTGCGAAGGTGACCAGCGGGACCGGTATCTGCTGCCGGCTGTGCGCGGCGAGCGGATCGACGCGCTTGCAATTACCGAACCGGACGCCGGTTCCGACATGCGCGGCATGAAGTGTGCGGCCCGCCGCCAAGGGAGAGATTTCATCCTCAATGGGACGAAGCATTTCATCTCGCATGCCGACGTCGCCGATTTTGTCATCGTCTTTGCCGCAACCGGCCAGGAGGAGACACAGAAGGGCACGAAGAAGAAGATCACGGCCTTCCTCGTCGACCGCGGCACTCCGGGCTTTGAAATCCTCAAGGGATACGATTCCATATCGCATCGCGGCTACCACAATTGCATCTTGAACTTCACCGATTGCCGGCTTCCCGAAACCCAGGTGCTGGGCGAGGTCCATCGCGGTTTGGATATCGCCAATGAATGGCTCTACGGCACGCGACTGACAGTCGCCGCCACCTGCGTCGGACGGGCTCGACGCGTCTTCGACATGGCCCTTCCCTACGCTGCCGAGCGCCGGCAGTTCGGCAAGCCGATCGGGTCCAATCAGGGTGTTTCTTTCAAGCTCGCGGACATGATCACCGAGATCGATGCGGCCGATTGGCTGACGCTTGCTGCAGCCTGGAGGCTCGATCAAGGTAGTGGCGCCAACCGCGAGATCGCCTCGGCAAAGCTCTACGCTTCCGAAATGCTTGCGCGTGTAACGGACGAAGCAATCCAGATCTTCGGCGGGATGGGGCTGATGGACGATCTGCCGATTGCCCGTTTCTGGCGGGATGCGCGGGTCGAGCGCATCTGGGACGGCACATCCGAGATCCAGCGCCACATCATCAGCCGTGAGCTGCTGCGGCCATTCGGAGCATGAAACGATGACCCAGCGCCCGCTCGACCGCCTGCTCAGACCTCAAACGATCGCTGTCTTCGGCGGTCGCGAGGCCCATCGGGTCATCGAGCAATGCGATCGAATGGGATTTGGTGGAGAGGTCTGGCCCGTCCATCCGAAACTCGAAGAGGTGCATGGACGGCGCTGTTATCGTTCGGCGATGGAGCTGCCCGCCGCGCCAGATGCCGCTTTTGTCGGCGTCAACAGAATTCTGACCCTCGACATTGTCAGAGATCTTGCTGCAAGGGGAGCAGGCGGTGCAGTCTGTTACGCGTCGGGCTTCAGCGAGGCGGCCGGCGAATTGGCCGACGGTGCCGATCTTCAAAGGCGCCTGCTTGCGGCGGCCGGCGACATGCCGATCCTCGGGCCGAACTGCTACGGCCTGATTAACGGTCTTGATGGCGCATTGCTCTGGCCCGACCAGCATGGGATGCAACGCGTCGACCGCGGCGTTGCAATACTCACTCAATCGTCGAATATCGCGCTCAACCTGACCATGCAGACGCGCGGGCTGCCCATCGCCTATCTGGCCACGGTCGGCAACCAGGCGCAGACCTCCCTTTCAAACCTCGCCTATGCGCTGCTCGAGGACCCTCGCGTCACCGCAGTCGGGCTTCACATAGAGGGTTTCGGAAGCTTGCGGGCGCTCCAGGACCTCGCGCTACGAGCATGCGAACTGAAAAAGCCGGTCGTTGCACTCAAGGTCGGGAAATCCGAACAGGCCAAACGAGCCACGGTTTCTCATACGGCTTCGCTATCTGGCAGCGACGCGGTCGCCGATGCTGTTCTTGGCCGTCTGGGGATCGGCCGTGTCGACTCGCTACCGGAATTGCTGGAAACGCTAAAGCTCCTGCATGTTGCCGGACCGCTTACGGGCAATACGATCTCGTCAATGAGCTGTTCAGGTGGTGAAGCGTCGCTGATGGCAGATGCCGCCGTCGGTCGCGCCCTGGAATTTCGTGCCTTGCGGCCCGGGCAGCTCGAGCCGCTTCGTCTCGCGCTCGGGGAAATGGTCACCCTGTCCAATCCCCTGGACTACCACACTTTTGCCTGGGGCGACCTCGCTCGCCAGACGGACGCTTTTACGGCAATGTTTGAGGGCGGCTATGCGCTTAATCTCGTCGTGCTTGATTTCCCACGGACCGACCGATGCGTTGTCACCGACTGGACGACGACGGTCGATGCGATCGTTGACGCTTCAACCTCCACAGGCACGCTTGCAGGCGTTGTCGCGACACTTCCCGAAAACATGCCTGAAGATCGTGCCGTGAGTCTGATGGCGAGAGGTGTCGTGCCCTTTTGCGGCCTTTGCGAAACGCTTGCAGCGTCCGAAATCGCAAGCCGCATCGCCCGGGAATGGAGTGCTCCACCCGCGCCGCGTCTTCTCGACGTGCCACAAGTCGAAGGCGAGATCGAAACCTTGGATGAAGCCGATGCAAAGGCAGCGCTCTCGGCCTTTGGTGTTGTCGTCCCTGCCGGATTCGTGGCCCATTCTGCGCAAGAGGCAATGAAGCGCTCCGACGAGCTTGGCTATCCCGTCGCGCTCAAGGGGCTCGCCATTGAGCACAAGACTGAGGCGGGTGCGGTGGCGCTCAACTTAAAGGACGCAACGGAGGTATTCGACGCAGCCACATCAATGCGCAGCACCAACGGTTTCCTGGTCGAAAAGATGGTGGAGCACAGCGTCGCCGAGCTGATCATCGGAGCAACACGCGATCCTGTCTTCGGATTAACGCTCACAGTCGGTTCGGGCGGAATTTTGGTGGAATTGCTTGAAGATTACGCCATTTTGCCGCTTCCAACGACAAGAACGGCGATAAGGGAGACGATTTCACGTCTGAAGGTCGGAAAATTGATCAACGGCTATCGTGGACGTCCAAAAGGCGATCTCGAAGCGGTTGTCTCAGCTGTCTCAGCAGCGGCAGACTATGTCGTAAAGAATGCCGCGCGTTTGGAAGAACTCGACATTAATCCATTATTGGTTCTTCCTGAAGACAAGGGCGTTGTCGCAGTCGACGCCCTAATACGGCGAAGGAGGTAGCAGAAGTTGAGCGGCTCCATTCTCACGAGACGCGACGGCGGCATTTTCGAGGTCATCATAGATCGGCCCAAAGCGAACGCCATCGATCTTGCAACAAGCCGCGAGATGGGCGTTCTTTTCCGCGACTTTCGAGACGATTCAGCCCTGCGCGTTGCCATCATTTCCGGGGCAGGGGAAAAGTTCTTCTCCGCAGGCTGGGATCTCAAGGCGGCGGCGGCGGGCGATGCCGTCGATGGCGACTACGGCATCGGGGGATTCGGCGGGATGCAGGAACTGCGCGATCTGAACAAGCCGATCATCTGTGCTGTCAACGGCATCTGTTGTGGCGGCGGACTGGAGATTGCCCTTTCGGCGGATCTGATCGTCGCGGCTGAACATGCGACCTTTGCGCTGCCGGAAATCCGCTCGGGAACCGTTGCGGATGCAGCATCCGTCAAGCTTCCCAAGCGCATCCCCTACCATATCGCGATGGACATGCTCCTGACGGGACGCTGGCTCGACGTTTACGAGGCCCATCGCTGGGGCTTCGTCAACGAGGTTGTCGCGGCCGACAAATTGATGGACCGTGCATGGGAACTTGGCCGGCTGCTCGAAAGCGGACCGCCGCTTGTCTATGCCGCCATCAAGGAAATCGTGCGCGAAGCAGAGGGAACAACGTTTCAGACAGCCATGAACAAGATCACGAAACGGCAGCTTGCAACAGTCGATGCCCTCTACTCGAGCGAAGACCAATTGGAAGGCGCGCGGGCTTTCGCGGAGAAGCGAACCCCAATGTGGAAAGGAAAGTGACGAGGCGGCGGCAACCGCCATTTTTTCCGCATGATCTTAGGCGGCGGAGGCGGAAGAGGAAACCGCATGCCGCCAATTGCTCGAAAGTTCTGTCAACGCATCAAGAAGAAGGAACAGGGGAATGAACGGCTATACGAAATATCTCACAAGTCGCGTAACCGCCGGTGGACTGAGCCGCCGTGAATTTATCGGACGTGCGATGGCAGCAGGCATTACCCTGGCTGTTGCCGACAAACTCTTTACCGAAAGCGCACAGGCAGCCGAGCCCAAGCGTGGCGGTCATCTGAAGCTCGGCCTCGAAGGTGGGGCGGCAACCGATTCCAAGGATCCGGCAAAGTTCTTGTCGCAGTTCATGTTCTGCGTCGGCCGCTGCTGGGGCGACATGCTGGTTGAATCCGACCCGCTGACCGGGGCTGCAGTCCCTGCGCTTGCCCAATCCTGGGAGCCGTCGAAGGATGCGGCGATCTGGACCTTCAAGATCCGCAAGGGCGTCAAATTCCACGACGGCAAGGAAATGACAATCGACGACGTCGTCGCGACGCTGAAGCGCCACACGGACGCAAAGTCCGAATCCGGCGCCCTTGGCGTGCTGGGGTCGATCAAGGATATCAAGGCGGATGGCGGCAATCTCGTATTGACGCTGAGCGAAGGCAATGCCGACATGCCGCTGCTGCTCACCGACTATCACCTGGTGGTCCAGCCAAATGGCGGCAATGACGATCCGACCGCCTCGATCGGCACCGGCCCCTACAAGCTGACGAGCTTCGAGCCAGGTGTTCGCGCGACTTTCGAAAAAAACAAGGATGACTGGCGTTCCGACCGCGGTTTTGTCGATTCTATCGAAATCATCGGCATGAATGATGCCACCGCCCGTATCGCAGCGCTGTCGTCGGGCCAGGTGCACTACATCAATCGCGTCGATCCGAAGACGGTCGATCTCTTGAAGCGCGCACCGAACGTGGAGATCCTGTCGACCTCCGGCCGCGGCCATTACGTCTTCATCATGCATTGCGATACCGCGCCGTTCGACAACAATGACCTTCGCCTAGCGCTGAAATACGCCATGGACCGTGAAAGCATGGTCAAGAAGATCCTTGGCGGTTATGGCAAGGTTGGCAACGATTTCCCGATCAACAATACCTATGCGCTGTTTCCCGAGGGCATCGAGCAACGCGCCTATGATCCCGACAAGGCGGCATTCCACTACAAGAAATCCGGACACAGCGGCTCTGTTCTTCTGCGCACCTCCGAGGTGGCCTTTCCCGGTGGAGTCGATGCGGCCGTTCTCTATCAGGAAAGCTGCAAGAAGGCGGGCATCGCCATCGAGGTCAAGCGCGAGCCCGGCGACGGTTATTGGACCAACGTCTGGAACGTCCAGCCCTTCTCGACTTCCTATTGGGGCGGTCGGCCGACGCAGGACCAAATGTACTCCACCGCCTATCTCTCGACAGCCGACTGGAACGATACCCGCTTCAAGCGTCCGGATTTCGACAAGCTGCTGTTACAGGCCCGTGCCGAACTCGATGAGACCAAGCGCAAGGACATGTACCGGACCATGGCGATGATGGTGCGTGACGAAGGCGGACTCATCTTGCCGATGTTCAACGACTTCGTGAATGCTTCCACCAAGCAGGTAAAAGGCTATGTTCACGATATCGGCAACGACATGTCGAACGGTTACGTGGCGACCCGCGTCTGGCTGGACGCCTAGCACGTGAAGGGGTTGACGCCCCTCATCTCTAACGCAGCCAGGACCGCGGGCTTGCCCCCTGCGGTCCTCCCGACGTTTCAGCACGAGGCCATTGCCATGTCCAATCCTCCATCAGGTCACATCTTGCCCGGCCTGAGGTTCAAGCAGCGTTTTCCTCTGCTTGCCCTTGTTGTCGAGCGCGTCGTGCTCAGCATCGTCCTGCTCTTTGCCGTCTCCGTCGTGATCTTCGGTGGATTGGAAGCACTGCCCGGCGATTTTGCGACAACCTATCTCGGCCAGTCCGCAACCCCCCAAGCCGTCGCCAATATTCGTCAGGATCTCGGGTTGAACCGTCCGGTAACGACGCGCTATTTCGAATGGCTCGGCGATGCCCTGCGGGGTGACTTCGGCTCGTCGTGGGCCAGTAAGAATTCCGTCAGCGAGCAGATCGGCAAGCGCCTTGGCAATTCACTCTTACTTGCGGGCTTCTCTGCGGTCATCTCGGTACCGCTTGCCGTGGGTCTTGGTATGATCGCCGTCCATTTCCGCAACCGTGTGCCGGACAAGATCATCAACATCATCTCCCTGGCGGCGATTTCGCTGCCTGAGTTCTTCATTGGCTATCTCCTGATCCTTTTCTTCGCCGTCAAATTCGGCGTCGCGACCTTTCCGGCGACCGTTTATGAAAGCATGGGCCTTGTCGACCGGCTGAAGGCGATCGCGCTGCCCACGGCTACTCTCGTTCTCGTCGTCCTGGCGCATATGATGCGAATGACGCGCGCTGCCATCCTTTCCGTCATGTCTTCAGCCTACATGGAAACTGCCGAGCTCAAGGGCCTCGGTGCCTTCCGGTCAATCGTCAAGCACGCAGCTCCCAACGCGCTGGCGCCGATCATCAATGTCGTGGCGCTCACCCTTGCCTATCTCGTCGTTGGCGTCGTGGTTGTCGAGGTCGTCTTCGTCTATCCTGGCATGGGTCAGTATATGGTCGATGCCGTCACGGTTCGCGACATGCCCGTCGTGCAGGCCTGCGGCCTCATCTTCGCTGCCGTTTATATCCTCCTGAACATGGTGGCCGATATCCTCGCCATCATCGCCAACCCGCGACTGAGGCACCCGCGATGAGATTACCAAATGTTCCCATCACGGCCTGGATCGGTATATCCGGCATTGCAGCCGCCTTCATCTGCGCGATTTTTGCGCCCTGGATTGCTCCCTATGGCGAAACGGAAGTGGTCGGAAACGTCTGGCAGATTGCCGATGGCCAGTTTTTCTTCGGGCTCGACAATCTCGGCCGTGACATCCTTTCACGTCTGATATTTGGCGCCCGCACGACGCTTTTCGTCGCGCTTGCCGCAACGATCATCTCCTTCTCGCTCGGAATCATCTTGAGCTTCACGGCGGCCGTTTCGCGTGGATGGATCGATACGGTCTTCTCACGGGTCAACGATCTGATGATGTCGATCCCGACGCTGATCTTCGCGCTCGTTGTGCTGGCGGTGTTGCCGCAGAACCTGATCGTGCTGATTCTCGTGATGGCAATTCTCGATTCCACCCGCGTTTTCCGTCTCGGTCGGGCGGTCGCGCTTGATGTCGCCGTCATGGAGTTCGTCGAAGCAGCGAAATTGCGCGGCGAAGGCAAGACCTGGATCATCTTCCGCGAGATCCTGCCAAATACGCTGACACCATTACTTGCCGAATTTGGCTTGCGTTTCGCCTTCTCGATCCTGTTCTTGTCGACGCTTTCCTTCCTCGGTCTCGGCATTCAGCCGCCGGCAGCCGATTGGGGCGGCATGGTCAAGGACAACAAGGACGGCATCATCTTCGGAATATCCGCAGCCCTTGTTCCCGGTTCGGCGATCGCAGGCCTTGCCGTCTGCGTCAATCTCGTCGTCGACTGGCTATTGAAACGTACGTCCAGCCTCAAGGGAGGGCGCGGCGATGCCTGAGCTTCTTTGCGTCCGCAATCTTAAGATCGAAGCGACCAGCTATCCGCCGGGCGAGGCGCCGAAGCGCGTGACGATCGTCGATGACGTGTCCTTCGACCTTAAAAGGGGCAAGGTTCTTGGCCTCATCGGCGAATCGGGTGCCGGCAAATCGACGATCGGCCTTTCTGCCCTGGCCTACGGGCGAGGCGGTGCCGAAATCACCGGCGGTGAGGTTCGCCTCGACGGCCAGAATATTCTCGCACTCGACACGGTCGGCATCCGCCGGATCCGCGGTGCGCGCGTCTGCTATGTCGCACAGTCGGCGGCAGCCGCTTTCAACCCCGCACACCGGCTTGGCGATCAGGTGATCGAGGCTTCGGTGAAACATGGGCTCATGACCAAAGCGGAAGCGAAGGAAAGGTCAATCTACTTGTTTCGGGTGCTTGGCCTGCCGCACCCCGAAACCTTCGGAGATCGCTTTCCCCATCAGGTCTCCGGCGGTCAGTTGCAGCGCGCCATGACGGCCATGGCGCTCTGCCCCAATCCCGAACTCATCGTCTTTGACGAGCCGACGACAGCGCTCGACGTCACGACACAGATCGATGTCCTTGCCGCAATCAAGCATGCAATCGAGCAGACACGCACGGCAGCACTCTATATCACCCACGACCTCGCCGTGGTCGCTCAGATTTCCGACGACATCATGGTGTTGCGCTATGGCAGGCAGGTTGAGTATGGCAGCGTACAGCAGATCATCGAGGCTCCGAGGCAAGAATATACGCGCGCTCTCGTCAATGTGCGTCAGGCGGCTCGAGAAGAAGCACCCGACCAGTCCGATGCGCTCTTGAAGGTCGACCATGTCAGCGCTGAATATTCCAACGGCTTCAAGGTACTGTATGATGTCTCGCTGCATGTTCCAAGGGGCCAGACGCTTGCCGTCGTCGGCGAATCCGGTTCCGGAAAGTCGACGCTTGCGCGCGTCATCACCGGTCTTCTGCCACCGAGCGACGGCAAGGTGTTCTTCCACGGCAATCCTCTGCCGCAAAGTGTCAAAAGCCGCTCGCACGACGATCTGAGGCGTATCCAGCTGATCTATCAGATGGCCGACACGGCGATGAACCCGCGCCAGACCGTGCGCGACATCATCGGCCGGCCACTTACGTTCTACTACGGCCTGCGCGGGGCAGCCAAGACCGCTCGGGTCAAGGAACTGCTTGACCAGATAGAGATGGGCAACGGCTTCATCGATCGCTACCCGGCGGAGCTTTCAGGGGGCCAGAAGCAGCGTGTCGCCATTGCTCGGGCACTTGCCGCCAAACCGGACCTCATCCTGTGCGACGAGCCTACTTCCGCGCTCGATCCGCTGGTTGCAGAAGGCATCTTGAACCTTCTTCTGCGACTGCAGCAAGAATCGCAGCTTTCTTACATCTTCATCACCCACGATATCGCTATTGTGCGGGCGATCGCCGACAGCGTTGCAGTGATGCATCGTGGCAAGCTCGTCCGCTTCGGACCAAAATCGAAGGTGCTCTCCCCGCCATTCGACGCCTATACCGATCTCCTGCTCAAATCCGTACCCGAGATGAAGATCGGCTGGCTTGAGCGGGTGCTCACCACACGCAGGATGGAGAGTGCCGGCAATTGAATTCAGGGGCCGACTGTTCCCAGTTCACATTCCCGTTTGCTAACCAGGACACCATGACCGAACGCGGCTTCACGACCATCGAAAACCATTGGATCGCCCTGAAGGACGGTTCGCAGCTTGCAGCGCGCATCTGGATGCCTGACGACGCAGTGGCTGATCCCGTGCCGGCGGTCTTGGAGTTCTTGCCTTACCGCAAGCGCGACGGCACCAGCCTTCGTGATGAATCGACCTATCCCGTCTTCGCCGCTGCGGGGATTGCGGGGGTGCGCGTCGACATCAGAGGGTCGGGCGAATCCGACGATGTCATTGACGGCGAATATACCGAGCTCGAACTCGCCAACGCCTGCGAACTGATCGCCTGGATCGCTGCTCAGCCCTGGTCGAACGGTTCTGTTGGCATGATGGGTATTTCCTGGGGCGGGTTCAACAGTCTCCAGGTCGCAGCCCTTCGCCCGCCGGCCCTTAAAGCGATCATCTCCATCGCTTCGACAGTCGATCGTTTCAACGATGACATCCACTACAAAAATGGATGCCATCTTTCGGCCCAGCTTTCCTGGGCCGCAACCATGCTCGGTTATCAATCACGCCCGCCCGACCCTGCAATCGTCGGCGACCGCTGGAAGGAAATGTGGCTGCAACGCCTTGAGCGCGAACCCTTCTTCATGGAAGAGTGGCTCAAGCATCAGCGCAAGGACGACTTTTGGCGTCATGGCTCGATTTCGGAAGATTTTTCCCGCGTCGACATTCCCGCACTTGTCATCGCCGGTTGGGCCGATGGCTACCGCAATACGCCGCTGATGGCGGTGGAAGGTCTCGGCAGCAAAGCCAAGGCGCTCATCGGGCCATGGGTTCACAAATACCCGCATTTCGCCTGGCCAAAGCCACGCACCGACTTTCACGGAGAGGCAATTGCCTGGTGGAACCGCTGGCTGCGTGGCGACAAAAACGGCGTCGATCGGCTGCCGCAGGTGCGCGCCTATATCCTCGATGCCGTCCGGCCGGCACCGCGCCGGGTTTTCGATCCCGGCTTTTGGATTACCAAGGATGTCTGGGAGCCCCCAAAGATGCAGTGCCTTTATGTCGAGCAGTTCGGCCGGCTGACTGAGGGAATGCCGATCCCCCAGGCGCCGGAGCATCCCGTCTATCTGCGTTCACCACTCGATACCGGCACGGCATCAGGCGAATATTTTACGCTTAAGCCGGATGCGGAGATGGCTCTCGACCAGCGCGGCGATGATGCGGGGTCTCTCGTTTTCGAAACCCTGCCGCTTGCCGAGGACCATGACTATCTTGGCCGGCCGGAACTCACGCTTTCTCTTCGCTCAACGGCGGCGACCGCCAATCTTTGCGTTCGTCTAGTCGATGTTCATCCCGACGGGACAGCCACACGCATCTCGTTCGGCGTGCTCAACCTTGCTCATCGCGACAGCAATGCCGCGCCGGAACCGCTGAAGGCGGGAGAACGGACCACGGTGCGCATCGTCCTTGATGCCTGCGGCTATCGCGTCCGCCGCGGTCACCGCATCCGCCTTTCGCTCTCGACTGCCTATTGGCCGCTGATACTGCCACCGCCGGAGAACACTGGCGTGAGCATCGATGTGGCCTCGATCGGCCTTGCGCTTCCCAAACTGGGCGACCATCAACGGATCGAGATGAAGGCGCCTGACGATCCTGATCCACTGCCGAAATATATCGAGCACGCTCCTGCCGCCACGAAGAGACAGGTCGTCCGTGATCTCTGCACCAATTTGACCCATTATCACATCCATGAGGACACCGGTCTTTTCGAGCATCCCCAGACCGGGCTTTCGACACGGCAGGTGAGGCAGGAAGTCTGGTCGATCGCACCTGACGATCCTCTTTCGATGACCGGCATTTCCACATGGACGTGCGAGATGCAGCGCCCCGCCTGGTCCATACGCACCGTGTCGACGGCCAGGATCTCCTGCACTAAGACGCGTTGGATGATCAGCGCCGTCGTCACGGCCTATGAAGGCGAGAACAAGGTCTTTGAAAAGAAATTCGCAGAAAAGCGGATCGCCCGGGACCTGATGTAATGATCATGCTGCAGCAAAACGGCTGGCCGCCTCGCACACTGCCCGAAAGGCGACGCGGGCTCCATCGCTCATATGACGGGCTCTCAGCCAGGCGTGCACCAATTGCGGCTCTTCGCGGAACCAGACCTCAACACCGGCCCTGGCAAGCTTTGCCGCGTAGCAGCGGCCATCGTCACGCAGCGGATCGAAATGAGCGACGGTGATGAAGGCGGCCGGCAGCTCCGCAAATGAGGCGGCGGCAAGGGGTTCGGCGACAGGATCGCCTGGGGGAGCCTTCACCATCGCACGGTAATAGGCGACGTCCGACGTTCTCAGCCCCGGTGCATTTTGCATTTCCCTGTAGGAACCGGATAGAAGATCTCCGCCAAGTGCCGGATAGATCAGCACCTGGCCGGTAATGCCGCCCAATCGCTGCTGCCGTGCTCTGATCGCCAATCCAGCGGCGAGATTGCCGCCAGCACTGTCGCCGATCAGCACGACCTGCCGGCCCGAGACGAGCAGGTGTTTCAACACCTCGAAACAATCATCCGTTTGCGCCGGCCATCGATTTTCTGGCGCAAGGCGATAATCGACCGAAACGAGTTCGGCACCGGCAAAATCCGCAATCTCGGCGCAGATCGCATGATGGCTTTCAAGCGATCCCACGACAAAGCCGCCACCATGCAGATAAAGCAGGGCGGTCTCTGTCCTAATCGCCTTCGGCCGGTAATGCCGTGTCGCTATCCGGTCGGAAACGAGGGCATCGGCACTCGTCAGTCCCTCAGGCACGGGCTGGTCGAACCGCGCACAAAGCGCATCGTACCATTGCCTTTGCTGGGAAATGGAAGCATCTACCGCATCAGCGGGATAGAAGCTGTCACAGATTTTTAGGAACTGCAAAACCCCTGTCTCTGTCGGCATCGATTGGTGCACAGGCAACCCTCATCTTGGTTCGAAGTTCGTCCGTTCTCTTTCTCCGTAAAATCCGCTCGATCGGCTTTACGCTTGAAATTCCTAAACCTGCTGGATGAGCGTGCGCCCGATGAATTTCGGCGGCTCGCCACGCAAGACGAGAGACGTCGTTACGGCCCCGAACCGCGCAATCGAATCCACCAGCGTCTCGAGGTCTCCCGGTGACGGGACGAGAACCTTCAAGAAAAAGCAGTCCTCTCCCGTCAGCCGCAACACTTCTATGACATGCGGCATCTCGGAAAACTGTTTCAAACATGCGCGGATGTGCTCGTGCGTCGTGCGCAGGCGCACGATCGCCATCATTCCCAACCCGAGCCGGGCGGCATCGATACGTGCACCGTAGCCGGCGATGATGCCACGTTCTTCCAGCCGCTTCACTCTCTCCGACGTCGCCGGTTGAGACAATCCAATCTTGCGCCCAAGTTCAGAAATCGCAATGCGTCCATCCTCCTGCAAGGCTTCAATGATGGCGATATCGGTCGGATCGAGCAGGAAGCGACCGTTCTGGGCAGGTGGCATGCTGTGACCTTTAGTTCATCGGAAATCGGATGTGTTTTCCGATGATTGCCTATTCCAGAGACAGATGGAAGACGCCATCGTCCTGGCATGAAAGGAGAAAAGTATGGCCGACATCATCATACTGCCCGGTATTGGAGGATCAGGGGAAACCCATTGGCAAACGCATTGGGAGCGGGCAAATCCCGAAGCGATCCGTTTTCAACCGAAGAGCTGGGATAAGCCGGATCTTGCCGACTGGGCCGCAGCGCTGGAGCAAACCGTCGCCGCCACGAAAAATGCGCCGCTGCTGGTAGCGCACAGTCTGGCGTGTCTTCTGGTCGTCCATTGGCAGCGCTTTTCTTCTCTTCCCGTAGCAGGCGCCTTCCTTGTGGCGGTGCCCGATCCACAGTCCGAAGCCTTCCCAGCGGAGGCTGGCGCTTTCACCGGCCCGCCAAAAGGCAGGCTCCGTTTTCCCTCTCTCGTCGTTGCAAGTTCCAACGACCCTTATGGCAAGATTGAACATGCCCGCCTACGGGCGGCTGAGTGGGGAAGCCACATTGCCGAGGTCGGAGCACTCGGCCATATCAATGGCGGCAGTGGGCTTGAGGACTGGCCGAGCGGATTTGCCCTGTTCCAAGCCTTTGCCAAGAGCATTTCCAAGTGAGTATGAGCAGGCCGATTGCTGCCGAGCGGCGGCTTGAACGAAGCTTCAGCCGTAGAGGCGCTTTGGATATCGCCGGTGATGGAGCCACATGCCGTGAACTACTTCGTGTAGAGCGCCCGCGAGCGTTCGAGATGCTTCAAAACCGCTGCTTCAGCACCATCGGCGTCGTTTGCGGCAAGCCGCTCGAGTATTTCCTCGTGCTCGACCAGTGTAAGCTTTTCCTTGCCGGTCCAGATGAGCATGTCGGTGTGATATTCCTTCAGCCATGCGAGCATCGCCTCACTTACGGCAACGAATATCGGATTGCCGGAAATTTGAGCGATGCGCGTGTGAAACTTCATATCCGCGGCGATGAATTCTTCTGCGTGTCCCAATGCGCGGCGCTGGCGTTCGATAATGTCGCGAAGCTCGTCGACGTCGCTCTGCTTGGTACGTTGAGCGGCCTCCCGCGCCATGCCCCGTTCGAAGAAAATCCGGGCGCTCTTCAGATGCTCCAGCGAATCGGCCGACTGGGACAGCATGATCTTCGCGGTCAAATCGACCTGGCGGAAGATCGATTGAGCCGTCAGTTGCAGTACCTTGGCTCGTTCACCATGGGAAATGTTCACGAGCCCCTTATTGGCAAGTGACTGCATCGCTTCGCGGATTGCAGGACGACCAACACCAAAGCGCTCCATGAGAACGCGTTCGGACGGCATTTCGTCGCCAGGCTGAAGTTCGCCTGACGTAATCATCCGCTCAAGTCGATCAAACACTTCGTCGGACAGTTTCCGGCGGACGATTTGTTCGATGGGTTGTGTCATAAGATCTCGCTGGCTCAAACGTCTCCTCCTATCATCTTCCATGCCGAGAACAAAGCTCAGCCCCAAGTCGCACTCCAAAAGAATCCGCTTTTCATCAAATGGAATACTCATTATACCAGATAATCAGTTGATGCCATGACAATTTGTCGTGCGAAAGGAGCGACCCGCACGTTATGACGATTACACTGACCTACCGCATCGAGACACCCGGGAGTGTCGACGCCATGGCGGACAAGATCGCAAGCGACCAGTCGACTGGAACCTTCGTGCCCGTTCCGGGTGAAACCGAGGAACTGAAATCGCGTGTCGCCGCCCGAGTACTGGCGATCCGCCGCCTTGGCGATGCAAGCCGTCCGACCTGGCCCGAAGTTGGCCCTGGCACTTTGCTCCACCGCGCAGATGTCGACATCGCCTATCCGCTGGACGCGATCGGCACGGATCTTTCGGCCCTGATGACCATTGCAATCGGGGGCGTCTATTCCATCAAGGGCATGACCGGCATCCGCATCGTCGACATGATACTGCCGGAGGCCTTCAAGAGTGCCCATCCGGGACCACAATTCGGCATTCCTGGAAGTCGTCGCCTGACCGGGGTAGAGGACCGTCCGATCATCGGTACGATCGTCAAGCCGGCTCTTGGCCTGCGGCCACACGAAACGGCACAGCTTGTTGGCGAACTCATCGAATCCGGCGTCGACTTCATCAAGGATGACGAAAAGCTGATGAGCCCGGCATACTCGCCACTCAAGGAGCGTGTCGCAGCGATCATGCCACGTATTCTGGACCACGAACAGAAGACCGGAAAAAAGGTCATGTATGCGTTCGGCATCTCACATGCCGACCCCGACCAGATGATGCGCAACCACGACATCGTCGCCAAGGCCGGCGGCAACTGCGCCGTCGTCAACATCAATTCGATCGGCTTCGGCGGCATGAGTTTTCTTCGAAAGAGATCCAATCTGGTGCTGCATGCGCATCGCAACGGTTGGGACGTGCTGACGCGCGCGCCTGGCGCCGGCATGGACTTCAAGGTCTACCAGCAATTCTGGCGGCTGCTCGGCGTCGATCAGTTCCAGATCAACGGCATTGGCGTCAAATACTGGGAACCGGACGAGAGCTTCGTCGCCTCGTTCAAGGCCGTTACCACGCCGCTCTTCGACGCCTCCGACTGCCCGCTTCCGGTTGCTGGATCCGGTCAGTGGGGAGGACAAGCCCCGGAGACCTACCAACGGACCGGCCGTACCACCGACCTTCTCTACCTTTGCGGCGGCGGCATCGTCAGTCACCCCGGCGGACCGGCCGCCGGCGTTCGGGCCGTACAGCAGGCCTGGCAGGCCGCGGTCGCCGACATACCATTGAAGACCTACGCGAAGGATCATCTTGAGCTTGCGGCCGCCATTGCAAAGTTCAGCGACGGAAAAGGCGCCTGATCGAGATGGACAAGCTCCTCGTCAGCTACTACGGCGATGACTTTACCGGCTCCACCGACGTCATGGAGGCCCTGGCGTCGAACGGCATTGCCACTGTGCTCTTCCTCGACATCCCGACACCTGAAATTCTCGCCCGCTTCAAGGGTTGCCGGGCAATCGGTATTGCAGGAACAAGCCGCAGCGAGACACCCGCATGGATGCAACAGCAC
Organism: Rhizobium etli 8C-3; assembly: GCF_001908375.1. Classification (NCBI taxonomy): domain Bacteria; kingdom Pseudomonadati; phylum Pseudomonadota; class Alphaproteobacteria; order Hyphomicrobiales; family Rhizobiaceae; genus Rhizobium; species Rhizobium etli. The sequence continues at coordinate 356,234 of NZ_CP017244.1, read as the reverse complement.
CTGACGCCCGCCTTCGAATGGCTGAAGTTACTGGGTGCCGAGATATGCCACTACAAGGTCTGCTCGACCTTCGATTCCAGTGCTGAGATCGGCAGCATCGGCAAGGCGATCGAAATCGGCCGGACGACGTTTTCCCAGTCTATTGTGCCCGTCATCGTCGGTGCGCCGCAATTGAAGCGCTATACCGCCTTTGGCAACCTCTTCGCCGCCTACCAGGGCCGCATCTATCGCATCGATCGGCACCCGGTGATGCGTTGCCATCCAGTCACTCCGATGGATGAGGCCGACCTTGCCGCCCACCTGGCAAAGCAGACGCGCGTTCCCGTTGCAGTCGCCGACCTTGTTGCACTCACATCAGAAAACGCCGATGCGCGGATCGACGAACTCGCATCGATTTCTGACGGGATTATGCTCATCGATGTCGATTCGGAGGCAACACAGGCGGCTGCGGGTAAACAGCTACTCCGACTTGCCCGCAAATCCGGGAGTTTCGTTGCCGGCTCGTCAGGTGTCGAATACGCGCTTCTCAGTGCCTGGCGGCGAAACGGGTTTATCGGCGAAAGCCGCATTTCGTTTGCCGATGTCGGACCAGTCGACCGCCTCGCCGTCGTGTCCGGCAGCGTATCTCCGACAACCGAGCGCCAAATCCGAAATGCTGTCCAAGTCGGATTTGAAAGCATTGCGCTCGACCCTCTTGCACTGGTGTCGGAAGATAGCGAACGATTGGTGGACGAAGCGGTACGGGCCGGCACTCGAAAGCTGAAGGAGGGAAGGAGCGTCATTTTCTATACCGCCCTTGGCCCCTCGGCGGACGTTGGCATTCACATCGACATGGTCCCCTTCGCACGTCACAAGCTCGGAAGTGCGCTCGGCTCGGTTTTGCGCCGTTTAATAGAAAGCCAAGGGCTTTCGCGCGCGGTCATTGCCGGCGGCGATACCTCCAGTCATGCACTCAGGCAGTTGAAGATAGACGCCCTGACGACGCTTCTCCCGCTTCCCCACACACCTGGTTCTCCGCTTTGCCTCGCCCATGGCAGCTATGAGCCGACCAATGGCCTACAGATCGCCCTTAAGGGCGGCCAGGTCGGGTCCGACCACTATTTCGCGCAGATCCGCGATGGCAAGAGGAACTAGGATGAGCTTCTTGGGCTGCACCAGCTCTAAGAACAACCGTCCACGAAGTTCTCCCCGTCGCGCACCGCCTCGCCGCGGCGGACCGTGAACCCGACAATCGCCGCCAGCGGTTCGTCATCCCCTCCTTCGCCAATGACGTCGAAGAACTGCCAGCTCGATATTGTCGGGTTAGATCGTTTCGATAGCCGCTAGCATTTCGCGGGAGCGTTCACACCATGCTGATCCTTCAGGGCATGCGTCGGTTGCGTGGGCCATTGATCGGCTCTTGCAAAAAAATAGCACACCGCTACTCTTATTGATGATATGGTGATTGACTCATCATACCAGTATGTGATCCTATCAGTTGAAGAAGAGATGAGGGAAACATGACTAGAATCGCCCTATTCGGCGCAGGCGGAAAAATGGGATATCGGCTTGCCAAAAACCTCAAGGATTCGCGCTTCGACGTGCGCCATGTTGAGGTCAGCGATGCCGGCAAAGATCGCCTGAAGAATGGCCTCAACCTCGATTGTGTGCCGGTCGATGCTGGTCTGGACGGCGCAGAAGTGGTCATCCTCGCCGTGCCCGATACGGCAATCGGAAAAGTCGCGGCAAGCATCGTCGACAAGCTCAAGCCCGGCACCATGGTCGTGGCGCTGGACGCTGCGGCTCCCTTTGCCGGTCATCTGCCAAAGCGCGACGACCTCACCTATTTTGTCACCCATCCCTGCCATCCGCCAATCTTCAATGACGAGACGGAGATGCAGGCGAAGAAGGACCATTTCGGCGGCCTGTTCGCCAAGCAACACATTGTTTCGGCGCTGATGCAGGGACCAGAAAGCGCATACGCGCTCGGTGAAGAGATCGCCAAGGTCATCTGGGCGCCCGTCATGCGCTCGCATCGGGTCAGCGTCGACCAACTTGCAATGCTCGAACCTGGCTTGTCGGAAACAGTCTGCGCGTCACTTCTCGTCGTCATGCGGCAGGCCATGGACGAATGCGTCGCGCGCGGCGTGCCTGAGGAAGCTGCCCGCGACTTCCTGCTCGGCCATATGAACGTGCTCGGCGCGGTCATCTTCAAGGAAATTGACGGCGTGTTTTCGGATGCCTGCAACAAGGCGATCGAGTTCGGCATCCCGGCGCTAATGCGCCCAGACTGGAAGAAGGTATTCGAACCACAGGAGATCGCCGAAAGCATCCGGCGTATCACCTGAGGTGGCCCGGGGAGGCAAAGCCTCCCCTCAACCGCCCAAAGGGAGACGGGGCGTCATTCACACTCGGGAGGAGATCATGATACTAGCTCTGAAATTGAAAGTTGCGGCCTTCGCCGGCGCACTGGCGCTTGCAACGGCCATTCCTGCATATTCGGCCGACCTTATCGCCATCATCACGCCGGCCCATGACAATCCCTTCTTCAAGGCCGAAGCTGTCGGTGCCGAGGCCAAGGCGAAGGAACTTGGCTACGAAGCCCTCGTCATGACCCATGACGATGACGCCAACAAGCAGTCCGAAATGATCGACACTGCAATCGGAAGGGGCGCCAAGGCCATCATCCTCGACAATGCCGGTGCAGACGCCTCTGTCGCGGCCGTCAAGAAGGCAAAAGATGCGGGCATCCCCTCCTTCCTGATCGACCGCGAAATCAATGCGACCGGGGTCGCCGTTGCCCAGATCGTTTCCAACAACTACCAGGGTGCCCAGCTTGGCGCTCAGGAGTTCGTCAAGTTGATGGGTGAAAAGGGCAATTATGTCGAGCTGGTGGGCAAGGAGTCTGACACCAATGCCGGCATCCGCTCCCAGGGATATCATGACGTTATCGACGACTACCCGGACCTGAAAATCGTCGCCAAGCAGTCGGCGAACTGGAGTCAGACGGAAGCCTATTCGAAGATGGAGACGATCCTCCAGGCCAATCCCGACATCAAGGGCGTGATTTCAGGCAACGACACGATGGCCATGGGCGCGATCGCAGCCCTGCAGGCTGCCGGCCGCAAGGACGTGATCGTCGTCGGCTTTGACGGTTCCAACGATGTCCGGGACTCCATCAAATCTGGCGGCATCAAGGCGACGGTCCTGCAGCCGGCCTATGCCCAGGCACAATTGGCCGTCGAACAGGCAGACGCCTACATCAAGAGCAAGACGACGCCCAAGGAAGAAAAGCAGCTCATGGACTGCGTTCTCGTTAACGCCGACAACGCCGACAAGCTCGAGACCTTCGCGCTCACGAACTAACATCAGCCATGTCCTGCAAAGGGCGCGGCATGCCCCTTGCAGGACAAATAGTATGACGTCGAGGTTCATTGCATGTTGAGAATGAAGGGCGTTCTGCTGGCTGCAGTCGTGGCGGCGGCTTTGCCCAGTTGCAAGATCGTCAAGACGCCGACCGCAGAGGAAAAGGCGACGGCAGAGGCCAAGACCGCCTTCGACCCGAATGCAAGGGTCGAGGCAATCTGGCAGCCCCAGGTCGTACCCTACTTCGAGAAACGTGCAGGCGAACTGAAGGAAGTCTTGCAACTGTCCACCTCCAGCCCAGACCAGGCGGGAGACAAATATGGCAACCCGCGCAAGCAGAGCAGCGCGCCGTGGACCTATGCGGTGAAATTCACCGGCAAGATCATCGCCGCCGACACGGCATCGCGTGCAGCAACGCTCGATGTCGACGCCGATGGCGACGGCCTAGCTGACGCAAAGGTCCAGATCGGGCCGGCTGTGCGCGGCACGGCGTTGCGCGACACGCTCGACTTCGTCAATTTCAACGAATTCAAGAATCAGATCGAGTGGGCGCAGTTTGGCAAGGCGTTCAACGAGAAAGCCAATGCGGCCTTCCTGTCCGCCATCCCCCGCGACGGCCTAGCCGGCAAGACAGTGACGGTCATCGGATCTTTTCCCCTGCCAAGCAGAGGACAACTTCCACTTGTCACGCCTTGCCTACTGACGGTGGCATCATGACCGGAAGCGCCACAGCAAAGGACGACATCATCCTGCGCCTCGACGACGTGTCGAAGGTCTATTCCGGCATCATCGCGGTCAAGCGCGCCAATCTCGAGCTGCACCGGGGCGCCGTTAACGTCCTGGTCGGTGAAAACGGTGCAGGCAAATCGACGCTCATGAAGATCATCGCCGGGGTCGAACGGCCGACACTTGGCCGCATCATCCTGGATGGCGAGCCGGTCTCGTTCGCAAGCCCGGCCGATGCGCAAGCCTGTGGAATCGGCATGATCTTTCAAGAACTCAATCTCTTCGCCAACATGTCGGTCGCCGAGAACATTTTCGCAACTCGCGAAATCACCCGTGGCCTGTTCGGCATCGACCACAAGGCACAGGCTGCGAAGGCCAATGAATTTCTGAAGCGTCTGGATGCCGGAATCGAGGCCGATGCCATGGTCGAGGATCTGCCGATTGGCCAGCAGCAGCTCGTCGAAATCGCCAAGGCGATGTCTGTGAATGCGCGCATCCTGATCATGGACGAACCAACCTCCGCCCTTTCGGCCGCCGAAGTCGAGGTGCTCTTTAAGGTGATTGCGGAGTTGAAGGCTCAGGGGGTGGCGATCGTCTACATTTCGCACCGTCTAGAAGAGCTGATGCGCATCGGCGATTACATCACCGTGCTGCGCGACGGCCAGGTTACCGGCCAGGCAATGATTGGCGATATCGATACACGCTGGATCGTACGCTCGATGATCGGCTCTGATGCAAAGGATTTTGCAAAGTCGGCAGATCACGGCGTTGGAGACGAGGTCTTCCGCGCCGAAAACATCAGCCTGCCGCGAACGACGGGCGGACTTGCGGTCGACAACGTCTCGCTTTCCGTCAAAGCGGGTGAAATTCTCGGCATCTATGGTCTCATGGGCGCCGGGCGCAGCGAATTCTTCGAATGCGTGATCGGACGTCACCTGCACTCGACGGGCAAGATCTTCATCGAAGGCAAGGAAATACGCGCCCGCGATACGACCAGGCGCATCCGCCGGGGCATTGCGCTCATTCCCGAAGACCGACAACGGGAGGGACTGGTCCCGGTGCTCTCCATCGCCTCCAACCTGACTTTGGCAAGCCTTGGTCGCTTTACCCGCCTCTTCCATATCGACGGCGGCGCTGAAAAGAAGGCCATTCGTGATGCGATCCGCGAGCTCTCGATCAAGGCGCCCAACCCGGATTTTGAGGTGACCTCGATGTCGGGCGGCAACCAGCAGAAAGTGGTCATCGGCAAGGCGCTCATGACCAATCCGAAAGTGCTTTTGATGGACGAGCCAAGCCGCGGCATCGATGTCGGCGCCAAGGCAGATGTGTTTCGCACCATGCGCCGGCTAGCGGCAAACGGGCTCGCCATTCTGTTTTCGACTTCGGACCTCGAAGAGGTCATGGCACTTTCCGATCGCATCGCGGTCTTGAGCAACGGCCAACTGGTGGCGATCTTCGACCGCAGCGAGGCAAAGGAAGAAGCCATCGTCCAGGCTTCGGCCAAGGGACATGGACATCAAGGGAAACTCGCGTCATGACGGCCGCTACCTCATCCACCTCAACGCCGGCGAGCGCGACCGGCTCTTTCCTTCTGACGCTGATGAAGCTCAGGACCTTCATCGCGCTCTTCGCCGTCATCGTGTTCTTCGCGATCTTCGCACCGAATTTTACCTCGACCGCGAACATGATCCTGATGTCAAAACACGTCGCGCTCAATGCCTTCCTGGCGATGGGCATGACATTCGTCATCATCACCGGCGGCATCGACCTGTCCGTCGGATCGATCGTCGGGCTTTGCGGCATGGTCGCCGGCGGCTTGATCCTTTACGGCATCGAGCTGCCAATCGGCTACACGATCTATTTCAACCTCTTCGAGATCGTGTCGATCACACTCTCGATTGGTCTCATCATCGGCCTGATCAACGGGCTGCTCATTACGAAGCTCAACGTTGCCCCGTTCATTGCGACGCTCGGCACCCTGTATATCGCCCGCGGCCTGGCGCTGCTTTCCTCGGATGGCCAGACCTTTCCGAACCTCGTCGGCCGGCCGGAATATGCCACGACCGGCTTCGACTTCTTTGGCGCAGGTCGGGTGCTCGGATTGCCGGTATCGATCTGGATCCTCATCGCGCTCTCACTGCTTGCAGCCTATGTCGCGCGCTCGACGCCGATCGGCCGTCATATCTTCGCCGTCGGCGGCAACGAGCGCGCGGCGCGCATGTCGGGGATCCGCGTCGATCTCGTGAAGATCTTCGTTTATATGTTCTCCGGCCTTTGCGCGGCCATCGTCGGCATCATCATCTCATCCGAACTTATGGCTTCGCACCCGGCGACTGGTGAGAGCTTCGAACTCAACGCGATCGCTGCGGCGGTTCTTGGAGGAACATCGATGTCCGGCGGCCGCGGGACGATCGGCGGAACGATTATTGGCGCCTTCGTCATCGGTATTCTGTCGGACGGGCTGGTGATGATGGGCGTCTCGTCCTTCTGGCAGATGGTCATCAAGGGTCTGGTGATCATCATTGCCGTGGTCGTCGATCAGGCCCAGCGTCGACTGCAGCAACGCGTTAGTCTCATGCAGATGGCAAAGGCGGGTTGAAATGAGCGAATTGACGGGGGCATTGATCGGCTGCGGCTTTTTCGCGATCAACCAGATGCACGCATGGAACGATGTCGATGGCGCCAGGATCGTCGCGATCTGTGACCGCGATCCGGCAAGGCTGAAGGTCGTCGGAGAGCAGTTCGGCATCGATCGTCGCTATGGCGACGGCGAAGCACTGTTTGCAGACGGCGGTTTCGATTTCGTCGACATTGCCACAACGGTAGAGAGCCACCGGGCCCTTGTGGAAATGGCGGCCCGGCACAAGGTGCCGGCCATCTGCCAGAAGCCGTTTGCAAAGACGCTGTCGGACGCAAGGATCATGGTCGAGACGTGCCGCAAAGCCGGCGTGGCGGTGATGGTACACGAGAATTTCCGCTGGCAGACGCCAATCCAGGCGGTTCGAAAGGCGCTGGAGGTCGGCGCAATCGGCACACCATTTTGGGGGCGCATCTCCTTCCGCTCCGGCTATGACGTCTTCTCGGGGCAGCCGTACCTGGCAGAAGGTGAGCGGTTCATCATAGAGGATCTCGGCATCCATGCACTCGACATTGCGCGTTACATCCTCGGCGACGTCTCGGCCGTTACGGCTCGCACCAAGCGGGTCAACCAGAAGATCAAGGGCGAGGACGTCGCAACGATCCTGCTTGACCACAAAAACGGCGCCACATCGGTCGTCGACGTCAGCTATGCCACGAAACTGTCGACGGAACCGTTCCCCGAGACGCTGGTCGAGATTGATGGATCCGAGGGCACGATCCGGCTCACCCAAGGTTACGGCCTCAAAGTGACCAATGCGCAAGGCACCACGACCACGAACGTGTCGCCGAAGCTGCTGCCATGGGCGTCACGGCCGTGGCATAACATTCAGGAAAGCGTCTATGCAATCCAGCAGCACTGGGTCGATCAGTTGAAGCGTGGCATGGAACACTCGACATCCGGCGCCGACAATCTGAGGACATTCGCACTCGTCGAGGGAGCCTATGAAAGCGCAGCCACAGGTCAGACGATCGATGTCGGAGCGATGCTTCAATGACAGACGATCCATTTCTGCTCTACGGCACCCGTTTCGTTGAAGCAAAGCCGGTCCGACTGCGTTGCGGAAAACTGGAGGCCGATCTTGCCAATGGCGGCCTCCGCACCATTCGCTATGACGGAACCGAAGTGCTCAGAGCAATCTCCTACCTTGTGCGTGACCGGGACTGGGGCACCTACATCCCGGAGATTTCCGACCTCAAGATCGACCAGAATGACGACCGTTTCGAGGTCTGCTACCGGGCTCGGTGCGACGGACCGCAGGCGACGACGCTTGTCATCGAAGTTCGCATCGCTGGAAGCACCGACCGGCTCGAATTCATGGCCGAAGCTGTCTCGCAAACAGGCTTCGAGACCAACCGCTGCGGCTTCTGTATCCTGCATCCGATCGTTGGAATAGCCGGAACGCGGGCTGCCGTCGAGCACGTCGACGGCAGGATCGTGGCAACGACGTTTCCTGATTTGATCGAACCGTGGCAACCGTTCAAGGACATGCGTGCCATCAGCCATGACGTCATGCCTGGCGTCAAGGCGGAATGCAGGATGGAGGGCGACACCTTTGAAATGGAAGACCAGAGAAACTGGTCGGATGCGTCATTCAAGACCTACGTCAGACCACTCGCCCTTCCGTGGCCCTATCAGATCTCGCTCAACCAGCCCGTCCGGCAGAAAGTATCGCTCATCATCAGGGACGGCCGCCGCGCCGAACGCCCCTCGGCTGCGCCTTTCTGCAAAACTATAAAACTCGAGCTCGGGCCGCGGACCGGCACCATGCCGGCAATCGGCCTAGTCATTGCGCCCGAGGAAGCTGATGCCACGCTGTCGGCAAAGACGATACTATCGGAAATCGCTCCCCAGGAACTTCTCTTCCATTTCGATCCTGATTGTGGGCATGGCGTCGAAGCGCTTGACCGGTTCGCCGCAATCGCCGCCATTCACCGCGGACGCTCGACGCTTGAGGTCGCACTTGCCTGCAAGCAATCACCGGCACTCGAGGCGGCCACGATTGTCCGACAGATGCAGTCGGCAAAATTCAAACCGGATGCGATTATGATCTCGCCCTCGGTCGACCGCCAATCAACCCCGCCCGGCAGCAAATGGCCGGACTGCCCACCTCTTGAAGAGGTCTACGCAGGAGCCCGCTCGATCTTTTCGGGCATTCGTATCGGCGGCGGGATGCTGAGCTATTTTACTGAACTTAACCGCAAACGCGTGCCCGACGGACCCCTCGATTTCATCAGCCACTGCACCAACCCCATCGTGCATGCGGCCGACGATCTCAGCGTCATGCAGACACTAGAGGCCTTGCCTTTCATCACCCGCTCCGTGCGTGCCATCTACGGCCGGAAACCCTACCGGATCGGCCCATCGACCATTGCGATGCGACAGAACCCCTATGGCAGCCGCACGATGGATAATCCGTCGGGTGCACGCATCCCCATGGCCAACCGCGACCCGCGCCATAACGGACGTTTCGCGCAGGCCTTTGCACTTGGTTACTCCATCCAAGTGTTGGATGCCGATCTCGAATGCCTGACACTTTCGGCATTGACCGGTTCGTTCGGTTTGATCGCAGGTCCGGGTGAACCGATCGAGGAAGGCGCCCGACGCCCGCTGTTCAATACCGTGCGGACGCTGTCTGCATTGGCTGGTTCATCCTGGCAGGAGTGCTTGTCCTCCTCCCCCTGCGAGGCCCTGGCATTTGTCGTTAACGGCCCTACAGGGGCAAGGCTCCACATCGTCAACCTGACGAGCCGCGAACAGAGCATCGATTGTGGCACATGCATAAAAGGGTCGGGAGATGCGAGCGCAATCCGCCGGCTCGGCCCGCTCGCGACGGCAGTCTTGCCGCTTGCGGATTGACCTTCAGCGTCAGCAACTGCATCTATGACATCGTGCTTCGATCAGGGAGGATCGGTGTGAAGACCAAGAAGCTTATCAATTCCGGTGCAAACGTCGTCGATGAGATGCTCCAAGGTGTCCTGGTGGCTCATCCTCACCATCTTTATGCGGCCGAGGACATGCCACGGGCGATCATTGCCAAGAACGGGCCACGCAAGGGCAAGGTCGGGCTGGTCATCGGCGGCGGATCCGGGCACGAACCGACATTCCTCGGTTTTGTCGGCAAGGGGCTCGCAGACGCTGCAGCGATAGGCAATGTATTCGCATCGCCACCGCCCGATCCGATTATCGACTGTGCCAAAGCCGTCGACGGCGGCGCCGGTGTGCTTTTCATGTATGGCAATTATGCCGGCGACGTCATGAACTTCGATATGGCCGCCGAAATGCTTGCCCTGGATGACATAGAAGTGCGGACCGTACTGACGACGGACGACGTTGCCTCGGCCCCTTCGGATCAAATGCACAAGCGACGCGGCGTAGCGGGCAACGTTTTCATATTCAAGGCCGCTGGTGCGGCATGCGATCTCCTGTATTCCCTCGACGACGTCGAGCGCGCCGCCCGACGCGCGAATTCGCGCACCTACACGATGGGCGTCGCGCTTTCGCCGTGCTCGCTGCCGCAGACGCTCAGACCGAACTTCATGATCGGCGAAGACGAGATGGAGATCGGGATGGGAATTCACGGAGAGCCCGGCGTGGCTCGCGGGCCGTTGAAAACTGCCGACGAGGTCACCGACGAACTCATGGACAGCATTCTTGGGGAGATGAATGCCAGTCCCGGCGATCGTGTCGCAGTCCTGGTCAACTCTTTGGGTTCGACGCCGATGATGGAACTCTACATCATGATGCGTCGCGTGAAGTCCCGGCTTGATGATGCCGGACTTGTCATCCACACGTCACTCGTCGGAAATTACTGTACGTCGCTTGAGATGGCTGGCGCGTCGATCACCGTCATGCACCTCGACGGGGAGCTTCAGCGCTTGATCGACCACCCCTGCGATTGCGCCATGTTTACGAGGTAACCGATGGCCATTACAACCAGGGATCTGCAGCATCTGCTTGCGCTCATCGCCGAGGAAATGGAAAAGAACCGCGATCGCCTTTGCGAGTTGGACGGTGTCATCGGCGATGGGGACCATGGTCTGGCGATGGACGCTGGTTGCCAGGCGATCACGAAGGCCGTTGGCGAACTCGATGCCGCCCAGACTGCGCCGACGCTTCTGTTCAATATCGCCGCAAAGGCATTTCTGAACGCCGTCGGCGCTTCGTCGGGTCCCTTGTATGCCACGGCATTCATGCGCGCCGGAGCTGCGGCGAAGGACAAGCAGGCATTGAGCGATGACGACTTGCTGTCTGTCGTCGCGGCGATGGCTCAAGGCATCCATGAGCGCGGCAAGGCAGAGATCGGCGAGAAAACGATGATGGACGCCTGGGGGCCGGCGGCCAACGCTGCGCTCGAGGCCCGGCGTCAGGGAGCTTCCCTTTCCCAATGCTTGGCGGCGGCCGTTCAAGCGGCGCGCAAGGGCTGTGAGGCGACGAGCGGCATGGTCGCGACCAAGGGTCGCGCGGCCCGGCTGGGTGATCGGGCGGTGGGACACGTCGATCCTGGCGCGGCGTCGGCCGTCATCATGATTGAATCGATGGCGCGGTTTGCGTCTGCGCGTGAGGGGTAGCTATCACAACTGGGTGTGCGGACTGCCTCGACTTGCGCGAGACTTAAAGGGACCTGGACCTGCGCAGACGGCCGAAGCGGAAACCGTCGGCTACGGCCGCACGAACCATCATCATTTCTCCGATCGTTTCGTGCGTCAGAAGACCGATGAGATGATCAGCACCGTCCACGACCGCGATCGCCGGCACATTTCCGTGCTGCATCAAACGCAGGCTATCTTCCAGACTTTTGCGATGATGGATTTGCGGAATGTCAGTACGCATCGCGCTTGCAACCGGCGTGTCTGGACCTTTGTCCTTTAAGGCGCGTATCATGTCATCACGTGTTAGCAGCCCTTCAAAGCGGCCGGCGGAATCGGTAACGGGAAATTCGCGCTGGGTTGTCGCAAGCAGCATCTCAATCGCCTCGTCGATAGTCGCCGAGCGTTTGAGTTCCACGAATTTGGTGACCATCACGTCGCTAATGAGCACTCTGCTGGAGAGCTCGCGGATCTGCGCATGCTGCGCTTCTGCGGTTGCAGCGAGGTAAACGAAGATGCCGATGAAAATCAGCAGCGGGTTGTAAAGAAGGCCGACGAAGCCAAAAACAAAGGCAAGGCCTTGGCCGATCGTAGCGGCAATCTGCGTCGCCCGTGACCAGGTAAAGCGCGATGCGAGGGCGGCCCGCAGCACCCGGCCTCCGTCCATCGGAAAGGCTGGGATCATATTGAAAAGAACGAGGAAGATATTGACCCCGGCAAGCCTAGCCAGGAAACCGCCGCCAGGATCCTCGACATCGGCCATCTGCTCGATGCCCGCTGAGGCGCCGATGGCAAGAATGATCAGCGCTGCGATCGCGACGTTGACGAGCGGGCCGGCGATGGCAATCAGCAGTTCCTGGTGAGGCACGTCGGGCATGCGTTCAAGACGGGCGACGCCGCCGATCGGCAACAATGTGATGTCAGGCGTTTTGATCCCGAAGTAGCGAGCAACGGCAACATGACCGAACTCGTGCAGTACGACGCAGACGAAGACGGCGATGATGAAAGCCGTGCCATCCCAGGCTGCCTGTGTACCGCCGATCCGGTAATGTGTCAGCCAGATCCAGACGAGCAGCAGCGCAAAAGTAATGTGAACGCGTACGGCCGTGCCGGCGATCGTGCCCATCTTGAAGGACCAACCCATCGATCATCCCCTTGAGCTTTGCGAAGATTGGGCCGAAATTAACGGCATCAAATTTCCGAGCTCCATCGGAAAAGGAAATATGATTGTCGAGGTCTTCTCGCCAGCGATCACGTTCAGCGTGCTCAGATAGCGAAGCTGCATGGCCTCCGGCTGCCTGGCGAGGATTTCGGCGGCTTCAAGCAGCTTTGCTGCAGCCTGCTGCTCACCTTCGGCATTGATGACCTTGGCGCGCCGTTCGCGTTCGGCCTCCGCCTGTCGGGCGATTGCGCGAACCATGGATTCATTGATGTCCACATGCTTGATCTCGACATTGGCGACCTTGATGCCCCATGCATCGGTCTGGGCATCCAGGATCTCCTGAATGTCGCTGTTGAGCTTGTCACGTTCGGCCAGCATCTCGTCAAGATCGTGCTTGCCGAGGACCGAACGCAGCGTCGTTTGAGCAAGCTGGCTTGTCGCCGTCATGAAGTCCTCGACCTGGATCGTCGATCTTTCGGGATCGATAACCCTGAAATAGATGACAGCGCTGACGCGGACAGAGACATTGTCGTGCGAGATAACATCCTGACCGGGCACATCGAGCACCCGCGTGCGCAGGTCCACGCGTATCATTTGCTGGACATACGGGACCAACAGGATCAAGCCGGGACCCTTGACGCCAGTGAAGCGGCCGAGCGTGAAGACGACCCCCCTCTCATATTCGCGCAGGATTTTGATCGCCGATGCGATCACGAGCAGCAAAACGAGAATGACCACAAGGTAAGATGCGAGTTCTGCAAAGATGCCCATGACGCTTCCTCCTGCTTTTTAAAAGCCGCTAAGTCTCCTGCGCACGGCGCACGACATCTAAGGTCAGCCCGTTTCGACCGGTCACACTGACACTATCACCGGCGACGAGCGGTTCGCTGGAGGTCGCCGCCCAGCGTTCCCCATGCGCGATGACGTATCCCGAAGTGCCTGTCCAACTGTCGACTTTGCCCGAAATACCGATCATCTGCTCGGTGCCGGTGCCGACTTTGCGCCGATGCGAAACGATTGCGAGCCAGGCAATGATGAGACTGAAAGCGAGACAGGCAATGGCGATGCCGGCCAGTACGGACGAGGAGACTTCGAGTTCCGGCAGATCGGTGTCGAACAGAAGAGCCGCGCCGAGCACGAGTGCTATTCCGCCGCTGATGCCGAGGGCGCCAAACGAGGGCGCGTGCGCCTCGGCCACTGTCAAGCCGGCACCTAGGATGATCAGGCCTACGCCGGCGTAGCTGACCGGCAGCAATGCCAGGGCATAAAGTCCAAGTAGCAGGCAGATACCGCCGATTGTACCGGGCATCAGCGTTCCCGGGGCGACAAATTCGAAGATCAGCCCGTATATGCCAACCACCATGAGGATAAGGGCAATGTTCGGATCGGTAATCACGGAAAGCAATCGCGTGCGCCAATCCGGTTCGAGTTCGTGAACAGCAAGCCCGGCGGTTTCGAGCGGGATATCCCTTTGGCCGACCCGTACGATGCGCCCTTGAGCCTGCCTCAGGAGATCCTCGATGGTGGTTGCCGTAAAATCGATGACATGTTCTCGTGCGGCGGCGGGTGATGAAAGGCTTGCAGCTTCGCGCACGGCACGCTCTGCCCAGTCGGCATTGCGATTGCGCAGTTCGGCAAGTCCGCGAATATAGGCGACCGCATCATTGACGGCTTTCGCTTCACTGGCATTACGTGGTGACTGCGGCTGCCTGCCAGGCTCGTTCGGTTCATCCTTGCCCGGTTCGGGGTCGCCATCGAACGGACTTCCGCCAAGCGAAATCGGTGTCGCTGCGCCCAGATTAGTGCCCGGCGCCATGGCTGCAATGTGACTGGCGTAGAGAATATAAGTACCGGCGCTGGCAGCACGTGCGCCACTCGGTGCCACAAAACCGGCCACAGGCACTGGCGAGGCGATGATCGCGCGGATAATGTCCCGCATCGAAGTGTCGAGGCCGCCTGGCGTATCCATCTGCAGGACGACCAGGCTCGCACTGGTTCCATCGGCATGTTGGAGGCCGCGTTTCACATAGTCAGCCGTCGCTGGTCCGACAGCACCGTTCAACTTCAGCACGACGGCAACGCGCTCTGCTGCAGACACGGAAGCTGTGGAAGCGACGGGCGAAATCAAGATCAGCGGCAAGGCGAGTATTGGCAACATTCGCCGCCAAATCCCTAAGCGCCACGGTCTCTTCCATCGGATACTCATATTTGGGAATATATGGCGGGGCCGCCAAATGGTAAGGCAAACCGCCTGTGGATGTATCCACGCCGGTGCCAAGGTCTCAGGCGTTCGCCTGGCTCTGGTCCGCTTGCGACAGAAAGAGGGGCTGCGCGCGGTGCAGGATACAGCTTTAAGGGCTAGCGCGCGTTGAAGCCATACGCTTCACGCACATTAGGGTCCCACATTTGGACGTTCATGCAGCTTTTCTAAAGCATTATGTATGCGCCTCAAATGACGCCCACCAGCAGAGGAGCGCGAATAATTGAGCCAGTTCGAGTGTACGCGTGGCAACAGTGCGTTGCGAAAGTTATCAAACAAAATCTATTACCTAATCATTGCTGCCGTTTTGCTGGCCTTGTGGGGAGGTACGGCTGAAAAGCACAACGCCCATCAGGCAGCGGTTGCTGACATGGACGGTCAACGGAACTGGTGAGCGGAAGGATCCGTGGCCCAGTCGAGAACTTTGAAAGGCAAAACTACCTTCGTCGACTTCCGATCGGAAGACCAGCAAAGAAGGCGCAGATGGTTTGCGCCCAAGCCCGATCAAGTCGAGTTATCTGCGCAGCGCTTCTCGGTAACCTGCTGATCACGATCACAAAGTTCACCGCGGCTTTGTGACAGCAGATCCATGCGCTGAGTGAAGGCACGGACTGGGATTTTGCCATTCTTTGCCATCGCATTTCCATTGCCTGTCTTTCCAGAACGCCAAGTGGCGGCCGGATGCGAGACTGCCGGCTACTCCCGTCGACGCAGCTATGGCGTGCGCTCGCCCAGCCATGAACCCCAGCTGCCGAGGTCCGGCCGCGTGATCATCAACCAGAAGATGGCAAGCACGGCAGCGAACGCCGGAAACCCGAAGGCGAACCAGCGCCAGAACAGATCGTGATACCGGGTAGGCAGAGCGGAATCGGTTTCGACCGCCGCCTCGGACAGTCGACGCATTTCCATCTGCATCCAAACGACGGGCAGCCAGAACATGCCAGTGACGATGTAAAGGATGATCGATACCACGATCCAGCCTTCGGTTAGGGAATAGCCGACATTCCAGGCAAGTGCGACACCGGTAATGGGTTGGAGGACAACGGCCGTCGCCGTGAAGACGAAATCGGCGATGACGACAATGCGCGCTACGCCAGCGATGATCGTCGGCCGGCCGGTGAGATGGGCAAGCAACATGAAGAACGCGATGCCGGCGCCGGTGCCCAGGAGCACCGAGGCGCCGATGACATGAAGGTATTTGAGCACGAAATAAGTGATCATCGGTCTTCCAGAATGACGATCGTGATCAGGTGAAGGACGAGGATCGGCCAGATCTTCAGCAGCGGCCCGAGCGGTTCCCTCCAAAGCTCCGGCAGCAGCAGCGTGCCTGCCGCGACATAAAAAAGCGAGATGGCGACCCCTAGCAACAAGCCGGCGTGGGATGTACGGCGGAACGCGATGAGCGCACCAACCACGAGGTCGGCGAATGCCCCCGCAACGACGCTTATCTCGGCGAGCGCCGGCAAGGCTGTGCGGCGCATCAAGTCGACACCGAGTCCCCATCCGACGGTCAACGATATGATGCCGGTCGCGATCCAGAATGCCGCGAGCACCAGCAGCGCGATCGGCTTAAGGAAGTAGAGTCCCGAAAACCACCGTTCCTGCACGCTGATCGGATAAGCGGCGAGCGCGTCGCTCAACGATGTCGGCGTAATGCCCGTGACTTTGATCCACCGCGTCGGATCGCCTGTCGCCCCACGGACGATTTCGCGCGCGGCGGTGGTCCGCAGCGGCGGACGCCAGCCTAGCCATCCTGCCAGGTCGCCAAGACCATAGAGTATTTTCGAGACTGGTCTCGGAAGCGGGAGCTCGTGTGCAGGCTTGCGTCCCATCCAGCTGCGATAGGCAGCGACGACCTCGCCGAACTCGAGCGGCTCCGGCCCGGCCAGATCGAGTGTGACGCGGGCTGGCGCGCTGTCAGGCAGGAGCCTGACCACGGTTTCGACCACGTCGTCGAGCTCAACGACCTGAAGCTTGCCGGTGTCCGGCATCAGAGGCAAGATTGGCAGCGCTGCAAGCCCGCGGAACATAGCGCTTGCTCCATAGGCTGCGCGTCCGAGTACGACGGACGGACGCAGAATGACCCAGTCGAGCGCCGAAGCCTTGAGCGCCTCTTCCGCTCGATACTTGGTATTGGAGAAATCGGACGGTTGAGCACGGTCCACGCCGATCGCAGAGAGGTGGATAAGGCGCTTCACGCCGGCCCGTTCGCAGGCTTTGAAGAGTGCTGACGGACCATCAAAATGAACGGCCTTTACGTCGTCACCCGGTCCGTCCTGCAGCGCGCCTGCGCAATTGACGGCAACCTCCACGCCAGAAAGCACATGTAGCCAATCCTCGGGTTTGGTGGCGAGCGCGACGTCGAAGCGCATGTTCTGGATCGCACCCGACCGTCGCCAGGTTCGTGCGAGACCCGTGACTGAATGCCCTTCCCGTCTCAACCTTACCGCAATCGCAGAGCCGATCAGCCCCGTAGCGCCGATCACCAGTATGGTTCGCCGGCTGTCGGCGGGATCGGTCAATTCCATTTTTGCAGTTCCTGAGCCCGCATCTATCCCGTGAACTGATCATTCTAACGGATGCAGCGCCCGTCGGTTCCGCATGCCTGGCTCGCCTTTGCCGGTACCAGATGATGGAGCACCCTTGGAAGCGTATCGGCGGCAAAGCGCTGGAGCTGCGCAGCGACCCGAAATTGATCCCCGTCCCATAAAACCGCAGCGTCTTCTGTAATCGACGATATCTCGCAGGTCCTGTGTTGCTTGCGGCTGTCATTGACTTTCGCAATGCCCGCGACGACCGCCTCGACCGAACGCTTCGCCAGTGCATCATCGCAACGGAATGGCTTACTGATCATCTTGCTGATTTCGGCGCAGACCGTATCCTGATTGGAGGAAAGTCATCCGGTGCCCATCTTGGATGTGAAGCGCTCCTTCATCTGCGGTCGGTGGGCAAGATCAGCCGCGTTGCCCGGTTCTATTCCATGTGCGGCGTTTTCGACCTCGACGCTTCGCGGAGCCTGCGCAAAGTTTCTCGCTGCAGCCTCCTCATCGACGGCCCTGCGGCGATTAAAAACCTTCACCGTTTGACCCTTCCCTTCCCAGCAACTTGAGACGTGGACCGCTCCATCGTGACCTCGCCGGTCTCCCGCCGTCGCTCATGATCGCTGGAGCACTTGATCCCATCGTCGACGACAGCACCGGAATGAGCGAAAGATGGGCTAATCAGAATGGGAACTCGCGGTGCATTGTCGTTCCCGAGGCACCACACGGATTCAACCGCCTTCCACATCACTTGCCGTGAAAACGAATGAGTACGCTTGCGGTTGGATCCGCGATACGCTCGCATCACACGAGCCAGAAGCGGCAGTGAGCTCGCTCACCGACCGATAGCGGTTGTTGCCTCGTCCGTTAAACCATTATTGAAGCGTCTGGAAAGCAGGAGCTGAGAATGTGATGGCATGGCAGGATTTGATGTAGGACAATGCCGTCGCAGATGTCACACGCCGAGGCCGAAGACAATGCCAGCCGTCCACGCGAAGCCTTGGCTGACCTTTGAACCGACCACCGTCATGCAGCGAGCAGGATAGCAGCCATCGCGACTGCGCAGACGAAGCCGACAAGGTTTAGGCCCAACGAGACGAGCTCGCTTACTCGCTGTTTATCGTGCCGGCCAAGTTCATCTCCTGTACCCAAGACGGCCACTGCGCCGGCAACGATCCAACATGTCAACGTCAGTGAACCGAGAAGGAGCGCCAGATTCGTCGCGACATTCATTCGAACTTCCTCCATGGTGCTTACCCAACCGCAGCAGCATCAAATTGTTCCGGCCCTCCAAGGGATCTGTCACCGGCGGAACTGGCATTTGCCTTGAATGCCACAATATTTTTTTGGTGCACGGTCGCTGGCACCACCCCATCGGCCTCGGGCGCGGATTGGTCTGGCGTGTCTTGCGGCGTTTTCCTTCAAGGCATGCGGGTTCATGGCATACATGGGCGGTGCTTCGAGGCTGCGGACGCAGCCTTGTATCGGTCCTTCCTCGTCTTCTTTCGTGAAGACAGCCGCCTGCCGCCGAGCGGCCGTGCCGGTGCTCTGCCAGGGTCAGGATCGGTGCACCACGCCGATGCGAAGAACATCTTGAAAGGCATGATTAAAGAGCGAAGGCCGAACGCACTCTTGGGGTTTACCGCCAAAATCTGTCGAGTGTGTCTGCACGCACTGCACCGACTACCCGGACGCTGCTATCCACGGCCCTTGTCCAAGGCCGTGGATGACAGACTTCGGCAGCAATAAGCGTGCAAGCTATTTGGCAGCGATTGCCTGGTTGGTCTTGTCGACATCGGCGCTCATCGCCGCATAGGTTTCGTCGAGCGAGAGCTCGCCAACGATCAACTGGCTCATTCGCTGGACGATCAACTGGTAGATCGCTGAAGATCCCTTCATGCGCTCCATGTCGCGCGCTGCCTGCGGTACATTCTTGCGGCTCGCCAAGAAGACGGCCATCGCATCCTTGGCATTGTTGCTCGCGAGCTTGTACTGCGGGTCCTTGACGTCGGCGCCTGTCAGAATGACGTAATTCTCGGCGATCTCACGCTGGATTTTCTCAGAACCCAGAAACTCGATGAATGAAGCGACGGCCTGAGGATACTTGGTGCGCTTGAAGCCGACAATCGCGGTGCCGCCCGGCATGGCGTAGCAACCGGCATCACCGCAGGGCGCGCTGATCGCTGTCCAGTCGAAAGCATCGCCAATCTTCTGCTGAAACGGGTTCACCATCCAGTTGCCGGCAAGATAGGTCACGACGTTTCCGTTGACGAATTCGTCGCCCATGTTCTTGTACTGGGATCCGCCGGCCGCTCCCCACATTTCCTTCGGGAAGGATCCGTCCTGTGTCCAGCTGTAAAGATCGGCAATGTAACGCTTGGCGGCATCGTCGGGAAAGGAGAACTTGCCGTCCTTGACGTAGGTCGCGCCATACGAGAATGCAGCGCCGGAAAAGCGATGGCCCGATCGATCCATCGTGAAGGGAATCTGGGCACCTGTGGCCTTGGCAACACGCGCGGACGCTTCCACGATCTCCTTCAATGTGGCGCCGGGCTTGGGAAGCGGTTCGCCAGCCTGTTCGAAAAGGGTTTTGTTTACAAACGGCAGGTTGAATGTCTGCGATGCGACATAGCCATTGATCGACTGCGGGTCGTTGACGCCCGGGAAGCGAAGAATGTTGAGGCTGTCGCCATGCAGCTTGGCGAAGCCTTCGGGGTCTTTCATGTAAGGTCGCATGTCGAGGTAATATGGCGCAAGCTGCCAGTCGGAAATCTTGGCGACATCCGGGCCTTCGCCGACGGCTAGCTGCACAGGCAGTTGCTTGGAAACGGCGTCATAGCCGGACGACACAAAGTTGACCTTGACATCGGGATTTGCGGCTTCGAATTCTTTGCTGAGTGCTTCCATCCGCTCGACGTAGGCCTGGTCGTCGTCGGTGAACAGGAAAGTAATCGTTTTTGTTTCCGCCATGGCCATGCCGGACCACGCGAAGGAACCGGCCGTCAGAGCGAGCGCGAAGGCTGCCGAAAGAGAGTGCTTCATTTTCATCCTCCCATGAAAACATTTTCATCAATCGCGATCAAGATCGTCGATGAGCGAATTTCATATACTTGACATTCCTCCCGTCAAGCTATTTTCTGCGGCTGTTACGCGGTTTTCGAGCCAAACTGGAAAAGGAAATCGCAAAATAGTGAGAATGAAAAACTTTTCATTCGATTGCGGAGGAGGCGATCTGTGAACGAAGGGCCGGGACCCGAGGCGCCCGCATATTATGTCGGTCAAGGTCAAACAGTGACAGCTTGGGCGGTTTCTGATCTGATCGCCAGCTATTTTCCCGGCATCGCTGCGCCGGCGGAAGATCGCGTCGATTATCGTTTTATCAATGGTTTCGTCGACGTCGGGGATCTGCCCTGCCGGAAGGCTTTCTTGTCGACGATGGTCGGGCGCGAACTTCCTGCCGATACGTCGTGGCCGGTAGCGAGCCTCTACCTACCGGGGTCAAACCGCCGCGTCGAGTTCACCGGTTTCTGGCACGTGCCGACCCATCTGCGTCGATGGCTGAGGGGCGTCTTCAGGACCGCCTCGCACCGTCTCTTGCATCTCAGGCTCAAGACCTGCGGCGGGGTTCGCGTATGGGTCAATGGAAAGGAAGCGGTGCGTTTCGAACCGTTCAGGCGCAATCTGGAAAGTTCAACGGACGTTGCACTGTCGCTGGAAGCAGGCGACAACCAGATTCTCGTTCACTGCGAGGATCTTGCCGAACGCGACACGACCTGGTTCTTCGAACTGGAAGTGCTGGACAAGGAGCCGCTGTGCGTGCTGTTGCCTGTGGCGCTGGATCACGAGGAAGTCCGCGAACTGGAAAACCTCGCCCGCGGCGTGCGCCCTATGCGCGACGTCTTCGTCAACGAGCCATTGGAACTGATATTCGATACGGCGCCACAGCGCGACGTGCCGGTGGAGGTCAGCGTTATCGGTCACGGCCATGAGCGGCCTGTCTTCGCACACTCTGTCTTGAGCCTGCGTGCCCATCAAAGCCGTCTGACGGCCGAAAATGTGTGTCGCATTGCAGATGGCTATCACGGCGTGCATCTGACGATCGGCAGCGGGCCGGGATCGGTCACGCGTGTCATCGATGCCGGCTTTCTAGCAAACGTTTCTCCATCGTCACCCAAGGCGACATTGAAGGACCGCAAACGCCAAGCGCTCGAATACAGCGCCCGCTTCGGTGCCGAGCGCGTGGCGCGCATCATTGCCATGATGGAAACCGGCTATCAAGACCAGGACGCCTTTGACCGCATCCTGGATAAAACGCTCACCTCTATCGATGCCCGTGAAGACTGCTCGGACTTCATCATGGTGCCGCTGCTTTGGCTGCTTGGAGCCCATGGCGCTCAGATGCCGGCCGGCACCGTCGAACGTATAAAGCACTCCGTCCTGTGTTACCGCTACTGGGTCGACGAGCCTGGCAATGATGCAATGTGGTTCTGGAGCGAAAACCATGTGCTGTGCTTTCACACAAGCCAGCTGCTGGCAGGGCTTCTCTTGCCGGAGGAGACCTTTTCAGCTTCGGGCAGGACGGGAAGACAGCAGGCAGATCTCGCTGCCACGCGCCTCCGACACTGGTTCGACAGCGTCGAGGCACACGGCCTTGCGGAATGGAATTCGGCGGCATATTACCCGGTCGACTTCATCGGACTGCTGGCGCTGGAGCGCTGGGCAGAAGCGTCCATTGCCGAACGCGCGCGCGCGCAGCTCGATCTCATTTTCCGGATGATCGCGCTGCACACGCTTTCAGGTGTTCCGGCCGGATCGCAGGGCCGCGCCTATGACAAGGAGCTGCGCGCCGGCCCCCTGACAGAGCTCGCGCCCTTCGCACAAGTCGCTTTCGGAACCGGTTGGCTCAACGGTGGGGTTGCGTCGTTGCCGTTGTTTTGCGCGGGCAGCTACGAACCGCCTGCCGATCTCGCCGATCTTGCGAACTTGGCCCCGGGCAGAAGCGTGGAGGCGCGCTACAGTCAGGGCCTGGAGAGCGCAAAGCTCGTCCTCTTCAAGAACGAAGCGGCGCAGCTTTCGACCGTCGTCGATCACAAGACCGGGCAGAAGGGACATCAGCAGCATGTGATCGATGTGCGCCTGGCTGGCCATCCCATGGCAAGGCTCTGGATCAACCATCCTGGCGAGGATGACCCATGGGGCAATCAAAGGCCGTCCTATTGGGCCGGCAATGGCATTCTACCACGCGTCGCCCAGCATCGTGAC
The DNA here is from genome assembly GCF_001908375.1 of Rhizobium etli 8C-3. Classification (NCBI taxonomy): domain Bacteria; kingdom Pseudomonadati; phylum Pseudomonadota; class Alphaproteobacteria; order Hyphomicrobiales; family Rhizobiaceae; genus Rhizobium; species Rhizobium etli. The sequence goes on along the minus strand of NZ_CP017244.1, from coordinate 333,712 downwards.
GTCGCCCTTCTGATTGAGGATACCCGCGACGCACGGCATGCATGGACGCACGCCTATATCGGCCGCGACGGTCTGGACGCTCTCATCATCGACGCCAATTGGCTGATGGCGCGCTCCGGCAACGGTTTTTCTGCCATTTACGCGTCAAACGGTCTGGAACTGATCGCGGATGGACCAACGGCTGGCCGCGAAGTGCGCTCCTATGGATCGCTTTGCGGCTGGGCAGCAATTGTCGGATGCGGCGACGGCGACGCCTTCACCACCTTCGTCCAGCGCATCCGCCAGACGACGGTCTCCTTCGACCGCGAAGGTCGACGTCTTGTGCTGACGCCAGAGGGCGGCCCGGCCATCAGTTTGACTTATGCCAATGGGCTCTCGCTGGGTGGGAAGGCCCGCCCCTTCACCTACGATCAACCGCACCCGATCCTTACCTACGACAGTGCCGCATCCGACGCTGGCACTGAAAGACCATTCTACTCCTGAACATAGGTGCCAGCATGAATCCAACATCTGTCGACAATGCCGCCCTTCTTTCGACCATCGATCGAGTCGCGATGGCTTTCAGCCGTCTCAAGGGCATCAGGGAAGGACTGGTGAGCGCCGAGACCAACTCGGGTATCCAGTTCGACGAATGGGATTGGGAAGTCGGCGTTGGGCTTTACGGCTTCCTAAGACGCGCGATATCAACCAATGATCAAGAAGCACTTCAGGACCTTGTGGCCTGGTACAGCAGCCAGATCAGACGTGGCCTACCGCCACGCCAGATCAACAGCACGGCTCCGATGCTGCCGCTTGCCATCCTTGTCGAGCATGTCGATCGTCCCGAGTTTCGCGCCCTTGTCGAAGACTGGGCCGAATGGCTGGTAAAGGAACTGCCCAAAACGGAGGACGGTGGTTTTCAACACGTTGTCAAAGAACGTCTCAACGAGGGCGAACTTTGGGACGACACGCTGTTCATGGCCTGCCTCTTTCTCGCGCGCGCAGGCGTGCTTTTCAAGCGCAGCGAATGGATCGACGAAGCTGTCTACCAGTTCGTGATCCACACGCGCTACCTGTCGGATCCCGTGAGCGGACTGTGGTATCATGGCTGGACCTTCAATGGGCGGCACAATTTTGCCAATGCCTTTTGGGCTCGCGGCAATGCCTGGATCACGGTGGCCATCCCGGAACTCTTCGAGCTTGTGCCGATGTTGGGCGAGAAGGACCGGCGTTATCTTTCCAATGTCCTTGCGAGCCAGGTACGATCGCTCAAGGCACGCCAGAGGCCGGACGGCATGTTCACCACTTTGTTGGACGACCCCGCGTCCCCAGTGGAGACGTCAGCCACCGCCGGAATTGCCTACGGCATCCTGCGTGGCGTAGATGCCGGCATTCTGGACAGCAGCGACCGGATCTACGCCGAGCGGGCGCTTTCGGCCGTGCTGGCGCGCATCGACGAGGAAGGCGTCGTCCATGGAGTTTCGGACGGAACGCCGATGGGTCACGACCTCGATTTTTATAGAAGCATACCCAACGTGCCGACGCCTTACGGCCAGGCGCTCACCATGCTGCTCCTGACGGAAGTCGTTCTGGAGCGCGGTCACCAGCAATGAGCGCGACGTCTCTTATCTCCATCGATGCCGCCGGCATCGACGACACCGCTCGATTGCAAGCTGCCATCGACGAAGCGTCGGCTTCAGGCGGCGGGCGTGTGGTGCTCGAGGCCGGCATCCATGTTTGCCGCGGGATTCAGCTCAAATCCGGTGTCGACCTTCACCTGGCCGCCGGCGCGATCTTGCGTCCGGTCCCCGATTATGACGCCTATGCGCATACGACCGTTTCGGTCATTGCCGAGAAATCAAACCGCGGCATGATCGTCGCCAAAAATGCGCGGCGGATAAGCCTGACGGGCTGCGGCCGCCTCGAAGCCGGTTGCGACAGCTTCATCGTCGGCGACGACAAGACGGTAGGGACATTCATCCCGGCCGATCTTCGACCGCGCGTTGTCGTCCTGGAGGCGTGTGATGGGGTTGAGATCAGCTCCATCCATATATCCCGCTCGCCGATGTGGACGCTGCATCTTATCGGCTGTACGGATGTTGCAGTCAGGGGTGTGAGGATCGAGAACGACCATCGTCTTCCCAATACCGACGGTATCGTTCTCGATGCATGCCGCAGCGCCATCATCGAAGATTGCCTGATAGCGACCGCCGACGACGGCATTTGCTTGAAGACGAGCATCGGTCCGGCTGGCGCTGCCATAGGGCAATGCGAAAACATTCTCGTCCGCCGATGCTCGATCCAAAGCTTGAGTTGCGCCCTTAAGATCGGAACGGAAACACATGGCAATATCACGAATGCCGTATTCGAGGACTGCAATGTCTCGGCCTCCAACCGCGCGCTCGGAGTTTTCTCGCGCGACGGCGGTCGAATATCGAACGTCAGATTTTCGAGAATTGGAGTGGACTGCCACGAAACGCTCGACGGCTTCTGGGGTTCGGGAGAAGCGTTGACGATCAATGTCGTCGACCGCGTCTCCGCGCAGACCGCCGGGGCGATCGAGAACCTCATCGTCGAAGACATAAGCGGTCGAATGGAAGGAGCGATCACTTTGATTTCGACGTCTTCCGCCGGCATTCGAAATGTCCGCATGGCGCGCATAAGCCTGGTCCAGCGGCCTGGGCAATTGGGTACGGGGCAATTCTACGACCTGCGCCCGACGCATGCGGATTTGGCGCCGCGCGGCGATGGAGGCGGCCGCGCCAATGCCTGGACCCGCGGTTCGGACGGACGGGTGATCGGTCTCGAGCGCTATCCGGGAGGAATGCCAGCCGCCTACGTGGCCGGGGTCACGGGGATCATTCTGGAAGACGTTCTGATCAAAAGGCCGGTACCCTTGCCGCAGGGATGGAACAAGATAGACGTCGCCTTCGAAACGGCGACACCTGATGGGAGCAGGGCATGGCAGAACTGAAGCTTTCCACCGTCAACAAGTCATATGGCGCCATCAAGGTCCTGCATGATGTCGACCTTGATATCAAGGACGGCGAGTTCGTCGTTTTCGTTGGTCCCTCCGGATGCGGCAAATCGACCTTGCTGCGCATCATCGCGGGTCTCGAAGACATTACTTCCGGCGCAATCGCCATCGGAGGGCGGGATGTAGGCCAGCTTTCGCCCGCCGAGCGCAAGATCGCGATGGTCTTCCAGTCCTACGCGCTTTATCCGCATATGAGCGTTCGCAAGAACCTCGCTTTCGGCTTGGAGAATCTCAAGTTCAAACGCGCCGAAATCGAGACGCGGATCGCCGAAGCGGCCAGGATGCTGGCCATCGAGCCCTATCTGGACCGGCGTCCGAAACAACTTTCAGGCGGGCAGCGCCAGCGTGTGGCGATTGGCCGGGCAATCGTACGCGAACCGGATATCTTTCTCTTCGACGAGCCGCTTTCGAACCTCGACGCCGCACTGCGCGTCCAGACGCGAGCCGAAATCACAAAACTCCATCGTGAGATCAAAACCACGATGATCTACGTCACCCATGACCAGGTCGAGGCGATGACGATGGCCGACAAGATCGTCGTGCTGCGCAGCGGGCAGGTCGAGCAGGTGGGCGCTCCGCTGGAACTGTTTGAGAATCCGCGAAATCTCTTTGTGGCAGGCTTTCTCGGTTCTCCACGCATGAACATCATAAAGGGCAAGGTCGCCGGTATCGGTGAAAGCGGCGTTATCATCGATGTCGGCACCGGCGGCAAGCTGATCAGTGACGTGGATCCTGCCGGGGTACACGTTGGGCAGGCAGTGCTTGCCGGCGTCAGGCCCGCGCATTTTGCACGCTCCGGTCAAGATGGGTTGCCGTTCGTCGTCCAGTACCATGAGGGGCTTGGAACTGAAACCTATGTCTACGGCAACCTTGAGGGGCTGGACGAGCAGATCATCATTCACGAGGCGGGTCATTTCGCGCCGTCACCAGGTGATCGCATCCTGATCAGCTGCCTGCCTGTGCGCGTTCATCTCTTCGATCCCGAAAGCGACCTGGCGTTCAGCCGGCGGCAAGGCCAAGGGAGGCTCTGATATGACGACGCTCAAGCGAGGTGCGGCCCTTTATCAGGCGGGCGAGACGATCATGAGAGCGGTCGAGGCCCCAGTGAACGGGATGGAGCGCGTCCTCGGCCGGAAACGCATGCCATGGCTGTTTCTGGCTCCGAACTTGGTTCTGTTCGGCATATTCACGTTCCTGCCAATCGCCATCGCCGTGGGTTACGCCTTTACGGGCGGTACGAACCTTTTCGTGTCGGACCGGCCGTTTGTCGGCTTCGAGAATTTCCGCACCCTGCTTGCTTGTGATGATTACCTGAGGCCCGGAACTTGCCGCGAATCGCTTTTCTGGACGGCTGTGTGGAACACGCTTTGGTTCGTGGCATTCAACGTCGTCGCCACATTGCTCGTAGCCCTGATTACCGCGCTGATACTCAATCGAGCAATTGTCGCGCGAGGCTTCTTCAGGGCAATCTTCTTCTATCCTGTATTGCTGTCTCCCGTCGTCATCGGTCTTATCTGGAAATGGTTCCTTGATCGAAATGGGCTGCTTAACGCCTTCCTGCAGATGCTCGGCGTACCCCCGGAAATCTTCCTTCTCGATGTCGGTTGGTCACGATTCTTCGTCGTGGTCGTCTCCGTCTGGTTTCACATGGGTTTTTATACGCTCATCCTCCTGGCCGGTCTCCAGGCCATCCCGAAGGAGCTTTACGAAGCCGCGGCAATCGATGCAGCCTCGCCTCGCCGCACGCTTTTGAGGATCACACTGCCCCTGCTGGGGCCAAACCTGCTGGTCGTTCTCATTCTTCTGATGATCAGGTCGGTCCAGATCTTCGACGAGGCCTGGGTTCTTACCAACGGCGGCGGCCCGGGCACAGCCAACAGCTTTATCGTGCAATACATCTACCAGATGGCTTTCAGCAGCGATCTCCGCCTTTTCGGCCTTGCATCCGCGGCATCGGTTCTGATGGGATTTGTGCTCCTGGTACTGACGCTGATCCAGCTGCGCCTTGGCCGGAGAATGGAGTCATAAAATGAATAACATTATGAATCCCATCAGATTTCTAACGCGCAGGCGCCGTGCCGAACGCATCGATATAACCGACATATTGTCATGGATCTGGCTATTTGCCGGAACCCTGGCCGTCCTTGTTCCTGTAGTCTGGGCAGGTCTTTCCTCGCTGAAACCGGCAGCTGAGATCACCCGGTTTCCGCCGACTCTGCTTCCCCGCGCCGCCGTCGAGCAGACTGTGAGCGGATTCGACAAGCCGCTTAGCCTATGGCAGGTCACCATTGACGGTGAAACGCGGGAAATGGCGATGGTCCGTCGCATCGGCCTCAAAGCTCAAATGGTCGACCCTGTCAGCCCGCAAAAGCCCGTCAGCGTCGATGTGAAGAGTATCACGCCCGTGCAGCGGCTGACCGTGGCTACGCAAAACTACGCCGATCCATTGACGCGTTTCAACTTCCTGACCTTTCTAAAGAACTCGGTGTTCGTCACGTTCGTCGCAACAGTCTTGACACTCCTGGTCAATGCCATGGCAGCTTTCGCATTGTCGAAATACCGGTTTCGCGGCGACAAGACGGTTTTCGTGATCATCATTTCGACCTTGATGATCCCGCTCGCCGTCGTCATGGTTCCTGCGTATCTGGTGGTCGTTGGCGTTGGTCTTGCCGATAACCTGTGGGGCGTCATCCTTCCGACGATCGCCTCTCCGACAGCCGTGTTCTTGCTGCGACAATATATGCTGACGATACCGGATGAACTGATCGAGGCTGCACGCGTTGATGCGGCCAGTGAATTCTGTATCTTCTGGCGTATCATTCTGCCGCTGACAGCACCTGCCTTGGCGGTGCTGGCGATCTTCTCCGTCCTTTGGCGCTGGAATGATTTCCTCTGGCCACTTATTGTCCTCAACAGCCGCGAGAATTTTACGCTGCAGGTGGGCCTCAATGCGTTTCAGGGAGAATTCTCGGTGCAGTGGCACTACATCCTTGCGATGACATTTCTCAGCCTGCTCCCTGTGACGATCGTGTTCGTGTTTCTGCAGAAATACATCACCACTGGGATCGCCGGAACGGGGATGAAATGATCCCGGTCAGCGTGGCGGCGCAATGCTGCCACGCAACACGAGATGGCATCCCAGTTCCAGGCGGTGGGCCGGCCGGTGCGGGTCATTGGCGATCAGCCGCTGTTCGATCAGGGCCAAGGCAGCAGCGCCGAGCCTGTCGGCCGGAACACTGATTGTCGACAATGGCGGACGGCTGAACTCACCTCGCACGATATCATCAAATCCCAGCACGGAAATCGCCTCTGGCACTCGAATGTCGCGATCAGCCAGTGCCTTTAGGCATCCAAGCGCCAGGTTGTCGGCGGCGCAGAAGATGGCGGTGGCTCCTCGCATGTCAGGATCATGATCAAGCAGGGCATTGATGGCGGCCTCGCCATGTCTGGGTTCATATCCTTCAGCCTCGAGGATCATGTCCTCCAGAACAGGAAGCTGCGCGGCAAGAAACGCGTCGGAAAAGCCGTCATATCTGCGCTGGATCGTCGTTCGGCCCTTCCAGGTCAGGTGTAGAATGCGACGATGTCCGAGCGCGAGCAGATGCTCGATACCGAGGCGTGCTCCGAAGCGGTTTTCCGGCGTGACCGTATCGACCAGCATGGCTGGATCTTCGCCGTTTATGATGACGACGGGCATTCCGGCAGAAGCAAGGCTTCGGATGAGTTCGGGCTGATCGTCGTTCAAGATGACGATACCGTCAGCTCGCTCCGAAAGCGCAATCTGCCTTACCTGACTACCATCGATTCTCCGGCCGGTGCTGACAAAGGGTATGGTTCTGATCCCGCGCCGCTCACATTCCTTCCGAAGGCCGTTGAGGATCGTCCAGCTCACCAAGTTGAGGTCACTTTGCGGAGCGGCATCGTCGGGAATTGCAAGAAGCAAAACGCGTAGCGCCGCAATCGTCGCCCTCTTCCTTCGGCGCTCGAGATAACCCAGACGTTTTGCTGAATTCAAAACCCTCTCACGCACTTCGACCGTAAGTGGGGCGGTTCCGTTCAGGGCGTGCGAAGCTGTGCTGAGGGACACATCCGCATCGCGCGCGACATCTTTGAGATTGACTTTGCGTTCCACTTTTCCGTCACGAACTCTAATCGCGCCTTCAAAGGCATGTGAGCTAACACGATGTTTTTACATAAAAACTTTCAAAGCGCCATGCGTTTTATGCCAATAATTTTCCGATCGTCGCCGAAGACGGGCCGCAAAGCTGCTGCAAGGCTTCTTTGGTCTCGGCAACCTTTGCGAAAAGTTGTCCTTCCATCGACAAGACTGCCTTTTGCGCCCTCGTGCACGGCCATGCCTGATTGAGCCCTGAGCAGAGCACTGACGGCCTTGCAAGGGCCACAAGTGGGTTGGCTTTTGGGAGCGTGCCCGCACCAGGGCTTCCTGTCCTGCCTGCTGGTCAAACAATTTTTCCACGCGCGACGACGGGCCAGATTTCCGGTCCGGTCCGCTCGGCACTCGTGACCATGACGGCCTCAACCATATTGGTGACGACGCAGGCATGGTTTGGCACGATCCGTACCTTGTCCCCGACCGCAAGGCCGATCGCGCCGGTGCTGACCAGCCTTCCATGTTCTTCCGAAAGCTGGTCGATCGCTACGTCGTCACGTCCGAGCACATGGCCGTAACCTTCAAGACCGAGCAAGTCTGAGGTCAGCGTCTTGGAGCCGGCGTCGATCACCGCTCGGTCCGGTGCGGGAACGGAGACGACGGTGGCGAGCACGCTCAGTGCACAATCCTCCCAGCTGCAGACACCACGCGCCACGAGAGATCTGTCATTGTAGACATAGGTTCCGGGGCGATACTCCGTGGTCGTCGGAGAGCCGGCGGCATGCATCATGGATGGCGTACCACCGGATGAAACAACCGGTACCGTCAGTCCCCGCGCATTGATGCGGGTGGTGGCCTGCCTCATGAAACTTTCGACCCCCGCCTCGCCACCTGCCGGCGGGTACGTCATCAACCCGCCGAAAACGAGGCCGGGTGCTGCCTGGATTGCGACGGCCAGGTCCTCGGCCTCCTCCACCGTCGCGACGCCGCAGCGATTGGCGCCTGTGTTACATTCCACAAGCACCGCCAGCGGCGCAGACGCGGCATGGAAGGACGCCGAGAGCCCGTCGACGACCTCGCGGCTATCGGCGACGACCGACAATTTTACTTTTCCCGCTAGCGCCTTCAGGCGTTCCAGCTTGGCAACACCTATAATATTGTAGGTGATCAGTACGTCGCGTATGGCTTTGCTGCCGCAAACCATCGCCTCGGCTTCCGAAACCTTCTGGCAGGTAATGCCGATTGCGCCCGCCGCAAGCTGCATCTCTGCAACGGCTGGCAGCTTGTGTGTCTTGATATGCGGGCGCACACGGATGCCGTGCCTGTCTGCATAAGCCTGGAAGCGATGGATGTTCCGCTTCGCGATGTCGAGATCGATAAGCACGGCGGGGGTGTCGATCATTGTCAAATCTTTAGGAGAAAAGGGCATGGGAGCCTCGCAGAACGGTATGAAGAATGCTGGACCGCCAAAAACCCGTCGTCAATGACGATACATCTTTATGGCAATGCCTATTGACAAGTCATTCCTCATACCCCTTGATAAGTCAATCCGATAACACAGACACATGTCCGCTATATTGGATTATCAGAAAAACGGTCAATCAAGGGGAACACGATGACCTATTCCTTCCTCGCCGGCACGATGTCGCTGGCCGTCGCCACTGCTTTTTATTCTGCGCCAGCCCTCGCTGAGGGCAGCAAGCTCGATGAAGTGCTTACCCGAGGCCACCTTGTCCTTGGCACCGGCAGCACCAATGCGCCCTGGCATTTCAAGAGCGCCGACGACAAGCTTCAGGGTTTCGACGTCGACATGGGCCATATCATTGCCAAGGCACTCTTCGGCGATCCCGAAAAAATCGAGTATGTGAACCAGTCTTCCGACGCCCGCATCCCCAACATAACCACCGGAAAAGTGGACATCACCTGCCAATTCATGACCGTTACTGGCGAGCGGGCTCAACAGGTTGCCTTCACCATTCCTTACTATCGCGAAGGCGTGGGCCTGATGCTCAAAGCAGATGGGAAATATGGCGATTATGCCGCACTGAAGGCGGCTGGCTCGTCCGTCACGGTTTCGGTCCTGCAGAATGTCTATGCGGAGGCCATGGTGCATGCCGCTCTGCCGGAGGCGAAGGTGGATCAATATGAATCCGTCGACCTGATTTATCAGGCGCTGGAATCTGGACGCGCTGATACAGTGGCGACAGACCAGTCGTCGCTCGCCTGGTACATGACCCAGAATCCGGGCCGCTACAAGGATGCCGGCTACGGCTGGAACCCGCAAACCTATGCCTGCGGCGTCAAGCGCGGCGATCAGGATTGGCTGAACTTCGTCAACACCGCTCTGCACGAAGCCATGACCGGCGTCGAATTCGACACCTACGCCAAATCTTTCAAGACCTGGTTCGGCAAAGACCTGACCCCGCCTCAGATCGGCTTCCCGGTCGAATTCAAATAACAGCCGTGTGGAGCGGGGCCGGTCTCCCGCTCCCTCAGCCTCAGGGGAAGGCATCGCCATGGGTTACACTTTGAATTTCGCGGCCGTTTGGCGTAATTTCGATTTCCTGTTGAGCGGGCTCGCGCTTAGCCTTGGCCTTGCGGTGGTCTCGATCTTGATTGGAGCGGTGATCGGTCTTTTCGCGGCCTTCGCGCTGACGTCGAAGAACCGCTACGCGATCGCATCAGCGCAGCTCTATGTCACGGTGATCCGCAACCTGCCGATCCTCGTTCTGGTGCTATTTGCCTATTTCGCGATGCCGCAGATGGGCGTCCGTCTCGACAAAATGGAAAGCTTCGTGCTGGTTCTATCCCTTTATTCGGGTGCCTATCTCGCTGAAGTGTTTCGGGCCGGCTTACTGTCAATTCCCAAAGGTCTGACGGAAGCCGGCCTCGCCATCGGTCTGACGGGGATGCAGATCCGCAGCTCCATCATCGCTCCACTGATGCTGCGCAATGTGCTGCCGTCGCTGTCTTCAACGACCATTTCGCTTTTCAAGGATACATCGCTTGCCGCCGCCATCGCCGTGCCTGAGCTGACATTTGCGGCCCGCAAGATCAACGTCGAGAGCTTCCGAGTCGTGGAAACCTGGATGGTCACCTCCGGCCTCTACGTCGCGACTTGTTTTCTCATCGCCGCCTCGATGCGTTTCGTCGAGGGCCGCCTGGCCCTGCCGAGGTAAGCCCGGATGTCTTACACCTTTCTCGAACAATTCTGGATCGCCCGATACGTTATCATGAACGGGCTCGGCATGACCGTATCGATCTCTCTGCTGGCCATCCTTGCTGGTTCCATACTCGGAGTTTTCGTCGGCTTGGCGCTCGTCTACGGCGGTGCTGTTTTGCGCTTAACGGTGCGCGCCTATACCGACGTTATTCGTGGCACGCCGGTGCTCGTGCTCGTGCTGGCGAGCTATTACGTCTCCTCCGCCGCCGGAGTTGATCTCGGGCCGTTTTCGGCAGGTGTCCTCGCACTTGCGATCTTCTGCTCCTCGCATGTCGGCGAAATCGTGCGCGGAGCGCTTCAGGCCATTCCCAAGGGACAGACCGAAGCGGCCAAGGCGATCGGCCTGACCTTCACCCAGACCTTCACCTCCGTGCTATGGCCGCAGGCCATGCGCCAGTGCTTGCCGTCCTGGGTGAACACGGCAGCCGAGATGGTAAAGGCCTCGACCCTGCTTTCTGTCATCGGTGTGGCGGAACTTCTCCTGCGCACGCAGGAGATCATTTCCCGCAATTTCATGAGCCTGCAGTTCTATTTCCTGGCTGGCGCTCTTTATTTCATTGTCAACTACGGCATCGAGCACTTCGGCAAATATGTCGAGCGCAAGACCGCCTTGCCATCCTGAAAAGGCTCCCCCGATGGCCAAGACCATTCTCGAAATCAAGGGTCTGCGCAAGACCTACGGCATCCAAGAAGTCCTCAAGGGCGTCGATTGTAGCGTCCAGGAAGGCGAAGTCATTTCCATCATCGGCTCGTCCGGCTCTGGCAAGACGACTTTGCTGCGTTGCATCAACATGCTCGAAGAATTCCAAAGCGGTACGATTAGCCTGGACGGCGAGGAAATCGGCTATCGCGTCGAAGGCGTGACCCGGCGCCGCAAAAGCGAGAAAGAAATTGCACGCCAGCGTGCTCTGACCGGCATGGCGTTTCAGCAGTTCAATCTCTTTCCCCATATGAGTGCTGCTGAAAACATTATGCTTGGCCTCGTCAAGGTGAAGAAAATGACGAAGGCGCAAGCCCGAACCATTGCCGAAAAATGGCTCGACCGAGTTGGCCTCGCCGCGCGCATGAACCATTATCCCGGTCAGCTTTCCGGCGGTCAGCAGCAGCGCGTCGCGATCGCCCGTGCCATCGCCATGTCGCCGCGGCTGATGCTGTTTGACGAGGTGACTTCTGCGCTGGACCCCGAACTGGTCGGTGAAGTGCTTCAGGTCATCAAGGGGCTTGCCGCCGACGGCATGACCATGCTGCTCGTCACCCACGAGATGCGCTTCGCCTACGAAGTTTCGTCGCGCGTCATCTTCATGAACCAAGGCGTCATCTGCGAGGAAGGCGACCCCAAGAAAATGTTCGTCAGTCCGAAGACGGAGCGGCTCGCCGAGTTCCTCAAAACCTCAAGTTTCAACTAGAAGAAAGAGATCCCATGACAATCAAGCGTTACGGGGCCGGCGAAACCGGAGCCGGCGGACAGCCGCTGCCCTTTGCCCGGGCGACGGAAGCAGCAGGCTGGCTCTATGTCTCGGGCCAGGTCCCTATGGAAAACGGCGAAATCGTGCAAGGCGGTATTGTTGCACAGAGTCGCAAGGCAATCGAGAACATGATCCGTATTCTCGACGAGGCCGGCTACCGTCTGGAGGATGTCGTGCGCGTTGGGGTCTGGCTCGATGATCCTCGCGATTTCTGGAGCTTCAATGGCGTCTATGCTGAATTTTTTGGCGGAAATGCACCGGCACGCGCTTGTGTTCAGTCGCGGATGATGGTCGATTGCAAGGTGGAAGTCGATTGCGTGGCCTATCGCGCCGATCGCGGCTGACAGCAACTCCGGAGAAGAATATGACAGAAGACTCCGGCGAAACGGCATCACGACGGACGCGAGGACTGGATCGCGCCTTCGAGATTCTCGAGTTCCTGCGTGTGAAGCGTCGGCCGATGCGCCCGAATGAGATCGCCGCGGAAATCGGCGCGCCGCGCTCCTCCATCTACGAGCTCGTCAACCTGCTGCTCAATCACGGCATGCTGGATTATCAAGGCGGCGAGGGCCGGATCTTTCTCGGCCGCCGCCTCTATTTCCTCGGCACCGCATATGCCGAGCAGTTCGACCTTATGCGCGAGTGCGACCGAATGCTGGTCCATCTCGCCGAGGAAACGCGTGAGACGGCGCAGATGTGTCTGCTCGAGGGCAAAAAATATACGGTTGCTATGATGCGCGAGGGCATCCGACCGTTCCGAATTTCCTCGAATGTCGGCGAACTTGTTTCCATTCCCTGGACCGCGTCAGGCCGCCTCCTCGTGTCAAACCTTTCGGACCAGGAAATCCTTGACCTTATCCCGCCGGAGGATTTCGTCCTGCCGAACGGCCGGCGGCTGGATCCGGCGGATTTCATCGCCCAGGTAAGGCAGGCAGCACGCGATGGATATTTCACCTTCAATAGTGAAGTGGAGAATTTCACCCATTGTCTGGCTGTCCCGATTTATCAGGCTGATGGTACCTGCATCGCCACCCTGTGCCTGGTTGCCCCACGTGAGGATGGGCTGCGCAATCGCGCTGCCTATCTCGATAGCCTGCTGAACGCCGCGCAAGAGATTTCCGAAAAGCTTGGATTCAATTCTCTTTCAAGACGTGTTTCTACAACGCGCGTGTGAATACTCAGAACCTGGGGCGAGGAATGCCTCGCTGACATGTAGAATTGTTGCAGATCGAAAAGCTGTTTTACCGAGCTCGAGTGGCCTTGCGGCGCACCAAGGCCATCTTGGGGCGGAACGGCGTGGCGTGGCCCATGATGGTGGAAGTATCGCATCACATCGATGCATCCGAGCCTGACGCTGATGGGTTTTACGATTACCATTACGAATACGACCTATTTGAATTCACAGATGGATTTGTGACCTTTCTGGCGCGTGCATACAGCGACGAGCCTGATGGGGCAGCAATGATGACGCGCATCGAAGGAAATGACCATCATCTTCTGACAAAGCGGGATCTGCGTCATCCACTGTTTCTCAGGGCCGCAGACTATCTGCGCGCGGCCGGCAAGACCAACCTCGATTGGCTGGACAGAAGCAGCAGCGCCTATGTCCCATTGACGCCGAAGAGATCGGGTGTCTCAAGGCAATAGTCGGACCGCAAAACAATGCCAAACAGCTGTATTTCGGCGCGGGCGCGGTCCTCAGTCACGACCAGCCGCTTGGCTTTCACGCCGGATTCAGGCTTGGCGACCTGGATCACGACCGCCCTGCCATAGGCATCGATGTTGCGCTCCATCCTCGCGCGCCGGTGCGCATGATGCGCATCCATTCAACATAATGGTTTCAAACCGATGACCTGGCAGTTCCTCGTAGCACTTGGCCAACGGGGGGAAGTGAACTGTCGGCCAATCGCAGATCGCTTAGCCATTCGCCCGGTCTAATGCACCGGCTGGACCGTCTCAGGGATGGGGCATACATAAGGCTGACCATCCATCTTTTCCGACCATTCGACTTTTGCTTGGGCAAGAAGTTCGGCTGATGTGAAGAGGTCGAGGCCTGTTGCCGCCAATACCTTGGCGGCATGGACCATGGCTTTGTGCGCTCCGGGGCTTCGTCCTTGAGCGACGACTTGCCATGTGTGTGGACTGGTACCGATTGCCCAGGCTGGCGCCCAGCATTGTGCCGTTGGCGTCACCCGGCTGACATCCCCGACATCCGTCGAGCCGGCGCGAAAATGCGACTGGCCCTCGAAGGCACGAAGGCCGAGATGAAGCGGCGTCGAACCGTCGATCTTCCCATCTAAGAAAACATCCTCCTTGATCTGGTAAAGACGGATGCTGCTTTTGATCGCCTCCTCGCTGAAGGTCTCCTGGATCTGCCGGGCAAAATACAGATCTTTTTCATCGAAGGGCACAGGCCCGAGCGCCACCAGATTGCCGTGAATTGCGGTTTCGAGCGTTAGATTGGGCAACAGGCTCGTGGAGGCGGCATCGAACACAGCCTCCACCTCCGTCTCCGTCATCATCGCCGCGCCTTTGGCGACCATCTCTACACGCTGGGCAAGCCTCAGCGCCTGTGCCATTTCCGGCGCGCGTATCAAGTAGAGTACCTCTGCCTTGGCCTGCACGACATTGGCGGCCCTCCCGCCCGCATCGGTGATGGCGTAGTGCACTCGGCAATCCTGCGGCATGTGTTCGCGCAGGAAGTTGACGCCGACATTCATCAGTTCGACGGCATCCAGCGCCGAGCGGCCGAGATGGGCGCTGTTGGCCGCATGAGCCGCAACACCCCTGAAGCGGTAGAATGTCTCGACCACAGCCAGATTGTTGGTCGAGCGCACGCCGTTGAAGGGCGCCGGATGCCAAGTGAGTGCCGCCTCGACATCGGCAAAGGCGCCGGCGCGCACCATGAAGGTCTTTCCGGAGCCACCCTCCTCGCCTGGACAACCATAATAGCGCACAGTCCCGGGAAGCTTATGGGTTGCAAGATGCCTGGCAAGCGAAACGGCGGCAAGCAGTGAGCCGCATCCCAGAAGATTGTGCCCGCAGCCGTGTCCGGTCCCGCCGGACTTGATAGCCTGAGGAGAGTCCACGCCGGCGACCTGGCTGAGGCCGGCCAGAGCATCGTACTCTCCGAGAAAGGCGATAACGGGCTTGCCGCTGCCGAACTCACCGATGAAGGCCGTCTTCATGCCAGCGATACCCTGCTTCACCAAAAAACCATGCTGCCGCAGGGTCTGGATCAGCAGGTCGGACGACTGATGCTCGTCGAATTTCAGCTCAGCGAAATCCCAGATCCGGTCGCTGAGAGCGGTGAACTCAGGAGCCATCGCTTCGATGGCGGCGCTGAGCGAAAGCAGGGAAGCGATGTCGGGCATGTGTTCTCCCGCAGAAGCGTGAAATGCAGGTGGAAAAACTTCGCTCCGGCGGATGTCACGTCCGCCGGATGATATGTTCGGATGCTTGACGAATGGCGCCGGAAAGGCTGCACGCTAATTGTCGAGAGAAACTTCCCACAGGCGGGCGTTGGACTGCCAGACGGGCTGGCCTTTCAGCGTTTTGGTGGCGCCCCAGACATCGATCATGTCGTAGAGAAAGATGCCGGGCATATCCTGCAGCATCAGTTCATGGAATTGATCGAAGATGGCTTGGCGATTCTTCGGATCGATTTCCGCATAGACGGCTTTCATCAGTTCGATTGCCTTGGGATTGTCCCACATCAGCGACGCATTCTGATCCTTGTCGCCGACGTAGAAACTGTACATCAGCGCCGGGTCGAGGCGGGGCGCCACGGATTGCGAAATGATCTGGTATTTGCCTGAACGGCGGCGATCGACCTGGGTGGCGTAATCAAGCACTTCGATCTGGATGTTCATGCCGATCTGCTGCAGCATGGCCTGTGCCATGACGGCGGCCGGAAAGCTCGGCACGTTTCCGCGCTTGTTGGCGATGATACTGATTGGTTCGCCTTTGTAACCTGCCGCATCGAGCTCGTTCTTGGCGGCTTCCAGATCAAAGGCAAGACGCTTCTTCTGCGTTTGGCTGAAGTAAACGGAATCGGATGACACCATCGATCCGTTCGCCTCGCCCGTACCATTCGACGCGGCCTCGACAAGCTGGTCGAGATCGAGCGCCTGCGCCATGGCGCGACGGATGGCCGCCTTGCTGAGAATCGGATCGCGGGTTTGGATGTAGAACAGGTTCTTGCCGTTGTTGCGCGAAACGATAACCTGCGTGGTCTTGCTCTCCTTCAATTCGGGAATGAGATCGGGAGAAATCTCGGCAGTGTCGAGCACGCCCGATTGCAAGCCCGCCTTGACGGTGGAGGCGTCGGGAATGACCATGAATTTGATACCGTCGACCAAAGGCCGCTTGGAGCCGACCATGCCGTCCGGCTTGCCGTCATTGGCGGGCGAAACATAATCATCGAACTTGGTCAGGTGAATATATTCGCCCTTCTTCCACTCGTCCCACTTGAATGGGCCTGTTCCGATCGGCTTGTCGAACATGCCATCGCCAGCAACGGAGTCGGGGGAGATGATGCCTGTATAGCCGCATTCAGGGCGTGACATCAGACCAAGGAAAACGGCCGATGGCTCCTCCAGCGTCATCGTCACAGTTGCGGCGTCGATTGCCTTGATGCCGGTAACGTGGACCGCACCGCTGCCGTCGAAATCCTTGACGCATGTCCATTTCGTCTTCGGATCCATGTAGCGGTTCCAGTTCCACACAACATCTTCGGCCGTCAGCGGCTTGCCGTTGTGGAATTTTACACCCTCGCGCAGCTTGAACGTATAGCTGAGCCCGTCCGCCGCCATGTCGATGCTGGCGGAAAGGAGCGGCTTGACCTCGCCATTGTTGGCATAGCCGACGAGGCCCTCGACGATGTGGAGAATAACGCCGTCGGTATTGCCGTCGCGGTTGACTCCGGGATTATTGCTGCGCAGGTCGGAACTCTGCGCCACGACGATATCGCGCCCGGCCGCGCTTGCGGCGAGCGAGATCAGGATGGTGCCTGCAAGCAGGATGGTCTTCATGGTTCTACCCTCTTGGTTGTTTTTGTTTGATTGCTTCACGCTTGGAATTCATCCCAGCAGGCGCGCGAGAGCCTGCCGATGGTCTCGAGCGATACCGTATATCCCGGCGTTCCGTCCGGCATCGCTTGCGGCACCTGATCGGTATAGGCGGCGATGATGTAGAAGGGCGCGCCGCCGCGATAGACGATGCCCGCATCCATGCGTCCGCGCTTGCCACGTCCGCCCTTGCTGGCGACCTTCGTTTCGAACGGCAGGCGGGAGTGGATGCCGTAGCGCAACACCTGGTTTCTCAAGGTCTGCAGCGCAAACTGGCAAAGAGCAGGCGGGCAGCCGAGTTTTGCAGCGGCGGCTTTCGACGTCTGTGCATCGAGGATCGTCTGCAAAAGCATGAGCTGATCGGCGGCCGTGGTGGTCGTGACCGCGCCGAGCGCATGATCCGGCGAGAGCGCCAGCGGCGGGATGAGGAAGCGGTGATGCGTCCTGATCATGCCGATCGACTTGCAGTAACGATCGACTTCTTCGAGCGTCAGCCGCTCGAACACCATCTTGGTGCAGACATTGTCGCTCAGCACCATCATGCCGGTGATCGCGTCCCGCAGGGGTATGACAATGCCTGGCGTCAGGTATCGAAACAGGCCACTGGCCACCTCTTCGGCGAAACGCGGCTCATAGACGATCGGCTCATTCAGGTCGAGGCGACCATCACCGACGGCCTTCAATGCCGCCATCATGATCGAGGTCTTGCGCGTGCTGGCCGAGGGTGTCTCCTCCTGCGCCCCTCGGTCGAACGTTTCGCCGGTCAGCAGATTGCGGATGCAATAGCGGGTCACGAAGGGTTGGGGATCGCAGATCGCGTTCAGCCGTTCGGCCGTCTTGTTCGAAGTCGTGGTCCTGTTCACGTTAGGCCTCCAGTCGCCATTTCAGCTTGACCCCGCCGGTCTCGTTGAGATCGAGTGCGGGAATGGCCGAAAGCAGACGTCGCGTATATGTCGCCTGCGGCCTGTCGAAGATCGTATTGCGGTCGCCCTGTTCGATGATGCGGCCGTCCTGCATGACGACGACGCGGTCCGCCACCTGCTCGATCACGCCCAGATCGTGGCTGATGAACAGGCAGGAAAAGCCGTAGCGCCGCTGCAGATCCGAAAAGAGCGTGAGAACCTGGGCGCGCACCGTAACGTCGAGCGCCGAGACCGGCTCGTCGGCAATCAGGAACTTCGGTCGCCGGGCGATTGCGCGGGCAATCGCAACGCGCTGGCGCTGGCCGCCGGAAAGTTCATGCGGATAGCGCCGGGCGTGGTCGGTTCCCAGTCCGACCTCCTCGAGCGTTTCATAGGCTCGTTTCCTCTTGGCGGACCGATCGATATCGGGCACAAGCCGAAGGGCTTCCTCGACCAGCGCCAGGATTGTCATGCGCGGATCGAGCGACGAGAAGGGATCCTGAAAGACCATCTGGCAGTTCAGCCGATAGTCACGCCAGTCTGCCTCACGCTCACGTCCCTGAAAGAGCACTTCTCCTTCACTCTGGCGGACCAGTCCGGCGATGGTACGCCCGAGTGTCGTCTTTCCTGACCCAGAGCCGCCAACCAGAGCCACCACTTCGCCGGCATGGATATCGACGCTGACACCATGAAGCGCCCGCTTGGCGGTTCTTTTCCTGAGAAGCGATTTGCGGCCGGCATAATCCACCACGATATTGCGCGCCGACACCATCGGCACAGAGGCCGTGTCGATCGTGCGGATCTTGCCACGGACGGGAAGCGACGAGAGAAGCTTGCGCGTATAGGGATGTTGCGGCGTTTCGAGAATCCGCTCCGTGGTTCCCTGTTCGACCACGACGCCTTTTTCCATGACGACGATGCGGCTGGTATAGCGCGCCACCATCGGCAGATCATGGCTGATCAGCAGCACGGCTGTGCCTTCGGCCTTGGTGAGCTCGACCATCAGCTCCATGACGTCACGCTGGATGACTGCATCGAGCGCCGTCGTCGGCTCGTCGGCAATCAAAAGCGCCGGCTTCAGGAGCATGACGGAGGCAAGCATGATGCGCTGGCGCATGCCGCCGGAAAATTCGTGCGGATAGGCGCAAAGTGCCGCCTGCGGGTCGCCGATGCCAACACGCTCGAGCATGGCGACGATGCGGTCGCGCCGTTCAGACGCGATGACATTCGTGTGAAGCGTGAGCCCTTCTTCCAACTGCCGGCCGATGGTCATCGACGGATTGAGCGAGGTCATCGGCTCCTGGAAGACGAGCCCGATCTCGGCGCCGCGCATTCGGCGCAAATCAGCCTCGCTCATCAACATCACGTCGCGACCCTTGTAGGTCACCTGACCTCCCGTCACCTTGATGGGAGGCGGAAGCAGCGAGATGAGCGCGCGCGTCGCCAGCGACTTGCCGGAACCGCTCTCCCCAACGATGCCGAAGATCTCGCCGGGCTCGATATCAAAACTGACATCCTTGACCACCTCGACACCGCTGCAGGCAACCTCGAGCGAGAGGTTGCGGACGCTCAGAAGTTTCTGTTGGGTCATTTCAAGCCTCTCATGCGTGGATCGAGCTTGTCGCGCAGCGCATCGCCCAGAAGATTGATGCCGAGAAGCGTGAGCGCGATGCTGAGGCCGGGGAAAAGGCCAAGCCAGACGGCCTGCTCGACGAATGGACGGCCGGCGGCCAGCATGTTGCCCCAGGTGGGAGCCGGCGGCGGAACGCCGAGCCCGAGAAAGCTGAGCGCGCTTTCTGACAGGATCGCCCAGCCAAACATCGAGGTGGACAAAACCGTGATCGGCGCCAGGCAATTGGGCAGGATGTGACGCAGCATCGTATAGATCTCGCCATTGCCCATGATCTTGGACGCTTCGATGAACTCGCGTTCGCGCAGCGACAGCACGGCACCGCGAACCACGCGCGCCATGGATGGCGTATAGGCGATCCCGAGTGCGAAGATGATTCCGTACTGGTTGGCGCCGAACACCGCGAGCAGGCCGAGAGCCAGTAGAATGCCGGGGAAGGCAAGCAGGGCATTGTTGATCGCCATGATGACTGCGTCGACCCAGCCACGCGCATAGCCGCTGACGAGGCCGACCAGGGTTCCGGCCACTACGGCAAACGAGACCGTCAAAGCACCGATCCAGACACTTGCGCGAGCGCCGATCATGATCCTGCTCAGCACGTCGCGGCCGAATTCATCCGTTCCAAGCCAATGCTGGGCGCTGGGGGCTGCCAGGCGCGCAGTGAAGCTGAGCTTCATCGGATCGTACGGTGTCCAAAGAAGTCCAAGGGCTGCGACGACGAGCAAAAGAGCGACCAGCGTCCCGCCGATCAGACTGTTGAATGTGAACTTGGTCATTCGGCCACCACGCGCGGATCGAAGAGAGGATAAAGCAGATCAACGATCAGGTTGACGACCACGTAGGAGAATGCGACGAGCAGGAGGCAGCCCTGTATGACCGGATAGTCACGCTGGAAGATGCTGTCGACCATCAGCCGGCCGAGGCCGGGAATGGTGAAGACCGTCTCGATGACGGCAATACCGCCGAGCAGGTTGCCGAGGATAAGGCCGATCATCGTCCAGGTCGGGCCGAAAGCGTTTTTGAAAGCATGCTTCCAGAGGACAGCGCTTTCCGACAGGCCTTTTGCCCGGGCATGGGTGATGTAATCCAGCCGGAGAACTTCGAGCGTGGAGGCTCTCGCCATGCGGATCAGCACGCCCATTTCATGAATGACCAATGTCATGATCGGCAGGACGAGATAAAGCAGCCCGGCAGTGATCTGGTCCCCGATCGAGACATAGCCCAGGACAGGGAGCCAGCCGAGCTCGAGGCCAAAAAGCAAAAGCAAAAGCAGGCCGAGCCAGAATGTCGGAACCGACAGAAGGACCGTGGCCGTGCCGATAAGGGCCAGATCCGTGAGGCTATTCTGCCGCCAGGCGGCGATGACGCCGGCCGGAACAGCGATCAGGCTAGCCAACAGCACAGCCGTCACCACGATCTCCGCGCTGACGACAAATCGTGAGGCGACAAGCTCCAGAACGGGCTCATTGTTGACGATCGAGCGACCGAAATCCCCGGTGAGGACATTGCCTCCCCAGATCAGGAACTGTTCCGGCATGGATTTGTCCAGCCCGAGTTCGGCGCGCATTTGCGCAATCTGGTCTGGCTGCGCCATGTCGCCAAGCAGCAGCGCTGCCGGATCACCCGGAATAAACCGAATGAGTGCGAACACGGTGATCGCCACGATCAGCACGGTTGGCAACGCCATAAGGAGGCGGTTCAAGATAAATCTGAGCATCGGTTCCCCTGAACACGATTGTTAATCGGCCGTTGATCGGCTTGTTTGTCGGCAAACTATGAGCGATGATAAAAATTAGTGCAATATTATGCATTTTTGTCATAGCTCTATGCGAATATCGCGTACGGCGGGAGACCATGTTGGCCCCTGGTCAGGGCCATTAAACCCTTGTGCCAGCTACGGATTCTGCGAAAGAGCGATCTGACGCTTCAGAGCGTCCATCAAGGCTCGCGCGGCACGCGACAGAGGCATGCCCGCCGGTTTGGCCAACCCGAACTCCTGCTTCGAAACAGGCGTGAAAGGACGCTGAACCACCGGCAAGTGCCGATAGAGATTGGCGTAGAAACTGCTGAGAATGGCAATACCCAGGCCGTGGGCGACATAGGCGCAAGCCGAACTGTTGGTGTGTGTCTCGATCTTTACGCTCTGCTTCACGCCGGCTCGTTTGAACGTCTGATCAAGAAGCATGCGGGTTGGCATTTGCCGTCCAATGAGAATCAGGGGAATATTGCGCAGATCCTTCGGCGCGATCTCGGCGAGCGCTGCCAACGGATGGCTCTCGGGAATGACGCAGACGCTGACCCCGCTTGCCACCGGCTCCATGTCAATGCCGGGACCGATCTGTTCCTCATAGCGCAGAAAGCCGAAATCGATCACTCGTTGTTCGACCAGACGCGTGATCGCTGTCGTGGTCTCGAAAAAGGTTTCGATGCGAACCGTCGGATATTTTTTGGAATAGTCCACCAACATGGCCGGTGCGAATTCTTCCCACATGCTGCTTGGCAACCCAATGCGCACGACCTCGGGTCCTGTAGCCCCGCTTCGCAAATCCTCTGCCAGACCGGAAAACCGGTTGAGTCCGAGCAGGATATTCTCCGCGTCTCGGGCGAGGATGCTGGCCTCTGGCGTTGGAATGAGCCGCCCCTTGTCACGGGCAAACAGCGTCAGCGACAGATCGGACTCGAGTTGTTGCAACAGACGGCTGACACCTGACTGACTGAGACCCATACTCTTCGCCGTCGCGATCGTCGATCCGGTTGCCAGCAACGTCTTCAGCACCTCCAATTGCCGAAAATTGATCATTTCAAAAGCTCCCTCAAGGTATAAGCGCAATTGATCCTCTGGCTAAGCAGCCCGCAATGGATTGGAAGTAAAATCGGCTGTTATGCCCACTCCTGCAGATATCGCAAAAATGGAGCCGCCGCCTTCGGCAGGGGCACCCGATCAGAGCCGACGACGGCATAGGTCACGGGCAAGGCTGGCTCCAGCGGCACGAAGGCCAACGGCATTGAGCGGTACTCGTTCGCCAGCAATTCGCTGACGATGGCGATCCCCAGGCCTTCAGCGGCAAGACCGCAGGCGCACCCCACCGAATGCGCCTCGATCGCTGGGCGCTGGCGCAGTCCCTGTTTGTAAAAGAACGCCTCTAGCTCATGACGCACCGGACGCTCACGATTGAGCAAGATCAGGTCGCATGCCCTGAGATCGGCGACTGTCAGCATGTCGCGGCCGGCCAGCGGATGGTCCCGGTGCAGCACGCAGATATTGCGCGATGGCAGCTCGTGTTCGAGCCGCAGCCCCGGAGTTGGCGAGGGAAGGCGCGTAAAACCGATATCCGCCTGCCCGTCCGCCACCATGCGCTCGATCGCCAGATAGCTGCCGGATGCAACCTCGATCCGGACCGGGCCATTCTCGGCAAGAAAGCGTTTCACAAGGCGCGGAACAAGCGTGACGGACAGGCTCACCGGAAACGCCAGCCGCAAAGGAATTTCTTGAGAACGGCCGTTCTCCAGTTCCAGTGCCAGCACTTTCAGCGCAGTCAGACGGTCGGAGATTGCCCGGATCTCCGGTCCCAGCTGCAATCCCTCGCGCGTCGGCGCCAATCGGTTCTTGTCCCGCTCGAACAATCGCACACCAAGATAAAGTTCGAGCTGATGCAGAAGCCGGCTGGCATTCGATTGCGAGATGCCAAGTTCACCAGCCGCCGCGATCGTCGATCCCGTCGCCGCGATCGCGTCATAGGTCTGGATGTGCTTGACGCTGATCGTGACATCGCTGCCCTTCGTCATTCCTGCTCCCGAAATTGAATAGATCGACCCGCAAACCGCATAAGATTGCACCGCCTTGCGAAGTCCAACATCCTTGCGCCCATCAACGAAGACTTTGTGGAGGCATTCGTCAATGGCGACGGTTCTGGAAAAAATCGCCGATCATATCGTTTCGAGAACAAGCTTTTCTCCCGTCGCCATGGCGAGCGCTCAGGAGGCGGTTATCGACACGATCGGCTGCATGCTGGCGGGTGCTGCCGATCAGGCACCGCAAGCCGTGGCAAGGGCATTCTCCGGACAGATCGGCGCGAACGGCCCCCCGGCGATCCTGCGAGGCGGGCAGTCATCACCGTCGGTCGCGGCGCTGATCAACGGGACGGCCGCTCATTGTCTTGATTTCGACGACAACTTCCATCCCGCCCGGGCCCATGCCTCCGCGGTGTTGGTTCCGGCCTTGCTGTCGATTGCAACCGCCGATGCGGCAATCTCGGGACGACAGTTCCTGCACGCTTATCTCGCGGGCCTTGAGGCACAGGCTGCCGTCGGCTTCGGGGTCAATCCTTCGCACTACAATAGGGGATGGCATGGCACGTCGACCGTCGGCTGTATCGGAACGGCCGCCGGCGTAGCGATCCTTCTGGGCCTGAATGCAACAGAGATCGCCCAGGCGATGAGCATCGCCACAAGCTCTGCCGCTGGTCCGAAAGGCCAGTTCGGAACCCCCACCAAGCCTCTTCATGCCGGCATGGCCGCGCGAAACGCGGTCGAGGCGGCTCTCCTGGCGCAAGCCGGCATGAGCGGACGGCTGGACATTCTTGAGCGTCCACAAGGCTTTCTCGATCTTTTCGGCGGTGAGGCCTGCGCCGGGTGGCAGACGCTTTCGATGGGCGATAGTCACATTATCGAAACGCATGGCCTGGTGACAAAGCTCCATCCCTGCTGCGCCTCCACGCACCGCGCCATCGATGCGGCGCGCGACCTGCAGATGGAATATGACTTTTGCCTGGACGACGTGCTTTCCATCGAAACAAAGTTGGGACGATCCGCGGTTGACAATCTGGCCTATCCAGACCCTGTGGATGAGATGCAGGCACGCTTTTCCATGCAATATTGTCTCGCCACTGCGCTTTACCAAGGCAACCTTTCGCTGTCCGATTTCACTTGCGCTGCAATTTTTCGTCCCGAAATTCGCCTCCATATGCCGAAGATATCAATGAGCGCCTACCATGCAGCGCAAGAGCACGGGATCGAGCGCCTTCCCCATCACGTCACCATCGACCTTAGAGATGGACGTAGACTGAAGACTGAGCGGCTCCATGCAACCGGCTCGGTCGCCGTGCCTCTTACAGCCGCCGAGCGACGCTCCAAATTCGCTGATTGCCTGCGTTGGGCAGGACTGCGAGCCGAAAAGACGCATGAGGCGTTCTTGAATTTTGAGGACGCCGCATCCCTAAAGGAGATGTTGAACAGCTTTGAAAGGTCCACCGCTCCCTGACGCGCCGGCGCTTGTCCTTGGGGATGGACATGTTGGCCGTTGCAAGGTCTTCCAGCACGACCGTTCCGCCATCTTCAATCTCAGGATCGGCGCACGCGTCGCAGCGGATATCATGCTGCCATGGCAGGTCAGAGGTCTCACGATGTTTTCTCCTCAACGATCGATGGCGCACCAAACTCGGCTGTTGCGAAATGTTCCGCCGGTCGAGGCTTTCCAATATCAGCGGCAATCGTTTTCGGCGGAACAGAGGATCTCGGCACGAGTTCTTCCCGAGGGCGCCCAGAACAAGATCGAATCCGTCCTTGGCGCCTGGCTTGAACAGCAAGCCTTTCCACCAAGAAGGAGGAAATGATGACCTCGTCCAAGCATGCAAAGACCACCAAACCACGCGACATCGACCTGTCTGACGATCCAGGCATCGGCCGTTCCCGCGGTATCGTTTCTCCGCCGGATGACGAAGCACTCCAGGCCGACAATACCGTCGAAGGCGATACCGCCAACGACACGACGCCTCAGGGCGGCATCGATCCGCGTCATCGAGGCCGGACTAATAAATAGCAGTGAGGACTGGTCACAGCTCGAGCAACGCGTAGGGCTTTCCAGTCGGCTTTTCGACATGGGATGCGACATTGTAGACCGGGGCGCCGCCCGGGGTGCGGCCCTCATAGGATCCGCGATGGGCATGGCCATGGACGACCGCATTCACCCGAAACCGGTCGATCGTTTCCGCAAGCCGTGAAGAACCGAGGAACGGATAGATTTCCAACGGCTCGCCCGCCACGGTTTCGGCGATCGGTGCGTAGTGCAGCACAACGAGTGAACGATCCGAACGCACCTGTCGCATCGCGTTTTCCAAAAGCATCGATTCCTCGACACTTTCGGCGACCATCGCCTTGATGGCGGTTTCGCCGAATGAGCCAAGCATATGGCGCCCGAAGCCGCCGACAAATCCCTTGACGCCGACGAAACCGACGCCGGCGATCTCCGCGGCCTGGCCGTTCAGCAATTTCACGCCGACGTCGGTCAGAATTTTGCAAACATCGTCGACCTGGCCGCTTTCGTGATCGTGATTGCCGAGGACGGCAACGGTCGGCACGGTGCAATGGCGCAGATCGCTCGCAAGCAGTTCGGCTTCCTTGGGCCGGCCGAGGTCGGTCAGATCGCCTGCAATCACCAGAACGTCGGCAACCGAGGAAATTTCGGCAAACAGATCCTTGTAGGATTTTGCGCCGTCTTCCGTGACGTGGAGATCGGCCACCGCCGCAATCGTCACGTTCTTTCGCTGATCATCCATCACGTTTCTCCTAATCTCCTCGCAGTTCGCCTTCGCCGCCGACATCGGCAAAGCCCCATTCCTTGACGTCGATCTCGAAATCGACACGGGAATACATCCGGCCGCGGCATATCTTCATTTGCGGGAGCGGCAATTCCTGCTGCGCCTTGAGCCGGTTTAGAAGCTCCTCCAGCAACCACTGCGGAATCTTGTCGCGCTCGGTCGGGTAGATCCACCTGAAATTGAGAAGATGGATGAGTAGGACTTCCCAATGGACTTCGAGATAACCGAGCAGCTTGCGCCAATCGATGGAATCATGCGCCTTCAAAATGACGTGCGCGACGTCGGCGCCATCATAGCGGTGCCGCAACTGGACAAAGCATTTGGACCAGACGAGTTCGGTCGGACTGACGATCCTGACAGTGTGACCGCACATCTCGACTTTGCGCGCGTCCTCGAACCAGTCGTCGCCAACAGGCATGGTGCCGTTGGACGAAGCAAATATGACATCGAAGAAGTGATTGCCCTTCAGGACCTTTCCAAGCCAGCGCTCATCTTCGACTTCTACAGCGTAACCTTTGGATTTGAAGTGCCCCAGGATACGGGCATAGTCGCC
This sequence comes from Rhizobium etli 8C-3, assembly GCF_001908375.1. NCBI lineage: Bacteria > Pseudomonadati > Pseudomonadota > Alphaproteobacteria > Hyphomicrobiales > Rhizobiaceae > Rhizobium > Rhizobium etli. The sequence continues at coordinate 307,146 of NZ_CP017244.1, read as the reverse complement.
GGCTTTGCAAAATATGTCGAAATCCTTCGTCTGGCGCGAAATACCGGTGTAGGCGCACACGGCGTAGGTGCCGGCGACTAGAAACGGGATACGGGACTTCACGAGTTCCTGAACGGCTTCGGTGACGAACGGCTCGGCATCCGGATCGATGAGCTGCGGAACCGCCTTTGCTTTCATGAGCACGTCATTGTTTCTGTCCTGTCCGGCTGTTCGCGCGGTCATCGTCGATCCCTGCGTTGATACGCAAAGCAACACCTGGAGTGGCTCGATGTTCCCAGGCCTTTCGTTTCAGGCGATGGCCTTCGATGGGCAGCGGGCAGGAAAACCTCCCGGATCGGGCCGGAACTTCGCAATCTCCGCGTCGTTTGGACCATGACAAGCGCGTCCGCGCCCAAAAAATGCTTTGCGATAGCTGAATTTGGAGGATGCCATGGACAGACGAGCAAAACTATCGACCGGCACAAGCGACAGACCAAGCAAGGAAACCATTGCCGGAAGCGGGCCCGGCATTCCCGACGACAGCGGCCGGAAGGTCGAGCCGACGGATGAGGAAGCCAAAGGCAAGAAAACTTCGCTGTTGAACGATCGGCGCGACGATCTCAAGGACAAGCTTGATGAGCAGATCGATCTTCCCCAAAGGGGTTCGCCATGAGCGAGATGAGAAAAGACAGGTCTTCCACCTCGGTTGCGCCGGATACGAAAGCCGGCGACGGGAAAGGCGCGAGGAGCGAGAGCTCGGATAAGGATCCTGTCCAGCGACCATCGTCATCGTCTGCCGGAAAACGCACCAGGCTCAATGCCGGCAGAATTGCGCTGGCTCTGATCGGCACGATTGGTGTGGTGGCATTCATCCTCTATGTGACGATCGTCCTATACGGCCTGGTCAAAGGTTCCTGATCGCGCCCGCCGGTGCGATAGATGCGGTCGATCGCCTCCGCGACCGTGACGCTGGCGCTGGCGTTCCATGCAAAGTTTGAGTTGACCGTTTTCGATGGCGAGGCGAAACTTGCAACCGGCAGCAGGGCAGGAGGAAAAGGATGGAGGAGCCAGACAGCTGGCGCCACATGGCAAGCGCCCCCAAAGACGGCAGTCGGATCATTGTCACGATCCGCCCGTCCGAACAGGGGCCGGCAGAGGTTGACCTCGCCTATTGGTCAAATGGCGATCAGTTCGGCGCAGAAGGCTGGCGCGCCTCTGATTCTTCGCCCGGCCGCATCATCGAATATGCCGAGCCGGAATTGAAGTGCTGGATGCCGATGCCCTCGGCCAACCTCAACCGCGACTCGATGCCCTCGCCTTGGGAAGGCGACGACGCCCAGCAGGTCGACGGCTCAGGAATCTAGACCCGCACCGCATGAACCAAGAAAGTCTGCCGGAATGGCGATGGCGCATTTTCCGTAACCTTTCATTGTCGAGCGCGCCGCCGAAGACCGCGAACTTTCTTGAAGCTGCCGGGGACTTGCCAATCTCGACAAGTACCCCTTCACGGCTTTCGTCGTGGGTCCTCGTAACCTGTCGCGGTCGGGGATCCGCTCCTCGTTCACCGGCAGCGTAAAGTTGTCAGGCGTGGGCCTATTGCGGTGTCGCCTGGGACCGCTTCGTCCTTACAGTGACGACAAAGGCGGCCGTAAACAGGATGGAGAGCATCAACACAATGGTCGGCGCCGGTGCGCTATCAATGTAAAAAGAGAGATAGATTCCAGCACCTGAAGCGATTAAGGCGATGGCCACCGACAGGATCAGCATCCTGCTGAAGCTCCGCGTCAGCAGGAAGGCAATAGCGCCCGGTGCAATGAGCATCGCGATGGCGAGAATAATTCCGACTGCCTTCAACGCTCCGACAACGGTCAGCGAGATCAGGCAAAGCAAGCCGTAGTGCAACAGGTTGACCCGAAGGCCGACGGCCCTCGCCTGGGTCGGATCGAAGGCGTGCAGCAGGAAATCCTTCCACTTGATGCCGATGATCCCCGCGGTCAATGCCGCAATGACGGCTGCCTCGGCAATGTCGCGCCAGGCAACGCCCAGCATGTCGCCAAACAATATGTGGTCGAGATGCACCTCGGACTGGATCTTGACGTAGAGCACCAGGCCGAAGCCGAACATGCCGGAAAACACGATGCCCATCACCGTATCCTGCTTGATGCGGCTGTTGTCTTTCAAAAAGCCTGTCGCGACCGCGCAAAACATGCCGGTGACGAAGGCGCCGACTGCAAAAGGGATGCCGATGATATAAGCAATGACCACGCCGGGAAAAACCGCATGGGAAATGGCATCGCCCAGCAATGACCAGCCCTTGACCACGAGAAAGCAGGAAAGCAACGCCGTCGGCACGGCCACAAGCATCGAGATGACCAGCGCATTGACCATAAAGCTGAACTGGAAAGGCAAAAGCAGCGTCTCGAGGATATTCATTGACGGGCCTCGTTAACTTCGGCCGCCCTGCGGCGCGCAGCCAGCATCCCGTGTTTGGGAGCAAGGAAGAAGGCGGCAAGGAAGAGGAGGGTCTGCAGCACGACGATGATGCCGCCAGTTGCGCCGTCCAGGAAATAACTCGCATAGGCGCCGACGAAACTGGTCGCCGCGCCAATGACGACGGCGATCGCGAGAAGCCGTGGAAAGCGGTCCGTCAGCAGATAGGCAGTGGCGCCCGGGGTCACCACCATGCAGATCACGAGGAAGGCACCTACCGTCTGGAGGGCGGCGACCGTCGAGGCCGAAAGCAGCGTGAAGAACATGATCTTGAGTGCATCTGGATTGAGGCCGATCGACCGTGCATGGGTCTCGTCGAAGAAGGTGACCATGAGGTCCTTCCACTTGACGATCAGGATGGCGAGCGAAACAAAGCCGATGATGGCGAGCTGGAGAGTGTCCTCCGGCGTGATGGCGAGGATGTTGCCGAGCACGATGGTCTGGACGTTCACCGAAGTTGGCGACAGGGACACCATGAAGAGGCCGAGCCCGAAGAAGGAGGAGAAGATCAGACCGATAATGGCGTCCTCCTTCAGCCTTGTACGCTGGTTGAGAAAGAGCATCGCGGCCGCCGCAAGGCCGCCGGAGAAGAAGGCGCCGGCCGAAAAGGGAAGTCCCAGCATATAAGCGCCGGCCACCCCGGGGACGATCGAATGGGAAAGCGCATCGCCGATCAGTGACCAGCCCTTGAGCATCAGATAGCAGGATAGGAACGCGCAGACACCACCGACCAGAGCCGACACCCACATGGCATTGAGCATGTATTCGTAGGTGAAAGGCTCAACGAGAAAGGCCATCAGCGCGGACCTCCATCGCCCCGTGGCTCGTTCGCCACGAGCCGGCCATCTTGCAGCACGAGCGGGCGTTCGTCATCGGTCATCACATCGATCGGATGTGACTGGCCATCCTTGGCCTCGGCCAGCATGAAGTGGCGCAGCACGCCACCAAAGGCTTTTTCAAGATTAGCCTGCGTGAAAGTCTCGGCAGTCGTGCCATGGGCGAGCACAGTGCCTTTGATGAGCACCGTACGGTCGCAGAATTCAGGCACCGAGCCGAGATTGTGCGTGGAAACCAGCATGACCCGGCCCTCGTCGCGCAGTTCGCGAAGCAATGCGATAATCTGGTCCTCGGTCTTGACGTCGACACCGGTGAAGGGCTCATCGAGCAGGATGACGCGTCCGTCCTGGGCGAGCGCACGGGCCAGGAAAACGCGCTTCTTCTGCCCGCCCGACAGCTCGCCGATCTGGCGCGTGCGGAAGTCGGCCATGTTGACGCGTGCGAGTGCCGATGAGACCGCAGCGTGATCGGCCGCCTTCGGAATGCGCATCATGCCCATGTGGCCGTAGCGGCCCATCATGACGACGTCTTCGACAAGGACTGGGAAATCCCAATCGACCTCCTCGCTTTGCGGCACGTAGGCGACGAGGTTCTTGCGCAGCGCCTCACCGACTGACATCCCGAGCACTCTTATGTCGCCCTTGGCGAGACGCACGAATCCCATGATCGACTTGAACAGCGTCGACTTGCCTGAGCCGTTGACCCCGACCAGCGCGGTGATCGTGCCCATCGGGATCTGGAAACTCGCATCCCAAAGACCGGTATGGCCATTGCGGTAGGTGACGGTGGCGCTTTTCACCGCAATGCCCGACCCCGCATCGAAAGACGCGGGGCGGGCAAGATTGCTGAGGGTTTCATTCATTGCGACAGGCCCTCGACAAGGCCCTTTTCGACAGTATCGGAGGTGACACGGAGCAGATCGATATAGGTCGGCACGGGTCCGTCCTCTTCGCTGAGGGAATCGACATAGAGCACGCCACCGTAGTGTACGCCGGTTTCGCGCGCCACCTGCCTGGCCGGCTTGTCGGACACGGTGCTCTCGCTGAAAACGGCAGCGATCTTGTTGGCCTCGACGGCATCGATCACTTTGCGGACCTGTTGTGGCGTTCCCTGTTGATCGGCATTGATCGGCCAAAGATAGAGTTCCTTCAGGCCAAAGTCACGAGCGAGGTAGGAAAAGGCGCCCTCGCTTGAGACCAACCAGCGCTTGTCCTCGGGAATCTGTGCAAGCTTTTCTCGGATCGGCGTAATGGTCGCCTCGATTTTCTCTTTATAGGCGGCTGCGTTGGCCTCGTAGGCCGCGGCGTTCTTTGGATCGTATTTGACGAATGCATCTCGGATGTTGTCGACATAGATCAGGCCATTCTTCGGCGACATCCAGGCATGCGGATTGGGCTTGCCGGCATATGGTCCCTCGGCGATGCCCATCGGTTGAACGCCTTGCGAGACGACGACACCGGGAACGTCACGGAGATTGACGAAGAACTTTTCGAACCAGCGCTCGAGATTGAGGCCGTTCCAGAGGACAAGTTGAGCGCCCTGCGCCCTTTGTATGTCACCAGGTGTCGGCGAATAATTGTGGATCTCCGCACCCGGTTTGGTGATGGATTCGACGATGGCGGCATCGCCCGCCACGTTCTTGGCCATGTCGGCGATGACCGTAAACGTCGTCACCGCCTTGAACTTCTCCTGGGCTGCTGCCGGCATCGCTGTGACCGCCACGAGTGCTGCCGCGATCAGTCCGGCCAACAAGCGCCCTACCCGTTTCAACATGCCGATGCTCCTTGCTGCGAATGATTTGCATATGCAGTCTTATGGAAAGGTCCACATCTTTGCAAGTGCGACTTATTCGCAATTATGAGTAACTCATGAATTCGATCTTGCCTTAAAGGGGGCAGCGACCACCACGGCGCTGCCGCCCGATTGTGCGGAAAAATATACACCCCGACCTGTCGGATTTCGCAAGGGGCCTTCGTCTTATGATCGGCACTTGCGAAAACACCAGACAGCGAGGAAAGACGAATGTTCCGCACAGCCCTGATCGCAGCAGCTCTCAATGTCAGCAGCTTTCTCGTTGCCGAGGCACAACCGGCGGCCAACCGCGTCAAGGTCAATGGCATGCAGATCTATTACGAAGTCTCCGGCGATGGCGACCCGCTGGTCGTGCTGCACGGCGCCTATATGAACATCCCCTCCATGGGATCAATTATCCCGAAGCTCGCCAAAACCCATAAAGTCTACGCGCTCGAACTTCAGGGCCACGGCCGCACCACCGATATCGACCGGCCGATCACCTATCCCAGCCTGGCCGACGACGTGGCAGCCTTTATGGACGCGGTCGGGCTCAAGAAGGCCGATATATTCGGTTACTCCATGGGTGCGGCCGTCGGGCTGCAGGTTGCCATCCGCCATCCCGAAAAGGTGAACAAGCTGATCGCAGCCTCCGTCGCCTATGATGTTGAGGGCTGGCAGCCGCAGTTCAGGGACTTCATTCCGCAAATGACGGTGGAAATGTTTGTCGGCATGCCTTTCGCCGAGGACTACCGCAAGCTTGCCGCCAATCCCGATGGTTTTCCTGCCCTGGTCAAGAAGCTGATCGCGCTCGAACACCAGCCGATGGCATGGGAAGCGGACGTCAAGGCGCTGAAGACACCGGTGCTGATCATTACTGGTGACGCCGACGTTGCGACACTCGAACATTCCGTGGCCATGTTCCGGCTGCTCGGCGGCGGTACGATGGGCGACATGGGCAAGCCGCTGCCGGCATCGCGCCTGGCCGTCATGCCGGCGACGTCGCACACGGCTGTCATCAACCAACCCGAGCTACTGCATGCCTTCATCGAGCCGTTCCTGAAAGGCGACACGCCGAAGGGCATGTTCGACTAGCGTCGGCATCGCTGCCGGTCGCAACTTCCCATCGACGATCAAGCCAATTGTGACGCGCGGCACCCAGAACAAAGGCCACATGGTGAGCCTTCGCATCCAGGCCGCGCAGCGGACAGATTTTTTCGCCATTAACGAAACAACGCGCCAAACCGATGAAAATCACGAAAGCCTGAGTTTCATCGCGAACGGCCTGCCGCTTTCTGCTGCTCACCATCGATATCGGCTGCCCTCGCGCGGTCTTATCGCCTTCGAACAGGTGCCGGCGATCTGAAATACTGGCATGAGGAGCCTTTGAGACCACGCTTCAGGCATGGGTTCTTCTGCCATCCGAAATGGAAATAGACCACATCTCCGTAAGCAAAGGCAACTAAGAGATCCTCAAGGCCGGGACCTCAGATCACGAGGCTTTGGCGCTGTAGGCCAGCTCATCATCGGGGGCGGCCGCCTCCAAATGTCGGCGCGCAAATTCCGTGGCTGGCACGGGCCGCCCCACGTGAAATCCCTGAACATCGTCAATTCGAAATTCCCGCATCAGCTCGAGCTGTTTCTCCGTTTCGACGCCTTCTACAAGAATGCGATGCCCACGATTGCGGATGAGCCGAATTATATCGCGCAGCATGGATCTTCCACGCGCCGTATCGCTGTCGTGAAGGAAGGAACGATCAATCTTGACGGTGTCGAAGTCGATCAGTCGAAGCCAGGAGAGGCCCGCGAAGCCGGTCCCAAAGTCATCCAGCCAAATCTTGATGCCAAGAGCTTTGAGGTCGCTGATGCAACGGATAACATCCGAATGCATCTCCAGTTCGAGCCCCTCGGTAATTTCGAACGCGATCCTTGCGCCCATCACGCCAGTCTCGGAAAGGACGGCGGCGACGGAAGAGGCAAAACCAGGTGCTCTCAACTGGATCGGCGAAACATTGACGCTCACGAGTTGGACATGATTTTCCGCCAGCAGTTCCCTGCAAACCGTGCGCAGCGCCCAATAGCCAAGTTCCATGATGGCACCGGTTCGCTCGGCCACCGGAATGAAGAGGCCTGGCGGCGCTTCGTTGCCGTCAGGCATGTTCAGTCGCATGAGAGCTTCAACCGCATGCACGTTGCCACTTTCGACGTCTTGAATCGGCTGATAGACAAGGGAGACGAGGTTCTGAGGCACGGCAATCTTCAAAATCGCCGCTATGTGCGCCGTTTCGTCACCGCTTTGGGGATCGTTCGGATCGAAAAGTTCTGCGCAATTGCGGCCGTTTGCTTTTGCCGAGTAAAGCGCGCGATCTGCTTCGTTGATGATCTTTTCAAGTTTCGAACCGGATTCTGGTCTAGTGACTGCCGCGCCAACGCTGACCGTTACCACCGGCACCCCGTCAAGACGCTGCCCGTGCGCAATTTTAAGGTCTTCGACGGTTCGGCGGAGTTTTTCCGCTAGATCCGCAGCCTCCACATCGTTGCGCAGGGCCGCGATAACGATGAATTCCTCGCCGCCATAGCGCCCAATCGTCGCCCCTATGGGCGCCACGGCGTCGTCAAGAGCCGTCGCCACAGCGATCAGGCATTTGTCCCCCTCCTGATGACCATAGAAGTCGTTATATTTTTTGAAGAAATCGACATCGATCAGAAACGTGGCAAATTCGATCCCCTGCGTTTGCCATTTCTCCCAAAAGTCACGCAACTGCTGGTCGACGGCCCTTCGATTTTCAAGTCCGGTCAATGGGTCGGTATTCGACAGTCTCAGAAGTGCCTTTCCACGCTCCGAGGCTTCCTGGTGCTGGAGGTCTGCCTCGTGGGCGTTGAGGAAGACGTTGAAGCGTTCCTTGTTAAGCTTCCAATTCACATAGGAAGTGAATGTGAAACACGACAAGTAGAACGTCACGAAAGCGAGATCGTAGGAAGGACCGGGACTGAAGACTGTAAGCGATGCAAGGAAGATCGCCAGCACCAGGCTCGATGCGATAACCGACAATGAAAAGCGAAAACTGAAGAAGAGATTCGCGCCCATCATGAAGATCGCGCCGAACACCATATAGTAGGACAGACTTTCAACGCTTGTCGTCAACAGCGTCGGAATGACCCATCCCGCATAGCCCAGCACCAAGGCGGCCGCGCATGTCAGATCGAGGTAATTGGTACGGACGCCGTGTCGGAGTTGAACTTCGAGTACGAGCAGGGCTCCGAGCCCGACGATCACCCGCGCGATTATGGTGAAGATCGCCACATCCGGAACAAGCAGCAGGTCGGTCACGAAGAACATCAGATAGACGGGGACGGCCAACCAAAGGCCAGCGCGGGTCGATGCTCTGCGTCGCTGATCGCCCTGTTCAAGATAGAGAGCGCGCAGCTCGCAGGACTGATAAGCCTTTTGCTGCGCAAAGAGCGTTGTCTCGACTTCTGCCAGCGTGTGCCTCATGCACGGTTCACCCGAACTCATCGATATTGAAGGGTTCCGCCCGCTCCCGCGACGTCGAAACAATTTGCTGTCATTGCAGATCGCACAGCCAAGGTTATCGCGACGATAGTTATTGCCGATGAAGTTTTGGTTAAGCCCCCATCCCGGCACAAGGTTACCGGGCGACAATGGGTTACTGATTTTCCGAGATGGCGCCATTTATAAAACTCTGGCGCGAGGCAATTTCTTTTTCTATAATTAGCTTAGTATTAACGGAAAGAACAAAGTGAACCGATTTCAGACAGTTCTCGATGGAGTTAGTCTCGTCACCCCTGATCTCATCGCAGGAAGTTCAAAAATATCAGACAGCGGGTATCTGCAAGAACGCTTCATTGAAGGGCGTGCAGAACTGGCCGTTTTGCTCGCCTTAAGCGAGCAGCAATTCCAGAACCGCTTGCCGGCAGCAGAAATCGTCCGCGATCTGACGACGCGGCTGAGCGACCTCAGGCAAAAGCTGCCTTCCTCCGTCTGGCAGCGCCTCACGCCCATTGCTCGCGAACATCCCGTCGCTGCCTATCTGCTTGAAGATCCCCTGACGCGCTGGTCCTTCGAAAAACCTCGCGGCTACTCGGGCGACGCTCAACTTCTCGACTTCATTTATGAGCATCCGAGCATGAGCCCGGCGATTGAGCAGGCTTCCGCCCTGGGACGGGATCTTTATGCCTACACAAAGCAAGCTTCGTCATCTGTCGCTGTGCGCGAAAGGCGTAGCATTTTGACCGCAAAGGTGGACGCCATCGCATCTGATCGGCCGGGCGACACCGAGATTCTGACGATCGCTGCTGGACATCTGCGGGAAGCGGACCAGTCGCAAGCGTTGAAGGAAGGCGCAATCAGTCGCTGGGTGGCGCTCGACCAAGACCCGCTCAGTGTCGGATCAGTATCGCGCGACTTTGCCGGAAGTCGGGTCGAGGCCATCAATGGCTCCGTACGCACGCTCTTGTCACGTTCCCAGCAACTGGGGCGTTTTGACTTCATCTACGCTGCCGGCCTCTATGACTACCTTGCGCACAACGTGGCAGTGAAGCTTACCGAACGTTGTCTGCAGATGCTCAAGCCCGGCGGCCAGTTTCTATTTGCCAACTTCGCGCGCGACATACGCGTCGAGGGATATATGGAAACCTTCATGAACTGGGCTCTTCTGTGGCGGTCTGAATCGGAGATGTGGTCGATTATCGGCGGCCTGCCAAATCAGGATCGTTTTGAAGCAAAGGTGCAGTTCGGCGAAAACAGGAACGTCCTCTACGCGATCCTGCAGACCTGACGTTCGATGCCAATGCCAGCGGCCCGAGACATAGACGGCCCTCCTGCCCCACGGCTTAAGTGAACAAGCCAGCAAGAGCGCCGCGCCTGAGCGCGGCGCTGTTGTCATCTCTGCAGGTTTAGACTGCCAGGACCGCGGCGCAATCGCCGGGCTTTATCAGTCCCGGAAAATGCCGCGCAGCGAGGATTCCCGTCATTTTCGAGCGGAGCTCGACCGGAAGACCACCGGTCCTTCCGACCTGATGGATGCGAGCCACGACCTCACCCTTTCGCACGGCCTCGCCGAGGTCGAGCGCAAATTCGACGAGCCCCGCCTCCTCTGCAAAGAGGAAGCAGTCTTTATCCGGCATGTCGAGCCATTGGCTTGGCTGCGGATCGACAACGCCCTCAACGATGCCGGCATGCTTCAGAACGTTCATCACCCCGCGTTTGGCAATAGCTGCGCCTTTGGCCGTCGCCGTCCCGCCGCCGCCGAGCTCGGTGGTGATGAAGATTTTGCCCATCTCCTCGGCGGCTGTGTCGTACATGCCGACGGCGTCGATCTCCAGCATTTTCATCGAGTAGGGCGCTCCGAATGCCTGAACGAACTCGAAACCCTTTGCCTCCTGTTTCTTGTCTGGAAGAACGTGGGCGGCGCAGAAGGGCAGAAAATCGAGTGTCCTGCCGCCTGAATGGAAGTCGAGCACAATATCGGCAAGCGGCAGAAGGACCCGCTGGAAATAATCGGCAATCTTCTGTGTGACCGTGCCGTCCGGTCTGCCCGGAAAGCTGCGGTTCATGTTGCCCTTGTCGATCGGCGAGGTTCTGGTCTGTGACAGGAACGCCGGGTAGTTCATGGCGGGGACGATGATGACGCGGCCCTTGACCTCTTCTGCCCGAAGCCTGCGGGCAAGATCGAAAAGTGCGATTGGCCCTTCATATTCATCGCCATGGTTGCCGCCTGTCAAAAGAGCAGTCCGGCCTCGGCCATTTCGTATGACGGTGATCGGGATCATGACAGATCCCCATGCCGAATCATCGCGGCTGTAGGGCAGCCGCAAGAAACCATGCTGAACGCCGTCCACCTCGAAATCGACCGTCGCACTGATCGGCGATGGGCGCATTGTTGTATCGCTCATCATCCCATCAGTCCTTGACCATCAACTTTCGCGGCACATTGGCGAGGCACTCGACGCCAGTCTTCGTGATCAGAATGCTTTCGGTCGTCTCAAAGCCCATGTCTTCGAGCCAGAGACCTGTCATGAAATGGAAGGTCATGCCTGGTTTCAATTCCGTCTTGTCGCCGGGACGCAGGCTCATGGTCCGCTCGCCCCAATCCGGGGGATAGGAAAGCCCAATCGGATAACCAGTACGATTGTCCTTCACGATCCCGTATTTCTTCAGCACCGCAAAGAAGGCATTGGCGATGTCTTCGCAGGTGTTGCCGGGTTTTGCGACGGCAAGGCCAGCCTCCATGCCTTCGAGGGTTGCTTTTTCCGCATCGACAAAAGCCTGCGTCGGCTTGCCTAGGAAAACGGTGCGCGAAAGCGGCAGATGATAGCGATTATAGCAGCCGGCGATCTCGAAGAAGGTTCCCTCGCCGTCTTTCAAAGGCCGGTCATCCCAGGTGAGATGCGGGGCAGAGGCCTCCACGCCCGACGGCAGCAAAGGCACGATGGCCGGGTAATCCCCACCGATCCCGTCGACGCCTCTTGTGCCTGCATCATAGATCTCCGCGACGAGATCGCATTTGCGCATACCGACTTCGATCTTGTCGAAGATGCGCTGATGCATTGCTTCGACAATGCGTGCGGCATTGCGCATATATTTGACTTCCGTCTCGCTCTTGACGGCGCGCTGCCAGTTAACGAGCGCCGTGGCGTCGACGAAACGGGCATTCGGCAGATGCTTCTGCAGCGAAGCGAAGGCAGCAGCCGAAAACCAGTAATTGTCCATCTCGACCCCGATCGAAACCTTGCCGAGGCCGCGGTCCGTCAGGATGCCGGAGAGGTAGTCCATGGGATGGCGCTCGGTCGACTGCACGTAGTGATCGGGATAGCCGATGATGTTTTCATGCTTCAGGTAGGCGGTGAGCTTCGCGCCATTGGCGTCCTGCCCGCGACCGAACCAGATCGGTTCGCCAGAAGGCGGCACGATCACGGCCTGATGCACATAAAAGGACCAGCCGTCGTAGCCGGTTAGCCAGGCCATGTTCGATGGATCGCTGACGATCAGCACTTCGACGCCCCTGGCTTCCATCGCCTTTCGGGTCTTGTCGAGGCGGGCGCCGTATTCCTCGAGCGAAAATTTGAGTCTAGGCTCACTCATGGTTTTTCTCCTTGTCCGGTGCCGCACCGGATCAGCTTTCGAATTTCGTTCCGGCGTTGGCGGCGCTGGCTCGCGCAAAGGCAAGCGTGGCGATGGCGGTGTCCTGTATGCCGGTGCCGGTCAGGTCTGCGATCGTGATTTGCATTGCGTCCGAACGGCTCTGACGTTGACCGGCTACGATCTGTCCAAGCTCCGGAAATGCCGCGTCGGCGGCAACCGCGCCTGTTGCGATCGCGTGGTGGAGTTCGCCCAGCCGACGCGTCTGCTTCAGGCTGTCGGCGACATAGAGCCCCGCCTTGGCAAACGCGACGGGATCAATCTCGTTCTTGTGTTCCGCATCAGAACCCATGGCTGTCACATGCTGGCCGGCCTCCAGCCATTCGGCCTTCAGGATCGGTGTTTGCGAAGGCGTGGTCGTGACGATGACGTCGGCCCCGGCGACCGCATCCTTCGGGTCCGCCACGGCGGTGACTGCCAGGCCAAGCGCGTTTGCGAGCTGTGCGGCGACACCTTGCGCCTTGGCAAAATCGCGCGCCCAGATCCGCGCCTGGCAGATCGGCCGTACCAGCATCAGCGCCTCAAGCTGCAGTTTCGCCTGCACACCGGCCCCGAAGATTGCCGCGACCTTCGAGTTCTCGCGGGACAGGTGCTTTGCTGCGACGGCTCCCGCAGCCGCCGTTCTGACATCGGTCAGGTAGCCGTTGTCGAGGAGCAATGCTTGAACAAGGCCGGTTCTGCTGGAAAGCAGCACCATCATTCCGTTCGTGCTTGCAATCCCGATTTTGGGATTGTCGAAGAAGCCGGGACTGATCTTGATGGCAAAACTCTCGATGCCCGGGACGTAGGCCGTCTTCACATCGACTTCGCCACGATGTTCGAAAACGTCGAGTCTCAGGATCGGGGGCATGGAGACAGCTTTCGTCGCCAGCGCTGCGAAGGCGTCCTCGACGCAGCTGACCGTATCAAGATCGAGAGCGATGACCTTCCGGAGATCTGCTTCGGTCAGAATGACCATGGAACTCATGCCGCATCCTTTCTGCCAGGCGCGGTCGCGCCGTTGATCACACGTCGATGCTGCTCCATGTCGACATTGCGGCCTGACAGGATCGCAACCACCGGCCCGCTGATCTCGATCTTGCCGGAAAGCAGCGCTGCAACCCCGACAGCACCCGCTCCCTCGATCACCTCGCGTTCCACCCGATAGGTATGACGAATGCCCGCAGCGATCTCCGGTTCGCTCAGAAGAACGACGTCATCAAGCAGGTCGCGGCACATCGACAAAGTGAGCTGGTTATTGAGGCCGATGCCGCCACCCAAGGAATCGGCAAAGCTCTCCTCTTCCTGGACCTCCACCGGGCGCCCTGCCTCAAGGCTTGCTTTCATGGCAGCACCCCGCTCCATGGTGAGGCCGATGATGCGCACCTGTCGATTGATCGCTTTCAGCGCGGCTGCGACACCACAGGCCAGCCCGCCGCCCGACAGCGGCACGAGGACCGTTGCGGCATCGGGGCAATCCTTGAAGACTTCCAGCCCGAGCGAGCCCTGCCCCGCAATCACCCTGGCGTCATCAAAGGGTGGGACCGCGACCAGCCCGCCCTTTTGTACAAGTCGGTCAACCTCCCGCTGGGCGTCGTCCTGCGAGCGTCCGATGATTCGAACATTTGCGCCGAGCCGGCGGATCTCGGACACTTTGTTTTCGGGAACCAGCCGGGACATGCAGATGGTCGCCGTAGAACCCTCGGCCCTGGCGGCAAAGGCAAGCGCGCGCCCGTGATTGCCGGTCGAGGCGGCGACGACGCCGCGCGCCTTCTCCTCTGCCGAAAGCGAGAGCACGGCATTGGTGGCGCCGCGCAACTTGAAACTACCGGTGATCTGCTGGTGCTCGAGCTTCAGGTAAACGGCTGTGCCTACGCGTTCGCTGAGTACGTCCGACCTTATCATCGGGGTTTTCCGGACCCGGCTGGAGATGCGCTCGGATGCAAGAATGATGTCCCGCAGGCCGACTGGCAAAGAAGTGCTCATGACATCACTCCGGATAAGGCATTGTCATGAGAAGGGCGACCTGCGGCCACGCTTTCTTCTCGCCGCACAGCCTCAGGCAGGCCCAGGCAGTCGCAAGGTTGCTGCTGACCACCGGCTTTCCGATCTTGCGTTCGATCCTGCCTGCGACCTGGGCGGCACGCAGCGCCGTGCAGGAGATGAAGAGGGCATCCGATCCTGGCGCAGTTGCGTCAAGCCCAAGCGCTGCGATGTCGTCCGGCGCAATCCGCGCCATCTCGCGATCGTCGGTGAATCCAAGGCAGGTGAATCGGTCTATTTCGAAACCGAGCTCTGTAAAATAATCCGCCATCGGCCTGCTTGTTGCGGCAGTGTAGGGCGTCAGGACCGATATTCTTTTTGCGCCGAAGGCGCGCAGTCCCTTGACCGCAGCCGCCGTTGGCGTGACAACCGGCACGCCGGGCTTTGCAGCGGCGATTGCCGCCTCGACCTTGGCGTCACCGATGACGACCGATGCCGACGTACATGAATAAAGGATAGCGTCAAGCGGTTCGTCTGGCAGGATAAGCCCTGCTCCTGACGTCAGCGAAGGCTGCATTTTCAGGAGGTTTTCCGGCGTCGTCGGATTGGCGTAATGGATGCGACTCACATAGACGCCGATGCGATTGCTGGCGACCATTCGCTGGAAGTCGACTTCCGTCGTATGGTCGGTTGCAAGGATCACGAGGCCCACGCGCTTTTCCACGGGGCGTTCGTCCAACCGCGGACGGTGACTTGCCGTCAGGATATCGATCGTCGCCGTCATATCAATCTTCCCTCCGCGCATAGCGCTCTTCGAGCCAGCGCAGCCCGATCACCGAGATCAGGCTGATTGCCAGGAAAAAGACGCCGACCAGGGTCATCGGCTCGATATAGCGGTAGTTGCTGTTGGCGATGCTCTTGGCCTGGTTCATCAGCTCGAGCACGGTGATCGCAGAAAGCAGCGGCGTCTCCTTGAACATCGCGATGAAGTAATTGGCGAGTGCCGGGATCATCGGAGGGATCGCCTGCGGCAGGATGACATGGATCCATGCCTGGCGCATGGTGAGGTTCGTCGCCTTTGCCGCTTCCCACTGCCCACGCGGCACGTTTTCGATGCCGGCGCGGTAGACTTCCGCGGTATAGGTCGCATAGTGCAGGCCAAGGCCGATGACGCCGGCGACAAGTGGCGCAAGTCTGATGCCGATGTCCGGCAGCACGTAGAAGATGAAGTAGAGTTGTACCAGGAGCGGCGTGCCGCGGATGAACTCGCAGAAGAAGCCGACGCTGCGCGCCAGCACGGTGACAGGCGAACGCCGTACAAGCGCTATCGCAAGGCCAAGGGTCGCCGCAACCACCGCGCCGAGTACCGTGGCAAGAATGGTGATCTTGAAGCCTTCGATGAGCGTCGGCATGATCTGCCAGACGAAGTCCCAGTCCCATTCCATCGGCTAGCCCCTCATCCCGTCGAGACCGCGGCCCATGCGCCGCTCAAGCCAGCGCATCGCCGTCGAAATTGCCCAGGCCATCAGGAAGTAAAGAACGAGAATGGTCGCAAACGGGATCAGCGTGTTGCCTGTCTGTGCCCGCACAACCTGCGCCTGGAAGGTCAGATCCGTCAGCGAGATCAGCGAGACGACGGCCGTACCTTTGAGAAGTTCGATCGCATTGTTGCAGAATGTCGGCAGCATCAAGGGCAGCGCCTGCGGCAGGATGATGTGGCGCATGCGCTGGTAGCGCGACAGGTTGAGCGCGATGCAGGCTTCGGTCTGTTCGCGCCCGATGGCCTTGACGGCACCGCGAACGACTTCTGCTGCATAGGCGCCGACATTAAGTCCGAGAGCAAGAACGCCGGCCTGGAGCGGTGTCAGGGTGAGCCCCGCAAAGGGCAGCACGAAATAGACCCAGAAGAGCTGCACGAAGATCGAGGTGCCGCGAAAGAACTCGATATAGGCTGTTGCAAGCGCCCGCACGGCGAAGAAAGGCGACAGGCGTGCAAGCCCAGCGACGAATGCCATCACAAGCGCCAATGCCGATCCCATCAGCGTGAGCTTGATGGTGACGAGCGCACCTTCCAGGATCAATGTGAGGTAGCCGGACCATACCGACATCTGGACGGGTCCCTTTCAGGAGATTTGAGGAACCGGCTCCGCGCGTGGGCGGAGCCGGACGTCGGCGGGCTACTTCGCTGCGCAGAGCTTTTCGCGGCTGGTCGACATTGCGGCTGCGGCCGAGAAGCCGTAGGGCTCGATAATCTTTGCGAACTCGCCCGATTCCTTCATTTTCTTGAGCTCGACATCATAGGCGTCGCGAAGGGCAGCGTCCTGCTTGCGGAAGGCCGCACCATCGCAATAGACGGGGGCGCCTACGACCGGTGCGACCGTCTCAAGGTTCGCATCGTTGGCCTTGGCCATCAAATCGTGGATCGACAAAACCGGCAAGGAGTAGGCGTCGATGCGGCCATCCTGCAGCATCTTGATGCCGCTCTGGCCGTCAGGGACAACGATGACACGATCGCGCGGCACGCCGGCCTCAAGCGCGAGCTTTTCTTCGGTGCCACCGCCCGGTGCGCCGATCTTGGCATCCGGATTGTCGGCGATATCCTTGTAGCTCTTGAGCTTCAGCGGGTTGCCCTTCTTGACGGCAAAGGCTTCCGCGTCGCAGAGCATCGGCTCCGAATAGGCAACAGCAGCACAACGCTCGGGCTTCATGAAGAGGCCGGCGGTGATCGCATCGTGACGGCCGGCCTGCAGGCCCGGGATCATCGCTCCATATTCGGAAATCGAGGCGACAACTTCCTTGACGCCGAGACGTTCAAAGATCACGCGTGCAACGTCGGGGGCAGCGCCCGACACCTTTCCGTCCGCGCCGACCGAGGTGAACGGCGGCTCGTTTGCAATGGCGATGCGGGCAAAGCCCTGCTCTTTGAGCTGCTCGAGATCGACGGCCTGTGCTGGCGCAACCGCTGCCGAAAGAAGTGCGGACAATGCGGCGGCACCTAGAAGAATTGTCGTTTTCATGTTCCCTGCTCCTGGTTTTCCTTGGATTATCGCTTTGGGCTGCATGGCGGTCAGATGCGATGTCCGGCCGCGATGATCTTGCGCAGGAAGATTTGCGTCCGCTCCTGCGTCGGATTGCGGAAAATGTCGTTGGGACTGCCTTCCTCGACGATCTTGCCGCGGTCGAAAAAGAGTACGCGGTCGGCGAAATCATGGGCAAAGCCCATTTCGTGCGTGACGAGAAGCATCGTCATGTCGGTTTCCGACGCGAGGTGCTTCATGACGCT
The DNA here is from genome assembly GCF_001908375.1 of Rhizobium etli 8C-3. NCBI lineage: Bacteria > Pseudomonadati > Pseudomonadota > Alphaproteobacteria > Hyphomicrobiales > Rhizobiaceae > Rhizobium > Rhizobium etli. Next base: position 289,642 of record NZ_CP017244.1, on the reverse strand, counting down.
CAACACCTCCTCGACGAGTTCGGGATCGAGCGCCGATGTCACCTCGTCGAAGAGCATGATCTTCGGTGACAGCGCGAGGGCTCTGGCGATTGCGACACGCTGCTTCTGGCCGCCGGACAACTGGGCAGGTACGCTCTTGGCTTTGTCAGCCATGCCGACCATGTCCAGGAGCTCCATCGCACGCTTTTGCGCATCCGCCCGCTTGATGCCTTTCGTCAGCATCGGCGCAAGCGTCACGTTGTCGAGGACACATTTGTGGGGAAACAGATTGAAGTGCTGGAAGACCATGCCGATCTTCTCACGCATTCGGTGCAGGTGGCGCTCGTCGGCCGGCACAAGCTCGTTGCCGCGCGGCATGTGATAAAGCTGCTCGCCGTCGACCTCGATATGACCGCCGCTGATCGATTCAAGCGTCATCAGGATGCGGAGAATGGTCGTCTTTCCCGATCCCGACGGCCCGATCAGTGCCAGCTTCTCGCCCGGCATGACATTCATCGACAAACCGTCGAGTACGGTCAGTGGACCGTACTTCTTGACGATGTTGTCGATGCGGATGATGGGCGCCGTCATTCATCTCTCCCTGTTGAGACAGGCAATGCACTAACGATGACGGCCGATCGAAATCATGTCAATTCGCAAAATAATATCATGACAATTATTCTGACTCTGCCCATTTCGCGGGCAGCAGCGTCAAATCGCAAGCAGCAGCGCCTCTGGATTTCCTTGCGCCAGAGATGCGACAATGCCCAGGCCGGTTCGCAATTCGTTTTCCGTGGTCGAGCCGAGCGAGATGCGCACGGCGGGGGTCCACCCCTGGTCGGCAGTCCTGAAAGAGGTGCCGGGTGCAATTGCAACGCCCCGCAGGCGGGCCTGCGACACGAAGGAATCCTCCTGATGGGCGCCCGAAAGCGGCAGCCACACGTGCAGGCTCTGGGGATGGGCGCGATAGGCCAGGCCCGTCAATGTCTCTGCGGCGATCGCATGCCGGCTCTTCAACGCCTCGCGCTGCCACCTGACAAGTTCCAGAGCCGTACCGTCGCTTACCCAGCGGGTGGCGATTTCGGCAATCGCCGGCGTCGCCATCCAGCTCGAAACGAGATGGCGGTTGGCAACAGCGGCGACGTAGCGGTCGGGTGCTGCGAGATAACCGATGCGCAAGCCCGGTACGGTGATCTTCGTGAAGCTCGTGACATAGAGTGTGCGCTCCGGCGCAAAAGCGGCAATCGGCGGTGCGCGATCTTCCACCAACGGACCCAGGATGTCGTTTTCGATGATTGCGATATCATGGCGTGCGGCGACATCGGCAAGCTGCTGGCGGCGATTTGCACTCATCAGCGCCGCCATCGGGTTGATGACGGACGGCTGCAGAAAGACCGCCCGGATCGGGCCCCTGCGGCAGGCCTCGTCGAGGGCTTCGGGAATCATGCCCTCCTCGTCGATCGCCAAGCCTTCCAGATGAAGGCCGAGATAGGTGGAGAGGGGCACAAGCGTATGGTGGCTGATGGCTTCGGTCGCAACGGTGGCGCCAGGTGGGGCAACGCTCATCAACGCGACGGTCATGCCGGAGGTCGCTCCGTTTGTAAGGCAGATATTCAAAGGAGAGACGTTCAGGCCGCAGCGGGAAAGCCAGTCGGCCGCAATGGCGCGGTGGCGCGGAAAGACCATGTTCGGTCTGAAAGACAGGGCCGAACTTGACGGAAGATTTTCCGAAAGCCAGGCGAAGGCTTGGCGCATTTTTTCAAGATGGACCTGCTCGCAGACCGGCTTGAGGATCGAAAGGTCGATCACCTCGCCGAGCCGCTCCGGCAGGTAGGGCGGTTCGGGCTCGCGCGGCTGCGTCTGCACGAAGCTGCCGCGGCCGATCTCCCCCGATATCAGGCCCCGTCGGATCAACTCGTCGTAGGCCCGGCTCACCGTCTGTACGGAAAGCTGCAGGTCGTCGGCCATCTTCCGGTGCGGTGGCAGCCGGTCGCCGTCCGAGAGCTTTCCGTCGGCAATCGCGCGGGCGATCTGCTCGGCGAGCGAAAGATAAGCCGGCCGGCGAAGCTGGGAGTGATCGGGGCGCCAATTTGTCATGATTTAAACACTGATGAAAATCAGTTCAATTGACAATGGTAAAATGGGCTCCCATTGTCTTTTCCTCACCTTTGGAATGATTTGCGCAGCTGGGAATGCTATGAAACTCGACGCCATCGATCTGCGTATCCTCGACGCCATTCAGCGGGATGGACGCATCACCAAGCTGGCGCTTGCCGAAAAGGCCGGCCTTTCGCCAACACCTTGCTGGATGCGGCTTAGAAAGCTGGAAAAGGCCGGCATCGTTACCGGCTACCACGCCCGCGTCGCGCTTCGCCGGATCGCTCCGGTTGCGAGCGTCATTGTGGAAGTGACGCTCGCCAACCATCGCCAGAGCGACTTCGAGCGCTTCGAGCGTGTGATTGCCACCATTCCGGAAGCCGTCGGCTGCTGGTCGGTCGGCGGCGGGATCGACTATTTCTTGAAGATCGCAGCGCCCGATATCGACGCCTACCAGCGGCTGATCGATGACCTGCTTGACCGTGAACTCGGCATCGAGCGCTATTTTAGCTATATTGTCACCAAGACGGTCAAGGACGAGACGGTCCTTCCCGTTGGCTCTTTGATTGGCCGTCCGTGAACAATCTTGGACGACGTCAGTATCGGCTGGATGTGAGCGCGCATCGGCAGGGGAACCCGAAGCCAACCAGATCCGCTCGGGTTGGAAGAACTCTTAATCATCTGCGATGAGGTTAACGCCGACAAGGTGGCCGACGCCTCATGCTGTTGTCGGTCGACGGCAAGGAGCATTGTCCTTTGACCGCGGGCGAAGGGATCGATCGGATGGAACCGTAAGCCCGTGCAGGTGTTAAGAACGGACAAGCAGGTATTTGCTCAACTCAAACAGGGGATTTCCATGAACAATCTTATTTGGCTTGTTGGTGCCGTCGTCATCATAATCGCGATTTTGAGTTTCTTCGGCCTTCGCTGAGCGTCAGACGCCGGTGATGAGACATGCTGCAGCCTGCCGCGCACCGCGCAGAGCTGGCTGCCGCTGTTCATCAGAATATGATAATCGGCGAAGGTTCAATCGAAGCTTTGGTCTCTGGCGGCACCGGTGCCGGGACTGGTCCGGCAATCGCTCGCTCGTCCGCCCCAATCCCCCCAAAAAGCAAGGCTGCTGCTGGCAGCCTTGAAATGTCGCCCGGTTGATAGCCGGTCCTTCCTTGATGTGGTCTGCATCAATGTCCTTCAACCCGTCAGCTGATAGCCCGCCCACCCCGCGGAAGGTGATGCGCAAACCGGCCGGTAGAGAGATCAGCCGCTGCAAGCCGGGGCCCTAGCCAATCTTTCTCTTCTGGCTGCCGGCAATGGACAATTTCTCGCCTCCGCCTGTGGCAGACTTACCTCGTCGGCAATGAGAAGGCATGAAAGAGACCGCGCCCGCTGAGAGGACGGATCGCTGAGATGCAGGGGGGATCGAGCGACAGTCATACTTCCAGCCTTTCGGCCCAATGGTTCGAGAACCGAAGGACGGAACAGCCTGTCCAGCAGAACAATTGGCAAAAGACCGACCAAACCTAACCGAACCCAGGGAAAGCCGGCAAATGGCGGTTCCTTGCCCCTTGCGTTCTTATTGGAGATAATCATGACCGCGGTTTTTGCCCGTCCCGATTTCCACAACGCGCTTTCACGCCTCAAGGACAGGCATCTCCTGCGCGATCTCGCCTATATCGGCGGACGCTGGTCGGCGGGCGACGCCGGCAAGCGTTTCGAAGTCACCGACCCTGCATCCCGAACTACGGTTGCCTGGGTCGCGAGCCTCGGCGCGGACGAGACGGCAATTGCCATCGAAGCGGCGGCGCGGGCAATGCCGGCCTGGCGCGCCATGCTGCCACAACACCGGGCAAGAATCCTGCGCAACTGGTTCGACCTGATCCTTGCATCAAAACAAGATCTCGCCTTGATCATGACCCTCGAGCAGGGCAAGCCGCTTTCGGAATCCTTGGGCGAGATCGATTATGCCGCCTCTTTCGTCGAATGGTACGGTGAGGAAGGCAAGCGGCTGAATGCTGAAAACGTCACGAGCCATCTTTTGGATGCTGAGATGATCGTCCGCCGCGAGGCGCTTGGTGTCGTCGGCATCGTCACGCCGTGGAACTTTCCGTCCGCCATGATCACGCGCAAGGCTGCGGCAGCACTTGCTGCGGGCTGCACCGTCGTTGCCCATCCTTCGTCCGAGACCCCGCTTTCGGCACTCGCGCTTTGCGAGCTCGGCGAGCGCGCCGGGATCCCGGCGGGCGTGTTCAATGTTGTCACCGGCGATGCGGAAACGATCGTCGGCCGCATGTGCGAGGACGAGCGCATCAGGGCAATGAGCTTCACGGGCTCGACCGGGATAGGCAAGCGCATTGCCGCTCAATGCGCGTCAAGCTTGAAAAGACTGGTGATGGAGCTTGGCGGACATGCGCCGCTTATTATATTCGACGATGCCGACATCGAGCGTGCGGCCAGAATTGCCATCGACGCCAAATTCGCCACGTCGGGTCAGGATTGCCTGGCTGCCAACCGTATCTTCGTGCACCGCCTCGTTGCTGATCGTTTCGCTGACGCATTTGCGCGCCACATCAGAGCGTTAAAGGTGGCAGACGGCCTTTCGGCGAATGCCGATATCGGCCCGCTGATGCATGAACGTGCCATCGTCAAGGTCGAGGAACAGGTCTCCGATGCGCTGAAACGCGGAGCCAAACTGGTCACCGGCGGTAAACGTCACCCCGCCGGCCAACTTTTCTTCGAGCCGACGCTGCTGACAGACGTTCCTGCCGACGCTCTCATCATGCGCGAGGAAACGTTTGGCCCGGTCGCAGGCATCAGCGTCTTCGACACTGAGGACGAAGTGATCGCAAAAGCAAACGCCACCGAATACGGTCTCGTCGCCTATGTGGTCACGGAAAATGGCGCCCGGCAGATGCGCCTTGGGCGTGCGCTCGAATACGGCATGGTGGCGATCAACCGGGTGAAGATCACCGGCGGTCCCATTCCTTTCGGCGGCTGGAAACAATCCGGACTTGGGCGCGAGGGCTCAAGGCACGGCATCGAAGCTTTCACCGAGCTCAAATATCTTTGCATCGACACGGCCGCCTGAGGCCCTTCCCTTTAACATCAAGGACAACGCCATGTTGGAACGAAGCAACGAACTCAACGCCTTTGACCGGGATCATTTCTTCCATCCCTCCACGCATATGGGCATGCACGCACGTGGCGAGACGCCGACGCGGGTGATCGGCAACGGTGAAGGCGTCTACATCACAGATACGAGCGGGCGCTCCAGTCTCGATGCCTTTGCCGGACTTTACTGCGTCAATGTCGGCTACGGTCGGCAGAAAATCGCCGACGCGATCGCCGAACAGGCAAAGAACCTTGCCTACTATCACGCCTATGTCGGCCATGGCACGGAAGCATCGATCAGGCTGTCGAAGATGATCATCGAGCGCGCGCCCGAAGGCATGAGCCGTGTCTACTTCGGCCTTTCCGGGTCCGACGCGAACGAAACGAACATCAAGCTCATATGGTACTACAACAACATTCTCGGCCGTCCGGACAAGAAAAAGATCATCTCGCGCTGGCGCGGTTATCACGGCTCGGGTGTGATGACAGGCTCGCTAACGGGCCTCGAACTCTTCCACAAGGCCTTTGACCTGCCGCGCGCGCCCATTCTCCACACGGAAGCTCCTTATTATTTCCGCCGGCCCGACCGCTCGATGGACGAGGAGCAGTTTTCGCAATTTTGCGCCGATAAGCTCGAGGAGATGATCCTTGCCGAAGGTCCGCAGACAATTGCCGCCTTTATCGGCGAACCAATCCTTGGGACAGGTGGCATCGTCCCGCCGCCCAGCCGATATTGGCAGAAGATTCAGGCCGTGCTGAAAAAGTACGATATCCTGCTGGTTGCAGATGAGGTGGTGACCGGTTTCGGGCGCTTGGGCACGATGTTCGGCTCGGACCATTACGGCATCAAGCCGGACCTGATCACTATCGCCAAGGGCCTCACGTCCGCCTATGCGCCGCTTTCCGGTACGATCGTTTCCGACAAGGTCTGGCAGGTGCTCGTCCAGGGATCCGATCAGATGGGGGCAATTGGCCATGGCTGGACCTACTCCGCTCATCCGATCTGCGCCGCCGCTGGGATTGCCAACCTGGAGCTGATCGATGAGCTTGATCTCGTGAGGAATGCCGGCGAGACCGGCGCCTATTTCCGCTCGGAACTGGCAAAGGCCATCGGCGGTCACAAAAACGTCGGCGAGGTGCGTGGAGACGGGTTGATGGCGGCCGTTGAGTTTGTTGCAGATCGGGACGATCGCAAATTCTTCGATCCCTCGCAAAAGATCGGTCCGCAGGTAGCCGCTGCACTGCTGGAGCGCGGCGTGATCGGCCGCGCCATGCCGCAAGGCGACATCCTCGGTTTTGCGCCGCCCCTTTGCCTCACCCGGGCCGAGGCCGATATTGTGGTCAAGGCTGCGGCCGAAGCCGTCGCCAACGTCTTCAAATTCATCTGAGGGAGTTTGAGATGACCGTTGTTCCGAAGACGATGGCAGCCGTACAGCTCATTGGACATGGCGGGCTGGACAAGCTGATCTATAACAGAGCCACCCCTGTCCCGACGCCGGCAGCCGGCGAAGTGCTCATCAAGGTCGCCGCCTGCGGCATGAACAACACCGACGTCTGGGTCCGTGAGGGCGCCTACGGCACCGAAGACGACCCGTCGGCCGTTTCCACGTGGCGCAGGAAGGGCAATACGCTGACCTTCCCGCGCATCCAGGGGACGGACGCTGTCGGCCACATCGTCGCAGTTGGCGACGGCATCGACGCAGTACGGATCGGCGAGCGTGTAATGGTCGACTTCTCGATCTATAATCGCCAAGACGACAGCCTTGCCGACATCGATTATATGGGCCACGGCCGAGATGGCGGCTATGCGCAATACATGGCGCTGCCTGCGGAAAACGCCCATGTCGTCGATACCGATTTCACCGACATCGAACTTGCGACCTTCTGCTGTGCCTACCTGACCGGAGAGCGCATGCTCGAGCGGGCGCGGCTCTCTGCGGGCGAACGCGTCCTGGTGACTGGGGCATCGGGCGGTGTCGGATCGGCGATAATCCAGCTCGCAAGAGCGCGCGGCGCAATCCCGATTGCGATAGCCGGCCCGGGCAAGGAGCAGGCTGTCCTTGACATCGGCGCAGAAGCAGTCGTTACACGCGGCGGCAATGATCTTGTCGAAGCCGTCGATCGGGCATCAGGCGGTCGGTCGATCGACGTCGTGGCCGATCTCGTCGCCGGATCGATGTTCAACGATCTTTTGAAGATCCTGCGTCCCGAAGGCCGCTATACGACGGCTGGCGCCATCGGCGGGCCGGTGGTTCAGCTCGACTTGCGGACGATATACCTGAAGCAACTAGAATTGCATGGATCGAGCCAAGGTACACGCGCCGACTTCCATCGGCTCGTCCGCTATATCGAGGAAAAGAAAATCCGGCCCCTGGTCGGTGGCGTCTACCGGTTATCAGACTTCCGTCGGGCTCAGACGGACTTCATGGCCAAGAACTTCATCGGAAAGCTCGTCGTCGTCCCGGACTAAACGAAATCGGCAGGTTGGATCCGGCGCCGCAGCTCGATCTTTCGGCGCCGGCCCTTCCGATTATCACCCTGGCGGGGTCAAAGAGCTGGGACGAATTTCCAAAAAACTCCCTCCTGACGATCCCTATAATACTTGAACTCGCACTCAAACTTCCGTCCGTAAGCTTTGGCAGCCTTCAGGCATTGGTCGCTCACCGGGTTCATCCCTGTATCTGGGGCGAACCAGTCCTCAAGCAGATCGTCCGGCACATACGTGCCGACGCGCAGCGGAAGTGTGGCGAGTACAACGTCCATTTCATTCGGCACCATGATAAAAGCCTCCTTTTCGGACTAACCGCGATCGGATGAACCGGTTCCGTGCCGTCTGTAACTACATCCCCCAGACCGCATCATGTCAACGAAACGACTGCCCGGCCGGCTTTGACGGCACCGTTCGATACCCTTTTAGACCGTTGCGGCGACGGCAGGCGACGGCGGGTGCGTCGCCGGTCATCCTTACCAGCCTGAATAACAGCCTGAAGCGCCGACCGAGACGCTTCGAAGCCGAGGACGTGCCGCTTTATGACAGCCCTTGATAATAGAAAACTCCTTCCTCGAACTGCTGGAATTGCCCATAGTGGCCACCGACTTCTCGAAATGACGTCACATTCGCGTTAGCCATAATCACGAAGGAGACCGGTCCAATTGAGACATGAAATCAGGTATCTGCCGCGATGACGTATCTGAAAAAAAATGCGGTGATCGGCGCCTTGATGCTGGTTGCATCGATCGCGCTCCTGCCGCCGGCCTTTGCCCAAGATTGTGAGCAGGAAACCTTCGAGGAGGCGCGATACATCGTTTGCACCCTGGAACCGGGCAAAGCTGACCTGCGACTGTTCTGGAAGGGCGTTGATGGCGAGCCCTACCGTTTTTTCTCGAGCCTCGCCGAAGCTGTGGGGAAAACCGGACGAACGCTGACATTCGCGATGAACGCGGGTATGTACCGCGTCGATTTTTCGCCGATGGGACTTTACGTCGAGGCCGGCCAAGAACTGCGACCCGCCAATACGGCAAAAGGCGAAGGCTCAGCCGATCTGCTGCCCAATTTCTATAAGAAGCCGAACGGCGTCTTCTTCTTCGGCGACACAAGCGCTGGAATACTCCCGACGGATCAATTTTTGAGACGTCGCCCCAAGGTGCGGTTCGCGACCCAGTCCGGGCCCATGCTTGTCATTCAGAACAAGCTTCACCCGGCCTTTTTATTGCGGTCGAAAGATCGAACCCGTCGCAGCGGTGTGGGTGTCTGTAGTGGTGGCAGGGTTCGCCTTGCCGCAAGCGATGACAGTGTGAATTTCCACGAATTTGCGCGCCTGTTCCGCGACCATTTGAAATGCCCCAATGCATTGTTTCTCGACGGTGGACGAGGTGTGGGAATTTTCAATCCGGCCATGGGCCGCAATGACAGATCCTGGCATGGCGGGTTCGGACCGATTTTTGGAGTTGTGGAATAACGCCACGAACGGGCAGTGAACGCGGGAAGGCGATCATCGACCCAGGCCGCAGGGCGAAGTCGCGATAGAGCAACTCCTCGCAGTCAGCTCGGATTCCGACGGATGGAGCGACATAAGTCAACGCAGTGCCGCCGATGGCCGGCATCGTGGGCGGCGGCACCTGGCCTTTTGTCCGTTGCTGACTGTCAGCCGGCGGCCCGCATTTCCGCCTGTGGCTGCACATTCTGGTTCATGCGGAACAGATTCTGGGGATCGTAATGCCTCTTGACCTCCGTCAGACGTCTATAGTTGCCGCCATAGGCCGCTTCGACACGATCGCTTTCATCCTCCGGCATGAAGTTGATATAGGCTGTGCCAATGGCGTGCTTCTTGGTTGCCTCGAAAAGCTCGCGTGCCCAGCCGATGCACGTGCTATCCATCGAATGTTCGCGCCAGCGCGCATGGACGTTCATGACGAAATGCGAGTTGCGCTGCGGAAAAGCCGTATCCTCCACTGCAATGCGGCCTGCTGCACCGCCCACATGACCAATGAAGATCTCGCATTCCGGCCCCGGAAGCTTGCGAACGGCATCGAGGAGAACTGCAATCGTCGCATCCGACAGCTCTGCGAAATCCTGGCTCTTCCAATAGTTGCGCGCGCCTGGCGTCAGCAGCGGATCGAATGCCTGTTGCCAGGCGGCAAAAGGCGTTGGACCGACAACATCGGCAATCGGATTGCCGATTTCGCGAAGAGCCGCGGCAGCGACCTTACCCGCCTCTATGTCGCCGCAATGGCACATGGCGAGCGCAAGGATTTCCCTGCCGTGCCAGTCGGCGGGCAGGAACGGCAGCGGCGGTGCCTTGCGCATGACCGCCCAGCAAGTGAGATCGTCCGGCGCCGTTTCGAGCACCTGGCGATATTGCCTGAGCACCATTTCCGCGTCGGCAAAAGGATGGATGACCAGGCCCGCCAAAACTTCGCCCGGCAGGTCGTGGAGCCGGAACTCAAAGGAGGTTACGACGCCGAAATTGCCACCGCCTCCGCGCAGCGCCCAAAACAGATCCGGCTCTTCCTTCTCGCTGACGCGGACCAGCTTGCCTTCAGCGGTTACGACCTCCATCGAAATGATATTGTCTATCGTCAGGCCGAACTTTCGTGTGAGCCAACCGAAACCGCCACCAAGGGTCAGTCCGGCAATGCCGGTCGTGGAATTGATACCCGTCGGCAGAGCCAGCCCGAAAGCCTGTGTCTCGTTATCGACATCAGCAAGCGTTGCGCCCGGCTCGACCCTCAAACGCCGCGTGCCCGGGTCGACCCTTACCGATTTCATCGGCGACAGATCAATGACCAGGCCACCTTCACAGACCGCATTGCCGGCGATGTTGTGGCCGCCGCCGCGGACCGCCAGCAGAAGATTGTTTTCGCGCGCGAACCGGACTGATCTCATAACGTCGGCGGCACCAGCGCAGAGCACGATGAGACCCGGGCGCCGATCAATCATTGCGTTCCATATGGACCGCGCCTCGTCGTAACCGGCATCCGTCCGCCTCAAGAGCCTGCCGCGCAGACCTGCCGCGAAGCGATCGAGCACAACGTCCGTCATGACCGTTTGGCCCTTGTGCAGGGTCGTAAGGTTCAAGTTGTCCATGAGTTCCTCCCCAAGGCGGCAGAGCCCCGTTCCGCCGTGGCAGCATTTTGCGCTTCGTTCCTTAGTTACGCAAGATAATGCTAATAAACATTCCAGCCGGGACCCTTCACAAGCTGGATTTATTGCTTTAGAAGCGCGCCCATAATCCGGTCGCAGCCCACCCGGTCAAAACAAGGGATCCGACATCATGAAAACCATCGTCATCTGCTCCGGCGGGTTGGACTCCGTTTCGCTTGCGCACAAGGTTGCCGCGGAACACCAACTCATCGGCCTCCTCTCCTTCGACTACGGACAGCGGCACCGCAAGGAACTCGATTTCGCAGCGGCATGCGCCAAACGCCTCGGTGTGGTCCATCAGATCATCGACATCAGGAATATCGGCAATCATCTGACGGGATCGGCGCTGACCGACGACATCGATGTTCCGGACGGACATTATGCCGAAGAGACGATGAAGGCGACCGTCGTGCCAAACCGCAACGCCATCATGCTTGCCATCGCCTTCGGCCTTGCGGCGGCACAGAAGGCCGATGCCGTCGCCGTCGCCGTGCATGGTGGCGACCACTTCATCTATCCGGACTGCCGGCCGGGTTTCATCCAGGCCTTCCAGGACATGCAGAACCAGGCGCTCGAAGGCTATGCCAAGGTTTTGCTTTTTGCACCTTACGTCACCGTCTCCAAGGCCGACATCGTAATCGATGGCGCCAGGAACGGCACTCGGTTCGCACAGACCTGGTCGTGCTACAAGGGCGGTGCGCGCCACTGCGGCCGCTGCGGCACCTGCGTGGAACGGCGCGAAGCGTTTCATCTGGCCGGCATAGATGATCCGACAGACTACGAGGACCCGAACTTCTGGGTGGGCGCAACGGCGGGCTTTGCAGCCGAAGAGGTGAAGTGATGTTCCGCATCACCAAGGAATTTCATTTCTCCGCCTCGCACCGGCTCACAAGCCTGCCCGCCGACCATCAATGCGGTCGCCTTCACGGACACAATTACATCGTGGAGGTGGAACTTTCGGCAGCAACGCTCAACAGCCACGGATTTGTCCGCGACTACCAAGAGCTTGCGCCGCTGAAGTCCTATATCGACGAGCACTTCGACCATCGCCACCTGAACGAGGTCCTCGGACATGATCAGGTGACGGCTGAATGTCTGGCGAAGCATTTTTACGATTGGTGCAAGGATCGCCTGCCGGAAACCTCGGCCGTGCGCGTCAGCGAGACGCCGAAGACCTGGGCGGAATACCGGCCATGACCATCGCCCGCACGCCCGAGATCCGCGTCAGCGAAATCTTTGGCCCCACCATCCAGGGGGAAGGCATCTTGATCGGCCTTCCGACCGTCTTCGTCAGGACGGGGGGATGTGATTACCGCTGCTCATGGTGTGATACGCTGCATGCCGTCGACAGCGACTATCGCGATCAATGGCGTCCGATGTCGGTCGACGATATCTGGCAGGAGGTCTTGCGGCTTTCGGGCAACAAACCGCTGACGGTATCGCTATCGGGGGGTAATCCGGCGATCCAACCGCTCGGGCCGCTGATAGAACGCGGACACAGCGAGGGTTTCCGTTTCGCGTTAGAGAGCCAGGGCAGCATTGCCAAGGAATGGTTTTCCGCACTCGACGTCCTCGTCCTGAGCCCAAAACCGCCGTCAAGCGGCATGGAGACCGACTGGCATTCGTTCGAGGCCTGCTTGAAAATGGCTGCCGAAAAACCGCAGCTTGCACTGAAGATCGTCGTTTTCGACGATCGCGATTACCTGTTTGCCCGGACCGCGGCGGCACGTTACCCGACGCTTCCGGTTTATCTTCAGCCCGGAAACCATACGCCACCGGCGCCCGGCGACGAAGAGGCACGCGTCGATCTCGACGGCATTATGGACCGGATGCTCTGGCTGGTTGACAAGGTGACGGAAGATCGGTGGTTCGAGGCCCGCGTGCTCCCGCAGCTGCATGTGCTGATGTGGGGCAACAAGCGCGGCGTCTGACGGCGATGGCGACGCAAGGCCGCCATCGCAAACTAAAGAGGGATTGATCAGCGGAACCGCGGCTGTTTCGGCGAGACGTTCGCCCGAATCTCATGAAGGGGGGCGTTCTTGCCAAGCAACCGCAAGAGCTTGCGCTCCTCTGCCGGATCAACTCCAAGCTTCTTGCAGTGATCGGCAACGTCGCGATCGTGCGGGCCTGGCACATGAACTTGCCTATTGTTCATATTCTTCATGGTCATTTTCCTCCTTGTGAGGATAACGCCTGAGGATCGCAAATCGTTCATTAGGCACCGCTTAAGTTGCCAGGAACGCCTTTTGAAGGGCGTGAACTCATGCGTTTATACACTTTCGCAAAGGGGGTGTTCGCTCAAGTTGCGGTTCGTCACGCACGCGGAATGCCCGCCGGTCGCAGATGCTTTCTGAGCGCAGCGATGCGGAAAATGGCATTGGCCGCGCCGTATCCCCGATAGCCGCGCCTTTCGACAATCTCGAAGAACAGGCCTTCACCGTAGGTGGGACTGTAGAGCTGGAAATATTCGCCATGCTCATCGCGGTCATAGAGGATATTGTTCGCCTTCAATCGTTCCGCAAACTCCGCGTCCAGACCGAAACGCGCTTCAAGGTCGTCATAATAGTTCGGCGAGATCGCAAGAGATATGAAGCCGTTTGCGCAAAGGGCAGCGGCAGTGGAAAAAATATCCTGGGTATTGAAGGCCAGATGCTGAATGCCGGAGCCGAAGGTTTCGGCAATGAAGTGGCCGGCAAGCGTGTTGCGGTTTTCGGCACCGTTCATGGTGATGCGCAGCGACCCGTCGGCATTTTCTATGGCCTGGCTTCTCACGATGCCGGAGGGATCGACGATGTCGACCATCGGCGTCTTGTCAGCATCGAGGATCGATGTGTAGAACAGCAGCCAGGTCAGCAGTTCCTCATATTTCATGGTCTGGGCAATGTGATCGATCGACTGCAGCCCGGCAGGCTGCGGGGCTGCCGTGTCTTCGACCGGATCAAACTCGATTTCCCATATGCGGGCGAGCTCCGTCTTGGCGTCGAGGAAATAGAGGATGCCGCCGCCGACACCGCGTACGGCCGGCATCTCGATCTCGCCAGCATCAAGAGGTTGGCGAAAGCGTTCGGCGCCAAGGGCGACGGCGCGTTCGACTGCCGCCTTGGCATCGTCGACCATCAGGCCGGCAGCATAAGCCGTCGTGCCATGGACGGCATATGACGCCCCGGCAAAGCCCTTCTGCTCGGTGTTGACGACGAGATTGATACCGCCTTGGCGAAAGACGGTGACACTCTTGGTCTTGTGTCTCGAAACTTTTCGAAAACCGAGGTTTGCAATCAACCTTTCGAGCTGCGGCGCTTCGTCCTCGTCGATCGTGAACTCGACGAAGGCAACACCTTCGACAGAGGCGCGCGGCGGCATCGCGGGAACGGGCAAGGAGCTTTCCGGCACCTGCCGCTTTACCTGATCACCGAGATAGATCAGAGAGCGCCGGCCATCGACTGCGATTGCCGTGGGCGAGCCACCGCGGAACTGATCATTGAAGATCTCCAGCGACAGATATCCGTCGTATCCGGTTGCCGCCACTGCTTTCATGAAGTCCAGGACCGGCAAGTCGCCTTCGCCGGGCATGTTGCGGAAATGCCTGCTCCAGAAAAGCAGATCCATGTCGATCAAAGGCGCATCGGCAAGCTGGATGATGAAGATCTTTTCTTTCGGGATCGAGCGGATCGAGTTCACATCGATTCTGCGCGACAGTGTATGGAAGCTGTCGAGGATAAGGCCGATATTGGGATGGTCGGCACGGCGCACGATCTCCCAGGCGTCGCGGTGATCGTGAATGTGCCGGCCCCAGGCCAGCGCCTCGTAACCCACCCTCAGACCGCGTTTTGCCGCGCGCTCACCCAGTTCATGGAAGTCGATCGCGGCTCTGTCCAGACCGCCAAGCGATGCTGGCGACACATTGGAACAGACGAGCACGAGATCCGTGCCCATTTCCTGCATGACGTCGAATTTGCGCTCGGCACGATCGAATGTGCGGCTACGAAGCGGCTCGGGCATGCCTTCGAAATCACGGAACGGCTGAAACAGTGTGATCTCCATCCCGAGATCACGCACCATCCTGCCAACCTGACGCGGGCTCTCATCAAAGATGAGGAAATCGTTTTCGAATATCTCGACGCCATCGAAACCGGCCTTGGCGATTGCCTCAAGCTTGTCCCGGAGATCGCCGCTCAACGATACGGTCGCTATAGACGTCTTCATCGGCCTGCTCCCTTTTTTGTCGAATCGAGGATTACTCGGTCATGGCCTTGAAATGCGCGAGCATTCGGGCTGCGTCCGGCGTTCGTCCAGTCAACAGACGAAAGGCGCCAACGGCCTGGAAGACCGCCATGCCTCCGCCGTCGAGCGTCCGGCAGCCGCGACATGCTGCTTGCCTCAGCAGTTCGGTCTCCAAGGGGAAGTAGACGATCTCGGCCACCCAGTGCCGTTCCTCAAGCAGTTCCGGCGGCAAGGGGGTGCCTGGATATTTCGTCATTCCGGTTGGCGTTGCGTGTACGAGGCCGGCTGCCTGCCGCATCTCTGACGCCAGATCCCTTCC
Source organism: Rhizobium etli 8C-3 (assembly GCF_001908375.1). NCBI lineage: Bacteria > Pseudomonadati > Pseudomonadota > Alphaproteobacteria > Hyphomicrobiales > Rhizobiaceae > Rhizobium > Rhizobium etli. The sequence continues at coordinate 274,274 of NZ_CP017244.1, read as the reverse complement.
GGCGACGATGGAAGCCGCGGGAAAGAGCTGTGACATCGTTTCCGTCAAGGCGGCAGCACGTTCCGCTTCGCGATCGAAGACTGCCAGCCTCTGCAAGCCAAGAAAGAGCATTGCATAAGCGGTTGCAACGCCGGCGCCGCCAGCACCGAGCTGGACGGCCGAAGAAAGATCGGCGTCTGGAAGCCCGCGACGGAAGCTTTCGGCAAAGCCCCACCAATCGGTATTGTGTCCATATCGCCGCCCATCTTCGAATACGACGGTATTGACGGCGCCGAGAGCCCGCGCCTCGGGTGACAGGTCGTCCAGACAGGAGATGACGATCTGTTTGCAGGGATGGGTGATGTTGAGGCCTGCAAGGCCTTGAGCTTCGGCCTCGGCCAGAAGTCCCGGCAGGTCGGCTGGCGAGGCGCCGATCCGGTTAAGGTCGATCAGTTCATACTCGTAGTTCAAACCCTGGGCGGCACCCTCCTTCATGTGCATGGCGGGTGTCAGCGACGCCTGGATGCCAGCACCGATCAGGCCGGCCCTTAGCGGTCTTACAATTGTTTCGGCCATCCGTCTTTTCCGTGGTTTTGATGAGAAAGAGACCAGGCCCGCAGCAGCGGGCCTGGTCCTTTGCTTATTTGCCGCGAATGGTGTCGAGTTCCTTCATCAGCTGGTTGACCGTTTCTGCGCCGATCTGGGGGCTGAACTTGTCGATCAACGGCTTGACGGCGTCGCGCAGCTTCTGCGTCTCTTCCGGGCTCAGTTCGCTGACTTCCATGCCGGTCTTTTTGATCTCTTCGATCGCCTTGGCGTCCATCTCGCGCGAAACCTTGCGCTGATAGTCGCGGGCCTCGGTTGCGGCCGATTGGAAGGCGGCTTTTTCTTCATCGTTGAGCCCATCCCAGAACTTCTTGCTGATGAGCACGATCTGCGGATTGTACTGATGGCGTGTCACCGTCATGTACTTCTGCACTTCGAAGAACTTGGCATTGATGATGTTCGCAGCCGGATTTTCCTGGCCGTCGACAGTGCCGGTTTCAAGCGCCGTATAAAGCTCGGTGTATGGAAGCGGAACGGCGTTGGCGCCAAGGCTGTTGAAGAGCTCGATCGGGATCGGCGACTGGATCGTGCGGATCTTAAGGCCCTTGATGTCCTCAAGCTTGGTGACTGGGTGGCGATTGTTCGTCAGGTTGCGGAAACCGAGCTCCCAATAGGCAAGACCAACGAGGCCGGTATCCGGCAGAAGCTTCATGAGGCCGGAGCCGAACGGTCCGTCCATCACTTTGTCGGCTTCCTCGCCGCTATTGAAGAGGAAAGGAAGATCGACCGCGCCGAACGGCTTGACATTGTTTGCAAGGATGCCGGCATTGAGCACCGTCATTTCGATGACGCCGCCCTGTAGCGCCGAGACGGTCTGAACGTCGCCGCCAAGCACGCCGCCAGGATACAATTTGACCTCGATCTTGCCGCCACTCTTCTCCTTCAAGAGCTCGGCGAACTTCTCCATTCCCATGACCTGGGGATGGCCCTTGTTGTTAGCCGAGGCGAATTTCAGCTGGTGCTCGCCGATTTCGGCGATCGCCGGGCCGGTTGAAAGCAGCGCGATCGGCAGCGCCAATCCCAGTGCCAGCTTCGTCAGTTTATTGAGCATGTCTTCCTCCCAGGTTTGTGGCCGGTAACTCCCTGCGGCCGCTTTGAAATTCGTTCGCCGTTGCCGGCCAAACTACGATCAGTGTCCGAACCAGGAGACCGGCACGGTCACCAGTTGCGGAAACAGGATGAGCAGAAACAGAACGATCAATTCGGCGATGAGAAAGGGCATCACGCCCTTCATCAACTCTTCCATCGAGAGCTTTGAGACGCCGCAGATAACATTGAGCACGGTGCCGACCGGCGGCGTGATCAGGCCAATCGCATTGTTGATGATGAAAAGCACGCCGAAATAGACCGGATCAATGCCCGCCTGCTTGATGATCGGCATCAGCACCGGCGTCATGATCAGGATCGTCGGCGTCATATCCATGGCGGTTCCGACGACGACGATCAGCACCATGATGGCGAGCAGCAGAAGGGTCTGGTTGTCCATCAGCGGTTCGACCAGGGCCGCGAGTTCGCCGGGCACGTCGGCAACCGTGATCAGCCAGGCCGAAACCGCCGCACAGGCAACCAGGAACATGACGACAGAGGTGATCTTGGCGGCCGCCACGAAGACGTGAAACAGTCTCGCCGGGGGCAACTCGCGATAGATGACCATCGAGACGAAGAGCGAATAAACAGCGGCAACGACGCCGGCTTCGGTCGGCGTGAAGACGCCGAATTTCAAGCCGACGATGATGATGACCGGCAGCATCAAGGCCCAGATGCTGTCGATGAGCGCTTTGAGGCGCACCGCGCCGCTCTGCTTTGCGGGAAGTGCGAACTGCTCCTTTCGCGCGACGATCAGCCAGGTCACACAGAGGGCGGCGGCGATCATGAGCCCCGGGAAAATCCCCGCCAGAAAAAGCTTGGTAATCGAGACGCCGCCAACCACGCCGAAGAGGATGAAGCCGATAGACGGAGGAATGATCGGCCCGATAATCGAAGCTGAGGCGAGGAGGCCGCCGGTGCGCGCCGGGTCGTGTCCGGACTTCTTCATCATCGGAAAAAGAAGGGCGCCCAAGGCCGCTGCATCGGCAACGGCCGACCCGGAAAGGCTCGAAAGAACACAGGCCGCGAAGATGGCGACAAAACCGAGACCGCCGCGGACGTGGCCCACCATGGCCATGGCAAGGTCGACAATGCGACGAGACAGTCCGCCGGTATTCATGACCTCTCCGGCGAGGAGAAAGAAGGGAACCGCCATCAGCGGAAAGCTGTCGGCGCCGTTCAGCACGTTCTGCGCCACGATCTGCGCATCGAACATGTCAAGATACATCATCAAAGCAACGCCGCTGATGATGAGGGCAAAGGCGATCGGCACGCCAAGCGCCATGGGTCCGAGAAGTGCTCCAAGAAAGATGGATACAGTCATTTCCCGCCCCTCAATGCTTTGTCACGGCGCTGGCAAGTGCCGGATCGGCGTGATCGTCGAGCGCGGCTTGTTCCTCACTGTCACGGACAAGCTCGACCGTCATGACGTCGATGCGCCCCGTGGCGATCGCAAAAGCGTCCCACAGGAGGATGAGAAAAGCCGGAATGCCGAAGGCCAGGCCGGCGCCGTAGAAAAATGCCATCGATATCCCGGTCGCCGGCGCTGCCACATGGAGGTTGATCAGCGTTTGAGTCCAGGCACCGCTGATCATCAGCCAGGTCGCCAGCAGCATCAGTGCATGCCCGACGAGGGCAGCCATTTTAGCAGCCGTGGGTGGCAGGCGCCGCAGCACTGAATCAACTCCGAGATGGCCATGCTCGCGCATTGCGACGACCGCGCCGAGAAATGTCAGCCAGACGAAAAACATCCGAGACAGCTCTTCGGAGGACGTGATGCCTTGATTGAAGGCATAGCGAAGGATGACGTTGCCGAAGACGAGGACGACCATGCCTGCCAGCAAGAGCGCGATCGTCGCCTTCAGCACGAGAAAATAGAAATCTATGATGCGGGTCATTCGCTCCTCCCAAAGCGTGGGCCACAGATCCAGTGATCTTTCCGACGTAAATCAGCCGCGCGCGAACGCACATCTGGGCGGAGACCTCGCGCCCCTCCTCCGGGACATGTTGCCTTGTTTTAAAAATGTACTAACTAGTTCGAATGTCAAGCGGTGATCTATTGAAACGCAGGTGTAAGGTGAATATGACTTGTCGTCGGGCAGCGCATGAATGGCAGCCTTCACGTTCAGGATCCGGTTTTTGACGATTGGAAACAGCGGTTTAGGTGATAAGGTCGTGAGAGTGATGGCGGATCGGCCTGAAAACGGACGAAAGAACGATCCGCAGCGGACGCAGGCGGATATCCTCGTCGTCGCGACGAAGGAGTTTGCGACCCATGGTCTCGCCGGTGCGCGCGTCGATGCAATCGCGGAAAAGACCCGTACCTCGAAGCGGATGATCTATTACTATTTCGGCAGCAAGGAGGGTCTTTATCTTGCCGTGCTGGAGCAGTCCTACCGCAAGATCCGCTCGTTGGAGGCCGATCTAAAGCTTTCGAACCTGGAGCCAGAAGCAGCGCTACGCACGCTGATCGCAACGACCTTCGATCATGACGAAGCCAACCCGGATTTCGTCCGGCTGGTGAGCATCGAGAACATTCATCACGCCGCGCATATGCTGCGCTCCGACGCCATCCGCGACCTCAACGTCTCGATCATCGAGACGATAGCTGGAATCCTCGAACGTGGTTTCGAACAGGGCGTATTTCATCGCAAGGCCGATCCGATCGATGTCCACATGATGATCAGCGCCTTCTGCTTCTTCCGCGTCTCGAACCGCTACACCTTTGGCACGATTTTCAGGAGGGATCTCTCGGAAAGCGATGCCATCGACCGGCACCGCGGAATGATCGCCGATGCCGTCGTCAGCTATCTCAAGTCCTGCCCCACGCCGGATTGACGGTGGCCAGCTTTGCGGCGGCGATCAACGATGTTGTGTCGGAAGAAGGCGAGGCGGCTGCCGCGAACAGCCGGTTATGCAAATGAGTGGGGCAGATCTCCTACTCGAGATGACGTTCATCTGCGTGGCGCACCGCTTGCTAAAAAGGGAAATTTTCTTCGGAGATTCACTTCGGGCCACAATTTGATCGACCACCTTGAAGGTATATGAACCGACGGCACCTCATTTCGTATCACGAACCTCATAGGCCTGGAGCTATTCCAGAGGGCGCTCGACTGGACTTCGCCAAATAGGCGGCGTGCAGCGTCGAACCCGACATCACAGTGATATCTTGAAACATTTTTCAGTGCTGGAAGGATGGGCCGCTGCGGGCGGCACCTCTTTCATGCTTTGGCTCTCCGTCAATGTCGAACGACACATGGAAGCGCGTTGTCTTTTGGCACTTGGAACAGAATCGGCGGCCAATGCTTTAATTGCTGAAACAGACTCAGAGCGACTTTGACGAGAGGGTTTCGCTCATCGTTTCAGCAACAACCCGGCAGCTTTGAAAATGCTCATCGCCGCTGCTGCGCCATTTGCGGAATGCAAGCTCCACGCTGTCGCGGCGATAAACTGTGTCGCCTAGAAGGAAGCGATCCGATGCCGAAGAAAGCCGAAGACCGTCCTGCGGTGTTCATCACCGGAAGCTCCGGGTTCCTCGGCCAGGCCATCGCGAAAGGTCTGCGCGAGCGGTATCAGGTCATCGGCCTCGACGTCAGGAAACCAGAGCACCCGATCGACGGAATGGAGACGGTCGAGATCGATCTCACCTCCGACGAAAGCGTCGATGCCGCCGTAAAGGAAGCGGCAAGCAGAGCCGGCGAGCGTATCGCCTCCGTCATCCACCTGGCCGCCTATTACGACACAACCGGCGAGGACAATCCGAAATACGAAGCCGTGACGGTGCAAGGCACACGCCGGCTGCTCAAGGCGCTCAAGGCAGTCGGCGCCGAGCAGTTGGTATTCTCCAGCACTCTGCTGGTCCATGCGCCGAGCCCCGACAAGGGCGTGCGCATCGACGAGGACTCCCCGCTCGATCCGTCTTGGGCTTATCCGAAGTCGAAGGCCGACACCGAGGAGCTAATATCGAGCGAGCGTGGCGACCTCCGGACCGTGGTCCTGCGGCTCGCCGGCGTCTACGACGAGGACTGCCGAGCCGCGTTCATCGCGCAGCAGATCTCTCGCATCTTCGAGCGGCTGCCGACCGCCTATCTCTTCGCCGGTGATCTGACCTCGGGCCAGCCATACCTTCACAAGGACGACCTGGTCGACGCGATCGTGCGCATTGTGGACCGTCGCGCAGAGCTTCCCGAGGAAACCGTGCTGCTGCTCGGCGAAGAGGAGACGCCGTCCTACGAGGAAATGCAGAAGCGTATCGGGCGGCTGGTCCACGACGAGGAATGGCGCACGCTCAGCCTGCCGAAAGGGCTTACGAAGGCTGGCGCCTGGCTGCAGACCGAGGTGCTCGATCAGGAAACGGATATCAAGCCCTGGATGATCGAGAACTCCGACGACCACTACGAGATCGACGTCTCTCGCGCGCGCTCTCTGATCGGGTGGGAGCCGCGGCACAGCCTGACCGGAACGCTGCCGGAGATGATCCGCAGGCTGAAGCTGGATCCGACAGACTGGTACGAGAAGAACAAACTCCATCCGTCGGCGGTCGCAGCCTCGGAGCCGGAACTGGATCAGGCGAGAAAGCGCCTGATCCAGCCGCTCGAGCGCAGCCCGGAGGACGTCGACAAAGCCGTCCGACGGCATCGTTTCTGGACGCTCTGGGCGCCGATGGCGAATGCGGCGCTCGGTCTGTGGCTGGTGACCTCACCGATGACACTGGGCCTGTTCGATCCGGTGTCGGCAACAATGCCGCCAGCTCTTGGACACGAAATCGCTGAACCCCAGGTCAGGAACATACGGCTCGGCATCAGCGAAATTCTGACAGGCCTGCTCATCGCCATCCTGTCGCTGACGGGCATGGCGCGCGGACGCCAATGGGTTCAGTGGATCACGGCTGCGGTCGGTCTGTGGGTGATGTTCGCGCCGCTGGTGTTCTGGACGACGAGCGCGGCGGCCTACGGCATCGACACGCTCGTCGGCATGCTGGTGGTGGCCTTCGCGGTGATGATCCCGCCAACGCCGGGCATAAGTCACCGGGCGTTGGCGGCCGACGACGACCGCCCGCTGGGCTGGAGCTATTCGCCGTCTTCTTTCACCCAGCGCATTCCAATCGTTGCCCTGGCTTTCCTCGGGCTTTTCGTGTCGCGCTACCTCGCCGCCTACCAGATGGGTCATATCGACGGATTGTGGGATCCGTTCTTCGGTCCTGGCGAAGCGGCTGTCACCAACGGCACTGAGGCGGTCGTGACGTCCTGGGTGTCGAAGGGATTCCCGATCGCCGATGCCGGCCTCGGCGCCTTTGCCTACGGCCTCGACATCCTCGCCGGCACCATCGGCGACCGTCGCCGCTGGCGCAGCATGCCGTGGATGGTGTTCCTGTTCGGCCTGCTGATCATTCCGCTGGGCGCGGTCAGTGTCTCGTTTATCATCATCCAGCCGCCGCTGATTGGTGCGCTGTGCACGCTCTGCATCATCCAGGCGGCGGTAACGGTGATCCTCATCCCGTATTCCGTCGACGAGGTGCTGGCGACCGTGCAATATCTCTGGCGCGCGAAGCGGGCGGGCGAGCCGTTCTGGCGCACCTTCTGGATGGGTGGTCCGGCGCTTTCGGAGAACCAGACGCCAAAGCCCGATCTCGACCGTTCGCCAGGCGAATTCCTGAAAGACTTCCTGCTCGGCGGCGTGACCTTCCCGTGGACTCTCGTCGCCAGCACACTCCTCGGCATCCTGCTGATGGCGACGCCGCTGATCTTCGCAACGCAGCCGCCGCTCTACTTCAGCGACCACATCGTCGGCTGCCTCGTGATCATGGTCGCCGTCACTGCCATGGCCGAGGTCGTGCGCCCGGTGCGCTTCCTCAACGTAGCGCTCGGTGCATGGATCGCGGCATCCCCGTTCTTGCTGGACGGCGGTTCAGGCATCGCAGCGGTAGCCGATATCGTGATCGGACTGGCGTTGATCGGTCTCAGCCTGCCGCGTGGCGCGCCTAGCGAGGAACACTACGGTGGTTGGGATCGGGCGATTGTCTGACTTGCTCGACCTAAGCGCCCATTCCGTGAATCAATGTCGCTATGCTTGCTAGTCGGCCGCGGCGGATCGGCTGTTACACCGCCGCGATGCTTCCGGTCTTCATCGGCGGCATCGCAATCATCTACGGGATCGGAGGTGAGGAAATTAGCTCGTCCACCAGCCCGGTGAATACCTTTCCAGCCTTCGGTCGAACGTTTCGCGCTCAAGATCGTTGGAGAGGATGGACGACATACCGAACCCATCATTGACCATTCGGCCGGGGGAGAAGCTCGCCGTCGTGTTCGGCGGCTCTGGCTTTCTCGGCCGAAGGATCGTGAAACGCCTTCTCCACCGCGGCATCGCAGTGCGAGCGGCATCTCGCCATCCGGATCGCGCGAGAGGCGAGCAGGATCACGGCGAACTCTTCACCGCCATCAAAGCCGACATCCTCGACCAAGATCAGGTCGCCGAAGCTGTTTCGGGCGCGAGCGCGATCGTCAACGCTGTTAGCCTCTATTCCGAGCATGGAGATCTGACGTTCGAACGGGTCCACGTTAAGGCCGCGTCCGGATTGGCGACAGCGGCGCGCGACGCTTCAGTAGAGAGCTACATCCAGATTTCCGGGATCGGTTCCGATCCAAGTTCGAGGTCGCGCTACATCAGGGTGCGCGGGGGCGGCGAGGAAGCCGTCACAGCTGCGTTTCCCGACGCGATCATCGTTCGCCCTGCAGTGATGACGGGAACCGACGACGCCTTTCTGACGTCGATCGTGAGACTGGTTCGTGTCCTTCCTGTCTATCCGCTGTTCGGCAGCGGTGACACCCGTCTCCAGCCTGCATTCGTGGAAGACGTGGCGGAGGCCGTAGCGCGTCTTGCTTCGGGAACGGCCGAATACCGGGGCCGTATATTCGAGTTCGGCGGTCCCCGCGTCTACACCTATCGAGATCTGGTTCGCGAAGTATCCCGACTGCTCGGCATCCGCACACGATTGGTGTCTGTCCCGTTTCCGGCCTGGCGCGCGCTTGCGACATTCGCTGAGGTTGTCCCCGGCGCGCCGCTGACACGCAACCAGATTGAACTCATGGAGAGAGACAACGTAGCGGACACCGAGCAGCCGGGCTTCCACGAACTGGGGATGGAGCCTCGCGACATCGACGAGGTGGTGCGAGCGATCCGGGAAAAGTCGTGATGAGGAGATATGGCGAGGTGCGACCAGTGTGGCAAACTGCGACAAGTGATTTCAGGCGTATTGGGAGAGGAAACACACGTTAGACAGTTTCGAATGTTCCCGAAGGTCGCTCCGATCTGCCGGCATCGCGAAGTGCATATCATCGGGCACGGCGTCGTCAAATCGGGCTTACAACAACCGCTTGGCTTCACTGCTCCCCTTTCAGGATTTCCACCGCCCGATCCGGGCAAGAACGATAACCGGCAAGACGCCGACAAGAACGATGGCAAGTGCGGCGACCGATGCTTCCTCATAGGTTCCTCGCGCCGCCTCCCCATAGAGATGCGTCGCCAATGTCTCGAAATTGAGCGGCCTCAAGAGGAGTGTGGCCGGCAGTTCCTTCATGCAGTCGACAAACACAAGCAAGCCTGCGGCCACGAGCGTCGGTTTCGAAAGCGGCAGATGAATATGCTGGAATATCCCAGTCACGTTCTGGCCGAGGCTGCGCGCGGCGTGATCGAACGAGCGCGGAATTCGGCTGAAGCCAGCCTCGACCGAACCGACAGCAATTGCCAGGAAGCGCGCGACATAGGCATAGCCGAGCGCGGCCCCGGAGCCGATCAACAGCAGACCGGTTGACGCACCCAGCCATTCGAGCGCAATTCGATCGATCATCCGGTCGAGCGCCGCAACGGGCACCAATATACCGATCGCCAATACCGTCCCGGGCATCGCATAGCCGACCGTGGAAATTCGCTGCAACGCCGCCGTGATGCGACCGGGAAGCGAGCGCGCCGCGTAGGCGATGACCACGCCGAAGAGCAGGATGGCGAGGGTTGCTGTGGCCGACAGGATCACTGTGTTGAGCGTTTCCGAGAACAGCCGGGACGACAGCCCGGCGAAACGGAAGCGTTTCCACGCCTCAACGACAAGATAGCTCGCCGGGGCAACGAACCCGATGAAGACCGGCAGGAGACCGAGCGCAAATGCCGTCAGGCCGGTAGCGGTGCCGAGACGATGCGGCGTGAAGCTCCGGGATCTTTGCGCGCTCGACCAGTAGCGCTGGCGACGGCGTGCCCAACGCTCCATTGTGACGAGCGCGACCACCAATGTCAGCATCGCAAGTGCAATCTGCGCCGCACCCGGCAGGTCTGACCGCGTCACCCAGGTCGTGTAAATCGAAACAGTCAGCGTCTTTACGCCGAGAAATTCAGAGGCTCCGATGTCATTGAGTGCCTCCATCAATGCCAGGCTGACACCGACGGCGATCGCGGGCCGCGCCAACGGCAATGCGACCCGCCAAAAGACACGGCCCTTTCCGCTTCCGAGCGTGCGCGACACTTCGACCAGGTTGGCCGCCTGAGTGAGAAACATAGCCCGTGTCGTAAGGTAGACGTAAGGATAAAGCACGAAGCCCAGCAACACGATGCAGCCGGCCATCGAGCGGATATCGGGCAAACGGAAGTCACGGGGGCTCGCATATCCGAAGGCCGCTCTGATCGCACCCTGAATCCAACCGATCGGATGGAGAAGATCGAGATAGGCGTAGGCGACAATATAGGTCGGCACCGCCAGCGGGAGAAGCAACGCCCATTCGAGCAGCCTGCGGCCGTGGAAATCATAGGCCGTGACGAGCCAGGCCGTCGAGGTGCCAAGAAGGGTCACCAGGACCCCAACGCCGACCAGCAGCATGCCTGTCTGCATCAATGCTTGCGGCAGGACATAGGCGAGAAGATGCGGCCAGAGCCCGCTCGATCCTTCAAGCGCCTGCCAGACAAGTGCAAGAACTGGAGTGGCGACCAGCGCAGCGATAAAGGCGGATGCAAGCAGCCATGGCCGCCCGGATCTGTACCGGGCAGCCTTCAGCTTGGAGGAAGAACGAAGATCGACGTGCGGCATCGGCAGCCACCGGGCGCGGCGCCGCCGGGCCTGGTCGTCCATCAGTTGTCGAAGCCGACCTTCTCGGCCAGCTCGCTTGCCTGCTTTCGATGCTTGACGATTTCCGTCATCTGCACGGGATCGACCTTGAGTTCACCAAACGAGGCGATGATTGGATCGATTGCTGCGCCGGCCTTGACCGGATACTCATAGTTCGCCTCCGCATAGAGCTTCTGGGCCCCGTCCGAAACAAGGTATTCCAAGAGCTTCACGGCCTCATCCTTGTTCGGCGCATGCTTTGCGATGGCCGCGCCACTAATGTTGACCTGCGTGCCGCCGTCCTCGAAGGTCGGCAGGATGACTTTGATCGCGTTGCCCCAGGCGACCTGTTCCTCGCCTCCCTTGCCGGAGCGCATCAGGCCGACGTAGTAGGAATTGGCAATGCCAATGTCGCAAATCCCGCCGAGGATGTCCTTTGCCACATCGCGGTCGCCGCCGCCCGCCTTGCGTGCGAGATTGCCTTTGACGGCAGCAAGCCACGCTTCCGTCGCCTCGGCACCATGATGCGCGATGTAATCGGCGAAGAGAGCCGTGTTGTAGGGGTGCTGGCCGGAGCGGATGCAGATCTTGCCCTTCCATTTTGGATCAGCCAAGTTCTCGTAGTTGAAGCTGGCGAGATCGATGCCCTTGGCGGCGTAGAGCACGCGGGCGCGCATCGAGAGAGCAAACCAATTGTCGGCCGGGTCACGCAGGTTTTCCGGCACGGCGGCTTTCAGTGCATCCGACTTGACCGGCTGCGTCAGGCCCTTTTCGGCCAGGTCGGCGAGATTGCCAACATCGACCGTCATGAGGATGTCCGCAACAGAGCTTTCCCCTTCCGAGGCCACGCGCTCGGCAAGACCGTCCTTCAGGAAGACCGTATTGACCTTGACACCGCTCGAGGCGGTGAAGGCGTCAAGCAGTGGTTGGATCAGTCCGGGTTCGCGCGTCGTATAGATGTTCAGTTCGGCCGCCATGGCACCGGCGCCGTTGGCGAGAGCGAACACGCTGCCCAGCAGGGCAAGGCGCAATGCGGAAATGGTTTTCAAGATGCGGTCCTCCATCGAGTTGTTCTGTCTGGCCGGAGATTGGTGACAGCCAGCAAATTGCTCGAACATATATGATGGAGATAATCAAGTTTTTTGTTGAAGGCAATCCTTTGGGTCACTCCGCGGCAAAGACCAAGACGCCTTTCGGATCGACGCTCAATGATATCCACTCGCCCGGCCGCACATCGACGCGGCCTGTTGTGCGCAAACGCAGGAGGTCAGGAATTCCTTCGACGCGGATCGACAGTTGCTCGATCTCGCCGAGGAAGGAACAACTCGTGACAAGGCCGGCGACTCCTTCGCCTCCTGACGAGACGAAGAGGGCCTGAGGACGAATACAGGCAAATGCCTTAGCGCCCTCCCGCGAATCGAGCCGGGCGGGAAAGGCTCCCAGCGCCGTTTCGATCCGGCCATTGCGGTATGTCCCTGTTATCCTGTTGCAGGGGCAGAGGAATTCGGCGGCGTAGAGCGACGTAGGGTGATCGTAGATATTGTAGCCGGTCCCGATCTGCACGATGCGGCCTTCCTTCATCAACACGACCCGGTCGCCCACCGAAAGCGCCTCCTCGGGGTCGTGCGTGACGAGGATCGCCGCGGTCCCCAGGGCCCTCAAGGTCCCAATGGTCTCCTCGCGCACCCGCTCCCGCAAGCCGCGGTCAAGATTTGAGAAAGGCTCGTCCATAAGGAGGATCACCGGTTTCGGGGCAAGGGCACGCGCAAGGGCCACGCGCTGCTGTTCGCCACCCGACAACGTGTGCGGATGGCGGCCGGAAAGTGCCGAGATGCCGATGCGAGTTATAACTTCGACTGCCCGGGCACGTGCCTCGTGCCGTGGCAGCTTTTTCAGTCCGAACGTCACATTCTCCTCGACCGTCAAATGCGGAAACAGGGCATAGTCCTGGAACATGAAGCCGATATTGCGGTCCTCGGGCTCGACGAAGCTGTTTGCTCCGGCGATCTCCGCACCGTTGAGCAGAATTTCACCGCTGTCTGCCTTGTCCACCCCGGCGATGATGCGCAGCAGCGAGGACTTGCCGCAACCGGACTGGCCGACGAGGCAGACGATTTCGCCAGGCGCGAGTGAAAACGAAACGTCGTCAAGCGCCTGCGTTTCGCCATATCGTCGGCTGACATGCGCAAGCACAAGCGTTCCACTGATCTCCTCGAGCGATCCATGCATTTGCGATCCTTCAGTCAGGGTGAGCATCAAGTCAATAACGTTCTGGTTCCATTCTGACAACAGCGACAGTTCCGGTCTCACTGCACCTCGGCATGCTCGACGAGGTGCTCGCATTTCGCCAGGCATGCTTGCGACATCCCTCGGCGCTCCTGAGACTCTCCGTTTCCCAGAAGACGCTCATCAGTCCATCGAGTTGAGGGCCACTTGATCGGCGCAACGACCTTGATGCCTTCGCAGTTGCGCTCGTCGAGCGGTTCAACGCCAGGACAATTGGTCTTTTCGGCAACCGCCCGCTCGGATCGAATACAGCTACCCTATGCGGCAAATTCTGGCCCCATTTCCAGAGGACAAGGTTCTGGTCTGAGCAATCCGCACCGGGCGCAAAACTGGGCACGAGAACACCGGCGACACCGTTTGCCTCGGGACTACCGTTCGCAAGCGCGCTCGCCCAAGCGCAAGCCATCTCCTCAAACGTGACCGAAAATGGGGCGCGTCGGTCTCATCCGTGGTGAAGGCGCAGATGATGATGGAATCCGTGGCGTCAAATGCCTCGTCGTGCACGACGACGACAGGGCGAGGCTTGCCCGCATAGCCCTTACCGCCAGAGACGCTCCAGATGTCGCCACGCCTCATGCGCCGTCGCCATCTTCGAAAGCGATGTCGGACACCGCGTCGATGAACGCCTGATCGCTCAGCGCATGATCACTCGTCGCCGCGGCAAGCGACTGCCGATGCGCTTCCGTTTTGAATGATGGTGCGCGGACATCCGGCACCCAGATCTGGATTGGGCGCAAGCCCTATGCCCGCAGACGCGCACGATGCTCACTTACCTTCACACGGGACGGCTTTGAATTTAAGCTGACGCTGATTGCGAGTCTTTCTACGAGCGGGGTCATCGGGCCGGACGCCGCCTCGTAGAGGGACGCCCCTTCACGTCGATCGACGCGCCCCCGGGGCCCCAAGCCGAAGAACGGCGTAGACCACGCTTCACACAAATTCAGAAACCCATGAAGCCTTCGCTGTCGGCCAGTCTTGGAGCCGTCTTCAGCCTCTCCACGTTGACAGTCGGGACCCCAAAAACAGGCTCGCCCGCAAAGATTTCCTCGATTACGGCTGCCACCTGCAGAACGCCGGCGTCATCATGCCGGCGGCCAACGATCTGCAGCCCGAAGGGCATGCCGAGCGTGTCTCGCCCAACGGGGATAGTGACAGATGGATGGCCGGCCAGCGTTGAGGCATAGGCCATGGCCAGCCAGTGATAGTAGTTCTTCGTCGGCTGACCGTCGATCTCTGTCGGATAAAGTTCGTGCCAGTCGCGCGGGCTGATGGTCACGGCCGGGCAAAGCACATAGTCATGTTCTTCGAAAAACCGCTGCCAGTCGCGATAGAACCGGCCCTGTTTCGCCAGCGCATCGGCAATATCGAGCGGACCATAGCTTAGCCCCTCCTCGACATTGGCGCGGACATTCGGGCCGATCTTGTCGGGATGGGCCTGCAACAGCGTGTGGTGCACACCGAGAAACATCACGCCACGAAGGACGGAAAAGATGCGATCGGCATCGGTGCAATCGGGATGGGTCTCCTCGACCCTGCCAAGATGGGCGGACAACTGTGCCACCACCCGGCCAAAAGCGCTGCGGATCACCCTGGAGGTCGGCGCAAAGCCGAAATCTTCGGTGACGGCGATCCGCAGGGCGGCCAGATCCGGACGCCGACCCCGGCCGAAACGATCGAGCCGCCACGGCGTCTGCCCGTCGATTACCACCGTATAGGGGTCCAGCCGATCGGGTCGCGCCATGACCGACAGCATCAGGGCCACATCGGCGACGCTGCGCGCCATCGGTCCGCTGGTCGACAGATGCATCAGGGCCATGGCGCGCGTATCGCCAGGAACGACACCGGGCGATGGTCGGAACCCGACGACACCGCAAAAGGCTGCGGGGTTGCGCAGGCTGCCTCCGGTATCCGAACCCGTTGCCAAAGGTGACATACGGGCCGCCAAAAGGGCTGCCGACCCCCCCGACGAACCGGCCGCACTTTTCGTCGTATCGTGAGGATTGGCCGTGACGCCGTAGACGGCGTTGCGGGTATTGCCGCCGGCGCTCCACTCGGGATTGTTGGTCTTGCCGAGAGGAATGCCGCCGGCCAAGCGCATGGCGGCAACGATGGAATCGTCCTTGACCGCGATATTGTTGCGAAATATTTCCGAGCCGAAGGTGGTCGGCAGGCCTTGGACATCGATCATGTCCTTGACGCCGAAAGGCAGGCCATGCAGCGGACCGAGCGCCTCATGGCGCATCACGCTCTGTTCGGCCTGGCGCGCCTCGGCGAGAACCCGGTCGAAATCCTGCGCCACCAAGGCATTGACTGCGGGATTGATCTGCGTGACGCGCTCGATACAGGCCTCGGCCAATTCGACCGGCGACAGGCGGCGTTGCCCGATCAGCCGGCGGGCGTCCATCGCATCGAGATCGGCGGGATGGGTCTTGCTCATGGTCATTCCTTTTTTACGTCGAAAGCGCGCCGAGGCCCTTGATCAGCATGTTGAGGGCCATCAGTGAGATGAACAACGCGAAAACCGCTGGACGAGTAACGGGCTGGCCAGGCTCCTGGACCCGTCGACTGCACCGCGCCGATGATTCATCAGTTCTGAGCATGCTGAACTGAACATGATGGTGCCGCCGGATGTTGCAACACAGACCTGCATCGGACGGTCGCTCTCATAGCCGAGGAACTCGAAGACGTAATAGAGGGCCGGCGCCAGGACGACACCGCCGCCGATACCGAGCAGGCCGGCGATCAGGCCCCACACGGCGCCCGTCGCCGCCAGAAAGATGAAAAGCAGAACAAAATCCATCGATCAGGCAGTTTGTTTGAGGCTTTTAGCATTCTCGGCGATATCGAGGAACAGCGCCGTCATCAGCTGCATGCCTTCGCGGGCAATCGGCGCCAGCGCATGCTCGTTGGGCCCATGCTGGCCGCATTCGGCATGGGAGTGCGGGATCCAGATCGTCGGTAGCCCGAGGATGTCGGTAAAGGCATCGTTGGGAAGAGAGCCGGCCAGATTGGGCAGCACATGCGGCCGTTTTCCCGCCGACCGCGTGAGCGAGTTTTCGACGAAGCGCACCCAGGGATGATCCGGCGAGAAGCGAGTGGCCCGGAAGGCCTCGCCGCGCGCGGGCCGAACCTCGACCATGGAAAAACCATGAGCATCGAGATGGCGTCGCAAGGCGGGGATGATGTCGTCCATGTCGGTGCCGACGACGAAGCGCAACTGGCAGGCGGCCCGCGCCGAACCCGAGATGGCGTTTTGCGGCGCATTGATATTGCCGGATGACATGGCGAGAACGGCAAAGGAGTTCCAGCCGAAGACTCGCTCGCTTGGCGTCAGATCGCTCTCGCCCCATTCGGCATCGTGACGGCGCGGCGGCAGATCACGCAGCGTGGCGCGGATATCCGGCGTCAGGCTGGTCGGCCGCCATTCAGGAACGAGGATCTGGCCACGGGCGTCGGTAATCGTCGCGATCGCCTGGGCCAGGATGATGGCGGGATCGGCCAGCAATCCGCCGAAATTGCCGGAATGGTGATCGCCGTCACGCAGATTGACCATGAGATTGATGGACATGCCGCCCCGCGACCCCATGAACATGGTCGGCGTGTCGACCGCCAGACGCGGGCCGTCTGACGCGATCAGCACATCGGCCGCCAGCCGCTCCCGGTTGGCCGTGAAGAATTCGCGCAGCCCGAAGGAGCCCGTTTCCTCTGCCATTTCGAGAATGATCCTGGCATTGAAACCGAGCCGGCCAGTTTCACGGATCAGCAATTCCAGCGCCTTGATGTTGATCAGATGCTGGATCTTGTTGTCGGCCGTGCCCCGGCCATAGAGCTTGTCGCCTTCTCTGGTCAAGGTGAAGGGCTCAAGGCCCTCCCGCCAACGATGGGCCTCCCCGTTGCAGACATCGCCATGGCCATAGATTAGGACGGTCGGCAGGCTTTCGTCCTCGATGCGGCTGGCGATCAGCAGGGGAGCGCCGCCCTCGCGAGGATTCTCGAAAATCTCGACGGCAAATCCCATGGCAAACAGCAGTGGCTGCATATCCTCCTGCAGATAGGCATAGAGATCCTCCAGCCGCCCTTCCGACTGGCTGACAGAGCGGCGCGCCACAAGCGAGGCAAGATCCGCGATCAGCCCTCCACCGTCGACATAGTGGGCGGCGGCTTCGATCAGGTGTGTTCTGTCCATGGAATGCATTTACCTCGCTGCGTCGGCAGGGCCAAGCGCTGCCATATCTGGCGCTTCCCAGCCGCGGCCGGGCACGGCGGCGAGCAGTTGGCGCGTATAGGAATGTTGCGGATTGCCGAACACGTCGTCGACCGTGCCATATTCCACTACCTCGCCTTTTGACATGACGAGGATATGGTCGGAGATTTCGGCCGCTACCCGCAGATCGTGCGTGATGAAGATCACGGTCAGACCGACGGCCTTACGGATGTCATCGAGCAGTTTCAGCACGTCCTTCTGCACCGAAACGTCGAGCGCCGATACCGCTTCATCTGCGATCAGGATTTTCGGCTCGACCATCAGGGCGCGGGCAATGGAGATGCGCTGACGCTGGCCGCCTGAAAACTGCGCCGGATAGCGATCGAGTGCATCCTCCTCCAGCCGGACGATCTTCAGAAGCGCGCGCGCCTTTTCCATGGCCTGTTTGCGCGGCACGCCGAAGTTGACCGGCCCCTCGACCAGCAGGTCGCCAATCTTGCGGCGCGGGTTGAGGGATCCGTACGGATCCTGAAAGACGATCTGAATATGTTTTCTGAAATCACGCCGGCCGGCAGCCGTGGTCGTTTCCAACCTGGCATTGCCGATCCAGACCGAACCCTCGTCCGGCTCCACAAGCCCCATCAGGCAACGCACCAGCGTCGTTTTGCCGGAACCGGATTCCCCGACGATACCAAGCGTCTGGCCTTCCAGAACGGTAAAGTCCGTTGGCTTGACGGCATGCACCTTGCGGGCCGGCTTGAACATCGTCCGTGCGGTCGAATAGGTTTTTTCAATGCCGGCGACCCTGAGCGCGATCGGCGCAGACGTAGCAGGTTTGCCCTTGAGTCCCTGGCGTTTCGGCACGGCATCGATCAGCATGCGTGTATAGGGATGGCTCGGGCTGTTCAGCACCTGTCCGGCGGTGCCCTGTTCGACGACCACGCCTTTCTGCATCACCAATACACGATCGGCCAGTTCGGCCACCACGTCGAAATCATGGGTGACGAACAGGATGCCGGCCTTGCGGCTTTCCTTCAACGCCTTGAACATGTCGAGGATCTGCGCCTGCGTCGTCACATCGAGCGCTGTGGTCGGCTCGTCGGCAATCAACAGGCGCGGTTCCATGGCGAGCGCAATGGCGATGACGATGCGTTGGCGTTGGCCGCCCGACAGTTGATGCGGATAGGCATGATAGAGGCGTTCGGGGTCGGGAAGACGCACTTCCCTGAGAAGAGCCAAAGTGCGGGCCTGACGTTCGGCCCTGGATATCTGCATATGTGTCTCGAAGACCTCCTCGATCTGATTGCCGACCGTGTAGCACGGGTTCAGCGCGCTCATCGGCTCCTGAAAGATCATGCCTATGCGGCTGCCGCGCAGTTCGGCATGCTCGGCCTCGGAAAGCTTCAGCATGTCGCGGCCTTCAAAGAGGATTTCGCCTGCGGACGGCTTCAGGATTTTCGGCAAAAGCCCCATGGCGGCGAAGGACGTTATCGATTTTCCGGAGCCGGATTCCCCCACAATGCATAGGATTTCCTTCTCGTGGATGTCGAGCGACAGGTTGCTTACGGCATGCGTCCGATCGCCGCCCTTCGGCAGATCGATGGTCAGGTTGCGGATCGACAGGACGGGGGTGGCAGTGTGGGTCATCAGTTTCTGCCCTCCGGCGCGGTCACGTCGCGAATGCCGTCGCCCAGCATGTTGATGGAAAAGACCAGGATGAACAAAGCGATTCCGGGAATGGTGATCAGCCAGCTCTCGAACAGCAGCATTTCCTTGCCTTCGGAAATCATCAATCCCCAGGATGGGGTTGGCGGCTGAACGCCGAGCCCGAGGAAGGACAACGCCGCTTCCAGGATGATGGCGTGGGCCATTTCGAGCGTTACGATGACGATCAGTTGATTCATGACATTCGGCAGAACGTCCTTGAATAGGATGCGCGGCAGGCTGGCGCCCAGCACTTCGGCTGCTGCGATATAGTCCATCTGCCGTACCTGCATTGTGGCGCTGCGCAGCACCACCGCAAAACGGTCCCAGAGCAACAAGCCGAGCACCGAAACGACGACGGTCAACGATCCGCCGAACAGCGCCACCACCGCCAGCGCCACCAACGTTGCTGGCAAAGCCAGCCGTACCGAGACGATGAACATCACAACCGCATCGACCTTGCCGCCGAAATAGCCGCCAAGAACACCGAGCGTCGTGCCGATCACGGCGGAGATCAGAGCGGCTGTAAAGCCGATCAGCAGGGAGACACGAGCGCCGTAGATCAGCCGTGACAGGTAGTCCCGACCCAGCGCATCGGTGCCCAACAGGTGTTTCCAGTCTCCGCCCAGAAAGACCGGTGGAGCGAGCCTCGCCAAAAGATCCTGCCTGTAGGGATCGTAGGGAGCAATCAGCGGCGCGAAAAGCGCTGTAAGGCCAACAAACAGCAGGATCAGGAAGCCGATCATCAAACCGCGATGTTTCATGGCCTTGCGGGCCAACTGACGGGAGGGGGCCGGCGATGCCGCTGGAAGATCGAAGCTGACGGTTTGGGATGTGTTGCTCATATCAGGCAGTCCTCAGACGGGGATCGAGCCATGCGTTCAAGACATCGGCCAGGAAAGTGAAGGCGATGTAGAACATCGCGAAGATCAGGATGAGCGCCTGCATGGTAGGCAGATCATTGCGGGAGATCGATTCCCAGGCGAGGTAGCCGGCTCCATGCAGCGCGAAGATGGTTTCCACCACGACCGATCCGCCGAACATAAAGCCGAGCTGCACGGCCGCCAGGCTGACGACCGGAATGATGGCATTGCGCAGGGCATGTTTAAACAGAACCCGCCGAGGCTTGATGCCCTTGGCCCTTGCTGTGCGGATGTAGTCGGCCGATAGCACTTCCAGCATGCCGGCGCGTGTGAGCCGCATGATGGCAGGCGTCGCGTAGTAGCCGAGCACGATCATCGGCAGGATGTAGCCGGTCCATTGCCGCGTTCCCGAGGCCGGCACCCAGCCGAGATTGACCGAGAAGACAACGATCAGGACAAGGCCGAACCAGAAGCTCGGAATCGCCTGTCCGACGACGGCAATGCCGAGTGCCAGCCGGTCGATCAGCGTATTGGGAAAGGCGGCCGCGAGAACGCCCATGGGAATGGCCAGTAGCAGGGCGAAGCTCATGCCGAGGAAACCGATGGTCATGGTGACCGGCAGCCGTTCGGCGATCATGCCAGAGACGGGGGTCTTGAAATAAAAGCTCATGCCGAAATCGCCGGAGAGCGCGCGTATCAACCAGTCGAAATATTGAACGAGCAACGGTCGATCGAAACCGTATTGGCTACGAACCGCGGCTATCACCTTTCCGGACGCTCCTTCGCCGGCAATGGCAATCGCCGGATCGCCGGCCATGAACAGAAGTATGAAACTGATGAAGGACACCGTCAGCGCGACCAGCGCCGCCATGCCAATCTTGGTCAGGACAAATTTCAACATCTGATACCCTCAAGCAGGTCTCGCGGCTACGTGATCTCGACATTCCTCTAAACGGGAAGCTCAAATCCGGGCCGGGCCGCCAAAGGCGGTCCGTCCTGGCTATTGCAGATGTCACTTCCAGCCGATCTCGTAGAAACGGACCAGTTCGTCCGGGGTCGGCGTGAAAGAAATGTCCCCGCTCATGACGTAGTTGGTGGAATAGTTCCACAATGGCACCCAATAGGCCTTGTCGGCGATCACCGAGAGCGCCTGGGCGTAGAGCGTCTTGCGTTCGGCCGAATCGATGGAGGAATCGGCCTTTTCCAGAAGATCGGACAGGCTCTTGTCGCGTGCATCATCTTCGCCGCCCATGGTGAAGAATTCGCTGGTGATGGCCGAGACGTCTGCAATCGAGTTGGAGCCCCAGGTCATAAAGGAGATTGGCGCACCGTCCTTGATGCGCTTTTCGCGTAGTGCTGCATATTGCATGTAGTTAAGGTTGGCCTTGATGCCGATTTCGGCCAACATGCCGATCATCGCTTCGGCCAACGGCCGGTCACGATAGGCATAGAACTCGATCTCGAAACCGTCGGAATATCCGGCTTCCGTCAGCAGCGCCTTGGCCTTTGCGGGATCGTAGGCATAGGTCGTGATGGCAGTATCGCAACCAAACTGGCTGGGCGAGCAGGCGCTATCGATGACTTCCGTCGTGCCCTTCATCAGCGCCTCGACGATCCCATCGCGGTTGATCGCATGATAGATCGCCTGGCGAACCTTGACATTCGTCATCGGGTTCTTGTCGCCGGAGCGTCCGGCCGCATCGAGCGACAGATAGCCGACGCGCATGGTCGGGGCATTGATCACCTGAAAGCTGCCCCGTCCGGTCATCTTGTCGGCCTGGTCGGACGGAACCTGCCAAACGAGATCGATCGTGCCGTTGAAAAGCTCCGCCATCTGCGTGTTGATGTCCGGGATGGTGCGAATATCGATGGTGCCGACCTTGGCTTTCGGCTTGGCAGCGGCAAAATAATCCTCGTTGCGCTTCAGCACGAAATGTTTGCCCGGCTCGACGGTCTCGAACTTGTACGGTCCGGTGCCGACCGGCTTGGTGGCGACACCGGCAGGGCCGACAGCCTTGTAATATTCATCGGGATGGATGATGACCGGGCCGGCCAGGTATTCGAGCGCTGCGGGAAATGGCCCGTTGGTGATGATGCGCACCTTGAACTGATCGATCTTTTCGGCCCGCTTGATCCAGCCCGTAGCCACCTTGTTCTTTGCGCCGTTTTTCGGATCGACGGTGAAGTTCAGCGTATAAACGACGTCATCGGCATCGAAGGCCTCGCCATTGTGGAACTTGACGCCTTCGCGCAGGGTCAGGTCGAGCGTGGTGGAATCCACCCAGGTCCAACTGGTTGCCAGATTGCCGACATACTCTCCGGTTGCCGGGTCGCGATAGAGAAGGCCGTCCCAGGCAGCATTTCCGAGCAGGATGCCCTCACGCGCGGTGTTGAAATAGGGATCCACATGCTCAAGTTCCTTCGCAAACGCGATGGAGACCGTGTCGTCAGACTTGCCAGCCCAGGCGTTGGTGGCAAACAGGAATGCGGGCAGAAGAGCGGCCGCAGCCGCCGTCTTTGTCAGTTTCATTCTCGTTCCCTTTATTTGTGCCTATTTTATAGGCTTCTGTGGTTGGTGGCTTTATAGTAATCGATTTCTTCTTTTTGTATACAATTTATTTGTATTGCGTACATAATTTAGCGATTGCATACAGCTGCTTGCCAAATCCTGCAGATCGCACCACAATGCGCGTGGAGAACACCGATATGAATTTGCCCGCATCAAGGACGCCAACGGCCGACCTCCTCTACGAGCGTATCGAGACAATGATTGCCGAAGGACAGGTCAAGGATGGCGAGCGCCTCGATGAAATGCGCCTTGCCCGGGATTTCGGCGTTTCGCGCACCCCTTTGCGCGAGGCGTTGCGTCTTCTTTCGGCGACTGGCCTTGTCGAGCTTGTTCCCAATCGTGGTGCTTTCGTGCGCCAGCCCAACTTCACCCGCCTCGTGGAAATGTTTGAAGTGATGGCCGAGGTGGAAGCCTGGTGCGCACGGCTGGCGGCCAGTCGCATTACCAAGGCACAGCTGCTGCTTCTGCGCCAAGCCGCCTCTGCCTGCGAAGCCGCCCTTCAGGCACAGGATTACAAGCGCTACTATGTCGAAAACGCCGCGTTTCACACGATGATCTACGAGGCGTCCGGCAACGGCTTCCTGGCCGAAGAGGCCGTTAATCTGCACAGGCGCCTTAAGCCCTTCCGGCAGGCGCAACTCGCCTTCGGCGACCGCCTGTCGCAGTCGATGAGCGAGCACCGCGAAATCCTGCTGGCGCTCGAAGCGGGCGATGCGCGGCGCGCCGACACCGTGATGCGCGACCATATACGTGTCCAGGGCAGTATCTACGAAGAATACCGCCAATCCATGAACGGAGCGCGCGACGGCGCCGGACGTCAGGCCTCTTGAGGCCTCAGAGCGAAGTCCGAGATCGGCGGCATCAGACATCATGGAAATAAGAGAAGCTCGGAGACCGCCGCACCTCGCGTCAGGCCAGATATCGTCCTGACGATGCCGGCCTTGTCGATGCCGTAGTGCCGATAAAGATCCTGCACCGTGCCGGTCTGGCCGAAATGCTCGACCCCGAGCGGTATCGTCCGGTGGCCGTGAACGGCACCAAGCCAGGCAAGTCCCGCGGGATGTCCATCGGTGACGGTGACAAGGGTGCAATGGGACGGAAGGCCGGCGAGCAAGGTCTCGACATGACCCAATGCCCGATTGACGCCGCGGCGCCGTGCCCTTTGGGCAGCTGTCCATCCAGCGTTCAGGCGATCGGCGGAAGTCACCGCCAGCACACCGATATCGCGTCGGCTTTCGCCGAGCAGCCCGGCCGCCGCAATCACTTCCGGCGCGACGCAGCCCTGATAGACCAGCACGACATCGGCATTCGGCCCGGGCGGCTTCAGCCAATAGCCACCATCGATGACGTCTTGGCGGAAGCGCTGCTCGTCGCGCGGCGCCGGCTGCTCCAGCGGCCGCGTCGTCAACCGCAGATAGACAGAGCCGCCCGTCTCGTCGCGCAGCCAGGTGCGTTCGTCCGGCTTCCCGTCGCCATCGCGCTGCATATAATCAAAAGACCAGTCCATGATGATTGCCAGCTCATCGAGGAAGGCCGGTTCGAAACTCGCCAGCCCGTCCTGGCTGATACCGATCAGCGGCGTGGCGATCGACTGATGCGCGCCGCCCTCCGGCGCCAGCGTGATGCCTGACGGCGTGCCGACGATCATGAAACGGGCATCCTGGTAGCAGGCGTAGTTCAGGGCATCAAGGCCGCGGGAGATGAAGGGATCGTAGACCGTGCCGATCGGCAGCAGGCGCTCACCGAACAGCGAATGGGAGAGACCGGCAGCGGTCAGCAGCAGAAAAAGATTCATCTCGGCAATGCCGAGTTCGATATGCTGCCCCTGCGGGGAGAAATGCCATTTCTGCGCCGACGGCACCCGCTCGTCGCGAAACGTGTCGGCCTGCGCGTCGCGGGCAAACAGGCCTCGCCGGTTAACCCAGGGACCGAGATTGGTCGAGACCGTGACATCGGGGGCGGTCGTCACGATACGGGCGGCCAGTGCCGTGTCGGTTTGGGCCAGCGCATCAAGGATTTTGCCAAACCCGGCTTGCGTGGACAGAACGCGATCCGCAAGCAGGACCGGCCCTTCTGTCGCAATGCGTTCCGCCTTGAAGCGTCGCGGCCCCGGCTCGAAGAACGGCACGCGGGCGAGGAAAGCCCGTGCTTCACTGCTGTCGGCCATGGTCGAAAACGGATCCCACTCTGCGCCGGGCGCAACCTTCATTGCCGCCTGGAAATCGGCCATCTGGCTGGATGTCATCAGGCCGGCATGATTGTCCTTGTGCCCGGCAAGCGGCGTGCCCCAGCCTTTGATCGTATAGGCCAGGAAGACCGTCGGCCGGTCATGATCGATACTGTCGAACACGTCGGTCAGCGCCTCCAGGCAGTGGCCGCCAAGATTGTTCATGAGTTCCGCCAGTTCGGCATCGGACCGCCGCTCGATCAACGCCGTCACGTCACCCTGATCGCCGATTTCGTCGAGCAGTCGGCGCCGCCAGGCGGCCCCACCCTGGAAGGTCAATGCTGCATAGAGCTGATTGGGGCAGGCGTCGATCCAGTCCTTCAGGCGCGTTCCACCCGGCTCCGCGAACGCGGCCTTCTGCCGCGCACCATACTTGACGATGACGACATCCCAGCCGAAAGCCTTGAAAATGGCTTCGATACGCTGCCAGAGACCTTCGCGCACCACACCATCGAGGCTCTGGCGATTATAGTCGATGATCCACCATGCATTGCGCAGATCGTGCTTCCAGCCTTCCTGCAGGCACTCGTAGACATTGCCTTCATCCAGTTCGGCGTCGCCAACGAGAGCAATCATCCGCCCGAGCGGCCGTTTCTGCGCCCAGGGTTTGGCGGCAATGTAGTCCTGCACCATCGAGACAAAGGCTGTGACGGCCACGCCGAGCCCGACCGAACCGGTGGAGAAATCGACATCGTCAATATCCTTGGTACGGCTTGGATAGGACTGCGCACCGCCGAACCCCCGGAAATTCTCCAGCTTGTCGCGGGTCTGGTTGCCCATCAGATACTGGATGGCGTGAAACACCGGGGAAGCATGCGGCTTGACCGCGACGCGATCTTCCGGGCGCAGCACATGATAATAGAGTGCCGTCAGGATCGAGGCCATCGAGGCCGAGGACGCCTGATGTCCGCCGACTTTAACCTCGCCTTTATCGCGTAGGTGATTGGCATTGTGAATCATCCAGCAGGCAAGCCACAGGACCTGCTTCTCGACGGATTTCAGAATTGCGATATCGGTGCTTGTCACGACCGTCTCCCAGTCACGCGATCACGTTTTATGAGAAGCCGCCGGCTGCCTTTCGCTTTTGCTCTGGCTGGATCTCGTTCCCATATCTGCAACACCCGGCTGGATGATTATCCTGCCGGGTGGCCTCGGCAAGGCGTTAGCCGTTGCGGAACGTATAGGCATAGCCATTGATGGCCGGCGCACCGCCGAGATGGGCGTAAAGCACCTTCGAGCCTTCCGGGAAGTAACCCTTCTTGACCAGGTCGATCATGCCCTGCATCGACTTGCCCTCATAGACGGGATCGGTGATCATGCCTTCGAGACGGGCGCAGAGCCGGATCGCTTCCTTGGTTTCGGCGGACGGTACGCCATAGACCGGATAGGCATAATCCTCAATCAGGACGATGTCGTCCAATGTCAGGTCCCGGCCAAGCTCGACGAGTTCGGCGGTGCGCTGAGCAATCTCCAGCACCTGGGCCTTGGTCTGGGCCGGCGTGAAGGAGGCGTCGATGCCGATCACATTGCGCTCGCGGCCATCCTTGGCAAAGCCGACCGTCATGCCGGCATGGGTGGAACCTGTCACCGTGCAGACGACGATATAGTCAAATTTGAAGCCGAGTTCGGCCTCCTGCGCACGCACTTCCTCGGCAAAGCCGACGTAGCCGAGACCACCATATTTGTGAACGGATGCACCGGCCGGGATGGGATAGGGCTTGCCGCCTTTGGCCTTGACGTCCTCGATGGCATCTTCCCAGCTCTGGCGGATACCGATATCGAAGCCCTCGTCCACCATCTGCACATCCGCACCCATGATCCGGCTCAGCAGAATATTGCCGACGCGGTCATAGACGGCGTCTTCGTGCGGCACCCAGCTTTCCTGGACCAGCCGGCACTTGAAGCCGATCTTGGCGGCAACGGCTGCGATCATCCTCGTGTGGTTGGACTGCACGCCGCCAATCGAGACCAGCGTGTCGGCATTGGAGGCGAGCGCATCGGGAATGATATATTCGAGCTTGCGCAGCTTGTTGCCACCGAAGGCCAGACCCGAATTGCAGTCCTCGCGCTTGGCATAAAGCTCGACCTTGCCGCCGAGATGCTCTGAAAGCCTTTCCAGCTTCTCGATATGGGTTTGTCCAAATGTGAGCGGATAGCGCTCGAATTTTGCCAGCATGGGATCCCCTTCAGCTTGTTATGACACTGGAGAAACGCTAACATCACTTGGATGAAAGGTGCTCTCAAACTTAGCCAATGGATTGTTCAATATTCGGCATGATCCGCAATTTTTGAGCGATGTCTTTCATAATGCTTAAATTTTTCGGAAGATTCTTTCGTGACTTCGGAACTCGACCGCATCGACCTGAAAATGCTGCGCCTGCTGCAAAACAACGGGCGGCTCAGCAATGCCGAACTGGCGCAACTGGTCGATGTCAGCGCCGCAACCTGCCATCGCCGCACGCAGAGGCTTTTCGAGGAAGGCTATATCAAGTCGGTCAGAGCCATGATCGAGCCGCTGAAGGTCGACAGGGGCGCCCTGGTCATGGTCGGCGTCGTGCTGGATCGCTCGACGCCGGAAAGCTTCGGCGCCTTCGAAAAGGCGGTCGCAAAGCTGAGTTTCGTGTTGGACTGCAATCTGGTGGCGGGCGACTTCGATTACTTCCTGAAGATCCGCGTGCGCGACATGGCCGATTTCAACCGTATCCACGGAACACAGCTGATCGCGCTCCCCGGCGTGCGCCAGACCCGGACCTTCTTCGTGATGAAGGAAGTGGTCGACAATGCACCACTGAACTTCTGAATAATGCATATATGCTTGATTTCTATCAAGCGCGAGGCGCCAACTTGCCGAGCAGCGCCGGCATGGAAAACAGCGGCGTTGCAAGCGCGATGCTAACCGCTGTCGACGCTTTCGGAACTAGCGCAGGACTGGCATGAACTTGGCGACGTGCGCGACCTGCTGGGACGCTGCGATCAATGGACGTCACGCCCACTGCCAAGGTCGGTGGCCGTAGAGTGGATCGCATGGGGGGAGGAGTGGCTTCAGCAGGCTGACCGACGGCTGGCGGCATCGACAGCGTTCGCCGAACGGACCTACAGAGACTGACTGACTGACTGGATGCCCAGCAAGCGTTACGATCCGTATTTGGGCATCGTGGTCTTCGCGGCGGTGCCAGAAGCCTCTCTTCGAGCATCAACCCGTCACGACAAACTCAACTGCGCCCCGATTATGAGGGAGTGTTGTGGGTCTCCCCGCTGCAGGGGGTGCACCGAGACTTCACGGACCATCGTCATGCCGAGTCCATTCCCCAAAGCCCGAGAGGCCCGCCGCACCTCCTCGCGCGGCGAGCTTCCATCTTTCAAATTCTGCCGTGTCGTTACCGTGCTATTTCAGCCGACGCAGCAACTCATGCGCCACGGCGGGTGCGGATGCGGGATTCTGACCGGTGATCAGTTCGCGATCCACAACGACGTGGCCGGCGAAAGGAACCTCGGCCTGGCTGAACTCACCACCTGCTTTCGCAAGCGCATCCTGCGGATAGAATTTCATCTCGCCACCGTCCAGCAAACCCTTCGCCATTTCCTCCTCGCGATTACTGAAAACGGTCAGCTTGTAGCCGGCGTAGATCCAGTCGGATTGCGCCTTCGCAGTCTCTTGCGTTTCGGACGTCGCAACGAAACCGGGCGCGTCTGCGAGCGTGGAAAGCAACGCAATAGGTCCATGACAGACCAAGGCTGTCGTCTTGCCCTGTTCATGAAAATGGGTCAGTAGTCTGCCGAGTTCGGAACTCACCAGGAGATCCTGCATAGGGGCATGCCCACCCGGGACATAGACGGCGTCGAAACGGTCGTAGCCGATCTCTTCGACGCGTGCGAGGCTGATGACCGGTGACTTCTCGCGAGACAGGATGCCAAGTTTCGCCAGCCCCGCTTCACTGGCTTTCATCGCCGCCTCGTCACCACCGAAATACATCTTGTCGATGGAGGTCCTGTCGAGCGATGGCGCCGTACCTTTCGGCGTCGCAAACGTGATCTGGTGTCCGGCATCGAGCAGCGCTTGTACCGGCTGCATGAGTTCATTCAGATAAAAGCCGGTCTGGAACACCTTGCCATCCTTCAGGTCGAGACGGTCGGAATCCGACAGGACGATCAGCACGTTTCCGGCGTGGGCGCTGATGGTGCTCGCACCGAGCGCGAGAAAAATGGCGAGACTGCGCAAAAGCTTCATGGGTTACCCCCGAATGTGAGAAAATCCTAATAAGAACGAAAGGCGGGGCGCAACTCACCCAGCGACTTTGGTCAGCCGGTGGAGTGCAAAGTCGGCGAAATAGTCGGCCACGCCACTTGCCTGAAAGCGTTGCATGGCGGCCCCTTGCATATGCGCGCGCCATTGCTCTTCGCTTGCCCAGTCCTCGACGAAGATGCGAACGCCTCCATCATCGAGCGACTGGTGCAGTTCGTAACGAAGGCAGCCGTCCTCAACCAAAGTCTCTGCGACGAGCTCTTCCTGGGCGGCACCAAGGGCCGCCTCCTTGCCGGGCTTTGCCGTGGTGATGGCGATGATGGTCAAAGGTGCATTCGACACGGATAAGACCTTTCTCAAGCGATGGTGTTGACGAGACCGCCCTCGGCACGCAGAGCAGCACCGTTCGTGGCTGATGAACGGGGGCTGGCGAGATAGGCGACGAGATTTGCGACCTCTTGCGCCTCCACCATGCGCTGCAGGATCGAAGCCGAGCGAGCCGTGGCAAAGAATTCGGCCTCGATCTGCTTGATTGGTGCAGATGGATCGCTTGCCTGGCTGCGCAGGAAAGTCTCGATACCTTCCGAGCGCGTCGGTCCCGGGAGTACGGAATTGACCGTGACATTGGTGGCGCGGGTCAGTTGCGCCAGTCCACGGGAAACCGAGAGCTGCGCTGTCTTGGTGGTCGCGTAGTGGATCATGTCCTGGGGAATGGCGAGCCCCGATTCACTCGAGATGAAGATGATGCGGCCCCAATTGCGTTCCAGCATGCCAGGAAGATAGGCCCGTGACAGGCGCACGCCGCTCATGACATTGACTTCGAACAGGTGGCTCCAGTCAGCATCCGTGATGTCGCCGAACGCCTTGCTCTCGTAGATGCCGAGATTATTGACGAGGATATCGACCGAAGGTTCGACCTTGGCGATGATCGCAGCACCCTCGGCGCTGGCGGCGTCTGCAAGAACCCCGATGATCTCCGATCCGCCCGATGCCTTGACGGCCGCGATCGCACTGTCGAGCTTGGCGCGGTTGCGTCCTGTGATGATGACGCGCGCGCCTTCTACGGCAAGCGTTCGCGCGATTTCCAGGCCGATGCCAGCCGAAGCGCCCGTAACGAGGGCTGTTTTTGCGGTGAGTTTCAGATCCATGTCGTTTCTCCAGATTGTTGCTGGAAACAATCTATGATTAAGCAACGCGAGCAACTATTGCCTTAAAAAGACATGCACTTGTGATTGAGGATCATCAATGCCCCGTATTTTGATGGAGCGCTCGGGCGAGATGGAAGTGTTCGCTCGCGTCGTACAAGACGGCGGATTCTCCGCCGCCGCCCGTAACCTCGACATCACCCCATCGGCCGTCAGCAAATTGATCGCACGCCTGGAAGCCAGGCTTGGCACGCGTCTTCTGGTGCGGACAACCCGCGCTCTGACACTAACGGAAGAGGGCGAGGCGTATCACCATGCGGCACTGAGGATTCTCCAGGAGCTGAACGATGCGGATCAGGAGGCGGCCGGAGGAGCGGTTCGCGGTCGGCTGAGAATCAACACGACGATACCCTTCGGAGCAATGTTCGTGGCACCGGCCATGCCGGATTTCATAGCACGCAATCCCGATCTGATCGTTGACCTCAGTTTCACCGACGGCATTGTCGATCTGGTCGCTGAGAAAACCGATGTCGCCATCCGGATGGGAAATCTGCCAGATAGCGGCCTGATCGCACGCAAGCTTGGTCAAAGCCGGCGGGTGGTCTGCGCGTCACCCGAATACTTGGCGCGCCGGGGTTCACCACAAACACCTGCAGATCTCGAACAGCACGACTGCCTGACATTCAATTTTCGGCGCGCAAGGCCGTCCTGGCCGTTTCGTTGCGGCGGCCAGGACATCGCCCAACCAGTCAAGGGCAGCATCGTCGTGAACAACGGTGAGACGATGAAGCAGATGGCCCTGGCCGGCGCCGGCATTGCCCGGGTGGGTCTGTTTCATGTGGCGGAGGAGATTTCGACGGGGCGGCTTGTTCCACTGCTCCAAGAGCATAATCCGGGAGATCTGGAACTGGTTCACGCCGTTTACGTCGGAGGAGGACCCCTGCCCCACCGTGTTCGAGCCTATATCGAATATATGGTCGTCACCTTGAGTGAATCACCCCTCTTGCAGGGGAATGCCTGACCACAGCGGTGGAGGAAAAAGCGAACTCCAAACGGCTCGCTTTTCCTCTTCGATCAATCACGGTATTGCGGCTCTTGACGGTCGAGAACGCGCCGGATGCTTTCCAGATGCATCCGGGCACTTTCCGGGTCCCCTTCGCGCATCTGCTGTGCCGCCTGGGCGGCGACCTCCGGCGAAACCGGCAGGAGGCGGCGACCAGTGCTCATCGCCTTCAACTGAACCTCGGAGGCACGCTCGAGATAGTAGAGGTCGTCCCAAGCCTCGGCGATGTTCGGCGCACACACCATCACCCCGTGGTTTTTCATGAACAAGATATCCTTGTCTCCAAGGACAGAGGCGATCCTGTCGCCTTCGCTTTCATCCAGAGCCAGGCCGTTGTAGGCTTCGTCGACCGCCACGCGGCCGTAGAATTTGAGCGCCGTCTGGCCCGCCCAGACCAGTGGCTCGCCTTCCACCATGCTGAGCGCGGTCGCATTCGGCATATGTGTGTGGAAGGCCGCTCCCACCCGTGGCACCATCTTGTGCAGGCGCGCATGGATGAAGAAGGCGGTCGCTTCGGGAACGCCATCGCCGGCAACGACGTTGCCCTCGAAGTCGCAGATCAGCAATGACGAGGCATTCGCCTCCTGAAAGGCCCAGCCTAAGCGATTCACGATGAAAAGGTCCGGATGGCCTGGCACAATGGCGGAAAAATGGTTGCAGATCCCCTCCTCGAGGCCGAGTCGCGCCGCCATCCTCAGGCACGCGGCGAGATCCACCCTTGCCTGCCAGATCTCGTCCGTGTCCAGCGACACATTGCGCCGGAGCGCCGGCTGTCCCTTCGCAATATTCAGTTCGTGAGCCATCTCTGTCTCCCTGGCGATGCGTTACATCCAGCCGGCCGCCGCGAGCACGGCCGGGACCTTGTCGAGCGTCGGGACGATTTCATTCGGTTGATAATCCGCGAGCGGTTTTCGGTCCGTCCCGCGATCGACCCAAACCGTACGAAAGCGCAGTTCGCGCGCCGCGGCAAGGTCGAGATGCGGACTGGCACAGATATGCAACAGATCGTTGATGCCGACGCCGAGACTGTTCCAGGCGTAGTGGAAGATCTTTGCAGTCGGCTTGTAGGCCCTCGCCTCTTCGGCAGTAATGACACGGTCGACGTGCCCCCCAAGCTGGGCGACATTGCCGGCAATGATCGCATCATCCGTATTTGAGATGATCGCCAGGCGAAAATCAGCAGCTTTCAGAGTCTCGAGCGTCGCGACGACTTCCGGAAATGGAGGCATCTTGCCGATCGAGGATGTCAGGAGCTCGGCGTCTTCAGGTTCGAAGCTTAGGCCGAATTCGCCCATCGCCTTTTCCAGCGCCAGAGCGCTCACCTGTTTGAAGGAACGGTGCGGGCGCTCTTCTTCCAGCGCATGCTCGTGGCGGTCGTAGGCGCCGATGAAGGCCCGCTGGTCGATGTCGCCGCCTTTGGAAAACAGGATCCTGTCCATAGCCGCGAGCAACCCCTCGTCCCACTGGATCAGGGTTCCGTAGCAATCGAATGTCAGCCAGGTGGGCCGGGTGCCGGGAAGTGTCATGGCGATCGTCTCCTTCAATGCCGGCAGATTGACAAAGGAAGATGTCATTGAGAAATTAAATGTCTCCATCACCTTCATTGGAAAAGCAAATGAGCTTCGGTTTCGATCTCGATCTTCTCAGAACCTTCGCAGCCGTCGTCGATTCGGGCGGTTTCACCAAGGCCGCCGAGCGCATTCACCTGACACAATCGACCGTCAGCCAGCAGGTGAAGAAGCTCGAGACCAATATCGGGCAGGCGCTTCTGCTGCGCGACAAATCGACGGGCAGCGTGCAGACAACGGAGGCCGGCGAACTGCTTTTAAGCTATGCCCGCAGGCTGCTTGCCACTGCCGAGGAAGCCATGGAGGTGATGCGCAAGCCTGCCGCGCCGAAGACTGTTCGCCTCGGGGTGCCTGAGGATTTCGCCGGCCGGCGGCTGATCGACCTGCTGTGCGGATTTTCGGCCGCCTCGCCGCATATCCGACTCGATACGGTGAGCGGCTGGAGCACGGAGCTTCGCCGTCTGTTAGACGCGGGTGAGATCGATCTTGCGCTGATCAAGCGCGAACCGGGTGATGGGGCGTGCCTGGCGAGCTGGAAAGAAGAGCTGATCTGGGTGGAGAGCGCGGCCCGTGCTGTTGAGATGGATCCAGTGCCACTTGCGGTCTTTCCCGTAGGCTGTATCTACCGGGATCGCGCCATACGGGCGATCGAGCGCAGCGGCCGTCGCTGGAGGATCGCCTATACAAGCCAAGGTCTGATGGGTGTGCAGGCGGCTGTTGCTTCCGGCCTCGGGATCAGTCTCCTGCCTTCCGACGCGGTGCTTGCCGAACATCGGCAACTCGGAGCAGTGGATGGTTTCGAGGACCAGCCCGCATCCGAGATGGCCTTGGTCAAGGGCCGCGCAGGCTTGTCCAACGAAGCCAAATACCTTGGGCGTTTTCTGGCAGATAACCTGGCTTAACGTCCGCAAGATAGTTTGCATGTAGAGGAAGATCTCTTGTCGCGGCAGTAGCTTTGTTATGCCGTCCACGTGCCAACGGCTCGTTCAGCCAGGCTGAATGGCTCCGGAGGCGAAAGGATATCCATGGAGGGCACCGGCGGTAGTAGCGGAGGCACGAAGCCCTTACCATTACGAAGAGCTCGTGGCCTCAGGCGACATAGCGTTCGGCCCAAATTCGATCTGCATCGACGATGGGATGCCTACGAACCGATCTTCAAAAAGGGTTTAGCAGCGCAATTTCCCGCTTTCCGCCGGCACGATCCCGATCTCCAGATCTATGGCCGCGTCCCTCAAGGCTGAACGTCCTTGTCCGATCTCTGCACAAGGCTAGCCCTTGTCCCCGGCGCAGCGCTCGTCACTAAGGCACTCAGACCCGCGACATAGAGAAAAACGAATGCCTCGTTGGCGCCAAACGCGACGTTGAGCCAAACCAACGCCTTCGCGCCGTCGAGTTCTACGGCAAGCTTCGTTTTGGTCGCATTGGGGCTTGATCTAGGTTCGCAGCGGCCTTCTTCAGACAGTCGAGATAATGGTCCCGGTTTGCAAGGCCGTCGTCGCGCGGCGTCACGAGGCAGAGGGTTGCGGCTGCATGGCCTTCTTCGCCCCGCACCGGTACGGCAAAACAGTGGGTGAAGCTGTCGACGATGCTGTTGAACGTGAAGAGACCTTCACGCTCGGCCTGGCGCACCTCGGCGATGAAGCTTTGTGGATCGAGCCACTCGCCAGTTGGCAGACGGAAATCCTGCGGCGGAATGAAGTTCAGGATTTCCTGATCCGACAGGTGCGCGACAAGTAGGCGGCCCGACGCCGTCCACGGGATCGGCACCGACTGCCCGACATCCGTCGAAATGCGGAATGGGCGTGCGCCTTCGCGCATGCGAACAACCGTGTATTTGTTTCCATCCAGCATGCAAAACTGCGCTGTTTCCCGCGTCTCGTCGGCAAGCAGTTCCAACGCCGCCTCGCATTCGCGGGTAAAATCAAAATGGTTCTCATAGGCTGCGCCGAGGAAATACAGCTTGCGGCCGAGATAGACACGCCCTTCGCCGCCGGTGAATTCCAGAATGCCATTCTGAAGCAGCAGGTTGACGAGCTCGTAGACCGACGAGCGCGGCGCGCCGATTTGCGCGGCAATTTCGTTCGGCTTCAGGGCCTGCCGTTTCTGGCGCAGGAACTCGAGGATCTCGAAGGCGCGGTCGAGTCCTCGGGCTCGTTTGCCGGCTGCTACGTCCTGAACTGCATCCATTGTTGTCGGTCTCTCTTTTTTCGGCCCGAGCTTTTCAGACCGTCTGTCTCATCTGTCAATCGATCCCGTCATCCATCGCTCATGAAATTTTCCGAGCCCTCTTGCGAGGTAAAAAAATCGGCATAAGATCACCTCGTCCGGTATATAGATCATATGTACGGTATATTGGACAAAGACAATGGGCAAGCCGTGAACGCTGCCGCACAAAAAAGGGGATCGACATGAAGAATCTTGAAAATGGCATTTCCGCTTCGCTATGCCGCCGACTTCTTGCGGGTGCTGCCGCCGCCGCGGCACTCCTCGTCTTTTCAGCCGGCACGGCCTCAGCCGCCGCCAATTGCATCAAGGGCGACAGGAAGGCGCCCTACACGGTCGGCTGGGCGAACATCTACTCGGTACCGACCTGGATGAAGCAGACCGAAGGCACCATCACGGCTGAAGTGGAGGAGCTGAAGAAGGCTGGCCTCGTGAAGGAGCTGATGATTACGGACGCGCAGGGCAACGCCCAGACGCAGATCCAGCATATCCAGTCGATGATCGATGCCAATGTCGACGCCATCGTCGTGATCGCCGGTTCCTCCAACGCGCTCGACCGCGTCATCTCCGATGCCTGCGACAAGGGCATCGCCATCGTGAATTTCGACAGCCTCGTCAACACTGACAAGGTGACTGCGAAAATCAATACCGATTCCAATGAATGGGGCGCGACCGCTGCCAAGTGGATGGTCAGCCAGCTCGGCGGCAAGGGCAAGATCATCATCATGAACGGTCCGGCCGGCATTTCGGTGAGCGACGACCGCCGCAAGGGCGCCCAGCCGATCCTCGATGCCAATCCCGGTCTACAGGTGATCACCGAGACGAACACGGAATATAACGTCGCTCCGGCACAGGAAGCGATGACCAGCCTGCTCTTTGCCAATCCCGAAATCGACGGCGTACTGTCGCTCGGCGGCGCGCTATCGGCCGGCTCCGTCCTCGCCTTCGAGCGCCAGGGCCGCGACCAGGTGCCGACAACAGGCGAAAACGCGCGGCAGTTCCTGGAGCTCTGGAAGGAGAAGGGACTGAAGAGCTGGGCGACCATGCAACCCAACTGGCTCGGCGCGCTTTCCGTTTACACGGCTGTCCAGGCGCTGGAAGGCAAGGACGTTCCGGCCTTCGTCAAGGTGCCGCTGCCTGTCATCGACGAGAGCACGATCGGCAGCTACCTCGCACGGGCCGACAAGTTCCCGGCTGACGGCTATATCTACTCGGACTACGACAAGGTGCTCTTCGACAAGCTTCTTGCCAAGTAATCCGCGCTGAGGGAAGCCGCCATGACGGAAAAAAGGCCCCTGCTGGAAGCCCGGCAGGTGTTCAGGGGATTTTTCGGCAATCCCGTTTTGAAGGGCGTCGACATCGCCCTTCTGCCGGGCAGGGTTCACGCCTTGCTCGGCGAAAACGGCGCCGGAAAGTCCACACTGATCAATCTCCTGTCCGGGGCTCTCCAGCCGGACGGTGGTTCCATCCTCGTCGAGGGCAAGTCCGTCGGGCGCTTCAGCCCGGCGGATGCGCGCGCAGCGGGTATCGCCGTAGTTCAGCAGGAGCTGAGCCTCACGGCCAGTCTCTCGATTGCCGAAAACGTCGGTCTCGGCGCGTTTCCGCGCCGGTTCGGTCTCATCGATTACAGAGCGCTTCATCACGGCGTCCGGGATGTCTGCGACATGGTGGGGCTCACCGAGCCGCTCGACATGCCGGTCGCCGATCTCGCGCTTGGCCGCCGTCAGATGGTGGAAGTCGCCAAGGCGCTGTTCCGAAAGCCGCGCGTGCTGATCCTCGACGAGCCGACTTCATCGCTCTCCGCTCACGAAGCCGGCATCCTTGCCCGTCTGATCGAGACGCTGAGGGACCGCGGCACGGCACTTCTTTATATTTCCCACCGCCTCAATGAGGTGCAGGCGCTCTGCTCGCATGTCACGGTGCTGAAGGACGGCGTGGTCACCGCGGACCAGTCGCTGTCTGGCATCGACGGCGAAGGCCTGGTGCGCCTCATGGTCGGCCGCGAGACCGGCGACCTGTTCCCGCCCCGCCTGGCCGCAGCACCCGGCGCGATGCGCATCCGTGTTGAAGGCTTTTCCGCCGGCGTGGTGCGTGACGTCGGCTTCTGCGCCCGCGCTGGCGAGATCGTCGGCATCGGCGGGCTCGTGGGACAAGGGCAGGAAGACCTGCTGCTCGGCCTCTACGGCGCGATTCCGGCCGCGGCTTCCAGAGCGGAGGTTTCAGGCAATTCCGGCCTGCCCGCCAATGTCGGCGTGGCAAATGCCGCGGGCATCGTCTATGTCCCTGCCGACCGCAAGCACGAGGGGCTGGTGATGCCCCATTCCATCGCATCCAATCTCATCCTTCCCTCGCTTGGACGGCTCGCCGGCAAGGGGCTGCGCGACCGGCAGGCGGAAAACGGCCTCGTCGCCGATCTCGCGCTCCGACTGAAGATCAAGGGCGATACGGACCGCCAGGTGCAGGCGCTTTCCGGCGGCAATCAGCAGAAGGTGGCGCTCGCGAAATGGCTGCCGCTCGATCCCTCCGTACTGCTCCTTAACGATCCGACGCGCGGCGTCGACATCGAGACCAAGCGAGAAATCTATCTCATGCTGCGTGCCTTCGCCGCGGAGGGGCGGCTCGTCATTCTGGCCAGTTCCGATACGCCGGAGCTCGTGCATCTCTGTGATCGTGTCGTGGTTCTGCGCGAGGGGTGTGTCGCGGCGGTACTGTCGAACGATGAAATCACCGAAGGAGCGATCGTCGGCGCGGCCATGGGCATCACCACCACGACGCAGGGAGAGGCTGCCTGATGAGCGCAAGTTCCCCAATGCGGCTCTACGGCTCGATCCAACTCCGCCGCAACCGCGGTCTGGCCGGCCTCTATCTGGTTGTCGCCGCCTTTCTCATCCTCTATGCGATGCTCTTTCCTGGCATCCTTTCCATTGGCGGCTTCTCCAAGTTCACGCAGAACTGGTTCCCGCTCGCGCTCGTCACCATGGCGCAGGCGCTGCTGATGCTGAACGGCGGCATCACACTGGCGATCGGCCCGCTCGTGAGCCTCGGAGCCGTGATCGCCGCAACGACGATGGAAGGAGCGCTCGGCGTGCCAGGCGGCATTCTTGCGGTCGCACTCGCCGGTCTTTCGATCGGCGCCGTCATCGGCGCCATCGTGACGCATTTGAGGTTGCCTGCAATCATCGTCACGCTTGCCGGCTCCTTCATCATCGGCGGGGTCGCGCTCATCCTGCTGCCGAGGCCGGGCGGGTTCATCCCCGATTGGCTGTCCACGACGCTGGCCGGTCACACACCCGTCGCCTTTGTGCTGCTCGTCGTCATCCTGGCGCTCTGGAAGGCCTTTCTCGCAACGCCGCTCGGCCTCGGCATCTACGCGGCCGGCGACAATCCGGTCGGCGCATTCCGCTCCGGCGTCCCGGTCGAGCGTGTGAAGGTCGTCGCCTTCGCGCTGTCCGGTCTTCTCGCGGCACTGACCGGTCTCTTCGTCGCTGCGCAGACCGGCTCGGGCGATCCTGTTATCGGCACGCCCTTCACGCTGAACTCGATCGCCGCCGCCGTGCTCGGCGGAGTGGGTTTTCTTGGCGGCAAGGGCACGATGCGTGGCGCGATCTGTGGCAGCCTGCTGCTCTCGGTCATGATCAACGTCATGTTCTTCCTAGGCTTCCCGCCGGTCGCGCAATATGTCGCGCAGGGTCTGATCATCGTTGGCGCGGTCGCTGTGCCGGAACTTCTCGCTCAATGGAAGGCAAGGCGATGAACACGATCAGGTCCGCGTTCCGCAATCCGCCGTTCCTGACCCTCCTACTGGTCGCACTCGTCTGGATCGTCGCAAGCTTCACGCTGCGTGGTTTCGGCGCCTATGGCCACCTGCGCTACCTGCTCGAACTCGCCGCGGTGATCGGCATTGCGGCTGCCGGGCAGACGCTCGTCATCCTTATGGGCGGCATCGATCTTTCCGTCGGCGCTGTCATCACTGTCACGGCGATCCTGCTGCCGCTTTTTTCGCCGGCCTGGGACCCGACCGGCCTCGTCGGTATCGCGGTGGCCCTAGCCATCGCCACCGGCATAGGCCTCATGAACGGCGCGGGCGCTGCCTATCTTCGCGTGCCGCCGATCATCATGACGCTTGCCATGGCGACCTTCCTGCAGGGCTTGCTCGTCATTGTCGCCGGCGGCAGCGCGGTCACCGTCAGCAATCCGGCGGTCATTCTGCTCGGGCAGGCGCGGCCGCTCGGCATTCCGGCCGGCATCATCCTGTGGCTCGTAGTCTCAATCGCCATTCTCCTGCTCGTCCACCGCATGCCGATCGGCGCGCGTTTCCTGGCACTTGGGGCGAATCCGCTGGCTGCCCGGCTTTCCGGCGTCAGCGTCACCCGCAACACGCTGATGGTCCATACCCTGTCGGGTTTTTTCGCAGGGCTTGCGGGCATTCTCGTGCTGGGCATGAACCGGCAAGGCTATGTCGGTATCGGCGACCCCTATCTGCTGACGTCGATCGCCGCCGTCGTGCTCGGCGGCACCTCCATCCTTGGCGGCCGCGGCACCTATGCCGGGACCATTCCGGGGGCAATCCTGCTCGTCACGACGACGGCGCTGATCACTGTGGTCAACGCCTCCCCCGGCTGGCGGTCGATCATGTTCGGCACGCTGATCCTTGCGCTTCTGCTCGTATCCGGCCGCGAGGCGCGCAGATGACGAGGCGCTATGACGGGCCGGTGGTCGATCCGCACCATCATCTCTGGGACCTTGGGCTGCAACGTCATCCCTGGCTACAGAAGGCGCGAGCGTCCGGGGAGGATATGGTCTTCGGCAGCTTCGCGCCGATCTTGCGCGACTACGGCGTCGACGATTATCGCGCCGACGCCGCGCGCCAGAACGTCGTTGCAACGGTGCATGTGGAGGCCGGCTGGTCCGATGCGCACCCGCTGGAAGAAAGCCGCTGGCTGGATGGCCTCGACCGCAGCTCCGGCGTCGCGCATCGCTATATCGCGCGTGTTCCTCTCGACGGGCCGGATGCCATACGCTTGCTCAGGGCCGAAGCGGCAAATCCGAATGTCGTCGGCATCCGTGATATCGTCAGCTGGCATCCGGAAGCGGCGAAGAGCTTCGCCTCGCGCCCGAACCGGATGGGCGATCCCTCCTGGCGGGCGGGGCTTGCCGAAGCCACGCGGCTCGGGCTGGCCTTCGATCTGATGCTTTTTCCCTGGCAGATGAGCGAGGCGCTCGAGCTCGTGCAGGATTTTCCGGAAACGCTTTTCGTGCTCAACCACGGCGGAAGCCCCACTGATCGGAGCGAGGACGGCATGGCGCGCTGGCGCCGCGGCCTGCAGGCGATCGGTAGCGAGCCGAACGTGCGCCTGAAGATTTCCGACCTCGTCGCCTACGACAGCGAATGGACGCTCGAAAGCCTGCGGCCGGTGATCGAGCATTGCCTCGATTGTTTCGGCCCGGCGCGCTCCATGTTCGCGAGCGACTTTCCAGTCGCGGGCCTGCACGCCTCTTTCGACGAGGTCTATCAGGTTTTCCGCACGGTCGTCTCGCAGCTGTCTCTCGAGGAGCAGCGCGACCTGTTCTTTGCCACTGCCAATGACACCTATCGCCTCGGCATCGCCGAACCGGTCGAGATCAGGAGCGGCTACCATGTCTGACCTTCATACCGCGGAAAACGCGTTGATCGACGAGCGGGTGCGCGGTTTTCCGCCAGGCAATCCGCCGCTCCCGATTGCTGCAATCGGCAAGCAGGGATGGAAACCCTATGACGGCAGGATGGCCCTGCCGCTGATCTCGCTCGACCGGCAGGCCTTCTCCTGCAATGTCGATCTGATGATGGCCTACGTAAGGAGCCACGGCGCCGAGATTGCTCCGCACGCCAAGACACCGATGTCGACGGCGCTGGCGCACGCTCTTGTGACCGCAGGCGCCTGGGGTACAACGGTCGCCGACATCCGCCAGGCCGCCGTCCTGCTCAAGGCGGGACAGCGCCGCCTGATCCTCGCCAACGAGATCGGCGGGGCCGCCGCTGCTCGCCGGCTTGCGGCCATGCTCGCCGATTATCCCGATGCGGAACTGCATGTCTTCGTGGATTCGACAACCCTCGTCGATGCACTTCGCTCAGCCTGGCAGCAGCGTGCGGATCTGCCGCCCCTCGGCCTGCTGGTGGAGTTCGGCGCCGGCCGCGCCGGTGCTCGCAACGCCGTCGTCGCCGAGGCAATCCTCTACGCAATACTTGCGGTGGAGACACCGACGTTCGGGCTGACCGGCATCGCCGCCTATGAAGGTGCGGCCGCGACCGCCGATGCAAAAGAGACGATGCTTCGCGTCGACGCGCTGATGGCGATGACAGCGGATTTCCTGCCGAAGTTGCGCGCCCGCATAGGCGACGCGCGGCCGCTCATGGTCACGGCTGGCGGCTCGGTCTATTTCGACGTGGTGGTCGCGCGGCTTGCAACCGCCGTTGCGGCCGATCCCGCCTGCCGGCTCGTTCTGCGTAGCGGCGCGATCTTCTTCCACGATCACGGTATCTACGAGCGTGGCCTTGCCGGCCTCGATGCGCGCGGCGGTTTCCGCATCGGCGACGAGACGTTTTCGGCGGCCGCAGGTTTCCGTCCGGCGCTGCGGGTCTGGGCCGAGGTCTTGTCGCGGCCGGAAGCGCAGCTTGCGATCTGCGGCATGGGCATGCGCGACGTGGCGATGGACCAGGGCCTGCCGCAGCCGTTAGCGCTCTATCGCAATGGCGCCTACCTCGCCGATCTCAGGGGCGCCGAAGTTTTCCGCCTGAACGATCAGCATGCCTTCGTCGCCCTTGCCGACGATAGCGACGTCGCTGTGGGCGACGTCATCGAGTACGGCATCTCGCATCCCTGCACCTGTCTTGACCGGCATGCTATCCTCTACGGCCTCGACCCGGACCATTCGGTGACGGCGGCCTATCTGACCAGCTTCGGCTGACTTCGCCCTCCAAGGGCAAGAAAGGCAAAACCCGCCCATGATGCAGCGTTATCAGATGGTCCGCGTACGAGCCAAACCGTCAGCTAAGTGGGTCTCGTCTATCTTGCCGGCCAGGTCGCAGAAAGTCGAAAGGCGCACATTGAGGTCCAGACCCGCGATGTGCTCTGCAAGATCGACGTCCTGTTGAAGGAAGCCGGTATGGACCGCTCGCGCCTCATAGCCGTCACCGTCTTCCTGCCGGCTCGCGCCTGCGTCGAGGTAGCCTCGCCGATCCCGATCTGCGCATCGAATGACCACGCTCGCCGACCTCTGACGGGATTATAACCGTCCACACTGGAGACATCATGCATAGTGGCCTCGTCAATCCGATCGACTTTTCGCGCGAGGGCCGGCAGGCCGGCCACCTCGCCATTCCCTATTCGATCGACCGCTCGCCCTATTATCAGATCCGCATTCCTGTCCTTCGCCTGAAGAATGGCGCGGGACCGTCTTTGCTGCTGATGGCCGGCAACCACGGCGACGAGTATGAGGGCGAACTCCAACTCGGCCGGTTGATGCGCCTGTTGGAGGTAAAGGGACTTCGTGGCGCCGTCACCGTCCTGCCGATGGCGAACCTGCCGGCGGTGATGGCGGGCAAGCGCTGCTCGCCTTTTGACGGCGGCAACCTCAATCGGGCGTTTCCCGGCGATCCCACCGGGTCACCGACGGCGCGCCTCGCTCATTTCCTCGAACACGAGCTCTTTCCCCGCCATGACGTCGTGCTCGACCTGCATTCGGGCGGCACATCCATGGCGCACCTACCCTGTGCGCTGATCGAGCGGCAGGCGGATGGCGCCCGCTTCGAGCGGTCCGTCTCGCTGCTGCGGGCGATCGGCGCATCGCATGCCTTCATTGCCGACAACGGGCCAACCGCCCCGACATCGATGGGGGCTGCCGGGCGGGCGGGAACCGTCGGTCTTTCCGGCGAGTTCGGCGGGGGCGGAACCGTGACGCCTGAGACAATGGCCTTCACGGCGGCGGCGATCGACCGGCTGCTCGTGACACTCGGCATCATCGAGCGTCCGGTCTTGTCGCGCGTGCCGCTCCCCGAACCGGGATCATTGCAGCTGCTTTCACTGTCCCGGCACAGCCAGGGCATCTATGCGAACCGCAGAGGCTGGTTCGAGCCGGCCGCGGCACTTGGCGCCACCGTTTCCGCCGGCGAACTTGCCGGATGGTATCATGACCTGGAACGCCTGGAGCAGCCGGAGGAAGAGCTGCGCTTCGTCGAAAGCGGCATTGTCATTTCCCACAGGCTGCATTGCGACAGCCAGGCCGGCGACTGCCTGATCCAGGTCGCTGAACCCATCGCATCCTGAGGAGAGCGTCCTGAGCGCTAATCCGCTTAAGTGATGACGTCGACCGCTGCCTTGACCCAGTCGAGACGCTTTGCCGGTATGAGGCCGTAGTTGTAGAAGTTCACGCCGTCAGCGCCGGCATCGACGGAGGCTCTGGCGCGTGCGGCCAGGACCGCAGGCTCTCCGACCTCGGGATAGAAGACGCGCAGGCCCACCCCGAGGAACTTTCCCGGTCCGATTGCCGCCCGTCCGGTCCGAATGACATCGCCGATGACACCCGGAACCATGTCGTAGCAGCAGAGGATGACCCCGTCGCAGAGCTTGCCGATGGCTGCAAGATCGACGCCGCCGAGCCAGCCGTCCTTCAGGTCGATGAGCACGATGCGGGTCGCCGGATCGGCGGCCGCCATGATCTCGCCGATCAGACTGGTTACCGGTTCGCTGCGCCAGGCAAGATAGCCGTGCAGATCCGGATAGTCGCGAAAGGCATCGATGCCGGCTGCCGGGAAGTCAGGGAACTGCCGTTCCGGAACAACCCGTTCGCACAGTTCCGCGATGAAGCGCACGACCGATCTGCGCGCGCCTTCGACCGGCACGCCCGCCTTCGTGGCGCGCGCCGTGCAATGGTCGCAGAAGCAAAGTGACAGTAGGAAATCGTCTTCGGCGTTCAAGCCGACACCATCTTTCTCGTGATGGTATTCATGCGCGAAACCCATGAAGTTCGGACTTTCGAGTTCCACCATATCGGGCTGGTAGTTCGTCGTGATGTCGCGCACGAGGGTGACAACATAGGCGCGCGCCGCCGGGCTGGAGGGGCAAAGGTTGTAATAGTTGGGATTGCCAAAGGCATTCCGCGTCACGTGATCGGGATGCAGCATGCCCAGACGGGTATTGTGGAGGCAGACCGTCCAGCAGGAGACCTTGAGACCCGTCGTGTCGCGTCCCCTGACGAGTGCGTCCAGCATATCACCGCGCTCATCTACATTCCTGGCCATCAGCGGCCGGATCACCTTGCCCTGCCATAGGCTTTCATCAGGCCGGAAGTAGACCGTCCCGTCCTCGGGGAAATAGGCCTTTTGCAGCGGGCTCCGTGGCTGAAGGAACCGGCCAGCATGATAGGAGGTCGCCAGGCTGACCGCTGTGAGGCCCGCACGGTCGCGAAGGTCGGCGACAAGTGCTGCGAGCCCCTGGTCCTGGACATCCCACGGGTAAGCCCACATGGAAAGATGCATGCGTACTCCCTTCAAATCTGTCCGTTTTATAGAACACGTGACCATTATAGTGTCCAGCCTTCATGAACACCGAGAGAAGATTGGGACACACGGAGAAGGACCGCTGGGGCTGAAATTCAGGGAAGGTTCTGTATTCGCGGGCTAACCGACCCAACCGATGACGACAAATATCAAATGAGAGAAACAGCTCCCTTGAAGCTGTAGTCGAGTCTCGTGCACGCAAGATCGCGGGATGCGAGCTCCATGAGATCGCGATCCGGTTCCACCATCGCCTGGTCGCGATTCACCCATTTCCGAACGGAAATGGTCGTCATGCGCGCCTGGCGGCTGATGTTCTGATTGAGCGGCTTGGCGGCAAGCCTTTCAGCTGGGGCGGTGGCAGTCTGGCCAACGTCGGCCAACTGCGTGCACGTTATGTCGCAGCACTACGTGCGGCGGACAATCATGACATCGGACCGATGCTGGGAATTCGC
This sequence comes from Rhizobium etli 8C-3, assembly GCF_001908375.1. Classification (NCBI taxonomy): domain Bacteria; kingdom Pseudomonadati; phylum Pseudomonadota; class Alphaproteobacteria; order Hyphomicrobiales; family Rhizobiaceae; genus Rhizobium; species Rhizobium etli. Next base: position 229,433 of record NZ_CP017244.1, on the reverse strand, counting down.
ACGCAGCCGAGTCGAGAGAGGGGTCACGTTACACAGAATTATTTCCGCTCTGCGGGAGAGTGGCGCCTTGAACGGATATGAACTTGGCGACGCCCAAGCAGATCAACTCGGTGTCTGATAGACCGAGCCTGTCGGCACGACGGATATTTTCGTGACTTGCCTGGGGGAGTGCCGAGGTGTCTTTCTCAAGTAATTCGATGCCCTACGCCGATAAACCAGCTATCGACGACGAGGCCCTTGGCCTTCAGCACGGGTTCCAGCTTGCTGACCTCGATGACCGATTTCCCCTCCTTGTAGGCGGCGATATAGCCGGCTTCGGCATCTTCGCGGGCCTGTGAGAGTCTTGCTGCTTCCTGTGCTTCCTGCCTGCGCACGACCACCAGTCCGTCGGCATCGCCGACCATGATGTCGCCGGGATTGATGGTTTCGCCGCCGACGATGATCGGATCGTTCACAGCCGCAATGGTTTCCTTCACCGTTCCCTTGATGCAGACACTGAGCGAGAATACGGGAAAACCGAGCTCCCGCAGCTGCAGCGTGTCGCGCACGCCGGTGTCGGTGACGAGGCCGCCGATACCCTTTGCAAGGCAGGCATTGGCAAGAACATCGCCGAAGGAGCCGGCCTCCTCGTATTCGCCGGCCGATACGACGATAATATCGCCGGGTTTCGCATAGTTGATAGCGAGCTGCAGCATGATGTTATCGCGCGGTGCGCATTTCACCGTAAAGGCCGGACCGCACAGCTTCATGCGGTAGTCCACGGGCTTGAGGCGGGAGGAAAGCGCGCCGCGGCGACCCTGGGCCTCGTGGATCGTCGCCGGCGAAAATCTGGAAATCGCATCGATATCGGCTTTATCAGGCCGTTCAGTGATATCTTTTATATGGATCATGGATGCCTCACATCTTTGATCGACGGCGCACATGCCCCGTCGTCTGATTCTTTGGAAATCGTCGCTGGATGACGTCGAGGCCGATCGGCCTATGGGATCGGGTCGAACTTCAACTCGGAGAGCGGCAGGACCTTATCGGTGCGGGTCATCTTGTATTCGGTGTTCGGGCCGAGCCACTTGTCCCAGATCTTGTTGATCTCGCCTGACCCGTCGAGCTTGTGCAGGATTTCGTTGATCTTGACCGTGAGCGCCGGCTGATCCTTGGCCATGCCGATGCCGATCGGCTGATACAGCATCGGCTCCTCGATCATCCGCATTTCCTTGCCCCTGCTCTTCGATTCATTGACGAACTTGGTCGTCGTCATCGTGTTGGCCACCATGCCGCGCGCCTTGCCCTGCTGGACCGCGAGATAGGCAGAGGCGGTATCCTGGAATGTCAGCGGATCGGACTTGTTGAGCTTGATGGACATTTCCGAAGTCGAGCCCTTGGTCGAAGCGATGCGCTGGCCTGCGTAATCGGCCTTGTTCTTGCCTAGGTCGTCCGCCGGGACGATCAGCATTTCCTTGGCGAGATAGTAGGGATCGCTGAACTGGATCTGCTCGGCGCGGCTCAGCGTATAGGCAAGGTTGGCGACCGTGATGTCGACGCGGCCAAGCTTGACCTCGGGCACGCGCGCCTCCACCGAAACTGGCTTGATTTCAGCTTTGACGCCCATTTCCCTGGCGATGGCACCGCAGAGGTCGACATCGAAACCGGTCATTTCACGGGTCTTCGGATCAGGCGAAGCGAAGGGAGGAACGTCGGCGAAGGTCGCGCAGCGCAGGGTCTTCGAAGACATGATGGTGTCGAGCTGATCGGCGTGCGCGGGCACGGCCGCGGCCGCGGCCAAGCCGGAAAATGCGACGGTGAGGCTCAGGCATTTCCAGTTCATTGCTGTTCTCCTTTGTTTTTGGTCGTTGGTAATCAGTGCCTGAGATCAGCGAGGAAACGCTGAGCCCGAGGGTGGCGTGGATTGCTGAAGAAGTCTTCAGGGGTCGCCATTTCGATGATCTGACCGGCGTCGATGAACCAGATCCGATCCGCGACCTCGCGTGCGAAACCCATCTCATGAGTGACGCAGAGCATGGTCATGCCCTCCTTGGCCAGGCTCTTCATGACGGCGAGCACCTCACCAACCATTTCAGGATCGAGCGCGCTCGTCGGCTCGTCGAACAGCATCACCGGCGGTTCCATGGCAAGAGCGCGCGCGATCGCCACCCGCTGCTGCTGGCCGCCCGACAGCTGGCCGGGATAGGCGCTGGCCTTGTCGGCAAGGCCGACCCGGTCGAGGAGCTTGAGGGCCTTTTCGTGGGCGACATCAGGCGTAACGCCCTTCACCCTGATCGGCGACATCGACACGTTCTCAGTGACCGAAAGATGCGGAAAAAGATTGAAGTTCTGGAATACGAAGCCGATCCGGCTGCGCATTACGTTGAGCTCCTTCGCCCGCATTGAGGCGTGAATGTTCTGCCCGTCGAGCGTGATCGATCCGCTGTTGATCTCTTCCAGGCGATTGATCGTGCGGATCAGCGTTGATTTTCCTGAACCTGATGGACCGCAGATGACGACCACCTCGCCGCGTGCGACCTGCGCATCGATGTCCTTCAGGACCGGATAGTCGCCATAGCTCTTGCAGACCTGCAAAAGCCGGATTGTCTGCGATTCCTGTGCTGAAACTGACATGATCATAGCTGCTCCGATACGATTTTCGATGGCGCGACGAGGGGGGCGGCGGGGACGCTGAGCAGTCCCGCACGTCGCCGCGTAATGCGCCGCTCGAGGCGATTTGCGAAGTAGGTTAGGGTCCAGCAGATGACGAAGTAGACGATCGCCAGGAGGAGGAAGACCTGGAAAGGTTGCGTCAGGAGCTGGTTGTTGACCTGGCTTGCCGCAAAGGTGAGGTCCGGCACGTTGATCACATAGCCGAGTGTGGTGTCCTTGATCGTCGAGACGAAGGTGGAGATGATGCTGGGGATCATGTTGTAGAGTGCTTGCGGCAGGATGATGCAGCGCATCGCGCCGATATAGCTGTGACCAAGCGCACGTGCTGCATCCATCTGGCCTGGTCCCAGCGCGACGATACCGGCCCGGACGACTTCGCTGAGGAATGCGCTTTGATAGACCACCAGCGTCGTCAGCATCGTGACGAAACTCGGCACATCGGCGCCCGTCAGCAGCGGCACCAGGAAATAGCTCCACAGGATGAGCATCAGGAGCGGCACGCCTCGGGTGAAATAAACAAGGGCAGTGGCCGGCCAGCGAAGCAGCGGAGATTTGGAGAGCCGCGCCAGTGCGAACAGGATGCTCGCCGGAAAGGCGAGAGCGATGCTGAGTGCGGAAAGGATCAGCGTGTTGGCGAGCCCGCCTAGCGGCCCGTTCGGATATTGGCCAATCAAAAGCAGCAGCCAGTAGTCGCGGATGATGGCGATCATGTCCTCGATCATGCGCGCGCCCTCCACGCAGGATCCGCGCGCATCGACACATAGGCGCCGATGCTCATGATCACGAGCGAGAAGGACAGGTAGAGAACCGTGCCGATCAAATAGATTTCGAAGGTTCGGAAGCTGAGGTTATCGATCTCCTTGACGGCGTGCGTCAATTCCGACGCGCCGATGACGACGGCGAGGCTGCTGTTCTTGAACAGGGAAACGCTGTGATTGACGAGCGGCGGCAAAGCATTGCGCACCCCCTGCGGTATGATGACGAAACGCATCGCCGAGACGTAGCCATGGCCGAGGGCGCGGGCGGCCTGCATCTGGCCGTCACCGACCGACCGCACGCCCGAACGGAGATCTTCGCTGAAATAGGCCGCCTGGCAGAGCCCGAGCCCGATCACCGCAAAGATCGCCTCTGCATTATGGCCTGCAAGCCATGTCGCCATGCCGCTTGGCATCAGCGTGAAGATGCCGAAATACCAGAGCATGAGCTGCACCAGAGTGGGGACGTTTCGATGATAGGAAACGTAAGCGGCGACCAACGGATCGCCGAAGCGAAAGGGCGACAGGCGCACACCCAGCAGCACAAGTGCGAGCGCCATTGCCAGCGACCACGACCCGGCATAGATGATGAAGGTCATCTCGACGCCATGCAGTAGCATGGCGGCATATTCGGGATGCCCCAGGATTGCCGAAAGGTCGAAGCCGATCACGGGGTCGGCTCCCCGGATTGATTCGACTTCGCCTCGGGCTGCGGCTTTGCCGTCTGCAGGCCGCCCATGACCTGCAGCGTCGGCGTGATTTCCATATGTCCGATGTTGACCGCGACTGGAGCTGCGATTGCGAAGGCAATAGCGTCGGCAATATCGGTCGCCTGCGGCAGTTCGAAGCCATCGACGAACCGTTCGCGGACGCTGGGATCGTTGCCATGGACGTGATTGAAGATGTCCGTAGCCACACGGCCGGGGCAGATCTCCGTGACCCGGACACGCTTGCCGAACGCGTCGATGCGCAGCTGGTTAGAGAGCATGCTCACCCCGGCCTTGGTGGCATGATAGGACGAGTTGCCGCCGAAATTATAGGTACCGGCGATCGACGAGATATTGATGACGTGGCCGCGATCCCTCGCCACCATGCCGGGCACGACCAGGCGGCAGAGGTGCAGGACCGCGCGAAGATTGACGTCGATGAGCAGATCGATATCGCTCTCGTCGGCTTCGAGGAATTTCTTCGGTCGGTCGACGCCGGCATTGTTGACGAGAATATCGAATTCTACTCTACCCGCGAGCTCGGCCATCGCGGGACGGTCGGTCACATCGATGACATGAGGGATGCAGCCCGTCCGCGCAGCCAGCATCTGCAGCGCTTGGCCACTGCGGGCAACGGCATGGACCTCGATGTTCTCCTGGCGCAGCCGCTCGACAACGGCTGCACCGATTCCGGACGATGCGCCAGTTACCAGCGCGGTCTTGTAGTCGGAGAATGGCATTGTCGTTCCCCTGTTGTTGATTGAGACAGTAGCGAAGCTTTAACCCCTTGCCTAAGACCGATTATCTCTGGAGCAATAAGCAACGGTTATGGAGCAGCTGCGGCTTGCTGACCAAGAGAAAACAGCGATGCCGGCGTCCCCGCGCGGCCTGGCCTGAGACCTCATCGCGTTGCAAAAGCAATGCGCCTCTGCAAACATGCGGCCCGTGCAGACCAGAATGGTACCCCGATCCTCATGGACATCAGACGCCTCAAATCCTTCATCGTGATCGTCGACAGCGGCAGCATCACGCGAGCGGCGGATCTTTTGCATATCGCCCAGCCGGCTCTCAGCCAGCAGCTTGCAGCGCTGGAGGAGCATTTCGGCCACAAGTTGCTAATCCGCAGCCAGCAAGGTGTGAGTATGACCGATGCGGGGCATGCGGTGTATCGCCACGCCCAGATCATCCTCCGGCAGATGGAGCAGGCGCAGGCCGATGCATCGGCGGCCGGCAATTCGCTTGCGGGGCGCGTCTCCGTCGGTCTCGTGCCCTTCAGCAGTGCTGCGACGCTCTCGGTCGACCTCCTGGCGGAAACCAGAAAACTGCACCCTGGCATCCTGTTGCATCTGACCGAAAGCGTCGGCCAGACGTACAGCCAGATGATCATGAACGGCCGGCTGGAAATGGCGCTGCTCCATGGAACCGGGCCGATCAAGGGCGTGCGGTTTGAACCGATACTCAGTGAAGAGTTCTTTCTGGTCGCCCATCGCGACTTCGCGATCGAGGCGGCTGCGAAACCCGTTCCGGTCAGTGCTCTCGACGGGATGCCGATGCTGTTGCCGCCAGCCTATAATTTCGTCCGCCGCGCGGTCGATACCACCTTCACGCGCACCCGCACCAATCTGAAAGTCGTAGCGGAAGTCGAAATCGTCCGCACCCTGGCCCGCGCTGTCGCGAGCGGTCTCGGCGCGACGATCATGCCGCGGGCCATTGCCGATCGCATCGTCTCGGAATCGAGCGAGCCGCTGATCTGCCGGCTCGTCTCGCCCAGGATAGAGGAAACCCTTTCGCTTTGCGTTTCAGATCAGAATCCTTTGTCGGAGCCTGCCCTTGCCGTTCGCGACATTCTTCTTTGTCTGACGGCGCAACTGAAAACGTAAGACGCATCGCCAATCAGCGCATGTCCCGGCAGAATTGCGCTATGCGCGCGCAGCCTTCGTCGAGTTTTTCCATGCTCGTGGCGTAGGAAATGCGGAAGAAGGGGCTCATTCCGTAAGCGGCGCCTTGCACGGTTGCGACATGATGCTCCTCCACCAGCGCCATTACAAAATCGACATCGGTTTCGATCTTTCGTCCGCCCTTGCTCGTCTTGCCGATCAGCCCCGATATATTGGGATAGATGTAAAAGGCGCCTTCGGGTCTGTGGCAGCGCAGGCCCTCAACCTCGGACAATTTGTCGAGGACGAAGTCCCGTCTCTTCTTGTAGATTGCAGCGCGCTCCTTCAAGAGATCCTGAGGCCCGTCGAGCGCTGCGGTCGCCGCGGCCTGCGTCAGCGTCGCAATGCCGCCGCCATTCTGGCCGTTGACGTTGCTGACGGCCGAGATGAGCTCTTCTGGTCCGGCGCAGAAGCCGAGCCTCCAGCCGGTCATCGCGTAAGCTTTCGAGACGCCGTTCATCGTCAGGACGCGCTCGTAGAGCATCGGCTCGACTTCCGCCATCGTGCAGAACTGGAAGTTGTCATAAACAAGGTGCTCATAGATATCGTCGGTCATGATCCAGACATTGGGATGGCGCAACATGACTTCGGCAATGGCGGCCATCTCCGCCCGGGAGCAGGCAGCACCGGTTGGGTTGTTTGGGAAATTCAGGAAGAGCCATTTGGTACGCGGCGTGATCGCCGCTTCCAGCTCCTCCGGACGCAGCTTGAAGCCGGTCTTCTCGTGACAGGGGACGGCGACCGGAACACCGCCGGCGAACCTGACGATGTCGGCATAGCTGACCCAGGAAGGTGTCGGAATGACGACCTCGTCACCGGGATTGCAGGTTGCCAGCATGGCATTGAAGATCACCTGCTTGCCGCCGCCGGAGACGACGATCTGGCTGGCATCGTAGTCGAGATTGTTGTCGCGCTTGAACTTCCTGATGATGGCGGCCTTGAGCGCCGGCGTGCCGTCCATCGGCGGATATTTCGTATCGCCTGCGAGAGCCGCCACATGGGCGGCTTCGATCGCGTGCGCCGGCGTGGGGAAATCCGGTTCGCCGGAGGAGAGGCTGACGACCTTAATCCCTTCAGCGGCCAATTCTCTGGCGCGTTGGGTCATGGCGGCGGATGCGGATATGGAAACCTTCTTCAGGCGATCGGCTTTGACGGACATCGACGTGGTCTTTCGATGAGGGATTGGAGTTACAGACCGCCGGCAGGCGATCGGGGATTGAGTCATTCGGCGAGTTCGGCAGCAGGCGCGAGCGTGGCGCCCGTGGCTTCGATCTCGCCGCGCACGATGCCGGCAAGCTCGAGAGCGCCCGGCGTATCGCTGTGGACCAGGATGGAGCGCGCCGGCATGGCGATGACGGTTCTGTCGATCGTCTGGACGGTTCCGTCGAGCAGGAATTGCCGCACACGCGCGCGCACCGAGGCCTCGTCCTTGATGACTGCGCCTGGGAGCCCGCGCGCGACGAGTTTGCCGTCGGCATCATAGGCCCGGTCCGCTAGGAAAAGCGCCAGCGTCTTCAAGCGCGCGCGCTTGGCGGCCTTTTGGATCTCGCTGCCTGACGTGACGAAGACGACGAGATTGGCGTCGACGGTGGCTATCGCATCCATCATCAGGTCGGCGAGGACAGGGTCGCGGTTGACCATGTTGCCCATGGCGGCATGGAAGCTGATATGTGAGACGGCGACCCGCTCAGCTCTGGCGATCGCTGTCAGGGCGCCGAGCTGGTAGAGCATCTGCTGGCGAAGCTCGTCCGCCGGGAACGGTATTTCGCGCCGGCCGAAGCCCAGCCGGTCGGGCAGGCCAGGGTGGGCTCCGATACCGATGCCGTTCAACCTCGCGAGCCGGACCATGCGCCCCATGGTGTCGGGGTCGCCACCGTGAAAGCCGCAGGCGATATTGGCCGAGGAGACGATTTTCATCATCGCCTCATCGTTGCACAGCCGGTAGGGGCCAAATCCTTCGCCCATGTCGGAATTCAGATCGATTTTCATGCGTTCCTCCAATGAAGAGGCGGCCTCTTTCATGCCACCTCCGTCTGATGGACTTGGGCTCTTTGTTTTCATCCATGCCGTCGTCCCACATCAGGCCATGGCCTTCAGGGCCAGCTTGACCATTCGGGACGTCTGCCTGACATCCTCGACATAGCGGCCAACAGCCTGTTCGACGGCCCGGGCCTCGGCATGCGTCGAGCGGAAGAATTTCAGGCGGGCGCCGATGCGGGCCTGGCCGAGCCGCCAGAGGTCGCATTCGATCACGCCGGCAACCTTCGGATATCCGCCGGCCGTATTCGCATCGCTCATCTGCACGATCGGTTCGCCGCCCGGCGGTACCTGGATCACGCCGGGCACGACGCCATGGGAGCGCATCTCGATCGATGTGGTCGGCGTGATCGGCTCGCCAGACAAGCAGTAGCCGGTCCGGTCGCTTCGAGAGGAAATCCTCCAGGTCTGGCTCCAAAATTCTTCGCCGTCTCGGGCGAAAAGATCATGCTCGCCGGCCGGCAGAGCGCGAATGGGCAGCACGCCGTCAACGGGAGCCGGGAAGACATCGCGCAACGCCGTCGCCGGCTCGATGATGGCAAGGCCTGGGGCCGGCAGCATCGCAATCTCCAAGTCCTCGCCAACCGCGAGCCGGTCGCCCTTCGCCAGTGGCCGACCGGCATTGCCCCCGAAACCGCCGCGAAGCGACGTGCTGCGCGAGCCCATGACGACAGGGATATCCAGCCCGCCTCCGAGCGAGACATAGGAACGAGAAAGCCGCAAGGGCTGCCTCAATTCGAGAACCTGTCCGGCTTCGGCGACATGAGCGCACCAAGAAAGCAGCTCCGATCCATCGAGATGAGGATTGCTGTCGGCGCCGGTCACGGCAAAGGCCATGCGGCGTTCGAAACTAAGGCGGAACGGGAAGGTTTGCACCTCGATCGCTGCCGCATTCTCATCATTGCCGACGAGAATATTGCCGATCCGGGCCGCGAGCGGATCCATCGCGCCGCTAGCCGATACGCCGATATCGCGATAGCCCGGACGACCGAGGTCCTGCACCGTGTTGAAAGGGCCACTTTCCAAGATTTCGATCAAAGCTCGATCCTTGCGGGCAGGAACCGCACCGTATCTCCCGGCGCCATCATGGCGGGGTTCGGCGAGATTGGGTCGAACATCTCCAGTGTCGCAAAGCCGATGGAATTCCAGCCGTTCGGGCCCGTCAGCATGGCGACGCCGGTTTGCATGCCGCCGATGGTAACGCAGCCCTTCGCCATCTTCAGCGAGGGCATGGTCTTTCGCGGCATGTAGATACGGGGATCGAGACCATGCAGATAGCCGAAACCGGGCGCGCTTCCCAAGGCGAAGACACGGTAGGTTGCTTCATGGTGGATGCGCACCACCTCGCGATCGCTGAGGCCCGAGAGATCGCAAAGGGCCGGAAGATCGCTCGCATGTTCGCCGCCGTAATGGACGGGAATTTCGATGCACTTGCCTACGAGATCGATGCTCTGCGCATTCTCCCATGCCTGCAGCAGCCGGACGACCGCCGCATCGGGATCCTGGGGCGTCTCTTTGAAGATCACCAGCAGGTTGGTCATCCCGGGGATATCTTCGGCAAGATCCTCCCAGCCCTTGACGATCCGCGACAGGGCCCAGATTCGTCGCTGCGCGGCAAGTTCGAAGTCGCCTGGCGCTTCAAGCAGGAAGGATCGGGTGCCGATCGCAGAAACCCGCGCCCGGTTTTGGGTCGCCGGAACGATCTCGCGTTGCGCATGTCTATTCGTCGTGGCGATCATGATGGGAGCTCGATTTCGACCAGAGGGTCACCGAATCCGACCAGCGCGCCCGGCTTTGCGAGCAACCTGGTCAAAACACCGGAACGGCCGACGCTGAGGGGAAGCAGCACATGGCCAATCCTGATGAAGCCAAGGATATCGGCGTCGGATACGGAGCGCGGCACAGTTCGGGGCGCGGTAGAGGCGGGATGTTCGGCGCAGAAGTATCCTGCCATCGGCGCCTTCACGACCACCAGCGCGGAGCCCGGAGCGCGCGGCATCGTCTCCGTCGAGCTGATCGAGGCGCCGCCCTCCCCTGAAATGACGATACGAAGCTGCCCGGCCGGCCGGGAGATTTCCAGCCCGTCCACGCCGGCTGCCGTCAGCGCGGCGGTAAGGGATGCGATGGTGGCCGGATCGCTGAAATCGATCGCGCTCATGCCGCCACCCTCCGCAGCTTCAGCCATTGCTCGAGATAATGAATATCCGTCTCGCCGCGCGCGAAAGCGTCGTCCTCGAACAGGGCCCGCAGGAAGGGAAGATTGGTGGCGATACCGTCGATCTCGGTGCCGGCAAGCGCTTCGCACATTCTTGCCATTGCTTTCGCCCGCGTCGGCGCATGCACGATCAGCTTGGCGATCAGCGAGTCGTAATAGGGCGAGACCTTATAGCCGGCATGGATATGCGTATCGACGCGGATACCAGGTCCCTGAGGCAAAGCCAGATGAGTGATGACACCCGCCGACGGCAGGAAGTTTTCGGGGTCTTCGGCATTGATGCGGCATTCGAAAGAATGGCCTTCGCATGTCACATCGCGTTGGGCGAGATGCAGAACTCGACCCTGCGCCGTGTTGATCTGCGCCTGGACGATATCGAGCCCGCTCGTCATCTCGGTGACGGGATGCTCGACCTGAAGTCGCGTGTTCATTTCGATGAAATAGAAAGCGCCGTCCTCATAGAGGAACTCGAAGGTTCCGACGCCCCGGTAGCCAATCTGGCGGCAGGCTTCCACGCAGGCCATGCCGACCGGCTGGATGATATCGGGTGCTATGCCGGGCGCCGGTGCTTCCTCCACCACTTTCTGATGGCGGCGCTGCATGGAGCAGTCCCGGTGCCCCAGCCAAACGGCATTGCCGTGATCGTCGCAAAGAACCTGTATTTCGATGTGGCGCGGATGCTGGAGGAATTTCTCCATGTAGAGCGAGGGCGAGCCGAAGGCTTTGCGCGCCTCTTCTCGCGTCAGCGCGATCGCTTCCTGCAACTGGTCGGCCTCAGGCACCACGCGCATGCCGCGCCCGCCGCCGCCGCCAGACGCTTTGACGATAACGGGGTAACCGATCTCCAGCGCGATGCGCTCGACCGAAGCCGGCTCGTCGGGCAGCGCGGTATCAGGACCGGGAACGCAGGGGACACCGGCCGCCATCATCGCCCGCTTCGCCGCGATCTTGTCGCCCATGGTCGCGATCGAAGAAGCGGCCGGGCCAATGAAGACCAGCCCCGCCCTTTCGACCGCGTCGGCGAATGCGGCGTTCTCCGACAGAAAACCGTAGCCGGGGTGGATGGCGCCCGCGCCGGTCAGGCGGGCCGCGAGAAGGATGGCATCCTGATTGAGATAGCTCTTGCCTGCGCTCGACGGGCCGATGCAGAGAAAAGCGTCTGCCGCTTCGCTGTAAGGCGCTTGCCTGTCCGCCTCGGAACAGATGGCGACCGCCTTGAGGCCGAGGTCGCGACAGGCGCGCATTATCCGGGCGGCGATCTCGCCGCGGTTGGCGATAAGCACAGTATCGAAACGGAGTTCGGCGGCTGCGGTTTGTTCAGGCGTTTCCAGCATCAGGCAATCTCCGCCAGCAGTTCGCCGGTCTCGATCTCGCCACCGTCGATTTCGATCAGGTGCGTGATGCGCCCGGCCCGCGGCGCGGCGATCTTGTTGAAGACCTTCATCGCCTCGATGATGAAGAGCGTCTGCCCCTCCTCCACCTCGTCGCCGATGGCAACGAATGGCGGCTCGCCGGGCGCCGGGGCCCGGTGCAGAACGCCGAAAACGGGCGCCTTTACTGCATGGGTTTTGTCGATGCTCGAAGGCGCATCGGGGACAAGGCTGGCCGGAGATCCTGCTTTTTGCGGGAACTCGCCGGCGGCCCCCTGTCCCGGAGACGCTCGGAAAATCCGAACCGTCACGTCCTTTTCCGTCACGGTCAGCTCGGCAATGTTCGATCGGCCGACAAAGTCGATCAGCGTCTTGATCTTCGAGAGGTCCATGTGCGTGCTCGGGATTTAAAAATTCACCGCGCAGACCTGAGGTTTCAAATCGCCCGGCGTTAGATTTCCCTAGCACGATGCGCCGACTGATGGGGTCAGACGAACTTTTGATGGAGCATGCTTGCTCAACTGTCATGTTTCCGTCGCCCGGGAGTCACGAGGGAGAGTGATGACTGCTCTCAACTGAATGGTTTCGAGGTCAGGAAACCGCGCCCGTCACGGATTAATCAGATTGACCGGTCATAGACGCAGCTCGTACCCACCTCAGGCCGTCAGGACATTGCTAACATCCCAAGGATAATTTCTTTCAATCAAGTCTGGCTGTGGTTGCCGATTAACAGTAACGGGTGTTCCGTCCCCACATTGCCCTCTGCCGCCTGATCTGTGATCGAGGTTTCCATGGATGAAGAACGGGTGTTTCTCCATGGAGACTACATTGGAGTTTCTCACAACCAGGAAGCCTGAACGTGAGGTCCACCGACATTGGCCTGATGAGGTCAAGGCGAAGATTGTTTCGGAAAGCTTGAGGCCTGGCACGACGGTCAATGAAGTTGCGCAGCGCTATGGATTGCGAGCGAACAGCCTCTCCACCTGGCGGACGATGGCACGGCAGGGCAAGCTGATCCTGCCAGCACCGGAGGATGCGGTAGAGTTCGCGGCGGTGATCGTCGATCCGCCTGTTTCGGAACTGCCGCCTAAGATGCTCAGTCGCCCCGAGATCGTCCTCGGGCCCGTCACCATCCGTCTTGAGGAAGGTGCGTCTGCTGCCCGGATCGCTGCAATCGCTCGCGCCCTGACGGCGGCGACATGATTTTTCCGTCAAACCGCGTTAGAATCATGGTGGCCACCAAACCCGTAGACTTCCGCAAGGGTCATGACGGCTTGGCAGCGCTTGTGAGGCAAGAGCTGCACAAGGACCCGTTTACCGGAACTGTCTTCGTCTTCCGGTCCCGCAAGGCGGATCGGCTGAAGCTGATCTACTGGGATGGCTCCGGCATCGTCATGGCCTACAAGAGGCTGGAAGAGCACACGTTCACCTGGCCGGCCATCAAGGATGGCCTGATGACGATGACACATGCCCAGTTCGAGGCCCTGTTTGCGGGCCTTGATTGGCGGCGGGTTCATGCCGTCCAGACGAGAACACCGGAGGCCATCGAGTAGCTGCGGCACGATGACTCAGCACGGCAAATTCCACAGGCAAGTCGGCTACGGATTTGATCGTTTTCGCCCATGCTGGATGCCGCCGACCTTCCCGATGATGTTGCCGCCCTGAAGGCGATGCTGATTGCGGCGCGGCTAAGCGAGGCGGCCAAAGACTCCGTGATAGCCAGCAAAGACGAGCACATCGCCCGCAAGGATGAGCGGATCGAGCGGCTTGAGAAGCTGGTAGCCGCCTTCAAACAAGCAGCCTTCGGGCGCAAATCCGAGAGGACCGATCCCGACCAGTTCGATCTGGCACTGGAGGACCTGGAAACGGCCATGGCCGCGATCCATGCCGAGGATGACGCGGACGTTCCTGCTGGAAACGGGATTGCCAAACCACGCGCGATCAATCGCGGTTCGCTTCCAAAGCATCTTCCGCGTGTCGAAGAGGTGATCGAGCCGGAAAGCCTGATCTGCGCCTGCGGCGGTTGCCTGCATTGCATTGGCGAGGATATCTCCGAGCGGCTGGCGTGATCCCGGCACAGTTCCGCGTCATCGTCACCCGTCGCCCCAAATATGCGTGCCGTGCCTGCACTGACGGTGTCGTTCAGGCCCCGGCTCCAGCACGGCTGATCCAGGCAGGACTGCCGACAGAAGCGACCGTCGCCCATGTGCTGGTCTCCAAATATGCCGATCATCTACCGCTTTACCGTCAGGCCCAGATCATGAGCCGCCAGGGCATTGACCTCGACCGATCCACGCTGGCTGACTGGGTCGGTCGGGCAGCGTTCGAATTGCGTCCCGTCTTTGATGCGCTGATCGCCGACCTGAAGCGCTCATCCAAGCTGTTCATGGACGAGACCCGTGCCCCGGTTCTCGATCCCGGCTCGCACAAAACCAAGACCGGATACTTCTGGGCGCTGGCGCGGGATGATCGTCCTTGGAATGGCGGTGCTCCGCCAGGTGTTGCCTTTACCTATGCGCCCGGTCGCGGAGCATTCATGCCGAACGGATATTGCAGGGCTTCTCGGGCATTCTGCAGGTCGATGGATATGCCGGATACAACAGGCTGATCGCACCGGAGCGTGTCGGTCCTGACATCCAGCTTGCCTATTGCTGGGCGCATGGCCGGCGCAAGCTGGTGGAGATCACCCGCAACGGCTCAGCACCGATTGCCGAGGACGGCGTCAAGCGCATCGGCGAACTGTACCGCATCGAAGCCGAACTTCGGGGCCTTAATCCGAAGGCTCGCTTGGCTGGGAGACAGGAGCGGTCAGCGCCACTGGTCGCCGACATGCAGGCCTGGCTTGTCCATCACCGTGCCCGTGTCGCGACGAAGTCGCCGCTCGGCGAGGCTTTGGCCTACATCGCCAAATACTGGGACGGCCTGAAGCTCTTCCTGACCGACGGACGCATAGAGATCGACAACAACACCGTCGAGCGGACCATCCGACCGATAGCTCTCAATCGCAAGAACGCGCTCTTTGCAGGCCATGACGCGGGAGCAGAGAATTGGGCGACAATCGCCTCGCTGATCAAAACCTGCAAATTCAATGCCGTCGATCCGCTGACCTATTTGACTGCGACGCTCACCGCCATCGTCAACGGTCACAGGCAGAGTTGCATCGATGAGCTTTTGCCGTGGAATTATTCGGGACGAACAAACGGCTGAAGTCTGCTGTCGGCCCAAAGCGGCCATCTCAAATTGCGCCCACCTTGACCTTCGAACCGTCGAGGAGGCGCGAGAGGCGGAAGGGGGTGGGGTCCACACAGGGGGTATCGTTGGCAACCAGGTCGGCGGCCAGGCGGCCGATGCCGGGTCCAAGCCCGAAGCCGTGACCGGAGCAACCCGCCGCCAGGTATAGGCCATTCACCCCCTCGGCCGGTGAGATGACCGGCACTGCATCAGGCGTAAAATCCACATAGGCTCCCCAACTGTCGGCGATTTCAATCCCCGCCAAGGCAGGAAACAGCTCTTTGACCCGCTTCAAGATAGAAGCCGCCGTCCGACGGTTCGGGGACGGATCGAGAATGCGCGTCTTCTCGAAGGGCGACGTCCCGCGCCCGTTCCAACCTCCGAAGGCTTCCGGCCCCCTGAAGAAGGACTCTCCGATCCCGAACTGCACAGCCTTCAGGCGCTTGACAAACATAGGCATGAACCAACGCGCATAACGAAGACCTTGTGGCGTTATGTCGAGCATCGCTCGGCCGCTGATCGCCAGCGTGTAGCTACCGTCCAGCCTGCGGGTCAACGCAACTTCCGGCGTATAGAGCGCCTCACCGAGATCGGCCGTGGGCTTGGTGCGAAGAGCGGTCTGACGCACGCTTGCTTGTGGAAACAGGATGCCGTGTTGGCGGCAAAACATCGAAGTCCAGGCACCGCCCGCGCAGAGGACGGCTTCTGTTCGGATCAAACCTTTCTCGGTAATCACCCCCGATACAGTCCCGTTTGTCAGATCAAGGCCTCGTGCAGCGCATTCCTGGTGGATTGTCGCGCCCCGTTTCCGAGCACCCTCGGCGATCGCGGGCGCTGCTATGGAAGGCTCACCCTTGCCATCATCGATGGAATGGACCCCGCCGAGCCAGCGGCGGCCGTTTGCCGGGATTGCCGTAGCTGCCTCTTTGGCGCTCAGCATACGGGTACTGACGTTGAAGCGCTGAGCTATCTCACGCCAGCTTTCCCATTCCGCCAGTTGCTTCGGATTGTCCGTCGCGTAGAGCAGACCGCACCGACGAAATCCGACGTCCTCGCCGATCTTCGACTCAAACTCACCCCAAAGCCGCAGGGCGACACCTGACAGAGGCAGTTCCCGCTCATCGCGGTTCTGTTGACGGCACCAACCCCAATTGCGGCTCGACTGCTCGCAGCCGACACGACCCTTTTCCACCAGCGCGACCGACAAGCCGCGCTCCGCGAGAAAGAACGCTGCCGTTGCCCCGATAATGCCGCCGCCGATGACGACAGCGTCCGCCTTCGCGGGGATTCCTTGATCGCTGGGAATTTGCTTGAGGAGTGGAGACATGAAGGCTGACCTGAACTGTTGCCGCACGCCGCGGCATGGCACGCTTCGGGCGGGAATAAACGGTTGGGTAGAGGTTCTCGGCATTGTGCGACCTCACCTGATCGCAAGGCTATCGCAGCCGGGACAGCATAGTGCGTCGACTGGCGAACCGCAGACGGCGGAAAATTCCGTTTCGGGCGAGGCATCAGTCAAAACTGCCGCGCCAGGCCGGATAGGCTGGGGACATCTTTAAAGCGATCTTTCGACCCATTCCGGCGCAAGCATGAGAGGCGTTGGGTGCAGTCAATCCTGCCGGCATGAATTCGAAGTGAAGAGTCGCACAAGCAGAAGCAGAGTCAGAAAGCCATGACGACCGACGTCAACGAGACCCCGAAGCTCGCGATGATCCATACGGTTCCCGGCATCATCCCGTCGTTCAACGAACTCGCGAGCCGCCATTTGCCGGACTGGCGGTCGTTCAATATGGTGGATGAGAGCTTGCTGGCGGATACGATCCGGGATGGCGCGCTGTCACGCCGGACGATGCGGCGGCTTTCGACCCACATCTGGTCGGCGGTGGATGCAGGGGCGTCGGCAGTAATAGTCACCTGTTCGTCGCTCGGCCCTGCCGTCGATGCGGCAATGTCCCTTTGCACGGTGCCGCTTTTCCGCGTGGATGATGGAATGGCAATCGAGGCGCTGCAGCGCGGCAACCGAATTGGTGTTCTGGCGACGCTGGCTACGACGCTGAGCCCCACGACCGGCTTGATTGAGCGCCATGCGGAAAGGATGGGGGTCAATATCTCGGTGACCAGTCGGCTTTGTGAGGGGGCCTTCGATAAATTGCGGAGCGGGGACAGGCCGGCGCATGATGCAATGATACGCGAAGGCTTGGCCTCTCTCGGCGACAGCGTCGATGTGGTTGTTCTTGCTCAGGCCTCGATGGCAAATGCGCTGAACGGGATCGGCGAGGCCGGCGTGCCGATACTGACCAGCCCCGAACTTGGTGTGATGCATATTGCAGCTGCCTTGAACGCCCGCACCCGTACCAGGGAAAACTAAGGGCGGAGGAATGAGTTGATCCTTGGATCGCCTGCACCGCACCTGATCCCATGATCTACGAGCGCTGCGGAGAGGAGTAGGACGTGCTTCTGGGAGTGATCGCCGACGATTTCACCGGCGCGAGCGATATTGCGAACACGATCGCAAGAGGCATCGGCCCCAAAGGCGGTTTGCGTACTGCGCAGTTTCTGGGCGTCCCTGGAACCGCGGCCTCCGGAGATATTGAAGCGGGGGTGGTCGCCTTGAAGAGCCGGACAATTCCGGTTGTCGATGCCATGGCGCAATCGCTCGCCGCCTTGAATTGGCTCTTGGCACAAGGCTGCCGACAGATCGTGTTCAAATACTGTTCGACCTTCGACTCCACGCGTGAGGGCAATATCGGACCCGTGGCCGAAGCGCTTGCATCAGCGCTCAATGTAAAGGGCGTCGTCGTATGTCCTGCCTTCCCGGGTGCCGGGCGCACCCTCTATATGGGGCACCTCTTCGTCCATGATCGGCTTCTCAGCGAATCCGGCATGCAGAACCATCCGCTTACACCTATGACCGATCCCGACATCCGCCGATGGCGGGGCTACCAGACCCGATCCTCCGTCGGACATGTCGCGCTGGATACGGTTCGCAAAGGTCCGGACGAAATCACTGCGGCGCTTGCCGAAACAGACCACAGGTTTGTCGTCGTCGATGCAACGTCGGACAAGGACTTGCTTGCAATCGGCGCGGCAATCGCCGGCCACAGGCTTGTGACGGGCGGTTCGGGCATAGCGATCGGCCTGCCCGAGAATTTCATTCGACGCGGCTTCGCTTCGGGAAATTCCGGCACACGGATCGGAACGGACGGGCCTGAGGCGATCCTGGCCGGAAGCTGCTCGGGTGCCACCCGCCACCAGATCGAAGTCCACAAGCAAGACCACCCGACGCTTGCTATCGACGTCGACAAGGTGATGAGCGGCGAGACAAGCTGCGACGGTGTCGTGGAATTCATGACGAAGAACCGCGAGCAAGCTCCGCTCGCCTATTCCTCCGGCACGCCTGAGGAGGTCCAAAAGATACAGAGGAGATACGGCCGCGAAGAGGTTGCAGCCACGCTCGACGCCTTCTTTGCCGACACGGCCCGCAAACTGGTTCTTGCGGGCGTGACGCGGTTGGTTGTTGCCGGGGGCGAAACGTCAGGTGCGGTCGCATCGGCGCTCGATCTCGGCGCTGACGATAGGACAGGAAATCGATCCGGGCGTGCCGGTCCTTCTTTCGCAACGGGAAAAGCCGATCGCCCTGGCGTTAAAGTCAGGCAACTTTGGCTCTCATGACTTCGTCGTCAAAGCGCTGGAAAGGTTGAAGGGGATATGAGCTCGAAAGAGAGGGAAGTCCGCGAGGATATCGTGCGCCTATCGCGCTCGCTCTATCAACGCGGCTTTTCGGTCGGATCAGCAGGCAATATCAGCGCGGCCGTTGACGACGGCATCCTCATCACTCCCACGAATTCGTGTCTGGGTTTTCTTGATCCCGAAAGGATCAGCAAGATCAGTCATGATGGACGCCACCAGTCAGGCGACCGAGCGTCGAAGGAAGTGTTTCTGCACAAGGCTTTTTATGAGACCAGGCCCGGCACGGGGGCCGTGGTCCACCTTCATTCAACCTTTGCAACGGCCCTTTCCTGTCTTGTCGACATTGATCCGGATGATTGTGTGCCAGCATTGACGCCGTATGTCGTCATGCGCGTCGGCAAGGTCAAGCTCCTGGATTATGTGCGGCCGGGCGACGAGAAGGCGGGGGACTTGATCCGCGCGCTCGGCGGCAAACATGCCGCCGTGCTGCTTGCAAACCATGGTCCCGTGGTCACCGGAAAAGACATCTCCTCGGCCGTCTATGCCGCTGAGGAACTTGAAGAGACCGCAAAACTCCTCGTTATGCTACGGGGCCTGCCAAGGCGCCTGCTTTCGGACGATAACGTGGCTGAGCTCAGGTCCGTTTTCGGGGAGCGGTAGTTGCGCCAACGTCGTGTTGGGTCGTCAAGGGGCGAGTGATCTGAAAGCCGAAGCTAATCGCCCCAATTTGAAGGCGCATTAGCGCCGGAGCACGACTCCCGATGTCCCCTATTGGCGCATTCTTGCCATCAATGTCGTAGCGGTATTTTTCGGAAAGCCCAATCGAGCTTGGTCAATGTGCGAGGAAAACACCGCCTACGGTTTTGGTCGGGTCGACTGGCGCGCTCACGCGAGGAGGTATCATGCCACGAGGGAAGCAGAAGCCACGCCGCGCATTCGCCCTGCCGGAGATCGAGGTCGGTGACTGGCATGGGGAGTTCGCTGGTCCCCCCTCAGGAACATCGGTCAGCATATACAGCCGGGTCCGCCCATCATGGTCGTAGAGTTTACCTACTTGATCCTCGGAGCGGTGGTCATTTCGCCGATCAGCAAGTTCCAATGGCCAGCAGCGGTCTGCTTCTGGGTCCGAACGCCGTTAACACCCGAAAGAGTCGAAGCGGGCCTTATGTTTAAATCCGATGAAATTCCGTCTGTGCATGTCAGCTTCGAAGTCACGCGGCAGCAGTTCACCGAGACCTGCTGGCTATTCAGAGAGAAATTGCTAAAGGATTTTCATTTCCGAATTGGGCCTGGGACAGATGATCATTGGCCGCTGGAGAGCTGGGGAGCTAGTTTTCTGCTTTGATTGACCGCGATGGCAGATGCCTCGCCAAAGAAGTCGCCGTGAGCCCCATGCCAAACCGACATACTCATGCGTTAGCGTCGTTCCCGTTCCCATTCGCCATGTGAGAGAAAAAACCAATGCGTGAGGACGACCGGATATGGCATGTACGAGATTTGGTGAAGGAGCACGTTTCAAGCCCATCGCTGCGGCACATTCGGGACCCAGCTGCAATACTTTCGACCTCGCGTCGGATTCTGAAGAAAATCGATCGCGTCACCGGAATTTGGCAGACGTTAACCGGCTGAATTTATTTGGTCGGAGCCTCGGTGCTCAACAGCGTACGGACTAGCGCGGCCTGGCTTCGCACGCCGGTCTTGTCGAAGATGCGCTGTAACTGGGTACGCAGCGTGTTGACGCTGACCTGGAGCACATCGGAGGCCGCTGCGAGTTCCAGGCCATCGACGATCAGACGCGCAAGTCGGGTCTGTGCTGGTGAGAGGTTGAAGACCTCCCGCGCACAAGCGATCCGGCGTTCGATCGTCTCAGCGTCGTCGAAGGAGATCAGCACCCTGCCATCCTCGAGCAGGACCCAGCAGTAGAGCGACACTCCCGCAGCATCCTCGCCGAGCTTCACGGCCCAGGCCTGTTTCGGCACGACGTTCAATGGGCGCTGGCTCTGCAACTCGTAGAAAGCCGAGCGCACTGCGTCACGCAACCCAACGTCGCGTTCACGCCGCCGGGCGCGCAGCCTTCCGGCGGCGGCGGCCAGGCCCGGATGGCCGAGCATGCGCTCCCGCGCAAGCCGGTTCGTCCAAAGAATCTGCACGTCTGCGTCGACTTCTATCAGCGGGCAGCTCGCCTCCTCAACAGTGCACTCCATCACCACTGCACAGCCAATCTTCCAGACGCCGTCAATCCGGTGAAGAATCCGAAGCTGGCGCTTGCGATCCTCGCCAGTGTCGCTGCCGATCTGGTCGAAAGTCACCCAAGCCATGTCCCGGTCGATGACGACGTTGACCTTTTCCCAGCGGACGCGGCCCGCAAAGGTATGTTTCTCCGGAAATCTCTCCACGATTTTCTTGATCCGTGCAGCGATCGCAACCCAGCCTTCGTCCACCCGCACGCCGAGCGAAACCCAAGCTTCCATGCGTCGGGTCTGGGGCGATTGCACCCAATGGTCCGCCCATGCTTCGAAGTCCCGCTGCAACCAGGCATCGGTCTCGGCGCGGATCACTCCCAGGATCGCCGCCGGGTCAGCCTCGCTGTCTTCCATCTCGCGGCCTCCTATGGCAACGGATCGCAATATAGCATGGCTGGCTCACTAGGACATGGTAGCGCCTCTTGTCCGGATAAGCCGACCAGAAGCAGGATCATTCCGGCGGTTACGGCGATCGGCGCGAGCAGCCGGACGCTCGGACGTAACAGGATGGACTTATCGCCGTAGTATTGGTCCTCGGCAGCGGCGCTCATCCGTGGGGGATGGCGACGGCAGCGCATATGCGCGGCGACGAGAATGTGAAAGTCCATTTGCTGCCTCCCGGTTCGGGCTACATCTGGCGCATCCTCGCACGTATTCGGGCCGTGCTCTGTCATGCAAGCGGATGACATCGGGCTCGGCTCCTGGCTAGTAGCTGGCAAAGAGCCGAGGACGGCATGTGGACGATCTGGCGAATAGATCGCCTGGGAAGATTGCTGTGGTGGGATGTTTCGTAAGCATTGAGATCGATGATTCTGGTAGTTGCGTCCACAGATGAACGACCGAACGCTGAATCGCACCAGAGTTGCCGTTAAAGATACTCCCGAAGCGTAGTGGCATTTGCTACCGAATTCCGGAATTATGCGGTGAAGTAGCGCGTGCCCAAAGACGCAGTCGGCCCGAAGCGGACGATCACCTATGTCGACTTTGGTTGCAGCATTCGGCTACTTATAAATCTCGACGCACGAGAGGGTAATCAGCATGTTGCTGACAGTGGAAAAACAAAAATCGGAGCAGGGAGAAGTTGCTATCTGCTTTGATAGAGAAGGCCTCGAATTCCTGATCTTTCAACTCTCGAAGCTGCGAGAACGTCATGACCATTTTCACCTAATGACGCCCGCTTGGGCAGGCCACGAGCTGACAGAAGAATTGCAGGGCGGCGATCAGTACGAGCTTTGCAATAGCCTGAGACTTGTCCGCCTTCTCCCCTGAGGGAACAATAGACTTCCTCCTCTGCCGAGGTCGCCTTCCGGCCCTGACCAGACTTCCGAGCGTCCATTTGCAGCCTGCAAATTAACTTTCGATAAGCAACCGAAAGTTAAGCCTCAAACAACAAACCCGCGCCTTGGCCGTCAGCTTGCGGTATCAATCGCGCCTGGCAGTTCCAACTCGTGCGTCGATCCAGAATGACGCCGTGATCAGTATCGATCAAATAGTTGGTGGCGTAGGCGAAGAAGGCATGTCCTTTGTGGGCACCAGTCCATTGAGCTGCCGGATCGGACCGTGAGATGAACTTCGGCGTCACCGGCGACGCCGCACCAAAGGCCGCGTCATCGAGGACCGCCAGATATTCTTGCACCGATCGACCAGCATCGTCTTTGACTTCCCATTCCGCGCCGGGCACGGAGCGCTGCTTGTTGGCGTCCGTCGCGATCAAGCTGACATCAACGGCAAATCCTTCCGCGCCCACAAGCCCTTGTGCAAGGCAGCGCTCCACCATTGTCTCGAACATGTGCCGCAGGATGCCGCTTTGCCGGAACCGGCCACGACGGTTCTTCGAGAAGCTGGAATGATCCGGTACCTTTCCGTCCAGGCCAAGGCGGCAAAACCATCGGTATGCGAGATTCAGATGGACCTCCTCGCAAAGTCGCCGTTCCGACGGATACCCATGCTGTAGCCGATGATCAGCATTCGCATCATCAGCTCAGGATCAACTGAGGGCCGACCAGTGTTGCTATAGAAAGGCTTCAACTGTGCTCGAACGCTATCGAGATCGAGGTGACGGTCGATCCCGCGCAGCAGATGGTCTGCAGGGACATGATCATCGAGGCAGAAATCGTAGAAGAGCTGCGCCGGAACCACCTGACATCCCATCATTCGCCTGAGTCCCTGCAAATCACTCAGAGGATTGAATCACGCGGCCCAAGCAGAGTTTTTCAACAATATCGGCCCTCTGCGGACATCAGCTTTCGTTATCCCGTTGTCGCTCTGTCTTTGGGAGACCAGCCTTCCCTTGTGGTGACATAGACGAGATTTTTTTGGGCGTTTTCAGATACCCGAGGGATTGCACCGCTTCTTTTTGCGACGGCGATGGAGGCATAATTTTCAGGATGAATGATGTGGACTGCTTCCATCCAACCAAGCTCTTCAAACGCCCAAATTAAGCAGCGAGTTGCCGCCTCAGTGGCGTATCCTCTGCCCCAAACGTCGCGACTGAACGCCCAGCCAATCTCAGGGCCTACCCATCCGGGAGGGAACCACGCGCCCGCGCGGCCTATCCAACGACCCGTCGCCTTCTCGATTACCGAGAAATTGCTATACCCCTGAACGCTCCAAGCCCCTGCGAAAAGGCATAGATTGCGCCACGCACCTGTAGCATCTTGCGGGCCGCCGATGAATCTAGTGACCTCAGCCTCGGAGAGAAACACGGTCCAAGCAGGGAGATCAACCGCGCTGGGATGCCGCAACAGAAGACGCTCTGTTTCTATCATTTTGTCGCCTTTGGGAGTTGCCGTGAACGACCGCATACCGCCGCTACAAGACATAACGATGACCGCTCATGGCGTCGCATAGTTGCCGCCTCCATCATACTGCGATCAGTAAAATGTAGCGTATGATTTCGGTCAAGGTGCGAGCGGCACGCCGCTTACGATTAACAACTAACTCCAACGCCGTGAACAATAAAACGGGTCCCGCGTTTGAAGGGAAAAGGAGCTCTTGATGTCGTACGGATCGCTGAGTGCTCTTGGTGACACCTGGTGCCGGTACAGCCCGGAAACCGAGACCCCCGAGGCCGCTCATGACCTGGTGGACCAGTACCTCGCCTTCGCCGAGGAAGCGCATGCGAAATGACATTATCGATGAAATCGAGCCGCCCGTCCCGAAGCCTATCTTGCCGATCAGCCTCGGCGCGTTTTATCGCCGCGCCTTTAGGCCATGCATTGATATGAAGTCGGTTCGAATGGCTAACAGAGCTGAGAAGTAGACTGCTTTACTAAAGGGTGGAGGCAATGATGGAGCAAGAGAACAGCGCGGCCGATTTCGCCCAATCCATTGAGAAGTGGACAGACGACGAGATATTTGAACTCCTGGCGAAGCTCGAAATCGACAGCGAGAGCGTTTCGGCAAGTGGAGAGTTGGAGCCCGAAATTCAGGCAAAGATCAATATCGTGGAAACCGAGATCGAAGCGCGCTTTCCGGGCCAACTCCTCGCGCCGTTCAAAAAATGGAAGCAAGATCGGCTCGGAGGCAGCAGCGCGACAGCAGAATGAAATTCTGCAACATTTTCTTCGATCGCGATGCAATACCAGCTTTGTGACCTCCTGAGCGCAAACCGAGGCGCCGCTCCAGTTCCACGTTTCCTGAAAAATCCTCACCTTCATCTGGACCAGCCTTTACCGACTGAACCGCAAGGTTCTGCGCGGGAATTCCCGAGGACGAACTCGATGACGAAGGCGACGGATATTGTGCTGACTCGACGGGTGTGTTGGCTCGACCGGAGCGCGCGGAAATCACGGATCAGCTCAGGATTTGCTCATGGACGAAACCTATTTGGCTTCTATGTCTTTTCGAGATACCAACGCGGAGAAACTCGATGTCAGAACTCGTGGTGCTCG
The DNA here is from genome assembly GCF_001908375.1 of Rhizobium etli 8C-3. Classification (NCBI taxonomy): domain Bacteria; kingdom Pseudomonadati; phylum Pseudomonadota; class Alphaproteobacteria; order Hyphomicrobiales; family Rhizobiaceae; genus Rhizobium; species Rhizobium etli. The sequence goes on along the minus strand of NZ_CP017244.1, from coordinate 204,703 downwards.
GTTTCGATACCGCCGACAAGGCGGACTCCATTCTCAACCGGCTTGTCCAACTCGAGAAGGAATACCTCGTCGATCTGGAAGACGCCGTCGTCGCAGTCCGCGACAGCTCGGGCAAGGTCCGCCTGAAGCAAAGCCTCAATCTTACAGCGGCCGGCGCGGCAAGCGGCGGCGTTTCTGGTGCCCTGTGGGGATCGCTGGTCGGTCTCCTGTTCCTTAACCCGCTGGCGGGCATGGTCCTCGGTGGCGCCTTCGGCGCCGGATCGGGCGCGCTTGCCGGTTCAATAACCGACTATGGGATCGATGACGACCTCGTCAAGCGGCTGGCCGAAGCGATTCCGGCCGATAGCTCGGCGCTGTTCCTTCTCATCCGGAAGGCGCAACCCGAGAAGGTGCTGGAAGCATTCAAGGGTGAGCAGGCCAAGGTCTTGCGCTCCTCGCTGTCTCCGGAGCAAGAGGAGCGCCTAAGTCGGGCGCTCGCTGCCGAACCGCTCGTCCCACCTGCTCCGCCTTCGTCCAACGTCTGATGGCTGCTGGACCACTGCGAATAGCGTGAGAAATTTGAAAACTAGTCTGTCGATGGTTGCCTTTGGCTACGGGAGAAGCATCGAAGACCTCGTGGTAAGGACGTAGCCGGTGAAGGTGCGATTTGCGAAGTCTTTCTCACGACTATTGAACACTCAAAGGAAACTTCAGAGCCTTTTCGAAAAGGCTTGGAAAAGTTCGCAGACGAAAACGAGATCCACCTCGAGAATCTCGAAAGGCGGCGCAAATCCGGTCCTTAGGGAGGTAGTCGGCTTCGGCAGCAACCCCGGACGCCTTGCAATGAAGCTTTATCTTCCTAAGCGGTTGCCAGCAAAGCCGCCGCTCGTCGTGATCCTTCATGGGTGCCGGCAGACGCCTGAAAGCCTCGACGCTGCAAGCGGATTTTCAAGGCTCGCTGCCCAGCGCGGATTTGTTCTACTTTATCCGCAACAGAAGAATGCCAACAACGCCCATGGCTGCTTCAACTGGTTTCGGCCAAGCTCAGTGGCGCGCGACCGTGGCGAACTCATGTCTGTCCGGCAGATGATCGAACATGCAATTGACCGCCACCGGATCGATCGGTCCCGGATCTACATTGCGGGGTTATCTGCAGGGGGATCAATGACATCGGCCCTTATCGCAACATATCCCGGCCTGTTTGCCGGTGGCGCCATCGTCGCCGGAATGCCCTTTGGAACCGCAAGGGACGCAGTATCCGCTTTGCGGGCGATGAAATCCGGCACCTCGCCTCCACCTGAAGGATGGGGCAGCCCAGTCAAAGCGGTTTCTCCTGCGCAGAGCGTTTGGCCCCCGGTCTCCATATGGCAAGGAACAGAAGATCGCGTGGTGAAGTCCGTTAACGCAAAGGCATGCGTTGATCAATGGCTCGAGATTAACGGCATTCCGGAAGATACGCGCCGCACGGGCGTCCAGCCATGGGGTACGCTTATCCGGTGGAAACAAGACGGACGTTTTCGGGTGTCGCTCTACATGTTACAGGGGTTTGGCCATGGGCTTCCAGTGCGAGATCTCGGGAAAGGCCGAGGACGAAAGCTCGATCCCTATGTCCTTGACGCGGGTATATCTGCTCCAGTCGAGCTCATGCGTCTCTGGGGTTTGAAACGGTTCGCTCCTTGAACATGCCCAATGCCTTCTTGTTTGTAGGCCAGATGGAGTGGCTGCCGGCCTAACGGGATCTGAATGGCTCTTACAAGCTAAAGGCGGTGCGGAGCGTAACCATGCGCCTTCCTCGCGCCCCATTTCGACTTTCGCTCTTAGTTAATCTCGCACTTCTGGCGATGCGCGTGGGTTTTCTAGATGGACATGTTTCGCCTGGCCATCGCGTCAACCCTCTCAGCCGGCGGACGGTCGCGCGGAGGAACGAATTCATGGATGCGCATCTACAGAGCGACATATCGCTGCGCGATCTTGCGGCTGTCGCCAGTTTGCGCTTGCCACATAAGCCGGCAAAAGTATGCAGCGGCTCTCCGACAACGACATGAATGAAACCGATAGTCTGAAGCTGTCGCTTGAATCGAGTTCAAACCGGTGGCATTTCCCTAGTCTGCGTGAAAAGGTCATAGCAGGAACAAAATGAAATATGTTTCGGTATTCGTTTTAACATTCATGTCGATTTGTTTTGGATGGTTATTTTATGAAAGGTACTGGAAGTTTCGGGGTTGCATATCGCAAGCGTTATCCAGCTGCCTCACTCCCGACGGCGACAATCTAACGCAAGGCGGCTCTCTGTGGGCTGGTGTTGCAGGGTTGTTGTTGTTGCTTGCAATCATCTCAGCCTGGCGCGTTTTCCGGGCCCGGGATCGTGACCAATAGCTGTAGCTGCGTGCATTCGTTCGCAAGCAACCAGGCGGGTGGTTGTAGGCGATGCACGTAAGAACGTCGCGGTTGGCACCTCCGGATCTAGAGCATAGCAAGCTGCTTGCTTTGAAGCGCTGTGACTATGCGCGCCCATGACTGACCCGAAGCAGCGATCAATGATCGAGAGCGTGCATCATTGCGAGCGGGCCCGCCAGTTTGCCTTTCAACATGGTCGGCGACGCCGAACCGCTCCAAGATCCGAAGGGTAGCATCGAGAGGGTGGCTCTCATTTTCACAGAGTACCGGCTAGGTCTCGCGGCCGGTAACTTACATCCATTCGATCAACCGAGGCCATCGGCGTCACGGGAATCACCGGTTCAGTGGCGCGACGTCAAAGGTGAATATCATGGACAGACTCTTCTTTGTTGGCGTGTCAGCTGCTCTGTTTGCGGCCTTTGCCTTTTCGCTCAACTTCATCGTGCCCTTCATCATAGGCGACTATTCCAACTTTGATTTTGCGCTCATCCGTCATGTCGTCTCAGCGCTCGTCGGTCTTTACATTCTGTTTTCGCAAAATGGCGTCATGCGCCATCTCACGCTTCGCAACTGTTTGCAGGCAATCTGGCTCGCTTTCATCGGATATGTCGGCTACTTTCTTACGGTGACGGGAGCGGCGGTCTTTGCCGGCCCGGTCATCGCTCCGGCCTTTCTCGGCCTGGTGCCGATCGTCTTGATGGTCATAGGAAACCAGCGCCAGGGGTCATTGCCATGGCGGTCGCTCATGATGCCGTTGGCGCTGGTGATGGTCGGCCTTGCTCTGGTCAATGGCGCAGCATTCACCACCGAGGGACTGAACTCGGTTCGATCATTGTGGATCGGCGTGCCGCTGGCGCTCGCGGCGGTGGGACTTTGGTGCTGGTTCGCGCTTGCCAATCAGGCTGCGCTCGCCACCCGACCGGAAATGCCCTCAGGCGTGTGGTCGGCGCTGATACTGGTCGGCGGTGGCGTCTTGGTTCTGGCCTTCTATCCCGTCGGTGCCGCTATGGATCTCTTCCAGCTTCCGACATTGGGATTTTCTTGGAGCTCCGCGGGCAATCTGTATTTTTGGGGCGCATCTTTCGCGCTGCTGGCAACCGTGGGCGGCGTCTGGACCTGGAACATCGCATCACGGAGCCTGCCTGTTGCGTTGGCCGCGCAATTGATCGTTTCGGAAACCGCCTTTGGCGTTATCGGAGGACTTATCGTTCATGCCCGTTGGCCAACCCCGATCGAAGTCGGAGGAGTGGTTGTCCTGATCGCGGGCGTCGTTCTGTCAGTGCGGATTTTCTATGATCGTCAATTCGCATCGGCAAAGGCAGTATTGGCGCATGAGTAATCTGATCCGCCTGCGCCGCATCAATGACGGCAAGGTCTACAATGTCGGAGACACGGTTTGCGAAATCCTGCTGAAAAATGCCAATGACGGGACGAGCGCCTATGAGCTTATGGCCGGGCTTTCCGTGTTCGTTGCCTCAATTCCTTGGTGACACAGACCGGCACCATCGACGCAATCAGAGTTCGCCATTCCGGCGATGTGCAGCACAAGGTCATCGAAGGCACCTATCGTGTTCTCGGCGAGGCCGAACGCACCCTCGCCGCTCCGCAGGATTGGTCGACCTTGTGGCTGAATCATGAGGAAGCCGATATTCTCGCAGACGCCGCCCATGTCCTGCGCTTCGGAGACAACGAAGGCGAGACGACCACGCCGATCAAGGCGCAACAGTTACTTATCCCCCGCCGCCACGACGACCGCGCCAATGATCTCTGGACCATCTGGAACGTGGTACAGGAAAACGCCATCAAAGGCGGGTTGCGTGGCGTAGGACGCGACGATCTCGGCAGGCCGCGCGTGTGACTTCCCGCGCCGTGAACGGCATCGATCAGGATATCAAGCTCAACAAAGCCCTTTGGCTCCTCGGCGAAAGGATGGCGGCGCTGAAGGCGTGAGCGGGCAAGCGCATGCGCCGCCGCAAGAGGCGGCGCGACGCGCCCGCGCTCAGTCCCACTTTGTGTTTGCAAGATCATGAGCCTTGGCCACCCGATGCTTGCCGTTTGCCTGTCCCTCACCGCTATCCAAGCGGCGCGTGCCAGGACGAGGGATGCCCCGAAGCCCCATCCCTCGCACTCCCTTCCCACCCGTGAAATTCAGGATTAAGAGGACAAATCGTCCTGATCGCCGGCCTTGTCGAGCTGGTTGCGTATATAAGCTTCGATGTAGTCGAAGACCTCGACCGCGCCGGCATCCGTCTCGATCAGATCGATCGGGCGACGGCCGCCGAGATGCGCGCTCTCTCGGCGCGCCCATTTCAGGACTTCGCCTTCGGTGCGCAGCACCGGGCGGGCCATCTCCAGCATCCTCGCGAGATGATGCGGTTTCGCATACCATGAGGTCCGCAGCTCGTCATCGGAGATATGCCGTCTGACCCAATGGGCCAGCTTCGCCAGCGACACGTTCGCCTCGCGTTCGAGATCCCCGCCCGCGCCGACTTTGCGTGTCGGGATCACCAAGCCGCGGACGATATGCGGGCAACGCGCCTGCAACATCTGCAACGCCGGCGTAAGGTCGGTATCGTTGGTGACGAGCACAACCTGGTCGATGTCGCCGCTTAAGGCGTCGTCGTAGAGATGAAGCGCCAGATTCACATCCGATTGCTTCTCCTCGAGCTTCCAGACCTGGATCTTGTCGCAATCACGTGGCCAGCGCTTCGGATCGTCGGCTGGAACGATATGCTGGTTGGCCTTGTAGAGCGAATAATGGCCCATCACGAAGGAGAGCCTGCCACCGCAATGTGTCGTCAGGGCGTTGTGATATTGGGCCTAAGAAGACACCGAGTCTTCGCCCTTGGCCGCGCTTTCGATGATCTTGGCCGTGAAATACTTGATTGCGCAGTCCGGATGCAGGGTCATCGTTGCCGGTTCGGCGTCCGGTCTTGGCCGATAGAGGATCGACGGTAGAATTTGCGTTTCGAACAGGGAGAGAACGTCGAGCCACTTGAAGGCCGTCTTGCGCAGGCAACCATAATAGAGATTGTAGCCGTCGATGTAGACACGTGTTCGTAACCCCGGCACTCCTACCCCCAGACATAAAAAAAACCGGCTTGCGCCGGCTTTTTACCCCAACCGCCCGGAGCCCATGTCTCTCAGGATGCTGGGTTAGTTGTTACTCTCAACATAGTGTCGAGTGGTCCTCTAGTCAACCTATATTGACGGCCACCGACGCGCTGAAACAGGCGATTTCGCCGTGATTTCACCTTAAATAGGCATTCCTCGGGGAATCTGCAACGGAATGACACGGCCCGCGGCGGGCATTGAATCAGGAGAAGGGCCACCGCCCGTACGGTCGGCCGCGCTCTATGCCGATGGCACGGAGCCAGCCTTCGGCCGTCTCCGCCGATACCGGTAAAGATCGCTTGTCCAGCGGCTGCTCACGCATCAGGTGTCGAGGCCCTTTCCGGCGTTCCTGGCTCGCCCTGTCGCTGCATCAACTCTCGGTGCGCGGCAGTCATAAGATGGGCGAGATAATGTGCCGGTAAACTAGCCCAAAGGTATTAGTGCGGTTCCTGACAAAAAATCGGCCCTGCCGACGGGGTGTGTTCAGCGCAGGGCCAAGTCGCCGGCTGGATGCGCGTTTGTGGACGGTCGCGCAATCCGTAGATTTCAACGACTTAACTGCCGAGAGGTTCCGCCAGCACAAAAAATCCCCGACGAAATCGGCGCGAGTGCTGACGACGAAGAGGGAACGCCGGAAAGACGTTCGCATGATCGGGGGTTATGGCTTTGTACGCTAGCATACCGATCGATACCCGAAGAATTGAGGAGCACCACATAGCCATGTCCAGGGGCGGTCGGCGAACGTTCTACGTGAGTCGCGAATTGTTTGGCGCAGCTGTCCTGATCGGTATGATGCGGGCCCGCGTGCATCGGTTTAACCCGAGTTCCTTATGCATCGTGCGACAGGTTGAGGGAGCTATCGCTGTTCCTGCCACGCGCCACTAGAATAACAGGCCATCAAAAGTGGGCAAACTAGCACCTTCTTCGGCGGGTGCAGAACCAGAGCCAACCGACCTCGAGATGCTGCCGTGATCGCACAGGTGCTTCTATGCGGACAGCAACGTCCTTTGGAAGACGGGTCAGCCAGCGCTATAGGCACTTGATTGATCCGCCGGTCGATGGGCGTCTTCACCTCTTTCGTCCGTCAAGAAAGCGCTTGCATTATTGACTAGGCTGTGTCAATATTGCAACTGGTTGTGCTTTGCAATCAATATGAAAGGACTCGGAGCGATGAAGCTTTACTCGGCGCCCGGTTTCACCAGTTTGGCCGACCATATCGCCATGCTGGAGGCTGGAATTCAGTTCGACTTGGTCAAGGTCGACCTTGAGACGAAACAGATCGAGGGGGGCGGCCGCTACATCGACATCAACCCGACAGGCTATGTGCCCGCCCTCATGTTCGACGATGATGAAGTGCTGACGGAAAATGTCGCGATCCTGGCTTGGATCGCCGATCGCACACCAGCGCTCGCACCGCACGGTCATCTGGGCCGCTACCGCCTGCTTGAGATGTTGAGCTTCATTGCGACTGAGATTCACAAGCGGTTTCCCACCTATCTGTCACTTCCGGAGGAAGTCAGGGAGCCGACGGGCCAGCAACTGCTGCACTGGTTCGGCTTCCTCGCGGATCGATTGGATCGGGGCTACCTTTTCGGAGAGACCTTTACGGTCGCGGATGCCTATCTCTTCCAACTTGCGTGGGGCGCGGCTCAACTCGGATTTCCCCTGCCCGAACCGTTTGACGACTACATTGCCCGGATCGAGCTAAGGCCGGCGGTACGAGCGGCGCTGCTCCGCGAGGGCCTCGCATGAGTGAGCTGATGATCCGCACCGATGGGGTCGAACTCGCAACGCAGAGCTTTGGCGATTCAGCCCAGCCGCCGCTAATTCTGATCATGGGCGGAATGGCCTCGATGCTGTGGTGGCCGGAGGAATTCTGCCAGAGGCTCGCCGAACGGGGTCGTTTCATCATCCGCTATGACCAGCGCGACACCGGCCTTTCGACGAAATATCCCCCAGGACAGCCGGGCTATGTCTTCGACGATGCTGTCGATGATGTTTTCCGCGTGCTCGACGGTTACGGGATCTCGACAGCCCATATCGTCGGCTTCTCCCTCGGCGGCATGATCGGCCAAGTGGCCGCGTTGAAGAATCCGGAGCGCGTGCTTTCCCTGGCGGCGATCAGCACCTCGCCGGTCGGCGTGGACACGTCCGGCCTTCCGGCGAGCGGCGAAGCCTGGATGGAGCATATGACCATGGAAGCGGACTGGTCGGAACGGGCGGATGCCGTCGCCTACCTCGTCGAAGACGCGCGCCTGACTGCGGGGACGGCGCATCCGTTTGACGAGGCCGGCACTCGAGCTTTCCTTGAGCGGGACTTTGGCCGGTCCGGAGGCTATCTCAGCGCTACCAACCATAGCGTCCTCTTTGAGGTTGGCGAGACATGGCAAGGCCGCCTGAACGAAATGACGGTGCCGCTTCTCGTCGTCCACGGCACGGCCGATCCGGTTTTCGCAGTCGAGCACGGCGAGGCACTCGCGCGCGCTGCAACGGACGCGAAGTTCGTGAAGATCGAAGGCGGCGGCCACGAAATTCATCCTGGAGATTGGGAGCAGATCATTTCTGCTATCGAACAACATGCGGAAGGACGAACATCCGCCAAGTGAACGAGACAATGCCAAGGGAGGGTGGAGACAATTGATCGTGCCGACTTTTATGACGCGGAATTGAAGCCGCACAAACAGCATCCGCGCGCTGACGCCGGCGATTGGAATACGAACTCGATCATCGAGATGCGTCCAAATCACGCCTGGCAGGAACAGTAGAGCAAGTTGGATTAGGAACAGACTAGGCGTAGCCGTTTCTCAGGGGCGGGCATCGCGAATCACTGTGGATAGTTCTTGCCCCAGCTTCTTCTCGTCAACGGGTTTGCTCAACAGCGGAGCGATGCTGAGGGCTCCGGTGAGATGATTTCGTGGGTAGGCGCTCATTACAAGGAACGAACGCCCGCTCGCCTGCAAAGCGACGGCGACGGGCTCGGAGGACTCGCCATCTAAGTGCACGTCGAGAATGGCGGAATCCGGGCACTCGTCCGCAATCAACGCCAGCGCCGCAGTGGCGGTGGCAACCGGTCCGACGACGATGCAACCCCACCTTTCTAGGATGTCCTGGATGTCCAATGCGATCAGTCGCTCGTCCTCGACGACCAGGATCCGCCGGCCGCAGAGTTCGTCATGCAGAGAGCCCGTCATCGTCGTACTCGTCCACGGGAAACTCCAGACGGTAGTGAAGGCCGCGCCGCTCGTAGAGCAGTACAGCCTTGCCCTTCAGTTCATGGGCGACGACATCCTCGAGCAGGCGAGTCCCGAAGCCCCTTCGTTTCGGTGGAGTAATCTCTGGCCCGTCCACCTCCTGCCAAGTCATCGAGAGCTGGGGGCGCCCGTTCACCTGCTCCAGATACCAACCGAGGCGCACCGTTCCTTGAGCGACGCCGATCGCCCCATGTTTGGCCGCGTTCGTCGCCAGTTCGTGCAGCGCCAGACCGAACATACGGGCCTGTCTCGGCGACAGCCGGACCGATGCCCCTTCGATAGCGATCTTTTTTGGATCGTCCTGTCGATAGGGCGCGAGAACCTCGTCCGCGAGCGCCAGCGGATCCACCCGCTCGTCGCTGCTTTCGAACACCAGGCTCTCTGCCGCCGAGAGCGCTTGGAGCCGGTCGATGAAGGCGTCGCGGAATTCTTCGGCGGTTCGCCCCTCGGCCGACGTCAGAGAAGCCAGTGCGCGAATGAGGCCGAGTACGTTCTTGACCCGATGTCCGAGTTCTCGCGCGAGGACACCCTGCTCTCGGGCCGATCGTCGGAGTGCATCGTGCGCACGAACCCGCTCGATCGCCGCCGCAAGGAGATTTGCGTAGGTGCGCAGGAAGGCGATATCGTCCTCGCCGAAGTTCCGCGGCTCCTGGGCGTCGACCTCCAGCACCCCGAACGGCGCCTGTTCGCCGGCGATGATCACGTTGACCATGCTCTTGACACCATGCCGCAGCAGCACGTCCGGCATCCTGAACCGATCTTCCACACTGAGATCCGGGGATACAACAGGCTGGTCGGCCCTGAGCGCGTAGCCTCCTGGGGAGTCTTCGTTATCCCCAAACGTTTCGTGACCGACGACGCCAGGCTCCCAGTTGACGCCGCTCCGGATCAGCATCTCGCCGCGGTCGGGGAGATGCTCGAGCACCTTCACCAGCGGCACATCGAGCGCCGCGAAGACTAGCTCGCAGGCACGATGAAGCAAACTATCGATATCGTTGCACTGAAAGGCGAACAGCCCGAAATCGGCTAGAGCAGCGCGTTGCGCTCTCAATCTCTCTTCGACTGTCTGAGTCTGCCCGTCGGTCATCTTCCGCTCCAGTGTCGGCCTAACGGCTGCCACGTCCGAAGGTTCCGGCGGGGCAGTGCGTCAGCACCCGCTCGGAAGCGGTGATTCCCGCGACCAGCTTCACCTCGACCACGATCCGAAGCGAGACCCCTCCCCTGTGGCGACGATCCGCGGGGCGCGGCGCGAACTGAAGATCGGACATCTTTCAATCCACCCGAGCGGCGGATGCACGCCCTCAGGCATTGGCCGGAGCCGAGCCCCACGCTTGGTGCGGGACCGGCAGCGGCGGTGTCAAGGACAGCCAGGTGCCATTCGGCTGCTGGCTTGGTCGGTATCGTCGGTCATGCTGCACATAGTAGGCGACAAATGCAGCAGTTTGCCATCAAGGTATTTCGTTTTGTGTTGATGTTTTCTACTTCAATGATAATGTTCTCAAGGAGATTTTGCATGCATTTATGAATGCCCTGAATGATCACTGCCGCCCAACTTCGTGCCGCCCGAGCGCTCCTCGATATCGACCAGAAAACCATGGCAGCGATGGCTGGCGTATCGGTGCCGACCATCCAGCGCATGGAGGCAAGCTCCGGCAATGTGCGCGGGGTGATCGATTCCTTGGTCAAGGTTGTCGAGGCGCTCGACCGCGCCGGCATCGAGCTGATTGGCGAGCACACCGTCAGTGGCGGTGGCGGCCGCGGTGTCCGTCTCAAACACCCTGTAAATACCGGCTAATTCTCAGGAATTTCGCGAACGCGGCGCCGACCGGCCGACGGGCCGACGATCCGCCTCTGTTGTGGAACGTGAAAGGATCGCCATGGTCGCTCGAACTGTTGAGCCCAGCTTTTTTGAGCTGTTCACTCCCAAGCTTGTCACGGTTCTGCGCGAGCACTACGGCCTCGCCGACCTGAAAGCCGATGCCATTGCCGGCCTTACGGTCGCCATCGTGGCGCTGCCGCTGTCGATGGCGATTGCGATCGCTTCCGGAGTCACTCCCGATCGCGGGCTCTACACGTCAATCATCGGCGGCTTCCTTGTTTCGGCATTTGGTGGCAGCCGCTTTCAGATAGCCGGACCGGCCGGCGCGTTCATCGTGCTCGTGTCCGCGACCGTGGCACAGCACGGGCTCGACGGTCTTCTCCTTGCGACGATGATCTCCGGCGCGATCCTGATCGTGGTCGGACTGCTGCAGCTCGGGACCTTCATCAAATACATCCCCTATCCGGTGACGGTCGGCTTCACCTCTGGCATCGCGGTCATCATCTTTGCCAGCCAGCTCAGGGAATTGCTCGGCCTTACCCTCGACAAGGAGCCGGGGCCGCTCTTGCCGAAGCTTTTGGCTATCGGCAGTGCCATGCCGACGACGAACATCTTTGCAATTGCCAGCGCGGCTCTCACGATTGGCGTCATCGTTGGCGTCCGCCGCTACCGGCCGCATTGGCCCGCCTTCATCATTTCGGTGGCAGTTGCTGCCACTGCGGCCGCCATACTCGGCCTGCCAGTCGAAACTGTCGGCACGCGGTTCGGCGGTATTCCGCATTCGCTGCCGATGCCGCAGGTGCCATCGCTCTCATGGGCGAAGGTAGTGGAAGTCTTCCCGTCCGCGCTTTCCTTCGCGCTCCTCGGCTGCATCGAGAGCCTGCTCTCGGCCGTCGTGGCCGACTCCATGAGCGGCCGGCGACACCGGTCCAACTGCGAACTGGTAGCCCAAGGCGTGGCTAATATCGCCGCTCCGCTCTTCGGCGGTTTCTGCGTGACCGGCAACATCGCCCGCACAGCAACCAATGTCCGCTCCGGCGCCCGCGGTCCTTTATCGGGCATGCTGCATTCGGTCTTTCTATTGCTGTTTATGCTGATCGCCGCGCCACTTGCCGCTTATATCCCGCTGGCCGCACTGGCTGGCGTGCTGGCGGTCGTGGCCTGGAATATGGCGGAAAAGCACGAATTCGCGACGCTCGTGCGCGCCTCGCGAGGCGATGCCGTCGTGCTGCTTGCCACCTTCCTGCTGGTTGTCTTTCGCGACCTGACCGAGGGTATTCTGGTCGGCTTTGCGTTGGGCACGCTGCTTTTCCTGCATCGTATGGCGGAGGCCGTCGAAGTCGAGCACACATGGTCGGTCGCTGAGCAGGACAAGGCCGATACGATGAATGGCAACGGGCGCAAACCTTACGAGGCGGATCTGGCAACCGATCCGGACATCGTCGTCTGCCGGATATCCGGGGCGTTCTTCTTCGGGGCGGCGGCAGGCGTCGGGGCCGCGCTGGATCGTATTGGTGAGCACCCCAAAGCCTATGTCATCGATTTCTCAGCTGTGCAAATTCTCGACTCGACGGGAGCCGCCACCATCGAAGGCTTTGTGCGTAAGGCTCATCATCAAGGCGCCGCCGTTCACATTGGCGGCGCATCATCGTCGGTCCGGCGCGTGCTGCTGATACACGGCATGCGACCGCCGCGGGTGCGCTTCAAGAGAACGCTGGCCGACGCAGTGACGGCCGCGCGTGCGGGAATCCTGCAGGGGTCGCAGACTACAGTGAGCCAGCGAGATGGTTGAAGGTGTTCGATTTTTGCTGGCGAGGTTCTGCGAGAATGAAGAGACCACACGCATGCTGGTGACGACGACGCACGCTTGAAGCGGTACCAATTTATACGAGGTCGGCGATCGGGAGGCCGCGCGCCGATGTGACGGGATTAGACAAGTGTGCGCTTAGCTTTGGGGCCAGCACCGGCATGAGGATGTCCATCCCGAGGGTCGCACTAAAAATGGATAGCGACCCCAAGGATCGGACCCTGCTGCACGCCGTCGAAGAGAACCCGTCGTTTCTGTAGTTGATCCCCGATCGGCGGTACGCCGCGACGCCCGACACCGTCCCGTTGAGTTTGTAGCCGAGGGCCAAGGCGACGTCCCAGTCGATATCCGCGCGCCTGCACCGACCAGTCCCCATCCGGTCATCCAGATCTCCGGCGTAAAGAAGTAATTGCCTCAAAAAGCTGCGATGCCATCAACTCAGGTATCACCGTCGTCGCCTTACGGGCCGTCGAAACAGCCCACCGTTGAATCCGATGGTCATGTCGAGCGACCAGACCCTGATGCCCCAGGGGAGTAGCCGACACCGAGCAGGCCGGCGAACATCTTCGAGGTAACGTCGAGACTGTCGGCCAGGTGCCGGCAGGCGTGCCCACATCCGCCCCGAGTCTGGTATAGATGATGTCGGCGATAATGTTGTAGCGGTCGTACCGCACCTCGCCCGCCGCCATGAAGGCGAAGTCGAGGTGTTCAGCAGGTCGCCGAAGTCGGCGTCCATGTACCTCGGGCAATCTGAACTGTGCGATATCTCAGGAATTGCCGATCCGCAATCAGTAAGCGAATGCGAATGCCGCCTGACAATTCCCCACTTGTGTTCCCAGTGACTATCCCGAGGCACAGGCGGCGATAGGTACGACCGCGAGCGATTGCGACGCCGAAAAGGGAAGTGGCGCCCGCGTCGGCGTACTACTGCGGGCTGGCAGCGGAGCGAGAATGGACCTTTCGGTTGGCGCTGCTCACGCCGCCAACCCGGCGATCCGCGAAACCAGCCACAGCATCGCGGCTGTTCCTATCATGTAGGCGCCGAATTGACGCGCAGGTGCGGGCTTTATCGCGCCCAATGCACCTGCCGCCTTCAACACGACCAGCGCCGCGGCGACGAAGATCATCTGGCCCGCCTCGACCCCCAGGTTGAATGTCAGCAGGCTCAGCGGCACGTCGAATTGCGGCAGGCCGATTTCCTTAAGGGCACCGGCAAAACCGAAGCCGTGCAGCAGTCCAAACGCGAAGGCCACGACCCAGGGGTAGCCCTCGGACAGTCGTCTCTCGCCCGGCTTCATTCTGACCAATTCGCTCGCGACGAAGGCAATGCTGAGCGCAATTGTCGCTTCGACGGGCTTCTGCGGCAGACTGAAATACCCGAGCAAGGCTCCAGCCAACGTGATGCTGTGGGCAATCGTAAAAGCCGTGATTGTCTTGACCAGCATCCAGGGCTCTCGAATGAGCAGCATAAGGGCAAGAACGAAAAGTAAATGATCGAGACCCGAGAGTATGTGGTCGACGCCCAGCAGGAAATAGGCCTGAGCGACATCAAGGCTGGTCTGTGCGCCGGCAGTGACGAAAGATGGCGCGTCCGGCATGAGGCGCACGACCTCCGTGTCTCCGCTCTCGTATTCGATGCGAACGAGCGCTTCGGTCATGGTTGACCTGAGGCCGTCGATGGTGATTTCGCCGCCTTTCAATCCGCCAGCGCAGGCGACGGTCCACCGCTCCAGATAGGCACCGCCGTCGATCGACCTCACTGGTTCGGCTTTTTCGACGCACGGTTTCGGCAGACTTGCATAGAGACCGAGACGCATGTCGCGTTGCGCCGGCACCTTCCAGACGACAGCGAACTCGTCGCGCCTCGTTTCGCGCATGTCGAGATAGGCTGGCCTGATCTCATGAGCCATGCCGGATGTGGCCATGAACACTGCGACAAGCGCTGACAGCAAGGCGCCAAGCCGCGTCATTGGCCCGATTCCGCACCGGCCGGGCTTTCGATATTCACCACATAGCGCTTGAGCAGGTTGGCAAATCGCTGATCTTCGAGTTCCTTGCGCTTGGCGTTCGTCCATTCCCTCGCGACGGCATCGCGCACTTCGTCAAGTGCCGGCAATCGGCCGGGCACGCGCTCAGACACCCGGATCAGATGCAACCCGAAACCGCTGGCGACGGGACCCGTCCACTGGCCCAGCGGGGCCTTGTCGAGTTCTTCCACGAATTCGACGCCGAAGGTCTGGCTGATCGGTGTCTTGCCCGAAAGAGGCAGGTTGGGCGGAAGCAGCGTCGGATCGGCAAGAAGGGCGTGATCCGTTGCCGGATCGGTCAGCAGCACTTCGAGGACGGAAGCCGCGTCCTGTGCGATCGTCTCGCCGCGCCGCCGCGGGTTGAGAAACACCTGCTGGAAGGCCAGCATCGGATCGATCTCGAACATGGCTGCATTGGCTTTCAGATAGAAGTCGAGCTCAGCATCGGTCGCTGTCAGAGCTTCGGCGTCGGCGGTGCTCAAAAATTCCATCTTCTGGCGCAAGCGGCGACGAACGACCGTGTCGTCCCTGTCGAGCCCGAGCTCCAGCGCCTGGCGTACCAGAATTTCTTCCTTCACATATTCATCGATCAACCCCTTCAGTTCCTCGGCTGTCGGCGGGCGCTGCCAGGTCTTTGCGAACACGGTCGCCATCTGCTCGATCTTTGGGGCCGTGACGATGATTCTGTCCGGTTTGTCTTTCGCATCGGCGCCCAAGAGCCCGTAACCGGCAAAGATCAGCAGCGCGAGCAGCAGAAAATGGACCAGCGGCTCCCTCATCACGCGTTTCAAGGAGGTCGCGCTCGCTCGTTCGCGAGCTGCCGGACCCGACGATCCGGCAGTCAGTTCAACCGCCGGAATCTCAGTCACGGCGTGTACCAGATCGGCGAGGTATAGGCGCGTTCGGTGACGGTCATTCGCGTGCCCTCCAGCGGCTTTGTCCCGAACCGTTTGGCGTCATAGGCGGTCCACCGAGGCGTCGGTATCTCGATGACGCGCCCGTAATAGAAGGCCTTCTGTTTCGGGTCGAAGCTGGGGTCCTTCCAGACCGCGATCAGTTCCGGCGCACCGATGGTGTTGGTCCAGGTCGCGTTCTCGATGTCGACGGTGCTGCCGACCGATGGCACCTTGCCGTCGGCGCCCGGCTTGCGGTCTCCACCCGAGGCGACGTCGTACACCTGCTCATGCGTCTCGCCCTTGTCGTCGAGCCAGCCCTTGACGATCTGGTAGCGGTCGAGGTTGGCCCCGATCGGGTCTCGCAGCGCGGCGACGAGGAACGAGGGCGCCTTGCCTTCCGGCGCTGCCGTGAGGTCGCCCCCCATGGGAACGCCCTTGCCGTAGCCAATTGCCCCGGGATTGCGGCTCTCGGCATCGACCCGCTCGAAATCCCAGCCGCCGAAGAAGCGCACAGCCATGCGCGATCCCGTCGTGGCGTAGGTTTCCTTGCGCTGCATAGCGTCCCAGATGGCCTCGCGCGTGTTTTCCGCCGCCCAGACAGCCGCGTAGCCAGACGCGCCGACCTCCCAGTCCATCACCGTAATCCCGGTCTTGGCGTCCTTGACGAACGTTGCCGTCAGGCGTTCCGGGCTCGGCTCCTGCGGCGTGGTCTTTCCAAAGAAGTTTTCCTCTTCCATGGCCGCAAGGCCCGTATGCGCGTCGGAGCTGCCGACCAGCCCGAACTTGTAGGGGTTCGTGCCGAGTTCGGCTTCGAGCTTAAGGCCGTTCTTCAGCGCCGACCGTGTATATTCGAACTCGAGCATGTCAGGCGTCTTCGGCACGCTGGCATCGAGATTACCGAAATCCCAGGTCTCGAAATCCGCGAACTCGTCATTGGGCGACAGGACCGGATGCGCCTCGCCGTCGCCCTTCGTCTGGGTTGTCTCGTAGAGGCGTTCCCACCGGGAGCGCTGCTCGACATATTCCTTGTCGACCGGCTTGCCGGTGAAGGATTCGATCATCGGGAACATGCGGCCGTTGGACAGATTGCCGTTGTGCGCAATCGCCAGCACGCTACCGCCGGTCTTGTCCTCATAGGCCTGCATCCACTTCCATAGGTCGCGCGGATTGTCGCTGCCCAAGGGCTTAAGCGTCGTATAGGGCACGACCTGATCGGCCTTGTCGGCATTGTCGCGGAAGACGACATTGCGATGCAGATTGTTGCCTGCCGTGTTCGAGGTCCACTCGTAGCCGATGAAAGCCGTGAACCGCCCCGGATCGTTATATTCCTCGGCGGCCTTTATCGTGTCCTGCCACGCGTTTTTGTAAGGACGTGTCTCCGGCCCGTAGATCATGCTCTTGGGCAGCGTTCCCTTGCCAAAGCTGAAGATGATTTCGAGCGCCGCTGTGGCACCCTGACCCGCCTTGATCATATCGTACCAGGTCTTGGCCTGCGGATCGGTGATGACGTCTGGCTTGCCGGCAAAGAGGTCCGGAAACATGCCCATGTTGTCGGAATGATCGGCTACCACCAGGAAGTCGAGCGGCCGTGACAGCCTAGCAGGCTGGCCGCTTGACGCCGTGATCTCCTCCCCGCGGGCGAAGCGGTAGGCGTCGCGAGGCGTCAGCCGCGCTCCGAAGGCGCCGGCGTCGAACGAGGCTCCGGTATGGAGATGCGTGTCGCCAAACAGCGGCCGGGTCGGAAAATTACGCCCCGCATAGGGCGAGTAGGCGGGTTTGCTGGAAAATGCCTTTCCGGCCTTCGCACTGTCCAAAGTGCCGATATCGGTTGTCTCCTGAGCCGCAGCCGGCAAGGCAGGACCCAGGCTCACGAACACCGCAATAATCAAGTTAGCAGATGTTTTTTTCATCGTTTCCCCCCTTTGCAGCAGTGATGTTTAAACCGTCCGAGCGGGCTTTGTTGATTTGTATTAATGACAGGAGCCCCTGTCTCCGGTCCTTCGTCATTCTTTAGGCGCCCGGTAATCGCTGCGGCACCAATCCTAGCATGCCTGCTGATCTTGTTTAGGCCTCCTTTTTTGCAAGTTGTCAGGAGGCTCGAACGCAGCTAGTGTCAAAATTCCGCAAAGTGCATTCAGCGATCCTTGGTCGAGCAGCTTTGTGCAGACCAGCTTAGCTGCGCCCTGCTGGATTGCTGCCCGCAACTTCTAGAGAAACTGCGTGATTGCTAAAGGCGCTCTGCCGCGTTTGGACGTGTATTGCGCCACCGCCTGCCCAAAGCTGTCGCGTCAAACCGGCATCGCTCAACCTCGATAATAACCCGCGAATGACGACAGCACCCGTATTGGCCGAATAGGCAAGATCCTCCGAGCGCATCGGCTTGCCGTCGCTGACGGCCAAACCGGTCAGAATGTGGACGGCGACTGCACATCGGGTACTGGTCGGCATGGCGCTATCCGCTTGTGTGCAATAAGCACAATTACACACTAGCCGGCCTGTCATCATCAACCGTCGAATTTACTTCGGAACAATGCTCGGGCGGCTTTCCCCACTGGATTGTGATCTTTCTTCGCGATACAGCGAGAAGATCTGTTGCCGAGCCCATCCCATTTAGGTGCGATTTTATGACAAGTAAAGTTTATCTGGCCGGTCCGGAGGTCTTCCTTCCCAACGCCCGTGAGATCCTCGATCGCAAGGCAGCACTTGCCCGTGAGGCGGGACTTCTCCCGCTCTCGCCCGGCGATCTGGAAATCCCGCACACGAACTCGAAGCGCGAGCGGGCCGCGGCGATAAACGCGGTGGACGAGAAGATGATGATCGAGGCTGACGCGATCATCGCCAATCTGACGCCCTTTCGTGGCATTGCCGCCGATACGGGGACGGCCTTCGAACTCGGCTTTATGTGCGCAAGCGGTAAGCCTGTATTCGCTTACACGAATGTGGCCCGTGATCACATGGGACGAGTGAGCGATCTTTATGGCGGGGCCGTCGCATATGATGCAGAAGGTCGACTGCGTGACCCGAACGGTATTGCAATTGAGGATTTCGGCCTGGCCGACAATCTCATGCTGCACGCAGGGATTGAGCGGCGAGGTGGCGTCCTCATCATTGGAGACGCCGCGCGGGATGCGCTCTATACGGACCTTGCCGCGTTCAAGACGTGTCTTGCCGTCGCCGTTGAGAAGCTGCGCTAAAGTGCTCAGTCCTGGCACTTGGTGGAACGGCTAAACCGTTTGGTTTCGCCGCATGCGCAGCGCCTCCATCATGGTGATCAGCGGCTTTTCGCCAGTCGCAAGCGCCGAAACCTCCGCAGACATTGACGGACTGTCGGCCCTGACCGCTGCACGCTTTCTCCGTAAATGCGATCGGTTTCATCGTCGGCAGATTGAAACATGAAATCTGAGGGGGGGCAAATTGGAGGCCGATTATACGCCCAGGGGGTCAGCACGTTGGAACACACTTAGCTGAATATAACTTTATTGGGACCATGGATTGATCACTTTCAATCCGGCTGCCTCGAAGGGGCTTGTGTCGCGCGTTGCGACCGCGAGGCCATTCGCCGCTGCTGTGGCTGCAATATATCCATCCGCCTTGCCGACCGCCTTCCCGGACAAGCGAGCGCGCACCATGAGTTCCGAGTAGAATTGGGAGGTGGCTGAATTAAAGGGTAGGACGCGTTCTGCGAAGTGAGGTAGCACTTCGCCCTCCAGGCGATCGCGAAGGACTGTTTGCCGTTTGCCTGAAGGCATGGCGGCAATCCCGAAGCGAAGTTCGGCAATTGTTATCGCGGAAAGGAACAACGTCTCGATGACTTGGGCATCCATCCATGCTACCACTGCCCCGTTGGGAGCCGGTTTCCATGGCTCCGATATCACGTTGGTGTCCAACAAGATCATTCGAACGTCATCGGTTCGGCTGGCGCCTTATCGCGATTTTGCTGCAGGGCTTCAACATCGTCATTGGATAGCTCCGCGTCCCGACCTATGGCCGCGAGTAAAGAGCCAAGTTTCACACGTTCAGATGGACGAACGGCGGCCTCAATAATGTCACGGATTTCGGCCTCCGTACTACGGCCGTGATGAGCCGCTCGCACGCGCAGCGCGCGATGCGTTTCATCAGAAAGATTACGAATGGTGACCGCCGGCATTGATATCATCCTGTCAGATTTGATGACTTTGATATCAAAATATACCCGATGACAGCGTTTTTCAAGAAGGCTCCGTTGGGATTGGAACCAACGACCCTGTTATTCCTCTTTAACGGATTCGTTAAGCGAGCCAAGATTTTGGCTTGGCTGGAATGACTGATTGGGGCCGGGAGCGGATAGTTTGCTGTAGGGCACATTTATGAGATAGCCGCCGCTCGGCGACCGTGGCAGGGCAGTCATTGTCCAGGGATGGACGTCGGCGGCGAACATTGTCACCGTCGAACTTATAGAGGGCTGCGTCAAGCGCTCCTCCGGATGGGTGCTGAATTGTAACCTTTCAGGGTTGACGGCGACCAGATGGCGCGCTCAATCTCAGTCAAAGCCGAGCGCAAACCGAAAATTTCCTTTTTCCCTGCGTCCCCCTGTATGGTGGAGACGAGGAGATGGTCCTATGAGCGAGAAACGCAAGCTAGCCGCCGTCCTGGCCGCGGACGTGGTCGGGTACAGCCGGCTCGCTAACGCGGACGAGGACCGCACTTTGGCCAGGTTGCGGGCATTGCGCAGCGACCTGATTGATCCGACCATCGCCGTGCACAACGGGCGCGTGATCAAGCGCACAGGGGATGGGGCTTTGGTCGAGTTTCGCAGTGTGGTAGACGCTGTGCGCTGCGCCATTGAGGTGCAGAACGGCATGGTCGACCGCAATGCCGGGGTGCCGCAGGACCGCCGCATCGAATTCCGGATCGGTATTCATCTGGGCGACGTAGTCGAGGAGAGTGACGGCGACCTGATGGGAGACGGCGTCAACATCGCCTCGCGCCTGGAGGGCGTCGCTGCCCCCGGCGCCATCTGCCTGTCCGAAGACGCCTATCGCCAAGTCAAGACGAGGCTCGAGCTTTCGGCCACTGATCTCGGCAACACGCAGCTGAAGAACATCGCTGAGCCGATCCGCATCTACTCGCTCCAAGTCGGCACCGCCGCGCAGGCAACTGTGACCCCCGGAATTCCGGCCGCTCCGCTTTCGGCAGCAACGCCGCCGAGGTTATCGATCGCCGTGCTGCCCTTCTCCAATATGAGCGGTGATGCCGAGCAGGAGTATTTCGCCGATGGAATCTCCGAAGACATCATCACGGCTCTCTCAAAGTTGTCACAGCTGTTTGTAATCGCCCGCAATTCGTCCTTTACCTTCAAGGGCAAGAACGTGAACGTTCAAGAAGTGGGCCGGAACCTCGGCGTGCATCATGTGCTGGAGGGCAGCGTCCGCAAATCCGGCACCAGGGTACGGATCAACGCACAGCTTATCGACGCGACCACGGGTGGACATCTGTGGGCCGAACGCTTCGATCGCGACCTGACAGACATCTTTGCCGTGCAGGATGACGTGACGCAGCAAATTGTCGACGCGCTCACGATCAACCTGGCGGAGGGCGACCAGCAGCGGCTCGCGATCGAGCAAACCGGGAACCTAGAAGCGTATGACTGCTTTCTACATGGTCGAGAGCAGCTGTGGCGGTTCACGAGAGCGCAAAACATCCAAGGCCGGGAATTGTTGCAGCGCGCCATCGAACTGGACCCGAGCTACGCTCCCGCCTACGCTTTCCTCGCCTTCGCAAACATCCTGGACTACGCAAACCAGTGGAGCTCGGCGTGGTCGACAGCAATGGAACAAGCGGAAATGTTTGCGACACGGGCAGTGGCGCTCGACGATCGATATCCTTACGCACATTGGGCGCTTGGCATGATCGAATTGTATTCGCGACGCCACGACGTAGCCATTTGCGAAGCTAAACGCTTGATCGCCCTCGCTCCAAATCTTGCCGAGGGATACGAAAATCTCGGTTACGCACTGCATTATTCCGGCAGGTCTGCGGAGGCACTCGCTTGTTTCGACCGGGCAATAGCCTTGAACCCATATTATCCGGACGTATACCTCCACTTCCAGGCACAAGCGATGTTCCAGTTGCACAGGTACAAAGAGGCAATTGACATCCTGAAGCGGCGACTTGTCCGTAACCCCGGCACCGACGTCTCGCGCGTGCTTCTGGCGGCGAGCTACGGCCATCTGGGCCGCTTCGAAGAAGCCCGCCATGAGTGGCAGGAAGTGTTCCGCGTCAACCCTGACTATTCTCTGGAACATCGCCGGAAAGTATTGCCCTACAAGAATCCCGAAGACTTCGAATTAGTCGTGGACGGGCTTCGCAAGGCCGGCTTAGTGTAACTACCTGACCGGGCAAGTGTCCGGTCTTGCACCTCTGGAGCCATTCGCTCAGATGAGGGCAATATACGGTGTCGGCGCGACCAAGTCTTTCAGCATGGTCAACCGCGATGTCTACCTCTTGGTGAGGGCAAAGTTTGGCGCCGACATAGGCGCGCTGCTGAGGCGTTCTTGGGGCGGAAGGCGGCAGCTTATGCAGCCGTGGGCCGGATAGCCTTCGGAGGCTGAGCAAGTGAACGACAGCCTTAATCCTGTTGCAGCCATTCCGCCGTCATCCTGGGTGGTCTCTCAAAAGCGGACGCTGCTAGATCTGGTCACTTCAAGGCGATGAGACCGGCGTCGGTCGGCCTAAATTTGCAAGCGTCGAAATAAAACGTCCGGAGGTGCGGATCGAAATCCACATGGAGCCACTCGCAGTCGGTTTGTTTCACGCGATCAACGGCTTCCACAATCAGGGCCTTTGCTATGCCCTGGCGCCGGAAGGTAGGCGACACCATTGTATCCAGAATGAAAGCGTGAACCCCGCCATCCCACGCGACATTAACGAACCCTACCAGCTTCCCCGAGCGACGGGTACAAACCCAACCGAGGCTAAAGCGGTTTACTTGTGCCCACCAATCGACAGCGGAATCCTGATGCTCAAAACACTCCGCATGAAGAGCGTTGACCTCAGCGTTCCTGAACGCTCCTCGCCATTCGGTCACGTACTCGGGAGGCTCATATTCTTGCGTTGATGTTAGCTCCATGCGCGCTATTTGATCGGAGACATCATTCGGCGTCAACGTCCGCTCTTTAAACTGGCCGCCAGAAGCCGCCCAACTGCTGAGCCAGCAGCAACCGGTATCGCTCCCACGCGATCCGGATGAGTAGCTGAGAACGGGCACGGGCGCCTCGTCGGACTACCTATGTCAGGAGGGCAGTGTGAAATCGCCAACAGTGAGAATCATGGCCGCGGCCGAGGAAGACCTGGCCGTCGAAACGATCATGCTGGCGTTTGCAGCGGATCCTATGGCGCGATGGACCTGGCCGCATGCACACCAGTACCTAGCGGCCATGCCGCGAATGATCCGGGCGTTCGGGAGCAGCGCATTCTCTAACGGCAGCGCCTTTTGCACCGACGGCTACGCCGGGACGGCGCTGTGGCTATCGCCCGGAGTACATTCCGACGAGGAAGGCCTTGGTGCGGTGCTCGAAAGCACGGTTGCGCGCGCTCTTGCCCCCGAAACCACGGCCATATTCGAACAGATGGCCGCCTATCATCCGACCGAGCCACATTGGTACCTGCCCCTGATCGGCGTTGACCCGGCGTATCAAGGCGAAGGTCACGGCGACGCCCTGATGGTGTACGCACTCTCTCGGTGCGATCGCGATCACGCCCCGGCCTATTTGGAATCCTCGAACCCGCGCAACATCCCGTTCTACCGACGTTACGGCTTCGAACCGCTCGGCGCTATCCAGGTCGGTTCGTCGCCGACACTCGTCCCGATGCTGCGGCGGCCGCGTTAACGCTCAGTCCGATCAGATAGCTTGTGGCATACGGGCTCCGGGCGCGAAGGGAGTATGGAATGGACCGGCGAGGATGTTTGCCGGTCGGCGCATAGTCACATATCAGCTGCAACATCAATGATTTCAACAGAGGTGCATCGGCGATCAGCGTCGCCAATAGCTTCCAGGACCTCGACCACGGTCGCTGACGGTTCATCCTTGGATCATGCGGCGTGGAGCGACCATCTCCGGTGATCTGTTGCTTTCCTGGGATCGCACATTGCGCTGCATTTGCACCACACTCTTCTCGCTGTCCAATTGAAACTGATTGACCAGATCCCGCAGGCGGCTTGCCTCGGAGGACAACGAAGCGACGGCGGCCGTTGACTGCTCGACCATCGCCGCATTTTGCTGGGTCGCCTGGTCCATTTGATTAACGGCCGTATTGATTTCAGCAAGACCGGTCGACTGTTCGCGCGCCGAAATTGCAATCGCATCCATAACCCGGTTGATCTGTGCAACGTAATCACCGATCGACGTGAGCGACCTTCCGGTTTCAAGAACGAGTTTTACGCCATTTTCGACTTCCGTTGAGGACGTTTGGATGAGCCCCTTGATTTCCTTGGCCGCTTGGGCTGCACGCTGAGCAAGCTCGCGGACTTCCTGTGCGACCACTGCGAAACCTTTGCCCGCCTCACCAGCACGCGCAGCCTCGACACCTGCATTGAGCGCCAAAAGATTCGTCTGAAAGGCAATTTCATCTATTACGCCAATGATGTTCGAAATCTGCTGGGAGCTGTCCTCGATGCGTCGCATGGCTTGCTCTGCTTCCGATACAACCGTCGCTGATCGCTGGGCGCTGACATTGGCTTCAAGAGCCATGTTGCGTGCCTCGTCCGTGCGTTTCGTCGACATCGCGACATTCGACGTAATCTCGTCCAAGGCGGCGGCCGTCTCCTCGAGAGAGGCTGCCTGTTGCTCCGTGCGCTTGGACAGGTCCTGGGCGCCGGATGCGATTTCGCCGGTGCCACTGTCTATGCTGTGCACCGTCTGGAGCACTGCGCCGATCGTCGCGCCCAATTGTCGGAGCGAAGCATTGAAGTCTTCGCGCAACGCCTCGTACTCCGGCGCAAACTGCTGCGAAAGCTGAAACGATACGTCGCCTGCCGCAAGCCGCCGCAGACCTTCGCCCAACGTCGTGGTCGCGAAACGCAACTGTTCGGCCTCGACTTCGGCGCGCTGTTGGGCGGCAGCGCGCGCCGCCTCGCTCTCGCTGCGGGATGCAGCAGCTTCCGTCTCAAGCCTGACGACATTGAGGGCATTCTGACGAAAGATTTCAACGCCACCGGCCATTTCACCCACTTCGTCGGCACGGTCCGCATAGGGAATATCGCTATCGATGTCCCCATCCGACAACCGCTTCATGGCGGATGCGATGCGTCGGATCGGATTGGCGATGCCCGAGATCGCAAACACAATGCCGGCCACGGCGACGAGCACGGCCAGGGTTGCGATCGCTGCCGTCAGCATGAAAGCGGACTTCGCCGAAGCACTGCTTGCGGCCACAAAACCTTCGGCCTGGCTGAGAATAAAATCAACCAGATCCGCCACTCCGTTGTTTACCAGCTCGGCCTGCGGCTCCATGTTTTCCTTGAAGAAACGAACCGCGTCGGATGTCTTGCCGCTATTTTGCAGTGCGATCATTTGCTCAGCAAACCCGCGGTATTTGCTCAGTTCCGGCTTAATCCGATTGATCAGTTCGCGCCCACGCTCAGTGCGGACGCCGTTTTCATATTGGGAAACGACGTTCTCGACCGCGGCGACAGCAGCGTCGATCTTCTGCTTTCCGGTATCCTGCTCCTGTGCTGTGTCGTCGAGGAGGTAATGGGTATATACAAGTTTCAGATTGAGGAAGTTGCCCTTGATCTCGCGAGCCGTCACCAGCCGTTCCATCCAGAAGGTCCCTATCTGCTCAGTATTGGCACTGAGTGTCGAAATCGTGCTCAGCGACACATAGGACAAGCCAACCATGAATAGACTGATGATCGACAGCTTTAGAATCAGGGCTTGCTTGATGCTCGGACGTTTCATGCGGGTCTCCAGTTGAAGTCACCTACGACGCCGGCTTACCGGTTGACCTAAAAAGTCGCACTAAATTGATAATTTCGTATTAACCAAACAACAGGCGCCTTTCGACCAAGACTTCTCCAAACTCTCGCGTTTACGCGCCATGGCGCCGCCGGCGCCGAAGAGACTCATCATGAAACGAAACAATTTGAAAAATCATTCATCCAAATGGTTGACTAATCATCGCCGATGGTTATATTCAACCATACGGGTGAATAAATGAACGAAGACGCTCTGTCACATATTCTCAAGGCCGCTGGCGACACCACGCGGCGCAAGATTCTCACGCTCCTCGTTCAGGAGGGCGCGTTGAGAGTGACGGCCCTTGCTGCTCATTTTGACATGTCCCTGAACTCCGTTTCCAAGCATATCAAGGTTCTGGAGGAGGCGGGGCTGGTCACCCGCCGGACTTTGGGCCGCGAGCATCTCATTGCCGCGGAACTTGAACCGCTGCGGTTAACGGAGGCCTGGTTCGCCAAACTCAAGTCCGTCTGGGAACTGCGCCTGCAGGCGCTCGAAGAGGTGCTCAATGCAAAGGATGAAGGACATGAGTGAGCTTGAATTGACTGTTAACCGCAAGATCGCCGCGCCTCGCGAAAAGGTGTTTGCCGCCTGGCTTTCAGCGGAAATGCTTGCCAAATTCATGCAAACCCCGACGCACAGCAATGGCCCGTCGAGGGTCAGCGTTGACGCGGTCAAGGGCGGCCGGTTTTCGATTGTCATGCTAGCAAACGATCGCGAAATACCGCATACGGGTACCTTTCTGGAAATCGATCCCTACTCGCGCCTGTCCTTTACCTGGGAATCTCCTTATTCCCTTGAGGACAGTATCGTCACGATCGATCTCGCCGCCATCGACGCGAACACGACCGAGATTACCTTGAGGCAGGTCAAGTTCCAAAGCGATGAGGCGCGCCTCGCTCACATCGGCGGATGGAACGCTGTCCTGAACAAACTCGAAGAAGCCATCGCCTGACGTTTCTCTGACCTGCCACGGTCCGCCCGATTGCGCCGGCGGCTCGTGGCGCTGTCGGCTGAGCGATCTCACTATAATTTGGTTTGACCGGTGCGGCGCTGTTTGAACGGCGTGCAACCGGCAGGAGGAGAGTTATGTCTTTAATCAAGGAAGCAAATACACGTAGGACTATCGGCAAGGCAGTTATTGCCCTCGAACAGGCGAGCGACATCTTTAGGCGAGCCACAAAACCACTGCTCGCCTTTGCCATCGCGCTCGGTATCAGCATTGCGCTAAGCGGCAGGAGCCAGGCCTACGACACGGCCCTCGACAAAATGGCATCCGACCTCGAAATCCGCTACGCTCTCAGCGCCCTTCCGCCGGCCTTACGAGGCAAGGCTGCAGTCTACATTCTCGATCCCGCCAAGGGCTACGCGCTGGCCAGACAGGGAAGCAACGGATTGGCCTGCCTGGTCGAGAGGACGGCGTGGGAACTCGCCGACTTTCGAAACGATATCTACATTCCGCTTTGCTACGATGCGGCCGGCACAAATGCTCACTTTAAGGTTATCATGGACGTGGCCGCACTCCGTGCTAAGGGAATGTCCCCAATGGTCCTGAAATCCGAAATCGAGAAGCGATATGAGGACAAGACCTACGGCGTTCCCAACAGACCAGGCCTCTCTTACATGGTATCCCCGATCATGCGCACGGTTGGGCCGCCGGACATGGAAGTTCATACCATGACAATGCCGCACTTTATGTTCTATGCCCCCAATGTCACGAATGAAGACATCGGTGCCCTGCCTGCACTTGGAGATCCCGAAAGCCTCTTGAACCCGTTCATCGACAGACAGGGCAATGATCAGCAGAGCTACATCATCCAGCTCGTCGGCGAGGCGGAGAAGGCTAAAATCCTCGCCATCGAAAGGACACTGCTCGATGAGCTGTGCGCGTATCGCGAAATTCTATGCCTTTCGCACGCGAAACACTGAAACCGCTTTGCTGGGTACGGCGGCAGCTGTCGGCAACGATCATCGAAGACTTCGTCGTCCCGTTGTCTCCGTGAAGGCGAGCTGCCTATTGGGTGGGGAACCCTCGCGGATTCTATGCGGCGGATAATTCCAAGCCCGAGATTAGGCAGAGGCAGTCCCAGACGAACAAACGGGAATGCGGTATCCAGCCCGCGTATCAGAAAATGCCGGCCGTCGTCTAGATGCCCAGTCTCCTGCTTTGTGCACAGCTTCACGCATGGGCTTTTGTCGTCAAAGTCGAAAGGAAAAACGCGGACGATCGTGAACATACGAGAGGATCCAGACCAAGCGACGCCCGGTTTCCGCGGTATTCCGGAGAGATTGTTCAGCGCAGCTATACATCCAGTGCAGCAATGGCAAGTTTAATTAAGCTAACAATCTTCGGTCGAGCGCTAGAGGTCGAAACTGGAGTACACGAATCAAGCTGCGTATCACCCTTCGACGGCGGAGATCTCGAGGGGACGGGAAGGGCTGCATGATCCTGCAGCAGCAGATCGATCCGCTCGAATGTCAATCGGCACGGAACTTTGTCCCCTTATCGGCATCCAATTTTGACCCCTTTGTGTATGAGGTTATCACTTGCCGGCTCGACACCGGTCGGGGTTGCAGAGGGCCGGCAAGAGCGCCGTGATTGGCGAATCCGGCTTTAGCACAGAAAGATGGCATAGAAGGGTCGCGATCACGGTGCAGGTAGGAACTCGATCAATGCTTTCGTAACGGCTGAAGGCTGCTCCTCGGGGATCCAATGGCCAGAACCCTCCACAACCACGCCGCGTACGTTTCTTGCGACGTGACGGATGTGGTTGCCATACTCTGCTCCCATGCCCCCAACTCCACTCATGGCAAGAACCGGCATCTGCAGCTTCTCGATCGAGAATAATCTGTTAGCTTCAACGTCTTTGGGGAAGGCGCGATAGTATTCAAAGCCGGCTCGAAGCGCCCCTGGCTGAGCATATGAGCGTCCGTAAACTTCGTCGGCTTCGTTATCGAAGGCGTGCGAGTTAACGCCCTCGGCATTGTGGAACCATTTCAGATATTCGAGTTCGCGGCCTGCGATAAGCATTTCCGGAACGTCACGAACAGAGTGGAAGCGGAAATGCCACGTACGAGGACCTTGGATCAAATCGTCCCAAGGCTCGATGCCGGGGAGAGGAACATCCATGATCGCGAGTGTCTCAACGTCATTGGCATATTTGGCGGCATAGGCATAAACGACCATGCCTCCCATGTCGTGGCCGACAAGGTTTACCAACGGACCAATGCCCAGATTGCTCACCAGCTTGCGAATGTCCTCGGCAATCGAAGCCTTATCATATCCAGCCAGAGGTTTGGCGGTATCGCCCAGACCACGAAGATCCGGCGCGAGAACTGTATATCCTTGGGTCGCCAATTGCGGCATGACATGACGCCACATGTATGACGTTGTACCCCAGCCATGCAGCAACACGACCGTTTTCGGCCCACCCTGCGCCAAAAGGTAGTGATAAGCAACCCCGTCAACGTCGGACTTGCCATCGATGATTGAATGGGAAGTATCGATGATCGTGTCGTTTGCTGCCGGCACCGCCGGTATACCCGCGAATGTTCCAAGCATAAGAGCCACTAAAAAGTAAAAGCGCATTGCAAACTCCAGTGTTCAAAATCAGGCCCACAAAGCCCAAAAATCGTCCCCCAAATCTAGAACGAGTGGTTTTTCGAGCACTCCGTCGAGGCGAACCGCGACAGTAGTGGAGCAGCCGGAAATCATTAAATCGTCCGAATGCTCCAGTCTCTCAGGCGTCAACGCTGTGTCAACGGCGGCCAAGCCTCAAGATAAACGGCGTTAGGCCCTGAAAGCGCGAGACGGTCAAATTTCTGTCTTCCTCGTATCGGGTTGCGGGTCTCCACTTTGCAAAACTCAAGGGATCTGGACCACTGTGCGGAGGGCGCGTGTGTTCTATACTTTGATATAGAGATACCTCAGTGTAGGACCTGTGGCGGGTTGTCGGGAACACCATGATCAATGGCTGTCAATCGGCATGGAACTTTGACCCCTTTTCGTCCTCCAATTTGCCCCCTTGTGTACGAGGATCAGCACTTGCCGGCCGACGCGGGTCGGGGGTCGGCAAGAGCGGCGTGATCGGCAACGCGCTCAAGGACTCGCGCTGCACATTGCTAAATGAACGTTGACGCGCCGCGGTCGTTGCTCATTCTAAGCTGCCACCATTCCCGCTCGTCATCGGAAAGCCGAAGAGAAGAAGCCGATCCCTTCGGGTGCGACACCAGCGCATTCGCTTTTGGATTTCTCGTTCTATCCTGATTCGCGCGGTTCCAGAGCGCTTTCGCATTTGCATATCACGCGATACTGTATTGTCTTAGCGGAGGGGCAAGCATGGAACGTCGTCTTACCACAATAATGGCTGCCGATTTGGTTGGCTATTCTCGTCTAATGGCGGCGGACGAGGAAGGCACCATTTCGCGGCTGCGCGATGCGCGAACCTACGTGATTGACCCGGCGATTTTGGAAGGCGGTGGCCGGATCGTCAAAACCATGGGCGACGGGCTCCTAGTCGAATTCCCATCGCCAGTATTGGCGGTAAGAGCGGCCCTTCTAATGCAGCGCAACTTGAGTTCGCGCGAGTCTCCTCAAGGGGAAGACCGACGTCTTCGTTTCCGGATCGGTATTCATCTGGGAGACGTGGTGATCGATGGGGACGACATCCTCGGCGACTGTGTCAACATCACTGCGCGTTTGGAAACCATCGCACCCGCCGGAGGTATTTGCGTATCTCGTGCAATCTGCGATCACGTGCAAGGCAAGATAGAGGCTGGGATGACGTGGCTTGGGCCACAGTCCGTAAAGAACATCCCCGAACCAATTGACGTGTGGCAGGTCGAGGTGGACGGCACGCCGGTTAGCGCGGTTCGGCTCCCTGGACAGGAACGTGCTTCGATCGCGGTTCTCCCATTCCAGAATTTCTCTGCCACCCCCGATCAGGACTTCTTTGTCGACGGACTGGTCGAAGACGTCATCACAGAGCTAGGTCGCTTTCGATGGTTGTTCGTGATCGCTCGCAACTCGACTTTCGCCTACAAGGGAACAGCCAAGGACGTACGCAAGATCGCCCGGGAACTTGGTGTGCGTTACGTCGTGGAAGGATCGGTTCGGCGGTCCGGTGATAGGTTGAGGATCACTGTACAGCTAATCGACGCGCGGTCTGGAGCACACATCTGGGCCGAGCGGTGGGATCGTCCGATCGCCGATTTTTTTGATGTACAGGACGAGATAACGCGCCGGATTATCGCGGGCATCGAACCAGAACTGGGAGCGCACGAACGGGGCCTCGCCCTCGCCAAATCGACGGATAATCTTACTGCTTGGGAACTTTGTCACCGCGGCCTTGCTGAATTGCTTTCCTTCGAAGCAGGTTCTCAAGCCACTGCCGAGAAGTTTCTTCTACAAGCGCTCGAACACGATCCAAATTTCGCACTTCCCTACGCCTATTTAGCTCGGCACCGATACGCACTCGTCCTTTGGGGGCGTGCCGCAG
This sequence comes from Rhizobium etli 8C-3, assembly GCF_001908375.1. Taxonomy (NCBI): domain Bacteria; kingdom Pseudomonadati; phylum Pseudomonadota; class Alphaproteobacteria; order Hyphomicrobiales; family Rhizobiaceae; genus Rhizobium; species Rhizobium etli. The sequence continues at coordinate 173,920 of NZ_CP017244.1, read as the reverse complement.
ACGCGCCTGTCGCTGTCAAGGAGGGACTATCATTCGCCACGAAGGCCTTAGAAATCGACAGGCGAAGCGATATCGCTTACGCGATGATGTCGCTCCTCCTTACGGTGGACGGGCGAGCGGAAGAGGCCATGCCTGTCGCTGAACAGGGCCTAGCATTAAATCCTAACTACGCATTTCTTCACTTCGCCCATGGAATGGCAGCCGTACGGCTCAGGGACGCCGATACGACAGTTAGAGCCGCACAAAATGCCATCGATCTCAGTCCTCACGACCCGTCTATGTTTGCGTTCAAGACACTACTCGGTATTGGCTTGATGCTGAGGGGCAAGCCAGATGACCTCTCAACGGCCCGGATGCATCTACGGGAAGGCGCGTCATTCGAACGCACAACCTATTACCCATTCATTGGGGCAGCGTTGCTCGCCCTCAAGTCGGGCAATACCGATGAAGTGAGGCTCTGGATCTCTGATGCTTTGAAGAAGTTTCCAAACCTGAATGCGGAATACGTCCGAGAGGCGGCCCACCCATTCTATGAAGGCAGTCCTTACTGCGACTACCTCGACAGGTTGATTGAGCAGGGGCTTCCCCCGGGAGAGAAGAAAAAATAATCACGTCTCTAAGAAGCCTCCTCACACCGGGCGCAGTGCCATAGAGGTTCTGCTGCCGCATTGACTACAATACCTTCGCAATATCCTGGTGAACAAGCATCCTCAGGCAGACCGGATTTCACGAGCAGTGCGAGCTATGCCATCGGACACACCGGCTATCGTGCTACAGTATTCCGGTCGCTTCCCACCGCGAGACAAGGCTTGGCTTACGGCCGAGGTTTTGAATCAGATCTGGGAAGCTGCTCGACCGGGGCATCAATCGTTAGGCTTTGACCTTGGGGCAAATGTGGAAAAAACTTCCGGATCTGCACTCGGGGGGTGTTAAGGTCGTGAGTGGAAATCGAGCTCGCGGCCCAGCAATCATTCATCTTGGATCATGGACATCTCGCCCGCGAATATTTTCTGCCACAGCGGGGCGTCCGGATGCTCTATGCGGCAAACGAGGCCCTCGACCAAGGCGCGGCCGACGCTGACCATGTCCACTGAATGCGCCATGAGCGGCGCGGAGAGATATCGTGCGATGCGGGTGTTGTCGCGGGTCGCGATGCTGAAGTCGCGGCCGACGGCGAGCCCGCGTTTGCGCAAGGCGCTAAGCGCCCCCAGCAGCCCCAGTTCGTTGGCGCAGACGAGGCCGGTCGGTGGATCGGCGCTTTCGAGCAGCCGCCCGATCCAGCGTTCGCTGGCCTCGATAGTAAAATCCTCATGCCCGATCAGAACGGGGTCGAAGGTTAGCCCCTGCTCATGAATCGACCTGCGATAGCCCGCCAGCCGCATTGCGCTGTACTGATCTTCCCGGGTCAGCAACTGGAGCGCGATGCGGCGGCAGCCCCGTTCGAACAGAAGCGAGGAAGCTTCATACGCGATGCGTTCATTATCGATATCGACATAGGCATAGTCCCGATCGAGATTGCTGCGCCCGAATGCGATGAACGGAAACCCCTGCTCCAACAAGTGGGGTATTCGAGGATCCTCCGCCAATATGCGCGTAATGAGCACACCATCGGCGGCGCCCGAACGGAGGACCATGTCGAGGTTCTCCTGCGGACTCTCCTCGGGCGTGGTTGAAAAGACCGTCAAGCTGTAGCCGAGCTCCCTTGCCGCCAGGGTCATCCCCTCCATTAGGGGAAGCTTGGCGATATCGGACAGGTAGTCCCTGGTCTCCATCGGCAGGATCGCGGTCAGGTTACGCGTAGAACCGGTGCGTAGTGCCCGACCATGCAGGTTAGGCACATATCCGGCCGCGTCCGCAGCCGCCTTCACGCGCCTGATCGTGTCGGGATGAACTTCCGGCCCGTCCTTGAGTGCCCGCGACACGGTAGTCACGGAGAGCCCGAGCTCATCTGCGAGCCTCCGGAGGTTCGGCCTACCCTTCGCCGTCATGTCGCCTCTGATCGTTGCCGTTTTCTTCCTTGTAGGTCGGCAATTCCATCATGGCAAGGAAAGCGTGGCGTGGCGAACAAAACGCTTGACGACTTGCCGATAAAGCGCAATCGTAACGTTACGATTTCATAAAATGAGGCGATAACGCCCAAAATGACCACCAGAGGCGAACCAAGGAGATGAGCCAATGATGCAGCTTTTCCGCTATTCCGTCGCAGCGATGGCGCTTGCGGCAGTGCCCGCGCTTGCCCAGAACGTGACCATTACCACCGCCGGCGGCGACTATGGCGACGCTGTCAAGAAAGCAATGTGGGAGCCGGCGGCGGCGGAGCTGGGATATACCGTGCGGGAGGAGACCCAGAGCGATGGCTTTGCCGCACTCAAGATGCAGGTCACGTCCGGTGCGGTGACGACCGACGTCATCCATCTCGGCTCCCCAGAGGGTGCACAGGCCGCTGAGCAGGGCATGCTTGAGCCACTCGATTACACGATCATCGACCCCCAATCGCTGCCACCTGGCGCCGAGTCCAAATATTGCTATCCCTTCACCTCTTACGGCACTGTGATGGCTTGGAATACCAAGGCTATTGGTACCAATCCTCCAGCCAACTGGGCGGAATTTTGGAATGTCGAGAAATATACCGGCAAGCGTGCGCTTCGTGCCAATGCGCAAGACCTAATCGAAATCGCCCTTCTTTCTGAAGGCGTGGCGCCGGCTGACATCTACAAGCAGCTCAGCGCCCCTGGTGGCCTCGACCGCGCCATCGCCCGGCTTGAGGCACTTAAGCCGAATATAGCGGTCTGGTGGACATCGGGCGCGCAGTCGGCTCAGATCCTGAAGGACGGGGAAGCCGATTTGGTCGTAACCTGGAACGGTCGTGCGGAAAGCGTCAAAACCGACGGTGGACCGGCGGATTTCAAGTTCCAGGGCTCGGTGATTGGAACGGATTGTCTCGCTGTGCCCAAAGGTGCCGCAAATCGCGAGGCAGCGATGAAGTTGATCGCAGCGATGACAACGCCGGAGCGGGAAGCCAAACTGACCGACTACATCGCCTACGGCCCCGTCAATCCGAAGGCTTACGAACTCAAGCTGATCTCCGCCGAGAAGATGAAGCTGCTCGCCACGGCGCCGGGCAATGTCGACGGTTCCGTGTTCTCCAATGCCGAATGGTGGGTCAAGAATGGCGAAACGGCCCAACGCGCTTTCGACGAGATGATCAGCCGCTAAGCCCGATAGGTGTGACAATGAGGGCAATCTCGCTCCCGATTTCCATCGCAGACCTCCGGAAGACCTACGGGAACTATTTGGCTCTCGACGATGTCACACTGGATATCGCCGCTGGCGAATTCCTTACCTTGCTGGGCCCTTCGGGGTCCGGAAAGACGACGCTGCTGATGGCGCTCGCGGGTTTCGTGCGGCCGGAAACCGGCGCGGTGACGATAGGTGGACAGAACGTAACCCGCCTGCCGCCCAACAAACGGAACATCGGCATCGTCTTCCAGAACTATGCTCTATTTCCACATATGAGCGTCTCGAGGAACGTCGAGTACCCCTTGAGGCTGCGTGGCGTTCCTAAAGCACAGGCCCGGGAGCGAGCGGAGGCGGCGCTTGTCAGGGTGAAGCTCTCCGGATTCGGGGCGCGCGACATCGCCGCGCTCTCCGGCGGCCAGCGCCAACGCGTTGCCCTGGCGCGCGCCCTTGTCTTCGAACCGCGCGTCATGCTGATGGACGAACCCCTATCGGCGCTCGACAAGATCTTGCGCGAGCACATGCAGTTCGAGATCCGCAAATTGCACGACGACCTCGGTGTCACCACAATCTATGTGACACATGACCAGCGCGAAGCGCTGACCATGTCCGACCGTATCGCGGTGATGGACGCCGGACGCATAGAGCAGATCGGGGCGCCACAGGACATTTATCGTCGACCGAGAAACCGCTTCGTGGCGGATTTCATGGGGGAGGCCAACATCGCGCCGACGAACAATCTCCAGGGCGCGGGCGCGGCGCGCATGCCGCGCGAACGCCTCGCAATGATCCGGGCGGAGTATTTCGAACTAGAACCGGCCGGCCTTGAGGAGGATCGGGTCGAAGTGACCGGGTGCCTCACCTCCAAGGCGTTCAGAGGTGAGAACTGGCTGCTGAACCTGGAAACCCCCATGGGAGATCAGTTCATGCTGAGTCTGGCGGCGAACCGGGCCGCCGGCTGCAGCGAGCTCAAGATCGGATCCAAGCTTCGCGCCTATGCGGAATTCGGCCACGTTCATCTTCTCGAAGGGGAGCGCTCCTCATGAGCGATCCCGGTCTCTTGCGTGAACAAAGGCGCGAGCGCCTTTTCTTCGTCGGCCTTGCCTGGCCGGCGATTGTCATCGTCGGCGTCTCGGCCATGGCGCCGATTTTCTGGATCCTCGGACAGTCTTTCCAGACGGTAGCGGGTGAGGCGACGCTCGGCAACTACGATAAAATTCTGTCGAGCGGCCTAACCTGGTCTTCTCTCGGCACCACTCTGGCGTTGTCGCTATCCACCTTGATCATCTGCGTGGTTCTGGGCGTTCCGCTGGCGCTAGCGTTGGCCAGTGCCAATCGACGCGTCGCAAACCGCGTGCTGATACTGATCATGTTGCCGCTGTGGACTTCGATCCTGGTGCGGACCTATGGATGGCTGGTGCTGCTGCGGCGAGATGGGCTGGTCAACTCAACGCTGGCTTGGCTCGGCGTGATCGACCAGCCGCTGCCGCTTGTCTACAATTTCACCGGGGCGTTGATCGGCATGACGCATTACATGTTGCCGCTCTTCGTACTGCCTGTTTATGCCGCCATGCGCGACATTGATGGCAATGTCGTGCGCGCCGCGGCGAGCCTCGGCGCGGGGTTCTGGCGCTGCGTTGCAACGGTCATACTGCCCCTCGCCTCGGGCGGCCTGACGTCTGGCTCGATGATTGTCTTCATCTACACACTCGGCTTCTTCATCACGCCGGCGGTACTTGGCGGCGGCAAGGTCAACCCCATCGCGATCCGCATCGAACGGACCTTATCGACATTCCAGGACTGGGGAGGTGCCAGCGCTCTGGGAATGCTGCTTCTGCTCCTCATTCTTATTGCCGGCTGCATGTTCGCCGCGATCCGCCGGCTGGCCCGTGAAAAGGTCCACTATGCTTGACGCCTATCAAGACAGCCGGCTTGCACGTGCCCTGATCTGGACGGTCGCGAGCCTGGTGCTCCTGTTTCTCATGCTGCCGACACTGATCGTCGTGCCGCTGTCCTTTTCCGCGTCCGATCTGCTCGAGTTTCCACCAAAGGATTGGTCGCTACGCTGGTACGAGACCTTCTTCGGCTCGGCCGTCTGGATGGCGGCCCTGAAGACCAGCCTTATGCTTGGTACGTTGACTGCCGCAATCGCCGTTCCCGTTGCCTTCCTGGCCTCGATCGCCATCAACCGGCTGGGCTCACCGCTCGCAGGAGGCGTCTACGGCTTTCTCCTCACGCCTTCGGTGACACCGGGAATCCTGCTCGCCATCGGTTTGTTCATCGTCTTGGCAAAACTCGGCCTGATCGGATCCTTCGTCGGCGTGCTTGCCGGACATGTGACGCTCGCCATTCCGGTGGCCATCGTGGTTTTGCAGCCGGCAGTGAACCGGTTCGACTGGCAGCAGGCGCAGGCGGCGCGAAGCCTGGGCGCCGGCTGGCCGAGAGCGATCGGCGGAATCATCGCGCCACAACTCGCCCTGAGCCTCGTCGCTGCTGGACTTATGGCCTTCCTCACTTCTCTCGACGAAGCGGTGATCTCCATTTTCGTCGCCAGCGGAGCGAACACGACGCTGCCCAAGTTGATGTTCATCTCGCTGCGGGATCAGATTGATCCCACTATCGCGGCCATTTCGACGTTGTGGACAATCTTCGTCGGGGCCGTCGTCCTGATCCTCAATGTGCGCTCCAACGATGCCTCAAAGTGAATGTGACAATGCCTGACAGACAGACAACCGCACCTATCCCCTCCGTCAGAACCGCTCTGATCACCGGGTCGGCCAATTGGGGCCTCGCCTTTCCGGAGGATGTGGGCATGGCCGGCGTCCGCGTGCTGGCGCGCGACCTCGCCTTCGACACACCTTATGGCCGGACGGAGAACTGGAAACTCCTCGAGTTCGACGCCTCGCTGACGGCGGAAGGGCGCACGAAACAGGTTCTGTGCATGTATTCCCATGGCAATCCGCGTGACCACATAGATCATTCTTGCCATCGACGCGCTTTTTCGGTCCTCATGCAGTCGGGCGTGCGTCGCGTCCTCTCCTGCTCGACGATCGGTGCCGTCAACAAGGCCATCCAGCCCGGCGACATGGTGATCAATGCAGATATCGTTGAACTCACTCAGACACCCTACTCCCTGCTTGAGGGTCGACAGCGGTTCGACTGCTCCGGAAAACAACTTGTCTGTCCGCAATGCGCCGCGCTGCTGGCGCAAACTGCGAAACGGCACTGGCCGGCTTCGCGCCGCATCCACGGCGTGGAACTAGGCCTCGTCGCCGCCCACTCATACGGGCCCCGATTGACCAGCCCGGCCGAAGCGATGGCCTTCCGCTCCATGGGCGCCGACGTAATCAACCATTCAATCGCACCTGAAGCCACGCTATCGCGCGAGATCGGCGCGTGCTTTACGCCCTGCGCCTTCGTCACGGCCGGTTTCAACGACTACATGGACCGAAATCGCGGTCAGCTTCTGCAGGACGACGTGATGCCGAGTCTGTCGGTGATCGCATCACGTGTGGCGCTGGAAACCGTCGCTCGGGTTCCCGATGATGAAAGCTGCATCTGCCATAAGCTGAAGTCACCCCAGCCCGCGGAACGATACGACCGTTTCTGAGCTCGCAACGGTGATGGGGCTGGGCTGCTTGAAGATGACCTGATGGCAATCGCCTTCACACCATCGGCATAGTGCTATCGCGGGAGAAATATCTCGGTGCCAGCACCGCCGGGCAGATTAAGTACCGCTCCTGGGAGCCGCCGTCGCATAATGTCCAATGTCGCCAGAATTCCTTTTCGAGGATCGACACGAAATTTGTTAACGGTGCAAAACGACGTAGTCGGTAAGTCTGCATCTCGGTTGTCCGACACAGACGTGGCAAGGGAGGACGCTAGCTCAGGCTGGAACTTCATCTTAGACGTATTAATAGTTTCGTCGGAACGCTCAGCGCCCCTGATCCGCTCGGCCGGCGGAACCCGAATCATTCTCAAGAGTTGAATGGCCGCCTGCAATACACGTGCTTCTTGGGAGGATATGATGATCCGGAAGAACTCTCTCATTACCGGCCTCACTGTGCTTGCTGTCATCGTTGCGAGCCCCGTTTCGGCCGAGACATTGAAATTCAAGGCTGACTTGAGAGGATCGAGTGAGGTGCCGCCTAATGACAGCGCGGGCAAGGGAACTGGCGACATAACCCTCGATACCGCCACTAAAAAACTGACATGGACTGTGACTTCCAGCGGTCTTTCTGGTGATGCCACTGCAGCGCATTTTCACGGTCCGGCGGCTGCGGGTGAAAATGCTGGACCGGTGGTCGATATCTCAAACGCCCTAGCTTCGGGATCTGCGGAAATCACCGATCAGCACATGACGGACTTGCAAGCCGGAAAATGGTATCTCAACATCCACACGGAGAAATTCCCTGACGGAGAGATCCGCGGGCAGGTGGGAAAAGCGCAATAGACAGCGCCACGTCGCTTCTCAAAATGTCGGGCGCGCCAACAGACATCGCGCGCTGCGGGTGTCCGACTGAACACGAAGCTTGCCTATGACCGTAATGGATCGAAACAGATAGTTCGGCTTCGCTACCTGACATAAAGACAATCCGCGGCTGATTGCGCCTTTGCAGCCACCGTGATGATTGCGCAAAAAGCCTGCCCCGAAGGGCAGGCCAAATCCACGTTAAGGAGTGGAGGGGGAATAACAATCGCGGAGGTTGGGCCGTTCAGTGTACACGTCGGGGCGGGCACCGCCGGCGCCTAGCGACCAGATTGACGGGGAAGGCTACCCACCGTACTTGCTCGACCACTCACTTCCAACAATCTTATGCGATGAGATTCGTTCGCTTCCCCAACACGTCTCAGGCGGCGCGGGCGCTGAAAATGTCCTTCTTCACCACCGCATGTACCCCCCAGTTTCCATCGACGACCTGGGTAATGCCGAAGTCTACTCCGATCGACATAAGAGAAATTGCTTCGTCCTCCGTGAGTCCTTTAGTTGTCATGAGGAAATGGCGCATCTTCCGGAACGCATCGCGCAGCGCTCTGTCGACGGACGACTTAGAATAGATGTCGCTCTGAGCGCTCGGTCCCAGTTCCTCGAGATAGTTGGCGTAGGAAAACCCGTGCACGAGCCAGTCGGTTTGCGTCTCGAGCATGGGGTAGTTGAGCTCCTGGAGCGGTGTGCCGGCAAGGTCCGCTTTCTTGTGCAAGATGAGCTGGAATGTACCGGTGAGCGAGCACTCGATCGCTGTGCCGCACAATTCGCTGTCGCCTTGGCTGGCATGAGGATCACCGACCGAGAGCAGCGCGCCGTCGACAGAGACCGGGTAGTACATCGTCGCGCCCTTGCCGATGCGCCAGTTATCGATGTTGCCGCCGGTGTAACTCGGCGGGATGGTGTCTACGAAGTCCGCTTCCTTCGGCGCCAGTCCAATCGTACCGAAATGCGGGCGAATAGGCAGTCTCACCCCCTTCAGCACGTCAAAGTTTCGATTGGTCAGGCTGTGGTCGACGGGAACCCCGGGATAATCGATCGTGTCATGTCTGACGCCAAACGGATCGGTCTGCGGCACCCATTGAAAATTGTAGACCGCTTCGGCCCAACTTTTACCGCCGGCGATATCGACTTCGTAGATGGTGACGACCTCGCGCTTGGTTCCGCCAAGGAGGTCATTGTAGTGAAAGCCCCAATTGGCCGCCGCGTTGGAGCCATATGACTTGCCGCTGAACTTGGGATTGCCGGACGGACGCGGCACGCAATCGAGAATCCTCACCTCCAGTATGTCGCCTGGCTCCGCGTTGCGGACATAGACCGGGCCGGTCATGATGTGCACACCCTGCCCCTCACCAGAACCTTTCTTGTACTTTGCCGGGTCAGTAGGGCCGGCACCGCGGCGGTCGACGCCCTTCTTCTCTTTCGTCCAGAGATAAACGCTCTCTGCACCCTCGTCGCCGTCGATCATGCGCTCCAGGTCGTCGCTTGCATGGTGGGTGAGCGCCTCGATCGTGACGATGTCGCCGGAACTGACCTCGATGCGCGGCTTCAGCGATTTGCTGAAGTAGCCCCAATGAACGGTCTCGGCGTTGGCCGGCAAATAGTGATAGGCGCGTTGGGCAGGCAGCTTCGATATCGTGGCCTGCGCCAGTGCGGGTGTGACCAGCGAGATGCCACCGGCGCCCAGCGCGGCCAGTCCGCTGGCCGCGAACAGGCCACTCTTGAGAAAACCGCGGCGCTCGGCATTTAGATCTTGCTTCAACTTCTTATGGTGAAGTTCGAAATGCGGACAGCTGGCATCATCGCCTTTGCACATGAAAAAATCCTTGTGTTTTGGTGGAAGGAATGTGCGCGACAGTATGCACCACACGCCCCACCGGCAATCCCACCTAACCGGCCACGAAATTCATCGGGTTACGCTGCCTGTGTAAAACATGTAATTATTTCAATTCGTTAACAGAACGCTCGCAGTTTCGACCAAGCTTGTGCTCCACCTATTGACCGCGTAAAGTCAAGAGATTGTTCGCATTGCGCACAAAGACTGTGGTCGGCTTCGGGATATAGTCGAACTGCGGCGGAGGGACGCCCGTTGTCGCGCACGGCGGCAGTTCTAGATTGGCCAACAGGGACGCTCTTCTCTTATGTTTGTGACACCGCGCTCGATCGACCAACTGCCCCTCGCTCACCGTCATAAGGCGTGGCTCGACTGGTTTGAGGAGCTATCCCTTTCCGCGTCGGTCGACGATCAGCCGATTCCGAGAGGCACCATGCGCCTGCGGGCAGCGAGCGCCACCACGCGCCTCGCCGACATCTCCGGCACACCGCAGCGTATCGTGCCTATGCGCCAGAGCCACGGGGTCCTCTTCGCGCTTATCGTTGCCGGGCGCGGGCGCCTTGTCGCCCCGCAACAGGCGGTCGATCTCGCGGACGGCGACATGATGGTGCTGGGTACAGCCGACGACTGGTCGTTGACCTTCCGCAGCGACTTCCGTGCGTTCCTGCTACAGGCGGCCGTCGGTCCGCTGGAGGCTCGGCTTGGCCGCAACGGCATCCGCTTACCGAAAGTGCTAGGTAGCACCGTTGTCGCTGCGGTCGCGAAGTCCGGATTGCGAACGCTGGGCTCAAGTCTCGAGACTTCCGGTGCCGCCGATCTGACCGCCGCCGGCGTGGCCTTGACGGAGCTCGTAGCAAGCGCCCTTCTGGGCGAGATACGTGAGCCCGCTGGCAGCCTGACCGGGGTGCAAGCGGCGCATTTCCGGCGCGTCGCGGCGGCGATCGACGCCCGTCTGTCGGACGCCGATTTAGCCTTGGCTGTCATCGCGAGACTAGAAGGGCTTTCCGTTCGTTACGCACAAAAACTGTTTGAGGCACGTGGGGAAAGCTTCTCCGATTATGTGCGCCAGCAGCGCCTCGAACATTGCCGCATAGACCTGGCAGATCCCAACCATGCACATGAAAGCGTGGCCTCGATCGGACAGCGCTGGGGCTTTCGCGATCAATCACATTTCAGCCGCGCTTTTGGCGCGACGTTTGGAATGAGTCCCAAGCAGGTGAGGCACGCTCGGGCGCAGACGGAGGAAACTTATCCGCTGCGCGGCAAACCGGGCGGCCGCAAGGTGGCGCCGGCGCGCAGCGCCCAGATGCTTCTGGCGCCCATGGATCGTCCACCAACCGCAATAGCTCGCGAACGCTTCGACCATTGGCATTTGCCCGCAACTGCGGAAACCGTGCATTGGGGCTTTTTCAGCCGTTCGCTGCCGCCGGTGCTGCGCGTAGATCCGGGCGACACAGTCACCGTCGAGACACTCACCCAGCACGCCGGCGACGACTGGCAGCGGATGGTGGCGGGCGACAGCGGGGCCGAAAGCGTGTTCGAATGGTCACCCGAACGCAAGCTCGTCGACCGTCGCGGTGCAGGTCCGGCCAACGCTTCGATTTTCGGGCGCGGCGCCGGCGAGGGATTCGGCGTTCACATCATGACCGGCCCGATCTATGTGCGCGGCGCCGAGCCGGGCGACGTGCTCGAGATCGAGTTCGTCGATATTCGGCCAAGGCCGAGCGCTACATTCCCCGGCAAGACTTTTGCATCGAACGTATCGGCATGGTGGGGGTTTCAGTATCACGACCTTCTGAACCCGGACGCCAAACGCGAAACGGTGACGATTTTTGAAATCGACACACAGTGCCCGACCGCCGCGCGGCCGCTGTACAGCTACGAATGGCAACCGCAGACTGACCCATTCGGCGTTGTCCACCCGACGATCGACTATCCGGGTGTACCCGTCGACCACAGCAAGGTATCGCACCGCGACTTGAGTGAAAGCACCGTGCGCATACCGGCGCGCATGCATTTCGGGTGCGTTGCCGTGGCTCCGCGCGAGGCCGACCTGGTCGATTCCATTCCACCGGGCTATTTCGGCGGCAATGTCGACAATTGGAGGATCGGAGCCGGTGCGAAGCTTTATTTGCCCGTTGCGGTTCATGGCGCACTACTCTCGCTCGGCGATGGACATTTCGCGCAGGCGGACGGCGAGATCAATGGCACGGGACTTGAGTGTTCGCTGACGGGCGACATCCTTATCAAGCTCCATAAGACAGGTGACGCGTGCCCAGCTTTCCTGCGCGGTCTTAACTCGCCGCTCATAGAAACCGAGCGCAGCTGGGTGATACAGAGCTTCAGCCACCCCAACTATCTCAAGGACCTGGGCAGCAACGCGCAGTCTGACGTATACAAAAAATCCACCATCGATTTGGCGTTGCGCAATGCCTTCCGCCAGACGCGCCGATTCATCATGCAAACATACGATCTCACGGAAGACGAGGTGCTGAGCATCATGTCTCTGGCCGCCGATTTCGGCATCACGCAAGTCGCCGACGGAAATTTCGGCGTGCATGCGACAATTGACAAAGCTGTGTTTGGGCAGCGGCATCACAGCCGGCGTACCGCTCGCGGCTGACTTTTCGAGCCGCCTGCTGATATTCGGAAGTGAGTTGTAGGACCTTTGGGCCGAACTCCCCTGGGAGGCACCCGACCCGGCCCGAGAGCAAAGGACACTGCTGCCTGCGCCGGTGCTACTGTGGCGCGAGGCCCGACACTCCACTCAAGCCCTTTTCGGCTCGATGAACTACAAGAGCATCGGACAAGCGTGACGTAATCGTTTTCATCACATCGGGCGAGCTTCTATCGACGTTATAGACGAAGCCAGGAAAATCCAGTGTCTTCTGGAGCGCCCAGATGGCTTCGTGCTGATCCGGCGGAAGAACTTGCACTGGGTCACCGACAGCGACCCATCCGATTGGCACCGTCGAGCCTGGCTCCAGCCGCGTTCGCAGGTGTACGGTTCCGTTGATGCGGACTTCCGACCCGCTTCCGATTTGTGCCCCGTGAAACACGGCTGCCCCAGTGGCGAGGAAAACTTCGACGTCAATCTGGGCGCCAGCCACATGGCTGTTGGGGCCAATTATGCAGTGATCTCCGATGGAACAGTCATGGCGACTGGTGGCTCGGATCACCGCATTCTCGAACACGATGCAATTCCGCCCGATGCGGATGGAGCCGCCGGCTTCTGCCACCAAGCGAGCACCGTGCATGATTCTGCTACCCGCACCGATCGCAACATCGCCACATACGGTCGCGTCCGTCGCAACCCAGGCATCGGCATCGATCGATGGCGACCGTTCGTCGTACGATAAAATCATGGCCTTACTCTCCTGCCTCTATCCTGGCCGCTACGATGATGCCCGCATACTTTCGAGATGCCAGACCTTGGCGACAATCCGCCAGCCTTCAGTGCCTTTCAAGAAGCAAAGATAGTCGATGAAGACGTTCGCGTGGATCCGCAGCCTGACCTTCACGGTGGCCGCAACCGGCGACAGCCAGTCAATCAAAATGATCTCGTCTTCGCGTTCCTGCGAGCGGCTAGCGGGAGGTTCGCGCTTCGCAATCACCTGGCGATAATCTGCAATCGGGTCGACTGCGACTGCGCCTTCGTCAGCGTCGAAGAGGCTGCAGGCAGGATGAAAGATCCGGTCAAAGAGTGAAAGATCGCAGGCGTAAAGGGCATCGAAATAGGTTTGTATCGCGTCTAGCAGGTCCGTATCGCGGCTCATCGTGTTCTTCCGTAATTTGTTGGCGAGTACCGTGTCGCATGGCCGGCGCCCGCGTTGCCAGCGGCAGGATTGCCAGATAAGACGGCATTCATGCCAAAAACTGAGAACTTACGCCTTCCTGAAAACAGCCGTGTCGTCAGCCTCGTCTATGACGGCCTCTGTACCTTCGAGTTCGGAATCACTGCCGAAATCTTTGGCCTGGATCGCCCTGAAGCAGGACCGAACTGGTATCAGTTCAAATCGGTCTCGCTGGAGGGTCAGGTTCTTCGTGCCTGCGGTGGCCTGACGGTTGCAGCAACAGGGACCGAAGCCGATCTGTACCGGGCCGGAACGATCATCGTCCCCGGCTGGCGCGGCCCCGATGAGCCTGTACCGGATAAGATCTGTAACGCATTGGCCCGCGCTCATGAGGGCGGCGCCCGCATCGTTTCCATCTGCGGGGGCGCCTATGTGCTCGCAGCCGCCGGCTTGCTAAATGGCCGTAGGGCCACGACGCACTGGCGTTTTGCCGAGGGCATGGCTCAGCGTTTTCCTGCTATCGAGATCGACGCGAATTGCCTCTATGTCGATGAGGGCGACATTCTTACCTCGGCCGGCAGTTCGGCAGGCATCGACCTGTGCCTGCATATTGTCCGCTCGGATTTTGGAGCGGAACTCGCCAATACGGTGGCGCGTCGCCTGGTGATGTACAGCCATCGCCAGGGAGGACAATCCCAGTTCATCGAGCGCCCCGTGCCCCTGAGACGGGAGGCAGATCGATTGTCATCGATCCTGGATCGCATTCAGGCGAATCTTCAACATGCACATACGGTCAGTTCCCTGGCCCGCCATGCCGGCATGAGCGAACGAACCTTTCAGCGTCGCTTTCGCTCGTTTACGGGCTTGCCGCCGCTCAAATGGATCTTGAGGGAGCGGCTGGAGCAGGCTCGCATCATGCTCGAGACCAGTTCGTCCGCGCCCGACGACATCGCGCGGGTGACCGGACTTGGAAGCGCTGAAAACCTGAGGCTCCAGTTCGGTCGCCGATATGGTGTTAGCCCATTGGTCTACCGCGATCGGTTTGCCCAACGACCGGGATAGCCAAGTGCTCTGAAGCACACTGGCCCCGATCAGAATCGGAGACACAAAGGAACCAAGCTGCGCAAGCAAATTGTGTTCTCTCACCGGAAGAGGTCACGTACACCGTGGCCCGTCGACGGAACTAGTCCTGATTGGCGACCACCGGCAGGCTGCTTTCGTTCGAAAGACGGGTTTCGGCCTGCCGGGCGGCAGAGACGAGGCGTCGCTTTGCGCGGATCGCGTGCCATTGTTGGTCGATCAGGACGCCGATGAGGATCACGCCACCCATAACAGCGAAATTCAACGACGAGGGGATACCGAGTAAATTCACGAGATTCTGCAACTCCTGGAGCAGCACCGTGCCCAGCACGACGCCGACGATCGATCCCTCGCCGCCGCGGAGCGAAAAGCCGCCGAGTACGGCAGCGGCGATCGCGTAAAGTTCGTAGAACTGACCATGGCTCGCCGGCGAGATCGAGCGCGTGTACATGGCGAAATAAATCGCCGAAAGCGCCGTGAGCAGCCCGCAGATGACATAGGCCGTCATGACCATGCGGCCGGTGCGGATCCCGGAATAGCGGGCCGCCTCCTCGTTCTTGCCGATTGCGTAAAGATAGCGCCCAAAGACGGAGCGATGGAGCACTACCCACATGACCACGGCAATGATGACGAGCGCGATGAAAGTGTTGGGAACGCCGTAAGACCGCCCAGCGGTCAGGAATTCGAGCTCGGGGAAATTTTGGCCAAAAGCAAAACCCGCCGTTCCATCGGCCGTATAGAAGCGCGCCGCCCCACGATAAATCAGGAGGCCGCAGAGGGTGACGACGAAGGGCTGCAGGTTAAGCCGGGTGATCAGCCAGCCGTGGACGGCACCTATGACCGCACCGAGCACGAGAATGAGCGGCAGCGCCAGCATCCATGACATATCCTGGACCGCGACGAAATCGACGAACAGCACGCCGAGAAGCGCGACGAGCGAACCCACGGAAAGCTCGATACCACCTGTTATGATAACAAAGGCTTGGCCAATCGACAGGATGCCGAATAGGCCGATCAGGTTGGCGGTGTTGGCCAGGTTGATCGGCAGCAGGAAGCGCGGGTTGATGATGGCGACGACGATGCCGACGACGACGATCAAAAGCAGCAGTCCGAGATCTTTTTTGATCATTCGAGATCCATCCCCGATACTTATTTGTATTGGCCGCAGCCGCTATTTTACGCGTTTGCCGACAGCAAGCAAAAGGACGCTTTCCTGGCTGATTTCGTCCTCTTCCAATATGCCGGCGATCTGGCCTTCGTGCATGACGGCGATGCGGTCAGAAACGCCTATCACCTCTTCCATGTCGCTGGAGATCATCAGGATCGCCACTCCGGCATCGGCAAGCGCTCGCATCAGGCCGTAGATCTCGTTCTTCGCGCCGATATCAATGCCGCGCGTCGGCTCGTCGAAGATCATCACCTTGGGGCTCATCGATAGCCATTTGGCAAGCACCACCTTCTGCTGATTGCCGCCGGACAGAGTGCCGGTTCGCGTCGAAACGGAGGGCGCCTTGATACCGAGGCGAACGCGCTGCTTTTCGGCCGCCGCCCTCTCCCGCTCAGCGGAGAGCATGAAGCGGCTGGAGAGCTTGGGGAGATCGGCAAGGGTTATGTTCTGGGCGATCGGGAGATCAAGAAGAATGCCGTTACGCTTGCGATCCTCCGGGACGAGGAAAATGCCACGAGTGACAGCGTCCCGGGCAGAGTTGACCGCAATTTGCCGACCGTCCTGCAGAATGGCTCCGCCGTAGCTCCGGTCAATGCCGAAGAGTACCCTTGCAAGCTCGGTGCGGCCCGATCCCACGAGCCCTGCAAGCCCCATGATTTCTCCATACTGAATTTCCAGATCAACGGGACGGCCGGGGTAGGCCTCAGTACGCACGCCGCTTACCTTTAGCGCAACCGAGCCGGGCGAGCGCTGCGGTTTTGCGGTCCGGGCCGCAAGCACCCGGCCGATCATCAGCTTGACCATCTGATCGTGGCCGATGTCCTTCTTGGCGAGCGTGCCCACCAGCGCGCCGTCGCGCAGGACTATGACCCGGTCCGCGACGCGCTCAACCTCGTGAAGGCGATGCGAAATAAAAATTACACTGATGCCATCCGCTTTCAGCAATCTGATAATGCTGAGGAGCCGCTCGGTTTCGGCCAGCGGCAGGCTGGACGTGGGTTCGTCGAAGATGACGAGCCTGGCGTTGATGGACAGCGCTTTGGCGATTTCCACCATCTGCTGCTCGGCAAGGGAAAGCAATGCCACGGGTGTGTCGGCGGAAAAATGAGCCCCTACCCGCTTCAGGAGCGGTTTCACCATTTCTCGCAGCCGATCGCGATCGACGAGCTTGAAAGGTCCAGCCTTCAGCGGTTCGCGGCCCAGGAAGATATTGGCAGCAACGTCGAGATTCTCAAAGAGATTGAGTTCTTGGTGCACGAAGGCGATGCCTGATGAGATGCTCGATTCCACAGTAAGGAAACGAAGCTCTGCGCCGTCGAGCAGGATCGTGCCCCGGTCGGGTGCGATCACGCCGCCAAGAATCTTCATCAGCGTCGATTTTCCAGCCCCGTTCTCGCCAACGAGGCCGATGACCTCTCCCGGCATGATGTCGATCGACAAGCCCTCGAGCGCAACGACGCCTGGATAGGTCTTGCCAATGCCGGAAAGCGAGAGGAACGGCGTTGCAAGCGCGTCCGGTGACGGGATGTCGGAGCTGTGGTTCATCGCCTGTCCATGGCTGCTAATGCTGTCGGCATGAGACGTCCTTCGCGGCGGCGGCAAATGCCCCCGCCGCGAAGGAGGGTTATTTTCCAGCCATGGCCTTCAGGTTGGTGGCATATTTGTCGACGTCATCCTTGCCGATGATCACCGTCGGGATGATGATCAAGCCGTTGCTGGGAACGCCGGACTTGTCGCCCTTGAGGTAGGCCGCCATCAGCTTCATGCCCTGATATGCCCATTCGAACGGCTGCTGCACGACGGTCGCTGCGATCGTGCCTTCCTTGACGCCGCCGAGCGTGATCGGATCGTCATCAAAGCCGACGACGGTGATCTGGCCGAGTTTGCCGGCGTCGCGCAGCGCCTCATAGATGCGCGGCGTGTTGTAGGAGTAGAAACCGACCATGCAGGTGACGTCGGGGCTGGCCACCAGCGCGTCCTCGACATTCTTCTTTGCGCGCGTCTGGTCGATATCGTCGCCGCGCACATCGGTCAGCTCAATCTTCGTGCCTTTCAGGCCGTCCTTCATGCCCTGGATGCGTTCCTTGGCGTTGTCGGCGCCGAGCAGGCCAACGAATCCAATGCACTTGCCGCCATCCGGCATCGCCTT
Source organism: Rhizobium etli 8C-3 (assembly GCF_001908375.1). Classification (NCBI taxonomy): domain Bacteria; kingdom Pseudomonadati; phylum Pseudomonadota; class Alphaproteobacteria; order Hyphomicrobiales; family Rhizobiaceae; genus Rhizobium; species Rhizobium etli. Next base: position 156,172 of record NZ_CP017244.1, on the reverse strand, counting down.
CTTGGCGATTTCGGCTGCCTGCAGGCCAGCGTCGATGTTGGATGAACCGATATAGGCGACGCGATTGGTCTGCGGCGCGTCACTGTCGGTGGTGAAGAGAGCAGTCTGCGATCCGATCTTGTTCAGGCCGTCTGTCTGGGTCTTGGGATCGACCGCAGAGACCATGATCCCTTTAACACCGGCGCTGACCAAGTCTTCCATCAGGCGTTGCTGAACGGCGACCGATGCCTGCTCAGGGTACTTCAGCTCCATCTGGTAGTCTGGCATTTCACCCTGCGCCTTCTTCACGCCCGCTTCGGCGGCTTTCCAGAAGTCGGACGCTCCGTTGACGACGAATGCAAGCGTCGGCTTGTCGGCGGCATGGGATACCGCGATCGGCGCCGCGCTCAGCATCAATCCGGCGAAGAACAAGGCTGCATTGCGTTTCAGCTGCTTCATAACATACCTCCCGAGGGCCGCGGTTTCATGGCCCGTTTGCGATTTGCGGCCGGCCGGATGCGCGCCCCCTCCTAGGGCCGTCGCGAAAGCGACGAAGGGCATAGGTTCCGATCGCACCGGCGACGGTATACAATAATCTTAATTAGTAAATAGTATTATCAAAGCGCATCAAAACAATTGATCACAGCTGACTTATATGCAGTTTTTTTACTGGGAAACTGCTGCAATTTAAAGCGTTGTAATAAATTCATGCGATTGTCAGCACTTTCGATGGACTGCTAATATTTATTAGCCAACATGCCTAAATCCATTCATTCTGACGGAGACAGTTCCACGAATGCGAAAACCCAGGACCCAAAAGAAGAACAGGCACGCCGTCGATAAGCCCGTCCGCGTCACGATGATGGACATTGCCGCGGCGGCTGGCTGCTCGCAGGCAGCCGTTTCCTTCGTCCTCAACGACACGCCCGGCACCCGTATCTCGCAGCAGACGCGCGACCGGGTTTTGGAGGCGGCGCGTGCGCTCGGCTACGTGGGGCCGACTTATACGACCACGGCCTCTTATTCGGGAACGGACAACGTGATCGGTTTCGCCGTAGATCAGCTTGCCACCAGCCCGGAAGCGATCGTCGCGATCGAAGGCGCGCGGCAAGCCTCCTGGAACGCCGGCAATGTCCTTTTGGTAACCCAGACGCTCAGTGATCCCATCATGGAGCCGAAGGCAATCGAGGCGTTGACGAATGGGGGCATATCGGCACTTATATATATGACGATCTATACCCGCCAGATCGAGCTTGCTTCTTATATTTATAAACTGAACATCCCGACAGTGCTGCTGAACTGCTATACGGCGGACCATGCCTTTCCTGCCGTAGTGCCGAGCGAGATCGCCGGAGGGCAGACCTCGACCCGGCACCTGATCATGCACGGTCATCATCGCATCGCAACGATCACCGGCGAAATCTGGATGCAGGCTGCGCAGGACCGGCTCACGGGATATCGTCGGGCGCTGGCCACCGCCGATATACCCTTCGACCCAGACTTGGTGGTTGAAGGCGACTGGTCGGCGGGAGCCGGCTATGCCGCCACGATGAAACTGCTTGCCCTGACAGAGCCGCCGACCGCGATCTTCTGCCAGAACGACCGCACTGCCATCGGGTGCTACGAAGCGCTGAAAGACGCAGGGCTCCGCATTCCTCAGGACATGTCGGTGGTGGGTTACGATGACGAGGAGATTTCGCGACATCTCGTACCCCCGCTGACGACGTCGGTTCTTCCACATCTCGCCATGGGGCAATGGGCGATCGAACATCTCAATCCGGAAAGTACGCCCGGCAAGCGCTATCCAATTGCGAAGCTCGAATGCTCGCTCGTTAAGCGTCATTCCGTCGCCGTGCCGCGGGCCGAAGCACGGCAGATCCACGATGGAGCACATCCTCAGCCATAGGTCTCGGGTCTGCACCAGCGCAAAATGCCGCCGGCGTTGGCCCGGCAAATTGACCCGCTCTTCCTGGCTTCCAGCGACTACGTTGAGAAAGGCGAAAGGGACAACGGGTGCGGCAGCGACGACAAGTCGACAACGGGCAAAGGTCAACTGCGGTATCGGGGATCGGCATATCGCGTGCCGAGAAAATTCAAACCGGCTGAGGAGACGATTGAAATCCGGGCACAAGGAGCGGTCACGCGTCCGGCCCGTCCGCGAAGGACAGGCCGTTTGCTTGATCCAATACCCACAGGGGCAACGGTTCACTGGAATTTTGCCATGTTCTCAGGCGTCACCAGGGCAGCGCCCGAGTCGATCAAAGACTCGACCTTCTCTCCGCGAATCGATTTTACCAGCGCATCCACACCGAGTTCAGCCATCTTGGTGGGGAACTGTGCCACCGACGCATCCTCCACTCCACTCTTCAGCGCCTCCTCTTCACCGCAGCAGAAGTCGAAACCGACCAGCACAATCTTGTCATTGGCAGTGCCGGCGTTCTTGATGGCGCGCGCCGCTCCAGCAGCGGGCGGGCCGCAAGCGGCATAAATGGCCTTGAGGTCCGGGTTCTTCGTTAGCAGATCCTCGGCGACGCTGATCCCGAGTTCCTCGCTGCAGTTTGTTGCGCCTTTCCCGACGATCTTGACGTCTAGACCGTTCAGTCCTTCAAGCATACCCTTCACACGGTCATCCAGCGCTGGCACACCGGGCACGCCCTCAAGTATCCCCATCGTGTCGCCGGCCCTAAGAACAGTTTTGAGGTATTCGCCGGCGATTTTGCCTGCAGCGAAATTATCCGTCGTGGCAAGCGCCGTCCTGCCTTTCCAATCCGGAATATTGTTATCCATCAGCACGACCTTGATACCGGCCGCCACTGCCTTGTCCAGGGCAGTTGACACGGTGGGATCGACGGGCGTGATGGCAATGCCCTGCACCCCTTGTGTCACCATGGACTCGATCTGTGCAATCTGGCCCTCGATGTCGGTTGCGGACGAACCCTGGCCGTAGATGATCTCTACGCCGGGATTTCTCTTGGCATATTCTTTGGCTGCGTTCTCCATTGTTGCGAAGAACGGTACGGGGAATTTGGTTATAAAGCCGAGTTTCACCGGCTCCTGCGCCAAGGACGGCACTACGGCGACGGCCAGGAGCGTAAGAGCTCCCAGCAGGGATTGCGGTTTCATGATACACCTCCCACGTTTTCGACCGCCCTCCTCTAGAGCGATCTCGTTGTCCGCTGCTCCAACGAAGCAGCGATCTCCCTTAAGCCTCGGCGCCGACAATCATCGCGACAACGTCCTGCTTGTTTGCTTCCGTTGGCTTCAATTCGCCCACCTTGCGACCCTGCCGCAGCACAACCGCTCGATCGGCGATTTCGACCACATGCTCCATGTTGTGCGTGATGATGATCACGGCATTGCCGTCGGCTTTGAGCTGATTGATAAGGTCGAGCACCTGACGAGACTCGCGAAGACCGAGGGCGGCCGTTGGTTCGTCAAGGATCACCAGCTTGCGCGCAAAAACTATGGCGCGCGCCACCGCGATTGCCTGTCGTTGTCCGCCAGACATCAGCGCGACCGGCGCATCGAATCTCGGCAGTTTAACCTTCAGGCGATCGATGACACTCGCTGCTTCCCGCCTCATCACGCCCGTGTTGAGGAAGCGGAGCGGACGCGGCAACCAAGAGGGAAAAGCGATTTCCCGTCCGCAATAGAAATTCTGTACGGGGGTTAGGTTGTCGAAAAGCGCCAAATCCTGGTAAACGGTTTCAATACCGGCGCGGCGAGCGGCCGCCGTTGAATGGAGCGATACGGGAGCACCATCCACGAGGATCTCTCCTTCGTCGAGACTATGAAGCCCGCTGATACATTTGACGAGCGTCGACTTGCCGGCGCCGTTGTCACCCAAGAGAGCGGTTACCTCACCCGAATAGGCATCAAAGCTCACATTTTTCAGGGCTTGGATTGCGCCGAAGCGTTTCTGGGCATTTCGAACCGAAAGTGCCGGTGTGGTGGATGTCGGGTTCATTGTCGGCTCGCCGACTGAAGGACGCGTGCGCGCGCTTCGAGATGGTTACGAAGCACGTCAGCCTCTACGGCGATGACGATAACGAGCCCAATCGCGATCATTTGAAAGAACACGTCGACGCCGAGAAGGTTAAGGGCGTTGCGGATGACGCCGATCAGCACGGCGCCGATCAGGGCGTGGCCGAGATGGCCTCGTCCGCCAAGGAAGCTGGCGCCACCGATAATCACCGCAGCAATCGTGTCGAGCTCCAAAAGATTGCCGTAGATTGGCGAGGCGGCAGAAGTCCGGCCCGCGAGCAGCATCGCGCCGACACCTGCACAAAAGCCGGAAATAATATAGGTCGAAAGCAGAACGCCCCTTACCGGTATACCCATGCTTCTGGCAGCATTCGGCGAGCCGCCGACTGCATAGATCCATCGGCCAAAGACCATCGACTTCGTCAGGATGAGAAAAAAAAGCCCGAACATGCCCACGACAAAAAAGGAATTGGGCACACCAAGCGTCGTACCGCCGCCGATCGCAGTCACAGCATCGGGCATTCCGCGCATAGTGGTGTGACCGGGCGCCAATGCAAGTGCCAGGCCGCGGCAGATACTCAAGCTTGCAAGTGTAATGATAAAGGGATGTGGCAGCCGCCCGTAGACAAAAACTACACCGTTGAGCGCACCGACGGCAGCACCGGCAAGTAGCATGGCCATAATGACCACGACCGAGGAATCGACCTGCTGGTAGATGAGTCCGCCGATGACTGTCGCCAGCGCAAGATTCGAGCCGACAGACAGATCAATGCCGCGCGTCAGGATAACGAGCTGCTGCCCCATTGCCACAACGGCAATCACTGCCGTCTGCGCCAAGATGTTCCCCAGGTTAACAGGCTTTAGAAAAGCCGGCGTGATCAAACTGACGACGGCGATGAGCAAAATCAAGATCAACAGCGGGCCAAGGCTCAATAGCTTCAGTCCCAATGTGATGCCAGATTGTCTCGGGTGGAAGGTTGCATCTTGCAAACCACCAGGCCGTGACGAATTCTGAGGCAGAATCCCGGAGTCTTCCAAATTCCCCTAGCCTCCTTTGTTTTTTATACATAAGAAACATATGATACACGTACGTCAACTTGTTTTTTATGGATATGTAACCATACTGAGAGTTGCATCATGAGAACCGATACGACCTTCAAGCGGGCATTTAATGATATGCTCGAGATCATTCAGACGCTCGATCTTGGGGAGGAACTGCCGTCCGAAAATGCACTGCGCGCCCAGCTTGGCGTGAGCAGAACAACGGTGCGCAAGGTACTGGCGGGAATGGCCGCACGTGGGATCATCATATCTGAAGGGCATCGGCGGATCATGCGTAAGCAGCCGCGGCAGAAAGAGCGCTATCCGAAGGAAGAGACCTTAGCAATTTCGGAACAGGTCGAGACGAGCTTCATGGAATGGATGCTGCGCGGTGATGCCTCTCCGGGCACTGAAATCAATGAGACGGAATTAGCTCGGAAATTCGGCGTCGCGACAACGATTGTCCGTGAGTTTCTCAATCGATTTCAAAAATATGGGCTGATTGAGAAGCGTCAGAATGCCGGCTGGGTTTTTAAAGGGTTCACAGCCAGTTTTGCGCTCGAACTGTTCGAGATCAGAGAGATGTTCGAAATGCGCTCCGCACGGCTGTTCGCCGCCCTGCCCGACGGGTCGCCCATCTGGAAACAGGTCCAGGTTATGCGGGCGGCACATTTGGAACTGCTCACAGATATAGACGCTCGATATCAGGATTTCTCGGAGCTGGACAGCCGATTTCACCGGCTGATTACGGCAGTCGCGCCAAACCGCTTTATCGAAAGCTTCCAAGACGTGATCGCCATGGTCTTCCACTATCATTACCAGTGGAACAAGCGCGATGAACGCGCGCGGAATGAGGTTGCCATCAAGGAACATCTCGCGTTGATCGAAGCCCTTGAAAGCCGCAACGTCGCTTCGATCGATCGCGCTTGTCGGCTGCATCTGACTTCCGCCCGCGAGACTTTGCTTCGCTCGATCATGCAATAGCCTTGCCTGATGAGATGCACGCGGCACTCATGGTCCAATGCGGAACAGGCACGATCCCCGGCCATACACTCGGCTGTGACATCGCCGGATCCGTCGTCCGCTCAACGTCATCGCGGCGTTGAGGGACGTGTCCTGGGCATGCTTCAAAACACTGTCGAAGGGTCGCTCTTGCGAGGCAATCAGCGAAGGTCTCTGACGGGCTTGCCTGAACGCGCCCGCTCCTCGCATTCCCTGGACGGCACGTCTGGGGGGCGTCGGAGAAGATGTTCCCATCACACCGCCGAGCATGTTCGTCCATTGCAAGGATTGGACTGACCCTTCATAGTTGCGCTTGATGTGAGGGTGGTAGTAATGCTTCGACAGACGTACGATCCGAAGGTGACGCGGGAACTCGCGGTGATGAGGATCGTGTTTCCATTGGTCGGATTAGTGATTTGCATATCCGCATTGCTGCTCGCCTCGGGTAATCCATAGTCTAATTTCGGTTCTCCAAGCGGTTTGTTTTGCGCCACTCTTCATACTCTCCGCGGGCATCGTCATGCAGCGGATAGTAGCGCTGCAACGACCCGCCCTCCATAAGCTTCACTCTCGAGAATTCCTCCCAATCGTGATGCTTTTGCGACTCTTCGATTACCTTCGAGGCCATTGCGAGAGGAAGCACCACCACCCCGTCGTCGTCGGCGACGATGATGTCGCCGGGGATTACCGTGACACCGCCGCAAGCAATCGGAACGTTGACGGCATTGGGATAGATGCTGGTCTGCACATGGTAGTTGGGAGTCCAGCCACGCAGCCATAGGGGGAGATCTAGCTTCTCGACGTTGGGCCGATCGCGCATGCACCCGTCGATTACGATGCCAGCGCCGCCTCTGCCTTTGAAATACGTCGACATCATATCGCCAAAGACGCCCGAGCTCATGTCGGCGCGCGCGTCGACCACGACCACATCGCCCTCCTGCGCGTGATAGAGCACGTGCCGGTGCAACTGCGTCTCCGGATCGGCATATTCTCCCTCGGTGAAGAGGTCCGGCCGCTGCGGCAAGAATTGAAGCGTGAGCGCCGGCCCGACGATCGACTTCCCGCGGTTCTGCGACACCGGACCGACCATGTGCGGATTGCGGAAGCCCATGTGGCCAAGTGTGCCGGCAACCGTCGCGGCGCCGATTTCCTTCAGTGCGTCAATCAGGTCTTTGGGCGGTCGCGTAATGTCGGGAGTATGGGTCATTTTAGACTCCGGTGGATGAAACTACCAGTTCGTAACAGAACCGTCGCGGCGCTTCAGGTGAGGCGCTTCCCAGAAACGAAAGCTCTCCGCCTTGATCGCCTCTTCGTTGACATCGACGCCAAGCCCCGGCAGATCGCTGACCGGGTAGTCGGTGCCGTCGAGCCGTGGTTGCACGGGGAAGAAGTCGGAATTATCGAAGCCCAGCTTTGTTTCGGGCACCCTGGTCTCGAGCCAAGCGAAATTCGGCACAGCGGCGGCGAGATGGATGGTCGCGGCCGTGCAGACTGGGCCGAGCGGATTGTGCGGCATCAGGTCCACATAGTGCGCCTCGCTCCAGCCAGCCACCTTCATCGCTTCGGTGAGCCCGCCAACATTGCAAACATCGAGCCGGTTGAACTGATGGATGCCACGCTCGATGTAGGGCAGGAATTGCCATTTGCTGGCAAATTCCTCACCGATGGCGAACGGGATGTCGGTCATCGTGCGCAGGGATTCGTAGGCCTCGGGTGTCTCGTCCCGTATCGGCTCCTCAAGGAAATCAAGCACGCCACGGCCGAGCTTGTTGCAGAAGCTCGCCGCCTCTGCCACCGAGAGCCGATGATGATAGTCGATGCCGAGGACGACGTCGTCGCCCAGCGCCTCGCGCGCCTTATTCAGCATCGTTGCGGTCGCGCCGATCGACTCGCGCGGCTCAAAGATGTCCTTGCTGTTTTGCCCGATGGGGAAGAAGCGGATCGCCTGCCATCCTTGTGCACGTAGTTCGCGGGCGCGTTCGATCGCTACTTCGCCCTCGGCCTCGTCGCCGGTCGAGGCGAAGGTGGGAATGCGGTCGCGCTGCTTGCCGCCCAAGAGTTCGTAGGCCGGCACCCCCAGCGCCTTGCCCTTGATGTCGTGAAGGGCAATGTCGAGGGCAGAAATCGCCGCCTGGAGAACGCGCCCGCCTTCGAAGTATTGGCTGCGATAGATTTCCTGCCAGATCCGACCAATCTGCATCGGGTCGCGGCCGATGAGAAACTCGCGATAGTGCTCGATCGCACCGGCCACGGCCTTCTCGCGACCGCTGAGGCCGCTCTCGCCCCAACCGAAGATGCCATCGTCGGTCTCAACCTTGACGAGCATCTGGTTGCGTGTTCCTACCCATACTGGATAGGGCTTGATCGCCGTGATCTTAAGCTTCGTAGTCATCCACACCCTCGTTCCAGACGCATCGGCTCTGTCTCAGTTGGCCTTGAGGGCCATTTCTGTTTCGCCGTCGAACAGATGCATCCGCTCCTGGTCGAATTCGAGCCAAATCTGTTCGTCGGGCGCGACGGCAATGGTCGGCGGCACGCTGACGTTGACGATGGCGCCAGACAGGAACGCCTGTACGAAGGTGACGTCTCCGGTCGGCTCCACCGTGTAGGCCTTGGCAGGAATGCTTCCTGGCACCGCACTCTTATGCAGTTTGATCGTCGAGTGACGTGCGCCCAGCACGACTTTCTTGGTGGTTGCCCTCGCGATCTTCCGGGCGTTGTGTGGCGAGAGCTCGAGGCTCCAGCCTTCCGCGCTGGTCAATACAGTATTGCCGCCTACCGTTGATGCCTCCAGCGGAACAAGGCTCATCGCCGGGCTGCCGACGAAGCTGGCGACGAACATGTTCACCGGATGGGCGAAGACCTGCGCCGGTGAATCGTATTGCTGCAGGTAGCCGCCGCTCATCACCGCCATCCTGTCGGCCATGGTCACGGCTTCGAGTTGGTCGTGCGTCACATAGATGATCGTTGCCTTGAGGTCCTGGTGGAAACGCTTGATCTCCGACCGCATCTGCACGCGCAGCTTCGCGTCGAGGTTGGACAGTGGTTCATCCATCAGGAATACCGCCGGATCTCGAACAAGGGCGCGGCCCAGGGCCACACGCTGCTGTTGCCCGCCCGAAAGTTCGCGCGGCTTGCGTTCGAGCAGCTGCGTCATGTCGAGCACTCGCGCTGCTTCCTTGACCTTCCTGTCGATCTCGTCCCTTGGCAGTTTGCGCATCTGCAGCGGGAACGCCAGATTCTTATAGACCGATTTTTGCGGATAGAGCGCGTAGTTCTGGAACACCATTGCGATGTCCCGGTCCTTGGGGTCGAGGTCGTTGACCACCCGGTCCCCGATGACGATGTCGCCCGATGTGATGGGGATCAGCCCCGCTACGAGATTGAGCGTGGTTGTTTTGCCGCAGCCTGAAGGGCCAACGAGCGCTACGAATTCGCCGTCATTAACCGTCAGCGAAACATCGTTGACAGCTTTGAAGCTGCCATAGGTTTTGACAAGATCTTTGAGGACCACGTGGGCCACCGGCAACTCCCTAGTGCTTAACTGCGCCTTCTGTAAGGGCGCGTACGAAGTATCGTTGCAGGACGAGGAACAGGACCACGACGGGAACGCTCATCATGAAGCTGGCCGCCATCAGGCCCGGAAAGTCTGTCGTATTTTCAGAGAAGAAGCGCTGTATGCCGACCGGCAGCGTCAACTGCTCGTTCTTGGAGAGGAAGGTGTAGGCATAAATGTACTCGTTCCACGCGCCGATAAAGGAATAGATCGCCGTGGCGATGATTCCCGGCGCCGAGAGCGGCATTACGATCAGGACAAAGGCCTGGAATCGCGTCGCTCCGTCGATGCGCGCCGCCTGCTCGAGCTGCACCGGAATGTTGTCGTAGAAGCCCTTGAGGAGCCAGATTGCCAGCGGCAGGCCGAATGTCAGGTAGGTGAGAATGAGCGATCCATGCGTGTTCACCAACCCGATCGCGCGCATCAGGATGAAGAGCGGCACGAGAAAGATCACCGCCGGGAACATGTTGCGAAGCAAAACGGCGAAGAACAGAAAGTTCCGGCCCGGGAAGGTGAAGCGCGAGAACGCGTAGGCCGCAGGAACCGCCACGATCACCGAAAGGATGGTCGTGGCCATGGAGACGAAAAGGCTGTTCCAGAAGAAGCGCAGGAAGTCCTGGCCGACGCTGTTTTGTGGATCGAGCAGCTTCTGGTAGCTTGCGAGCGTGGGCTGGTCCGGCCACCATTGCGGCGGGAACTGCATCGCAGCGAAGCCTGACTTGATCGATGTGATTAGCATCCAGATCATCGGCAATGCGGTGTAAAGCAGCATGAAGAGCAGGAAGATGCGTCCGCCCCACCGCCATCCGTCGATGCGCACACGGCGACGCGCCTGACCTTTATGAGCAGTCTCTGCAATCGTGCTCATTCGCTTGCGTCCTTCCGCTCGTTACCGCTTAGCGCCCGGACGTAGAAGTAGCCAAACGACATCAGGATCAGGAACAGCAGCACCGAGTAGGCCGATGCCACTCCCCAGCGTTGGCGGCCAAAGGCGAGTTCATAAATGTGGGTGATCCAGATATGAGAAGCGTTCGACGGCCCGCCGCCGGTCATGATCCAGGGGATGATGAACGAATTGAAGTTGGCAACTGCCAGCAAAAGGATCGTCACCGTCGAGACATTCCTGACATGTGGAAAGGTGACGTGCCAGAACCGCTGCCACGCATTCGCACCGTCGACCTTTGCGGCGCGCAGCAACTGGTCGGGGACCGTCTGCAACCCCGCCATCATCATGATCATGGCAAACGGGAATTCTCGCCAGATATTGACGACGATCAGCGAGGGAAGCACCGTACTCACGCTGTCGATGAAGTTCGGCGGGCGGTCGGCCAATCCCAGGCCGACCAGGACCGCGCCGATGATCCCGAAGTCCGAATGGTAGATCCATTTCCAGATATAGGATGCGGCAACCGCGCTGATGACCCATGGAATGATCAGGATCGCGCGCAGGATGGCGCGGCCGGCAAAGTCACGATGGAGCGCCAGCGCGCAGGCGAATCCGAGGACAAACGAGACGAGCGTCGATCCAATCGTCCAGATAACAGTGTTCGAGGTGACGGTCCAGAACACCGGACTTTTGAGGATGGCCGTGTAGTTGTCGATCCCGACGAAAGTCTTGTCCCGAAGCTGCAGGCCAGGCGGCGTATTAAAGAACGACAGCTCGATCGTGTAGTAGATAGGGTAGGCTATGACGATCAGCATCACGGCGATCGCAGGAAGTACATACGCATAGTCGGCGCGATGCTCCCAGGTCTTTCGCAGCACACTCGACCTGACACGCAGTCTTCGGGGAGCTTCGGCCTTTCCAGTCAAGATCGTCACTGTGCTGAGCCCTCATCCATGGGAACGAAACCGGCTGCAACCGATGCGCAGCCGGTCAGATCGTCGGACTTGAACTAGAGCCCGCCGTCCATGAGCTCTTTGACCTTCTTGGCAGCGTCGTCGGCTGCCTGGTCGACGGTCATGGCCCCAGTCAGGGCGTTCTGCAGCATGTCCGGGATTATGATGTTCATGATCTCGGGCGACTGTGGCAATGCCGGGAACGGGATGCCGTATGGCAGCATCGATGTCGTGACGTCAAGGAACTTGATGCTTTCGAGGCGTTCCTTCATCCATTTGGTCTTGAAGCCGTTGAGGTTTCCAGGGTTCGAGCCTGCATAGGCCATCTTCAACGACCATTCCGGGCTCGTCCACATGCAGACCATGGCCTTCGCAGCCGGCTCGTCTACCTTGCCGCCCTCCACATATTCCGGCTTCAGGATATGTATGTTCGAGCCACCAAACACCACGGCGCGCTTGCCGTCGGGGCCAGTCGGAATCAGGCCGTAGCGCATATTGTCGATGACCGTCTGCGCCTTCTGCTTGTCGGTGTCGGTTGCCTTCTTCTGCAGGTCAAGCATGACGTCGTAATCCGAAGGATGGGAGATCATCATGCCGAGCTGGCCAGCCAGGAAGAGGGGCTGGTTGTCGGCCTGCTGGTTGGTGAGCGCCGAAACCGGAACCGACTTGTCGCGTACATACATGTCGTAGGAGACCTGCAATGCCGCCTTGCTTTGCGGGCTATCGAGTGCGACCGTCTTATAGGTCGGATCGGCGGTAGCCTCGTCGAAGACACCGCCGCCATAGGCCCAAAGCTGCGGCATGAAGCGGTAGGGCGTGTTGCCTGCATTCTTGCGAGCCACGAGGCCATAACCGGCAATGCCGAGCTTGTCGTGGATCTGCTTGGAATACTTGACGATATCATCCCAGGTCGCCGGAGCCTTGTCGGGATCAAGGCCGGCACGCTTGAAGATATCGGCGTTCCAGATGAACGCCATCGTCTCGTTGTTGGTTGGAATGCCGTAGGTCACACCGTCCCAGGTGACGGCTTTCATCGCGCCTGGCCAGAAGTCCTCGCTCGAATACCCCACATCCTCCGGCTTCAGAGGCTGCAGGTAGCCCTTTGACGCAAACTCGGTGCCACCCAGGATTTGCAGGCGGACCGCCATCGGCGCGGCATTGCCAAGGAGCGCGGTCCGGAACTTGTCCAAGAGGTCGTTATAGGTGAGGGCTTGTTCCTCGAGCTGGATGTTTGGATAGGTCTTGCGGAACGCCGCGAAGAAATCCTTATAATACTGGCGCAGCAGATCGGGGTCGCCCTCGAACACGCCCTGATACCAGAAAGTCAGCCGGCCTTTGTAGTCAAGCGGGGTGACCTTGCCGCAATCAGCCGCGGTGTCAAACTCCTGCGTACCGGCAATGGAGCGGACATATTGCGGCGACCACTGGCTCAGGTCGACCGGCGCGGCGAGCGCAGACGCAGACATCAATGATACCGTCAAAGCAGTGGAGACAGTGCCGCGCAGGACGGCACCTCCGAGTGAAATCCTCGTCATAGGTATCCTCCAGGTTTCTCTCCCATGCCGCTCTGCATCAAGGCGACCGGCCGTTGCTCGACGGCTCAGGACCTCCCAGTCAATGTATTCCTTCGAGCAGATCATACGTTTTCAGATCGTCGAACATCTGTCAATGAGGGAAATCGTACATTGTTTGCGCAAGATTTGCGTGATATGCGAGGAAGAGGTGTATTAATTGGAGATTATTTTGACCGATCCGAGCGACTTCAGGGCGAATCCACCCGAGGGCATCGACGCTGACGGGGCATCCAGCCAGGGCGCCTCGCTCTACCAACTGATCCGGGAAGATATCATCGAGGGGCGGCTCGCTGCCAACGAGCGGCTGGTGGTCACCGATCTCGCCCGGCGTCACGGCACCTCGACCAACCCAGTGCGTGAGGCTCTGCAGCTGTTGCGCGGGGAGGGCTTCGTCACCTTTCTTCCAAACCGTGGAGCGCGCGTCCGGCCGATAGATCAGGATTTTGTTCGCGATATCTACGAGATTGGAGTCTTGATCGAGCCGGCACTGACAAGGTGGTTCGTAAGCATGGCCACCGTCGAGGACATAGCTGAACTCGAGCGCATTCAAGGCCTGATCGAAGAGAACAACTTCGCGGATACCTTCAGGCACAGCGAGCTCGACACTGCCTTTCACACTGTGATGTACCAGAAGCACTACAACCGCCACGCAGCCGAGCTTTGGTGGAAGCATCGCGAAGTGCTGCGCGCCGTGAGCCGACGTTTTGACTTCACGCTTGCCCGCCGTGCCGCAATCCTGAGCGAACATCGCGAGCTCATCGCGCATGTGAAAGCGGGAAATGCGAACGAGGCGGCCGAACTCATCGCTCGCCATGTCGAGGGCTCCGGCCGCCACATCCTCGAACATATGCGTGCGCGCAACGCCGCGCGCGCAGGATAAGACCCGCCTGGAACCTTGTTATCCCGAACACTTCAGCAAAGGCAGTTGAGATGAAAATCACCAGCGTTCGCCCCTGGCTCATCAGGTCTGATGCTTCTTACTGGGGCGAATATCTCTTTGTCGAAGTGACGACCGACGAGGGGGTGAGCGGATGGGGAGAGATCACCACGACGACAAGGCTCGCCAATCGCGCCCTCTGCACGATCCTGCGGCAGATTGGTGCCGCTCTGGAAGGCGAGGACCCGGCGCGTATCGAATATCTCTGGCACAAGATATTCCGCAGCTTCACCTACATGGGCAGCCGCGGCGCTGCAGTCGAATGCGTCAGTGCTATCGACATAGCCCTTTGGGATATCCGAGGCAAAGTCCTGGGCAAGCCAATATACGAGCTGTTGGGCGGAGCGGTGCGGGACGAAATCGCGCTCTACACCCACCCCAATCAGGCCAAGTTTACCAGCAAGGAGGCTGTGGTCAGGGAAATCCGAGACATCGTCGAGTCCGGCCACACTGCGCTCAAGTTCGATCCTTTCCCCCTCCAGGGCCGCACCGCCGATGGACAGCCTCGCGAACAGCGGGACGGCTATCTCGATGGCAGCATGACCCGCAAGGATGAGCGCGAAGCCGCCGAACTTACGGAGCTGATCCGAGAGACGGCGGGCCCTGATGTCGACATCCTCATCGATGCGCATGGCCGGTTCGACGTTCCCACCGCCATTCGCCTTTGCCGAAGCCTCGAGGAAGCGGGTCAGATCGACTGGTTCGAGGAGCCCTGTCCACCGGAGAGCCTCAATGCTCTGAGGCAGGTCCGCGAGAAGGTCAGTGCCGCGATCTCGTGGGGCGAGCGCGGCCATACGAAATGGGATTTCGTCGCGGTGCTCGAAAACAGGCTAGCCGATTACATCATGCCAGATGTCACCTGGACCGGCGGCATCACCGAACTCAAGAAGATCTCTGCCCTGTGCGAGGCTTACTACATCCCTGTCTCCCCGCATGATGCCGCAGGGCCGATCAACGTGGTTGCGGGAGCGCAGGTGATGATGACCGTTCCCAACTTTTACAAGCTTGAAACGTCGGAATGGAACTTGGACAAATATGACGCGCTCATCGATAGACCCCTAGACGTCTCGAACGGCAGCCTCAAGCTTGCGTCAAAGCCTGGCCTCGGCATCGAAATGAACCGCGACTACCTTCAAAACCACGAGATAGAACTGGACTAGACAACGTTTTACGCCGCGCCTGCACGTGGCGAGGAGTCCCGCTTTTTTGAACGAGGATCAAATGATGCTAAAGGCAGATGCAGCCGACGAGGCGCTCAATCGGATAAACACGCGTTCCAGGCCGTCTGACCTTCGTATCACCGACATGCGGGTCGCCGAAATCGACGGCGCGCCGTTCACCTCGGCGCTACTCAAGATCTACACCAATCAGGGCATCGTTGGGCTTGGTGAGGTGCGCGACGGTGCGAGCGCCACCTATGCGCTGATGCTGAAGAGCCGGTTGCTTGGCGAGAACCCATGCGACATCGATCGGCTGTTTCGTCGGATCAAACAGTTTGGCGGACACGGCCGCCAAGGCGGCGGCGTCTCCGCGGTTGAAATCGCGTTGTGGGATCTTGCCGGCAAGGCCTATGGCGTCCCCATCTACCAGATGCTCGGTGGCCGCTTCCGCGAGAAAGTGCGCGTCTACTGCGATACGGACGCCACCGTGCCGAGCGGCTTCGAGACCGGCAGGCGCCTCAAGCAGCGCATCGAGCTCGGTTTCACCTTCCTGAAGATGGATCTCGGACTGATGCAGATCGCGGACGTCCCCGGCGCGGTCGTGTTTCCTGCCGGTTCACTCGAAGGATACCACAACCATCCCTATCGCGGACCGCTGAAGACGATTGAAGAGCGGCGTGCCCGCAATGCTGCGTATGATCTGCATAACGTCCAGCACCCGTTTACCGGCCTTCACTTCACCGACAAGGGCCTCGACCTGCTTGAGCAGTACATCGCCGAGGTTCGTGAAGTCATCGGCATGGATGTGCCCCTGGCGATCGACCATATCGGCCATATCTCTATGCAGAACGGCATTCGCCTGGCGAGGCGAATTGAAAAATACGTGCCTGCCTGGCTCGAGGATGTGATCCCATGGCAGTATACGCAGCAGTACCGGCAACTGCAGGACGCGACGACTGTGCCAATCTGCACTGGCGAGGACATCTACCTCAAGGAGGGCTTCGAGCCCCTGCTTGACAGCGGCGGCGTCTCCGTCATCCATCCGGACCTGCTCACCAGCGGCGGCATCCTCGAGACCAAGAAGATCGGCGACATGGCGCAAGACCGCGGTGTCGCGATGGCGATCCATATGGCGGAAAGTCCGATCGCCGCAATGGCGGCGGCGCACGTTGCGACGGCGACCGAGAATTTCATGGCGCTTGAATACCATTCGGCCGATGTTGACTGGTGGGACGATATCGTCACGGGCCTTCCCAAGCCGCTCGTAAAGGACGGCTTCATCACTGTTTCGGACAAGCCGGGACTTGGGATCGACGACGTCGTCGACGAGGTGATCTCGATGCATCTACAGCCGGGCGTGGCTGGCATCTGGCAGCCCACGGATCGCTGGGACGATGAGTATTCGTGGGACCGCACCTGGAGCTGAGGCAAGAAGGAACGAAGATGAAGATCACCGATCTCCGCTGTGCCGTTATCGGCAGGCACCCGATTGTCCGCATCGTCACGGACGAGGGCCTCTATGGCCTGGGCGAAGTCGAATTCACCAAGTCCTACCTCAAGCCCTGGGTACTTCATTTCCGCGAGGCGCTGATCGGCGAAGATCCGACCGATGTCGAAAGAGTGATGCTGAAGATCCGCCAGCGCGGCTCTTTCAAGCCATACGGTGCCGCAGTGAGCGCTATTGAGCATGCGTTGTGGGATATTGCCGGCAAGGCCGCGGGCGTGCCCGCCTACAAACTGCTCGGTGGCAAGGTACGGGACAAGGTGCGCGTCTATAACGGCTCGGTCCGCCAGAAACGCGCAGGTGACCGGCCGGAGGATTACGCCGCCGACGTCAAATGGATGATGGAGCAGCCGCAGAACTTCTTCATGATCAAGCAGGGGATCTCCTTTCACTCCAACATGAAGGATACCGTCGAGGGCTTCCACTACGGCGTGACGCAGAAGAAGGCCGGCTATCACGGCGCCATGGATCAGGGCGTGATCAGCGAGCGCGGTTTCAATCACATGCTCGACTGCGTGATCGCGATGAAGGAAGTGCTGGGCGACAAAGTCAGCCTGGCGCTTGACTGCGGTCCGGGCTGGATGCTGCCCGATGCGATCAAGTTCGCTCGCGCGGTAGAGAAGTACAATTTGATGTGGCTCGAGGACATGCTGACTGGCGACTACGTGCCGTGGGTCAATCCGCAGGCCTATCGGGAACTGACCATCTCCACCTCGACGCCAATCCACACTGGCGAGCAGATCTACCTGCGGCACAATTTCAAGGAACTGATCGAGACGCAGGCGGTGCGCGTCATCGGCCCCGATCCAGCTGATGTTGGCGGTATCGCCGAACTCAAATGGGTCGCCGAGCACGCCTACTTGCACTCGATCCTAATGGCACCGCACGGGACCGCCAACGGCCTGCTAGGCCTCGGCGCGTTGATCAATGTCTGCGCCACCTTGCCTGCAAATTACATCGCGTTCGAATATCCGAGCGCCACCGACCCCTGGTGGGAGGACCTGGTCATCGGCTTGCCGTCGCAGATTGTGAAGGACAGTATGGTGGACATACTGGAAGCGCCGGGGCTAGGCCTCGATATCGACGCCGAAGCGGCCAGGAGATATCTCAGGGAAGAGGATGCGGGCTTCTTCGACTGAACCCATTGAGACGTTCAGATCTTCGGCACTCGGACCAATCTAGCCGATCCCGCAGCATGCCGTGGATTTCCCGCATCACCTCGTGACGGCAGCGCGCCCAGCTGAAGTGCGCCGAGAGTGTTCCGGACCTGCGCCTCGCTCTTGAAGCCCGCAGAGCGTCCCTCACTCGCGGTATTCGTTGCCGTCCAGCGAGATGGGCCGCTGTTCCGCGTCTCGCCTGACGATCCGCGCGATTCCGCGATGCGCGAGTCCTTCGCGCTGGGCGCCGAGCCTATGTCAATGCGGGTGCTTTTCCCGCCAAATAGCGCGTCGGTTCGTGCCTATTCCAGTGCGGGGTGGCGTCGGTGCCAGTCCGTCGCTGTCTGGAACGCGTGGCCGGCACGCAAACGGCCTCTCCCAATTTCGGTGCGACAATCTGCATGCTGAGTGGCATCCCGGAATCGGGCCCATAGTCGCTCGCCCGTGCCGGATAGGTCGCCTCATGGGCAGGGCGGTCTCGATGGAGCACATCATTATCCAGGAGGCCGCCAGTTCTTCATATTCCGGGAAATCGATCTCGAGGGAAGCAAAGATCTCGATCGCCTCGCTCATCGCGTAAGCGACCTCGCCGTGGATCCCCGAGAGCGCGTAGCGCCGATCGATGCCGATACCCAGATCGCGGATACTCTTGCCGATCTCGGCCATATAGTCTGGAACGGGCGCGTCGATGCTTGTTGGGTCGCTGGCATCCCAGCCTGCCACGGCTTGCAATATTGCCGCGCAGTCTTCCGCAGAGCGCGTCATTGGACCGACGTGATCAAGCGAATCTGCGAGCGCAAACACGGGCCGGCTTACCCGGCCCCAGGTCGGCTTGAGTCCGGTCAGGCCACAGGTAGCCGACGGAAAGCGTATGGCCAATGGCCCCCTGTGTCGCTGCCAAGCGACCCGTAGCAAAGCCCCGCGGCTGTTGCGACACCCGAACCGGTCGAGGACGATCCAACCCAATGGTCCCCGCTCCAGGGGTTCGCGGATGCCGGAATGTCTGGATGGTGGCTGGTATATGCCCCCTCAGTCATCGTTAATTTGCCCAGGATTACCGCACCGGCAGTTTCGAGCCTATCGACGACCGTCGCGTTATGGCGGCAGGAACCCGGCATGAACCTTCGTTCCAGCGGCCGTTGGAGCATAGGTCCTATAGCAAAGGTCTTTGACCGCAACGGGAACACCGTGAAGGAGCCCCTTCCAGATGCCTCTCGAAATCTCCTCGTCCGCGACCGCTGCGCGCTCCAGAGCGCGTTCGCGGCAGACCTCTACGTAACTGCGAAGTGCCGGGTCTATTCGATCGATCCTCTCGAGCGTCGCTTGCGTCGCAGCAAGGGATGTGACCGCGCCCGTTCGAATGAGGTTGGAAATCTGGTCAAGGGTCATGAAATGCAGTTCAGGAGCGAGCATTGATCCTATCCATTGTTTTCCGCAAAGAAGCTCTCCCGGTGCTTAAACGGGATCGCACGACGAATGCGCAATCGTAAGGAATATGACGCAGGCGCGCTTGCGCGATGCGGACAACAATGTTGCATCTGTTGGCCATGATGGGCCGGCGAAGGCAACCTTTCCCGTTTTGCGCTGCGCGAGCATGCCACCAACGCGGCCGGCGCAGACGCGGCGGATTGGCTTCATGGGACGATGCCAGGCTATCCCGGCCTGCGGTCGCCTGACATCATGATCGATCGGAGCATTCCGGGCTGATGCTTGTTCACCCCATTGGTCAATGCAAATGCCATGTGGTGCTGCGTTGGAATGCAGCCGCAGCCGTAAAAAGCTCAGGTTCGCCAAGGCGGCGCCCGTAAAGCTGCATGGCGATCGGCAACCCCTTTGTGTCCATGCCTGCAGGCAGCGTGATCGTTGCGCTTGCTCTCGCCGTTCAAGCGTTCGATGGGTTTGTGCTATGGAGCCGGTACAGTGCTGCCTATGAAAGGTCATGTAACCCCGCACGTGCTGTTCGGCGCTGTCCATCAGGGGGCGAGTTTCGGCACTTTCGGCCCGGTCTCGTCGGCGACACTTCCCAGAATGCCGCGCTAGAAGCTAGCGGCCTCACAGATCTACGTGGGAATGACGCGGTCGGCATTCGAGTGTCGTGGTTTCAACCACATATACGCCCTATAAATCTTGACAATTTTTATCATGTTATTTAGCGATTTTGTGCTGATGGTCACGGCTCACGGGATCAGGCGTCGACTGATTAGGGGATTTTTACATGAAGTTTATGTTGGGCTGCACAGTCGTTATGAGCGCTGTGGCAAACGGTGCCGCATACGCACAGAGTGCCACGCAATTGGCACCAATAGAGATTACCGCGACGAAAGAAGCCACGTCCACGATCGGAACCCTGCCGGAAGAATATGCAGGCGGCCAGGTCGCGAAGGGTGCCCGATTGGGCCTCCTGGGAAACCGGGATTTCATGGAGACTCCCTTTAATGTGACGGGGTATACGTCCCAGACGATCGAAGACCAGGGTGCCCAGACCGTGGGCGAGGTGATGGACAACGATCCGTCTGTGAGAAACACCCACTCCGCCGGCGGGTTGCTGGACTCCTTCTACATCCGCGGCTTTCCGGTCGGCGAAGGCAACGCCGGCGAAATCGCATTTGATGGCGTATACGGCATCGCCCCCACCTACCGGGTCTTCACCGACTATGCGGAGCGGGTGGAGGTGCTAAAGGGTCCGACCGCCTTCCTTTACGGTATCTCTCCCAACAGCGCCGTCGGCGGCACCATCAATATCGTTCCGAAGCGAGCGCTCGATGAGGATTTGACGCGGCTGACGACAGATTACGCTTCCGACTTTCAGGGCGGTGTGCATGTCGACATGTCGCGGCGGTTCGGCGACGAGCGGCAATTCGGCATTCGATTGAACGGCAGCGTCCACGGTGGGGACGCGCCGATTGATGATCAGACAAGGGACTTTTACGTTGGGGCCCTGGCTCTTGATTATCAAGGGGACAATCTTCGAGCCACGCTCGACATAATCGGACAGCGCGAAACTTTTGACGCCCCACAGCGTCCCTTCTTTCAAACCACCGGTTTGATCGTGCCGAGCGCACCCGACGGATCGCTCAATGTTCAGGAGCCGTGGGAATGGTCGAAAAGCGCGGACCGCTCGGTCTTGGGCAGGGTCGAATATGATCTGACCGACGATATGACCTGGTTTGGCGCCGTGGGTGGCGGCAATTCTCACGTGCATCGCCTTTTTGGCCTGCCCACGATCCTGAACTCGGCGGGCGACGTCAGCATCACGCCACAGAATGCCGTGTTCGACGTCGACAGACTTACAGCAGAAACGGGTATCCGCACCAAGTTCGACACCGGGCCGATCTCCCACACGATGACGCTGCAGGCGAGCTATCTCCACCAGAGCCTCGATCGTGCGATCGTTTCAGGCACTGCCCAGCTCAGCAATATCTACGACCCTGTCCGTCGTATCGAACAGTTCGTCGCCGATCCGAGTTCAGTGCCGAAGGTCTCGGAGGCCAGGCTTTCCGGCGTCGGCCTGTCGGACACTTTGTCGATGCTCGACGAGCGCGTGCAGCTCATTCTTGGTGGCCGCTTCCAGCAAATCGACTCGAAGAACTTCAATACAGCAACGGGTGCGGTTTCGTCGTCTTCGGATGAGGACGCCCTTACGCCGCTTGTTGGCCTCGTCGTCCGCCCCTGGGAGGAGGTTTCCTTCTATGCCAATTACGCGCAGGGTCTGAGCATCGGCGATACTGCTCCCACGACAGCCATCAATGCGGGCGAAACGCTCGCTCCATACAAGACGACACAATACGAGATCGGTACCAAAATCGACCTCGGACAGATTGCCATGACCGTCAGCGCATTCCAGATCGAGAAGCCCTTCGGCCAGTTGGAGCCAAGCGGCAGCGGCCAGCTCTTTACCGCTGGCGGGGAACAGCGCAACCGCGGCATTGAGTTCAACCTGTTTGGCGAGGTCACGGACGATCTGCGCCTGCTTGGCGGCTTGGTGCTGATGGATGGCGAACTGACGAATACGTCGAGCGCTGCGATCCACGGCAAACGCCCGATCGGCGTACCAAAAATCCAGGCGAACATCGGGGCGGAATGGGACGCCTCTTTCCTCGAAGGCCTGACGCTGACGGCCAAAGTCATTCATACCGGCGAGCAATACATCAATACGACGAACACGTTGAAGATCCCTTCCTGGACGCGGTTTGACCTCGGCGCGCGCTACAAGACGGAGATCGAAACTAGGCCCGTCACCTTCCGGGCCTCCGTCGAAAACGTCTTCGATAAGGATTACTGGTCTGGGGTCGCAAGCTTCAGCACCATCGCCCAGGGTGCGCCGCGGACCTTCAAAGTATCGATGACCACAGACTTCTGAAGTTGTTGACACCGTTGGTTAAGGCAGGCTTCAAACGGCATCATCGACGATCAGGTGAAGCTCGCCTTGAGAACATGTCTCGAGACGGCTTTTCACACGAAAAGCCGTCTCGAGGTTTTCTGGCGTCAGCAATTCGGTGACCGGGCCGAAAGCGTGCAGCGTTCCATTCGCAAGAGTAGCGATCTTGTCGGCAAACTTCATCGCAAGGTTCAGGTCATGCACCGCGATGACGACGAGCAGTCCCTTTTCCTTTGCCAGCGACCTGACATGCCTCATCACGTCGAACTGACGATGGAGATCAAGGGCACTCGTCGGCTCATCGAGAAGCAGCACTGTCGGAGTGCGGACAACGCATTGCGCAAGCGCGACGAGCTGGCGCTGACCGCCACTCAACTCCGAAACATATCGGAGGCAAGATTTGCGATTTGCAAGGCCGCCAATGCTCGGACCTCATGGAGATGTGCATCAGCCAGCTTCCAGCCACTGGTCTGCTTGCGCGCCAAAAGCACGGCTTCGAAGACGGTCAAAGCAGCTGCGCTCACCTGATCCTGCGGCATGTAGGCGATCGCCGTTTCGCAATCGTCAACGCCCGCCAGCCGACATTCTCCCGCACCGCGAAGGATGCCGGCTATGCGATGCAGAAGCGTTGACTTGCCGGCCGCGTTGGCTCCGATAAGCGCGATGATTTTTGCTCCGTGGCATGGAGGCAATGATACCTCACTGAGGACAGATCGCGCGCCGTACCGCCCCTAGCGAATTTGTGCTGAGTACTACCATGTTTCCCGCCCTCCCTTCAGGATAAGATAAAAGAAGCGGCAGGCCTGTGACGGCGGTGATGACGCCGATCGGTAAAACCGCGCCTGGCACGAGAACTTTCGCCACCGTGGAACTGGATGACATGATCAGAGCTCCGATCATGGCACTGGCAGGAAGCAAGCGCCGCTGATCCTCACCCACAAGCATTCTTGCGATGTGTGGCGCCACAAGTCCGACAAAGCCGATCGTTCCGAGGAATGCGGCCGGAATGGACGACAGGAGCGATATGAGCACGAGCGTTTCCAGGCGAAGGCGACGAACACCGGCAACCGGAATGAAGGACAGGCCGAACGCTAGAGCCAAAGCCGCGCCGAAGCTTGCTGCCGACGAAATCCCAAGAGTAAAAGGGCTCGCGAGCGGATTGTTGAGCACCGTCTGCATCTGAACGCCGGCGGTCGCCAATGCCATTTCGACGGCAACAGCCATAAGGGCTGACGGCATACGGATGGACCAGATCACGACGCGCATCTGGGCTTGCGCATCCGCAGGCATCAACACGGTCTTCAACACATCGTCCAGCCCGTACCAGGCTGGGCCGGTGGCAATATCGGCGAGAAACACAAGGACTGCCGCTGCAAGCAGCAGACAAAGCACAAGATGTTTTCTGAGATTTGCCAGTCGCTAGCGGTCGACCGCATTAGCGTGGCCCATGGCTGTCTGGGTCTCGGTCATTGCTCTTGGGCATCCAAGCTGACGGCGTAGCCGGGCTGATAGGCGATCGGCAGAAAGCGCTTGTGATATTCAGCAAACGTCTTGTCCGGGTCGAGATCGGTGAAGAGATCGGGATGGAGCCACTTTGCGATCCATTGGACTGCGATAAATTCATAGGGGCTGTTGTAAAACTGGTGCCAGATGGAGTGGAAATTGCGCTTCGTCTGCGCCGTTGTTCCGGCATAGGCATCCCGCATCGTATACCACTCGAGCTTCTTCCGCGAAGCATCCAGGTCTGCATTCGGGCCGACCGGAATCCAGCGGCCGCCAGGCACATAGGCCTGCCAATCGGCGCTGGTGACAATGACATGATCGGGATTGGAGACGACCACCTGTTCGGGACTAAGCTGTCCGAATGTCGAAGGCAGAAAATCCCTGCCAATATTGTGTCCGCCGGCCAGATCGACATATTTGCCGAAATTCTCAGCGCCGAATGAAAGGCAGCAGTCCTCCGTGTATCCGCCGATGCGCTCGATGAAAACCTTCGGGCGGTCCGGCTTTGTCTTTGCAACCACGTCCTCGACCCGAGCGATCGCCTGTTTGCGGAATGCGATGACGTCTTCGGCTCGCTGCTCGCGCCCCATGATCTTGCCGAGCAGGCGGATGGTGGGGTCCGTGTTCTGAAGCGGAGAGTGCCTGAAATCGATATAGAGGACTGGTATGTCAAGGGATGCGAGTTTCTCGATATACTGGGCGTCTTCATTGGCCTGTTTGGCTTCGAGGTTGAGGAGAACTACGTCGGGTTTCTTTACGATCGCGGATTCGATATCGATCAGACTTCCTTCATTTCCCTTGAAGGTCGGCAATTTCGCAAGCGCGGGGAATTTGTCGAGATATTGCTTGTAGGTCGCGGGATCGGCTTCGATCAGATCGTTGCGCCATGCGACGATGCGTTGCAGCGGATCTTCTCTGTCGAGCGATGCGACCAGATAGAGTTGCCTGCCTTCTCCGAGCAGCATCCGGGAGACGGGCACCTTAACTTGCACATCCCGCCCGGCAATATCCTTGACGGTAACAGTCGTTTGCGCAATCGCATCATTTTCGGCGCGAGCAGAAAGAGCAGCAAATGGCGCCAACAACAGGATTATCGCAAACGCGTAGAGACGAAGGCATGTCACAAGGAATCTCCAATAGGTAGGCGCGAGCGTGCAAGGAACCACAGGCCGACGGCAGTAAAGAGGGATGCCGCATAAAGCAGCGACGCGAGAGGGAAAACGCTTGTAAGTCCGAATATCTGGGTAGTGCCCGCGCCGGTGGCTATCCCTGCCACAGATCCAATCTGCTGCCAGGACTGGGCAGTGCCGAGCACCGAACCCTGACGACCATCAGCCGTGGCTGCGGACATGAGGGCCACGAGGATGGGTGTCGTACCGCCCAATAGACCGCCCCAGAACAGATAAATCAGAGAGAAATATTCGACGGAACGGGTCAGGCCGGCAAGAATGGTAAGCAAGGCGCATCCACCGGCAATTAGGATCATCCAACCAAGGATGTAACTTGCCGGACGGTCGTTGAAAAATTGCGCCCAGAGCGGAGCCGCCACGACAAAGCCGAGCGCCAGAAGGCCATAGCTGAAGCCAGTGACCCAATGAGGAGCTCGAAAGACCTCTGCCATGTACAGCGCGAATGGCACCTGCAAGACCATTCGGCTGGCAAGCATCATTCCCGTCAGTGCCAATAGGCCCCAGACAGGTGCGGTAGCTTTCCCCTTGAATGCTTGATTTTGGCGAACCTGCCCCCCACCGTCTCCGCTCGTTTCTGCCGCAGGCCGAGGCAAGATCGCCCAGGCAGCGGCGGCGCACACAGCACAGATGAAACCGGCCGTCAGGTTGATCGTCGCAAAGGACGAGGCGTCCAAGATGAGTCCGCCGAGAAATGCTCCACCAAGCGAACCGACATTGGTCGCCACCTGAAGCCAGGTCAGAAGCACCCCTCGGTTACGGCCGCCTGTAATCTGGATGCCATAGGCCTGGGCCGGGGCGATATAGCCAGCGCAACATCCCTGCAGAAACCGCAGGAGCAGGATCATCCAGACATCCTGAGCGAAGGAAACGAGGATCTGGATGAGCGCAAGGCCGGCAAGCGCTCTGACCATCATCAGGCGGTTGCCGTAGCGGTCACCCATCCGTCCCCACAGCGCGCTTGTAAGAGACACCCCAACCATCGGGCACACATAGACCCCGATTCCGGCCAACGCGAATATGCCGCCAGAGGAGGACAATTCCTCGATGCGCAATGGCCAGAATGGGCCGCTCATCTCCATGGCCCCCATGGAGATGAACTGCAGGCCAAAGAGAATAGCGAAGACCGGCCCGAAGCCTCGGACAACCGCAATAGTCCCCGTCATGGCGTCTCAGTCAGCGGGTTTGGCAGTTCATGCTCCAGACGATAATTGCGATATCGCTCAAGATGCATACGCAAGACAGAACGGGTCGGCCAGGGGCGATCGAGAAACGCCTTTCGCTCTTCCAGCCAAAGTTCGTCGGACAGAACGCGGGGTCGTACCCGATCAAACGCTTCTTCAGTCTTCTGCCTCAGGATCGACCATGCCTCGCTGAGGCCGAAGTGTTCGTTCAGGCAAAGCGCCACTTCGTGAAGGTGGCAAACGAAGCACGCATCGATAACGAACGACCGAACAAGAGCGATGTCGTCATTGAAGGTGGTCGGCAAGATCCCCGCGCGGCTGAATGGCTTTAGCGAATATCCTCGCGCCTCGAACAGGGGGGCGAAGCTCCGGCCATCACCGAAGTCGCGAATGAGCAACCGCTGCGGGCGTCCTGACGGATCCAAGAGTACGGTACTGTTCTGCTGGTGAGCTTCGAAGGCGATGCCATATAAAAGATACATGGCGATCGTTGGCCTAAGAACGACCTCGACATAATTGCGAAAAAACTCTGCGGCCGCTGGCCGATCATCGCCCAAGCGTGCGACCAGTTCGCAGATCAGCGGTCGGCCGTCGACGGGACTTGCGGCCAACAAGGCGGCCACCGTGACGGGCATCAACCCGTCTTTGCGCGAGATGGCGTCCACTTCGCGATAGACGACCGAGAGGAAACGGCCGGGATGTTCATCGCCTGTGTCGGGATGATGGAGGATCGCACCCAACTCTTCGCGGAAGAACTCCAGTTCGCTGCCAAGGGCTTGATCTGCAGCGAGAATATCGGAGATCAGGGTGCTGAGCCTCGGCCCCATGTGAATGGACTTCGCCTGCAAGGTCCGCATTTCGCTCGTCATCCAGATGGCGACCGGCAATTTGATAAACGGCCTTGCTTCTTCGAGGTCCGGCAGCATCGTGCGAAAGGACATGGAGGGGATTGTGGCAATCTCCGGTCCATCGACCAGAAGCACGCCGGAAGCGATCTCGTCGGCAAATTCCCGGTGGACAAAGTGATCCAGATGCCAGGAA
Organism: Rhizobium etli 8C-3; assembly: GCF_001908375.1. Lineage (NCBI taxonomy): Bacteria > Pseudomonadati > Pseudomonadota > Alphaproteobacteria > Hyphomicrobiales > Rhizobiaceae > Rhizobium > Rhizobium etli. Next base: position 129,146 of record NZ_CP017244.1, on the reverse strand, counting down.
TGAATCGGCAAGGGCAGCCAGTCGGCAGGTGTTTGCCCCCTTTCCGTCAAAGCCTTGACCCAGGCGTCCCAGAGCTCGGGGTAATTGTCGTGGAACCAGCCGTTGTAGCTGTCCACATGGGGCATCGCCTCCACATAGGCCCAATCCTGCCGCAGAGCAGCTATGCGTAGATTGACGCGCGCGCCGAATTCCGGCGACAAGGCCTCGACCTCCTGCGCCGTGAGGCCTGGCTTCGACTTCCAGGTCGGGTAAAAAGGATGTCCTTCCAAGGCCCCCCACTGGTCCAGCATCATGGCTGCCTGGTGTACAGGGCGGGTATGCCGAAGATGGGCAATGAGGCCCGTGTTGCCGCCAGCCGCTAATTCCCGGTTCAGCGACGCAGTCCATTCCCGGCGGTGACGACGGATCAGCGCGTCGTTCTGCATGCTGTTTTCGATATCGGCGAGCAGACGCGAAATCCCATCCGAGGCGGGTTCGACCGACCAGTCCGATGAACTCTCGGCGACCAGATCGGCTGGCGCTTCCAGCCTTCGCCGCCTGCCCCTGTCATCGATGATTTCGATCGCGCCGCTATTCAACATCGTATTGGCTGGCAAACGGCGCAGGTCTGCGAAATGGAGTACCTTTCTGGCAGACCACAAGGGAAGCCATGCCTGGGTCCCATCTGCTGACCAAAGCAAGGCGTCGGGATTGAGAATACGTTCGGCGAGGAGGCATCGCACAAGGCGCGCTAGGGCGTTGTGCGATGCCTGTTGGTGAAGCAGCGGGTCGAGCCCATCTCTTCCCCCTGCGTAGGAATTGACGATATTTTCATTCATCCGATTGCCTCAGCCCATTTCATCGGAACAAAATTCAGAGGAGGTTGGGGCAGATTGCCGTGGTAGGCCCGCGCCCAATGATAAGTCGTTTCGATAGTGGGCACCGGCACATCCAGCCGCTTGGCCATTTGAAGAAGCAGGGCCTGACCGAAAGCGATGTCTTCATGAAAGGCACGGCTTTCCCGGTCGATCACCAGACCCGGTCCATCCGGATTGGCAACGAGGGGCGCACGGATTCCGGCATAGGCGCTGTTGGTTCTCAACAGGGAATACATCGTGCTGTCATCGCCGATTTGGTCGCCATAAGCCTCGATCAACTCTTGCTTGAGCGGCTTTACGCTTGCAAGATTGACCTTGAGCCGCCTTTCGGCGGCGTGCTTGAGCACCTGATTTTCGGCGTCACACGCCTCCAGCATTTCCGCGCCGGTGCGCGGGCAATCGCTCCACCAGCAGATTGGCTCATCAAAGGGGCGTTCCTCCCATGGGGCACCGGGGCCGACAAGCCCGTAGAGCACAGCCGGATGCATCAAAGCATTGCCTGGGGTCAGCGTGATCTCGAGATAGTCTTCGAGGATGCTGATCGGCGCTTCGTACAGCGGGCCGAGCAAATCCGACAACTCTTCTTTCGCAGCTTTAGCCTCGCGACGATGAAGCGCCGCATAGAGTTGAGCCTTCGCGCCACCCATGCGCACTTGGCTGCCCGCAATAAGATTATAAGCGGTATGGGGCACGTCCTTCATCCCCCAGATCATGACATTCTCGCGACCGCCTAAGGCAGCCTCGGCAAGCCAGTCAAACCCGCAAAACCCCGGAATGGCTCCCACGGAGACCCGTTTATCGTCCGGCAGATGGGGGGCTACCTGCCGCAACAGCGCTGGACGCGCGTGGGCGGGTTGCGTCACAACGACCAGATCCGTACCGGCAAGCGCGGTGCTGGGATCGATGCCGACATGATCAATCCGTCCCGCCAGAACGCTGCCATCGGACAAAGTCGCCCGCCAGATCTGCTCTCCATTCGACCATTTCCCAGCAAGCTGTGCCGATGATGTCAGAACGGACACTTCCACACCGTCGCGCTGTTTGAACAGGACAGCATTTAGATGGCCGGTTCGTCCGGCCCCGCATATTGTAACCTTCATGCTGCGCGTGCCTGTCCGAAAAGCCAGGCATCGAGCTGGACGGCAATGGACGGGTCGAACAGGTCGCGCTTTGCCATCCAGTCATCGTCGAACACCGAACCGAGATATTTCTCCCCTCCGTCGGCTACGGTCGTCACGACGGTACCCTGCAACTTACCGGAAGCGATGAATTCGAGAGCCTTGTAGATCGCCCCGCCTGTCGATCCGCCAACGAGCAGCGCCTTGTGACGGGCAATATAACGCGCCGTTTCGAAAGCCTGCGCATCGGTAACCTGTACGCCCTCGTCAATGCAGCTATAGTCGAGGACCTTGCCGACGTCGTCGCCGGCCGGCGTGCCGGTTCCAGACTGGTAATAGGGATGTCCCGGTTGTCCGAACACGATGGAGCCCGCAGGCTCCACGGCGATCGTGCGGATCGTGGGAAAGCGCTTCTTGAGCCGCTGCGAGATGCCGGTCATCGAGCCCCCCGTACCCACGCATCCCACGAATGCATCGATGCCGTCGGGAAGTTGCTCCATCAGTTCATCAACATAACCGGCATATCCCTCGGGATTGGCCGGATTGTCGGACTGGTTCATGAACATGGCGCCTGGCAGCTGCGTGCCGAGTTGCGCTGCCAGTCTCTGCCTGGCGACCACGGCGACTTCATCCTCCCTGAAATCCCCTTCGACGTAGCGGATATCGGCGCCGATCGCTCGCATCATGCGGATTTTGTCCGGCGCAGCATGATGATCCACGACGGCAATGAAATTCAATCCGAACTCGACCGCCGCCAGCGCCAGGCCGATACCGGTGTTTCCCGAAGACGATTCGACGATCGTGCCTCCCGGAGCAAGCCGGCCATCCTGCAAGGCCGCCACGACCATGCTGCGCGCCATGCGATCCTTCATCGAACCGCCGGGATTGTTCTTTTCTATCTTCAACACCAGTCTGGAAGTTCGGCTCGGGATCTCGATCGACATGACCGGGGTGCGCCCAATCAATTGGGTCACAGTCGTAGGAAGCATGGTGTTCTCTCCTAGTTGTCGGGATAGATCGATAGTTCGCCGGCTGCGCTCTTTGTGACGCATAACCGCTTGGGCATCGGGTGCCGATGGAACTCATTTTCCAGCAGATCCATCTGATAGCCGCCTGTATTGGCCCAGACGAGAACGTCTCCGGCCTCGGGAACATGGGGAAAGCCAAGCCAGCGATTGCTCAGGACGTCTTCGTCAAGGCAGCTGTGACCGGCAATGTAGGCCCGGAAAGCCTCACCCGGGGGAGCCCGGTCGTTCCGGGGTAGCAGGATGGGATCCACCATGAATTCGGAAGCAAACCAGGTCTCGCAGGCGCTGAAACTGCTGCCTTCGACGAAGATCACGCCATTTCCGCCGCCGAGATCCTTCACGCGTGTGATACGGAAAGCTGAAATCGCCGCCTGATCGACAAGGGAGCGCCCCGGCTCCATCGCGAGCGTTAGTTTGCGCTCTCTGAAATAGTCTTCAATAGTCTGGCCCGATGAGAGCAATGCGTTCAAAAAGCGACGAAGCCACGCCGCCGCCGATAGCGGACCGCCATAGGGATAAAAGGAAGCCGGAACTTTACCCGTCCGGTAATTGTCGGCGCTTTGGCGCTGCAGATGTTCTCCCCATGCCGCCTCAGACACATATTGTGCCGGCAGTCCGCCGCCGATATCGATCATTGTTGGAGACAATCCGATTGCGCGTGCTTCCTCCATCAGCTTGGCGGCCTCCTCAAACGCGACCGACCGATCCTGAAAGCGGTATCCGCTCAAATGGAAATGTATGCCGTCGAACCGGAGACGATCATCGCCAACGATGCGCGACAGGCACGCTCGTACCGTGTCGGCAGCCATGCCAAAACGGCTCTTCTCATGTCCTTTCGGCTGCAGTCGCAAGAGGACAGGCTGCTTTGCGCCATTTGCCGGCAGCCGCCTCGATATGTCGGCGAGCTCCTCCGGGCTATCAACCGAGACAAGAGCCCTGATGCGGACCAGCTCGTCGTGAAATCGCGCCGTCTTTGCGGGACCGGTCGCCACGATATCGTCACCGCGAGCCCCAAGTTTCACAGCATCACGAAGCTCGTAAACACTCGACACGTCGATTCCTGCGCCCGCCCCGAGTGCGGCTTGCAGAAGGGCTGAAGATTTATTGACTTTCGACCCATAATAGATCGCGTGCCCAACGCCCCGATCGTCGAGAACGTGGCGCAGGGCTTCGACATTTGCAGTGAGTTCCGACGGAAGCACGAGGTGAAGCGGAGACCCGTACTCTTCGATCCATTTGTGCAGGAGCGGCGCGCCCTCGGTCAATATGTCAGCAGCAAGAGGAGACAGAATCGGAGACAAGTGCGCCCCCGCGACTGGGATGATGTGGGACGTCATCCGGCGAGCCTCTCAGAACCACCCAGAGGCTCGTACCACTGTCGAAGATCATCAAGGCTCACATCGCACGCCGGGAGATCGTCCAAAGCAATGTGTCGGGTGGTCTTGATCGGAAATTTTCGTCGGCTGCGGGCCATGTCGTAAACGTCGGCTGGCGCGATCGTCTCACCGGCCCTCCAGGCTTCGACGCGTACGCTGCTGTAGTCGAGGAGAATGACTGGGACGGCACGCAGCTGAAGCCGGAGCGCGACCTCCAAACGGTGATGGCCATCCATCACGAAAAGTGCGTCCTTCTCCACCATGATAGGGACCGTCCAGCAGCCGGCCGTCGAAATGAGGCCATGAACTTCATCGACCCTGCGTGAATCGGTCTCCTCGGTGGGAATCAACTTATTCGGGGGTAGCAAATTGAATTTCATGGTTTCAGCTACCTTTCGTTGTCTTGTTTGACGAAGATTGGATCGTAAACTTGATTCTTGTACTCAAGTTATATCCGCACCCTTAACGCGCTCATGACAATTCTGTCAACGAAGGGTTTTTATTTTGCACGACGGCCAGGGTGCCTGCCTGATCATGAAGAAGCTAGAACGCGCCCGCTTTATCTGGCCATCAGCGGCCGACGGGACGGTGGTGATTACGCGTGCGCAGCTCGGCTATCTGCTCGACTACGCATGTTGATGCCCCTCCTGGTGAGGCTGAATGATTCTCAGATCGAGGTGATGAATGGTGCGGTTGCGAAGGTCGCGACCCGCGTTGACGACCGCTGGGGAATTTTGGAACAACTATGCTCCGGTTGCCTGCTGGTCGAGGAGCAGGCGCTTCCGCCTGATTTGGACGTAAATCCAATTGACGGGGATATCGAGCGTGGCGGCCAGTTGTACGGCGCTGAGCAAAGTAGGTTCATGCGTCCATCTGTTGCGCGGCGCCTTTACCTTGATCCCGCTGCAAGGCGGAGACGTTGCACCGTGATCGGCAAGACCTTGTCCTCGCAATTGGGTGAATGGTGTCCTTCGCGCGTCAGTATTTCAGCGATTTCATCGTCAGGCATGCCCGTCCGAGCGAGCTCCAGCAGACGCGCGCGCAGTTCTTCACCGCGTGTGAGCTTGGCGACAGAATTGACTTTCATTTTGACGCGGAGATCAGTCACGGCGCCGCCACGCCACACGATCCTCGCCAAAGCAATGTCGCGCTCACCGCGGTCAATGACGACTTTTTCGATGAGGCACCGCAATAGTGCCTTGCGATGAGCGTCGGTCGTCGCATCGGCCCAGATTCGGGGAAGGCTATCGAATAACGCAACGACCTTGTTGTTGAGGTCTTTGCTAAACCCAGTGCGCTTGGCGGGTTCAGGCGATGCACGTTGGGCAACGGCATCTTCAGCAGCGCGAAGTTCCCTCAACGCTGCTTCCCATCGACGCTCGAGTTCGGAGGCGACCAGACGATTATCAGGGTCAACGCGATTGAATTGGCGTTCTGCCAGCGCCGCGGCGTAGCGCTTGCGCTCAAGCTCCCGTTCAGCGCCAGCGCGCAAGGCTTTATTGACCTGCTGTTGTGCCTGCCGAGCCCGCGCTAGCGCGTCAAGCTTCCCAGGCGCCAACGCGGCCAGGAAAGCGTCCGCCACAGCTGCATCGATCTGAGCCGCACGGTCATGCTGGCAGTCCGGCAGGCCAGAGTGAGAATGCAGGTCAGCGGCAGAAACTCGCTTCCAAACATGTGGCGATTCGCTGTCGTGCTTTCGACTGTCCTTTCCTATTTTTCCCTTCTATACCTCTTCGGTCTGGCCGCCACCCTAGACCGGAGCGGTCGCTGGGCTGCCGTCGCTGGATCCGCAAACCTGATGGGATTTGCCGTCGGACCAATCGTTGCAGGAGCAGAGATCGCATCGTCGGGCTATACCACCCTGGCAGCCGTCTCCGTCGCCATGATTGGCATTTCATGGGCCCTTTTATAGCTCTCACGATGGCGACCGGTACGCCGAGCGTGGCCTTCTCGCCAACATAAACCCGTTTGCCGCTCAGTTTCCTTCTGCCCACGTCCCAATCAACATGGTCATGAAGCGCTCTGCCGCCGGCGAAAGCGTCCCGCCGCGACGGCGCACGATGCCAATCGTTCGCGAGATTTCAGGATTGCGAATAGGTCTCGTGACGAGGAACGGGTGGTCTTCCTGAGGTGTAGCGAGTTTCGGCAAAACCGAAATTCCAAGCCCTGCCTCCACCAAGCCAAGCGATGTTGAAAGATGTGTGACTTCGTAGGACCAACGCAGTTTCAAGTTCGATTTCGCCAATGCGGCGTCAAGAAGCGTACGGTTGCCGCTGGACCGGTGAACTGTAATCAGTTGATAGGGCGCCAGATCGTCCCATTCGAGTTCGCTCTTCGCTGCCAGCGGATGATCCTTGCGTGCCGCCAGAACGAATGGATCTTCGATGAGCCTCTCGAAGACGAGGTCGGGATCTGAAAAGCCCATGATATTGATGCCAAACTCCACCTCGCCGCGGGCGACTGCCTGCAGACCGTCGGTGGCCGGCAAATCGAGAATGCGAAAACGAATACTCGGATACTCGGCGCTGAACTGCTTAATGACGGTCGGCAAAAAGTAGAAAGCGGCCGTTGGCAGACATGCGATCGTCACAAGGCCGCTGCGCTGAGATCCGACATCGCGCACCGCAAAGAGCGACGTGTCGAACTCCTCGAGCATGCGCCGCACCAACGGGATCAGCTCCGCGCCAAGGGCGGTTGCCGAGACATGACGTGTGGTGCGCTCGAGCAAAGGCGCCCCGATTGCCAGCTCCAGCTTCTGAATCCGACGGCTGAGTGCCGGCTGGGACAGATTGAGCGCTTCCGCAGAGCGGTGGAAGTTTTCCAGTTCGACGACCGAGAGAAATGCGCGCAGATCCAGTATCTCGCAATTAATGCTCATAACGCATCATTCCCTCTGATATTCGCATTTCACATATCAATCATTTTGCCGCTTACTGCAACAAAGAAGCTGATTGATATTTAAAACACATCAGCATGCGAGCACAACCATGAACGACCTGATGTCCATTCCCTGTGTTCTGATGCGAGGTGGCACCTCCAAAGGACCGTTCTTTCTCGCATCCGATCTTCCATCGGATCCGCGTCAACGCGATCAGGTCCTGCTTTCGGTCATGGGCTCTGGTCACCCATTGCAAATCGATGGAATCGGCGGTGGCAATCCGGTCACCAGCAAGGTCGCCATCGTTGGTCCAGCAACCGTACCGGATGCCGATGTGGACTATCTGTTCGCCCAGGTTCGCATCGATCAGCAGTTCGTCGATACCTCTCCCAATTGCGGAAACATGCTGGCAGCCGTCGGGCCGTTCGCGATCGAGGCCGGATTGGTCAAATCGACGACCGGCGTAACCCGCGTGCGTATCCACAACGTCAATACCGGCAAACTGATCGAAGCCGAGGTTCCGACCCCCGATGGCCGTGTCGCCTATTTGGGAGATGCTTCGATCGATGGTGTGCCCGGCAATGCAGCACCGATCGCCTTGACGTTCATGGACGCGGCCGGGGCACGCACAGGCAAGCTTTTTCCCACCGGCAACCCGCGCGACAGCATTGACGGTATCGATGTCACCTGCATCGACTGCGCTATGCCGATGATGTTGCTGGAAGCCACCGCCCTCGGCGTGACGGGCGACGAAGCTGCAGCTGAGCTTAATACCAACGGCGCATTGCTCGAACGGCTCGAAACTCTGAGGCTCGAAGCCGGCCGACGCATGGGTATGGGTGACGTCAGCAATCAGGTCACGCCAAAGCCGGTTCTGATCTCCAGGCCCAACAACGGCGGCGATCTCGGCGTGCGCTATTTCATGCCGCATCAGTGCCACCCATCTCTCGCAACGACCGGTGCGGTCGGCATAGCCACGGCCTGCATCAGCGACGGAACCGTCGCCTCGCGGCTGATCGGAGATCGCAAGCCACCGGTTGTTCTCGTTCTCGAACATCCAAGCGGCCGTTTGGAAGTGAAACTGGATATCCGCAATGGCAAGACAGTTGCTGGAATCCTGCGTACGGCCCGGCGCCTCTTCGAAGGCCACGTCTTTGCAAAACCTATCGCGCAAATGGTTTGCGCGGCATAATCGAAAGTGGTCGCCGGGAGGGCGCCACGCTTCAGGGAGGAATGCACATGCGTAAACTATTGCTCGCACTTGCGGCAACGGTCGCTTTCGCCGGTTCGGCTATTGCGGAACCCGTCCGCATCAGCGTCGGGTCCTACAACCTCAACAACCTGCCCTTTCCAGTCGCAGCTGGCCTGGGCCTCTACGAGAAGGAAGGTCTTGAGGTCACCGTCGAAAACTTCGCATCGGGCGGTTCCAAGACGCTGCAGGCGCTCGTTGCCGGCTCCACGGATATCGCCGTCGGCTTCTACGACCACACCATCCAGATGCAGTCGCAGAACAAGGCTGTTGTCGCCTTCGTGCAACTGGCCCGCAATTCCGGGCTCGTGCTTGCCGGTGGAAAGAACGCTGCGTTCGATCCTGCCAAACCTGAAACGATCAAGGGCGCGAAAATCGGTATCACAGCGCCGGGCTCGTCTTCAGACTTCTTCGTACGCTATTATCTGCAGCGCCACAGCCTATCGGCTGATGACGTCTCGTTGATCGGGGTCGGCTCCGGTTCAGCTGCTGTTGCGGCGCTCGAGCAAGGGAAGGTTGATCTATTGGTCAACTACGATCCGGCAGCAACCTTTATCGAAGCCAAGGGTGTCGGCAAGATTTTGATCGACGCCCGTAGCGACGAGGGTGCCACGGAGATCTACGGTGGGATCTACCCGACCTCCGTCCTTTATGCGACGCAGGCCTATATCGATGAGAACCCGGAAACCATCCAGAAAGTCACGAACGCGACCGTCAAGGCACTGGCATGGATGAACACGCACAGCGCTGAAGAGATCGTCGAAAAACTGCCGAAAGAATTCATCTCCGGCGACCGGGACACATATGTGAAGGCCGTCCAGAATGCCAAGCCGATCTTCTCGGTGGACGGCAAATTCAACGAGGCGGACACGCAGACGCCGTTGGCCGTTCTCAAAAGCTTCAACGAAAAGGTTGCTGCCGCGACCATAGATCTTTCCAAGACCTACACGAACGCTTTCGTGGCCAAGGTGACGGATAAGACCACCAACTGATCCTAGGAGGAGGCCATGTCTTTGGCTGTCGTAAAACCCATGTCCGTTCCGTCGGGCGAGCTAAACAAAAGGCCAATGGTATCGATCGACGCCGTCACGATGTCATTCGGCTCCTATGTCGCGGTGCAGGACGTGAACCTGACAGTTGCCGATGGCGAGTTTCTCGCCATCGTGGGACCGACAGGCTGTGGTAAAAGTACCATTCTCAACGCCATTGCCGGTCTTCTGAAGCCTGCCAGCGGCACCGTGACGATCGACGGAGCTCCGGTTAAGGGCGTCCAGAACGATATCGGCTATCTCTTTCAGCAGGACGCACTGCTGCCCTGGAAGACATCGATCGAGAATGTCGAGCTGGGACTGCTGTTCAAAGGTGTGCCGAGTGCAGAGCGGCGCGAGCGTTCTATGAACTGGCTTGCGAAAGTCGGGCTCAAAGGGTTCGAGCATCGCTATCCGCATCAGCTTTCGGGCGGCCAGCGCAAGCGCGTCCAGATGGCGCAGGCCCTAATCTCCGGCCCCAAAGTCATCCTGATGGACGAGCCCTTTTCGGCCCTCGACATCCACACACGGCACCTCATGCAAAACGAACTCCTGCGTCTGTGGCAGGAAGAGCGCAGGGCTGTGGTAATGATCACGCATGATCTCGAAGAAGCAATAGCCCTCGGCGACCGGGTCGCAATTCTTGCAGCGGGCCCCCGTTCACGGGTCATCGAAAGCTTCCCGGTGGAACTCGAGCGCCCCCGCGACGTCGCGGAAATTAAACTCGATCCACGCTTTATGGATCTGTATCGAAATATCTGGGCTTCCCTGCGCGGCGAAGTGGAGAAAAGCTATGAACGTCGTGACTGAACGCATCATCCAGCTCGGGATGCTAATCTTTATCCTCGGCGGCTGGCAGCTTGGCGTGACCGCCGGCTTCATCGATGTTTTCTTCTTTCCAGCCCCGCTCGACATCTTCAACCAGATGATCAGCTGGATTGTTGACCCCAGCTTCTATCGTCATGTGTCAATCACCCTGACGGAGACTGTGCTCGGCTACATCATCGGCACGGGCCTTGGCGTCGCAGCTGGTGTATGGCTCGGTCTCAGCCGCAGTGCGGCACGGATTTTGGACCCCTTCATCAAGGGCCTGAACGCCATTCCGCGCGTCGTGCTTGCCCCCATTTTCGTGCTTTGGCTTGGTCTCGGCCTATGGTCGAAGGTAGCGCTCGCGGTAACGCTTGTCTTCTTCATCACCTTCTTCAACGCCATGCAGGGCGTTCGCGAGGTCAATCCGGTCGTCCTCGCAAACGCAAGGATCCTCGGAGCCAACCGTTCCGATCTGTTGCGACATGTCTATTTCCCCGCAGCGGCAAGCTGGATCCTGTCGTCGCTTCGCACCTCCGTCGGTTTCGCGGTGGTCGGCGCCATCATTGGTGAATATCTCGGCTCCTCTGCAGGGCTCGGTTACCTGATCGCGCAGGCGGAAGGCAACTTCGACGCGGTTGGAGTGTTTGCCGGCATCATCATCCTGGCCGTGTTCGTGCTCATCATCGACCGAATTCTCGATGTTCTGGAAGGCCGGCTGATCAAGTGGAGACCGAACGCCGCAGAAGAAAGAGCGACGTAACTAATCGGATCAGTTTCCATGTGAGTTAGAGTTGGGGTGCCGCCATCGGCACCCCAATCTTTTTTTGGCCTTGTGTTCGAAGTGCAAGCAGCACCGGCTTTATGCTCAATCAAAGTTAAAATCGTGGCCATTTCTAGCGGCAAAACTTACTTGGATTGGTCGGGCACTCCCAGCCTTTCGCTCTAAATCCAAAATCAATGATGGAGGTCTTGAACGGGTACGAACCCGTAACCTGCAAATTCCCGATAGCTCAGCGCGCTGAGTATTCATGTCCTTTGTCATTCATATAGGATTGGGCATCCTATGGCACGCTCGCCGCTAAAGTACGGAGGCACCTGTGCAGGTACCGCCGTACTTTATAAAAGCTCCTCTTAGACGGATCGATAAAGGCGTCCGCTCAGACCATAAGGCCATGAGCCGCCCGGATCAGATCAGCCGCCCGCTCCCCGATGACGACGCAAGGCGCCATCGTATTGCCGGTGGTGATCCGCGGCATAATCGAAGAGTCAGCTACGCGAAGGCCGTCTATGCCGTAGACCTTGAGTTCATTATCGACCACCGACACGCTGTCGCGTCCCATCTTCGCCGTGCTCGTCTGATGCCAATAGGTGACCGCAGCCCGCCGGATAAAATCGATCAGGCCCGACCTATCGCGCGCGCCCGGAGCTGTCTCGCCTGTTACCAAGGGGGTGAAGGCATCGCTATTTCCGAGCTCGCGACATAATTCCACCGCGACCAAGGCCGCAGCCATGTCTTCCGGCTCACTGAGAGAATTCGGTTCGATCAGCATCGCATCGTTTACGTCGGGTCCAGAGAGCCGCAACCGGCCGCGGCTTTTTGGCTGGGCGAGGCCGTTGAACATGGTCCAGCCGTGCTCAGGCGTTTGAAGACCTGTTTCTATCGGCGAAGGTACCGCAAACTCCAATTGGCACTGAAGAATATCCGGTTGGGAAAGCCGTGCGTCGCTCTTCCAATAGAGTTTCGCTTCGCAGCCGGTCCCGCCTACGGCTTCCGCTTTTCGATATGCCCATGTGCAGCCGAAGGCGATATGATCCTGATGATTACGACCAACGCCAGGGAGGTGTTGAACTACAGGAATGCCATGAGCTTTCAGCTCATCTTCCGGGCCGACACCCGATTGCATCAACACTTTTGGCGTGTTGATTGCGCCAAGCGATAATACCGTTTCGCAACGCGCCGTGAACTGGCGCATCTGGCCATCGACAAGGACCTTGACCCCCGTCGCGCGCTTGCCAGTGAAGACGAGGCGTGTGACCAATGCATCTGTAAGCACTGTCAGGTTTGGCTGCGACAGGAGCGGACGGACGTAGGATCCGAACACGGATTCCCGCTTTCCGTCCCGAATCCGCAGCTCAGCAATCGAGGCGCCGCCCGGACTCTCCATCATTTCACCGTTCGGGCTGTCATAGACTGGAATGCCGATCGTGGATGCCGCACGCAACATAGCCTCTGCGACTGGCTGGGGCGCCTGTGGCTGCGCAACGTAGGCCGGCCCTCCCACTCCTCGGCGGGCTGGGTCCGGTGCTCCCTGCCAATCTTCGATCCGGCGATAATAGCCGAGAATAGACTGATACCCCCACGCATCGTCACCGGCCTCAGCGGCAAAGTGATCCCAATCGCCCTTGTGCCCTCTGGCCCATACCAAGACGTTGATGCTCGAACCACCGCCAAGCCCCTTGCCCATGCTGAGAGGAAGACGTCGCCCATCGAGACCAGGAGCCGGTTGCCCGACGAAACCCCAGTCCCGGCTAGTGCCAAGATTGAGTGGCCACTGCGCTGGGTTTGAAACGGTCTCGGCCGCGTCGTCGCCCCCGGCCTCAAGCAGGAGAACGCTTGCAGTGCCATCTTCCGCCAGTCGCGCAGCAACAACGGAGCCGCTGGAGCCAGAACCGCAGACGATGAAGTCAAAAACATCACCAAATTCACCCCGCGGGTTGAGTGAGCTTTCTGGTGCGTATTGGTCATGAGTATCCGGGGTCAAGTGATTACCTCCATGAATGGATTCAACAAAAACTAAGGGAGTGCCGCAGGGTCTTGAAACGAAGGGGCGCGGCTGGTCTGATACACCGATCGGTCGGTCCGTTATGGGTCGCTTCTGTCCTACTCCACCAGGATCGACGGAGCGGTTCGTGTCATCGGGACAGTGGGGACTGTCCCGATGACCGCGCTGGGTCTGCCACTACTTCTTCGCCGATACGGCCTTCGCGGCCTCATCGATCGTGTCTGCGACGACTTTTGGCTGTGTCATGAACAGGGCGTGGCTTGCCGACACTTTGGTGACCTTCGCTTTGATGCGCTCTGCCATGTGGATCAGCATTGCCTGGTCGAATGCCTTGTCTTCAGTCGCGATGACTGCCCAGCTCGGCTTGGTGCGCCAGGCAGCGTTTTCAAGTTTCGTGCCGAACGCCGACATGTTGATCGGCACCTGCGCGTCCCTCATGAACGCAACATCGGCGTCACTGACATCGTGAGCGAAACCGGCCTTGAACTTTTCCGGGCTGACATAACCAAAACCATCCTTGGTGGTCTCGATGACGAATTCGGATGCGGGAGCAAATCCTTCGTATTGCTGAACAGTCGTCTCGCCTGCATCGGGGGAGAGAGCGGAGACATAAACAAGCCCTGCGACCTTTGCATCGACACCAGCTTCCGTGATGACAGTGCCGCCCCACGAATGCCCGACCAGAATGACAGGACCGTCCTGCCGCTCCACCTCACGTTTGGTGGCGGCAACGTCGTCGGCAAGAGAAGTCAGAGGATTTTGGACAATGGTGACGCGATAGCCGCGCTTCGTGAGGATGTCGTAGACACCCTTCCAGCCTGAGCCGTCTGCGAAAGCGCCATGAACGAGTACGACGTTTCTGACTGACTGGTTCTGAGGAATGATATCAGCGGCACTTGCCGGAATTGCGGCAGACAATGCTGCGGCAGCTGCAATGGCAGCAACGGGGGTCGTGGTCTTGCGTGTCATGGCTGTCTCTCCTTCAATCGCGATAACTGTTATCGCGATATATATAAACTGTCAGAGTTTAGATTTTGCGTCAAGATAATTCTTATCGCGATATTTAATTTTGTTATTGCATAGGCTATATGAAGTTCGACAGGAGCCCAGAATGACCGAACGCCATAACGATCCACCTCCCCTGCACGACCAGTTGTGCTACGCAATCTATACGGCCGGCATCGCTATCCAGCGCGCCTACAAGCCTCTTCTCGACGAGCTGGGTCTGACCTACCCGCAGTATCTCGTGCTCAACGTGTTATGGAGTAGCGACGGGCAAACGGTCGGCGCCATTGCCAACGCCCTTGCCTTGGAATCCAGCACGCTGACGCCGTTGCTGAAGCGGCTCGAGACATCTGGCCTGCTGCGCCGGACCAGAAACCTCAGCAACGAGCGGCAGGTGGTTATCGGGTTAACCGACAAAGGACGTGCCTTGCAGCACAAGGCCGGCTGTCTCAGCGATACCTTGCTTGCAGCCTCGACCCAAACGCCGCAGGAATTGGCCACCCTGAACCGCGACATCCGCCATCTTCGAAATGCAATTTATTCCCAGATCGACGGGTGGGGCGCACCCGCCTGATCAAATTGTGACGTGATATCAGACCGTCGGAACAGTGCCGCCGTCGATGACGAACTCGGCGCCGTGAATCGCGGCAGCGCGATCTGAGGCCAGGTAGGCGATGAGGTCGGCGACCTCATGAGGGTCGGCTGGACGTCCAATGGGGATACCGCCCAGGCTGTCAAGAACGACTTGCCGCGCGTCCTCGATCGTACCGCCATTGGCGGCCTGCAGACGTTTCAGCAAGTCCTGGGATGACTCTGTCATGATCCAGCCGGGGGAAACGACATTGACCCGCACGCCTTTCGGCCCAAGCTCCTTGGAGATGGACTTGCTGTAGGTCTTGAGCGCGGCCTTGGCGGAAGCGTAGGCGGTGGTCGCCTCGGGCAGCGGAAGGACTGACTGGATGGAGGTCACGTGAACCACTGCGCCGCTGCCCCGTGCGATCATCTGCGGGATCAGGAGACGATCCAGGCGGACGGTGGCCAAGAGGTTCAGGTTCAGTTCTGCTAGCCAGTGGTCATCTGTCAGGGCAACGAAACCGCCGCCCGGTGTCGACGATCCGCCAATGACGTGAGCCAGAATATCGATGCCGCCCAAGCGCTCGAGCGCGGCCTTGGCAAGGGTTTCCCCGCCCTCGGCCGTCGTCAGGTCCGCCTGTATGAACTCGACTCCGTCAATGGGTTCCGGTGCTCCCCGAGCGGCGGTGATTACTCGGGCGCCGCCGGCCAGGAAACGGTCCACAGTGGCGCGACCAGCACCCTTGGTGCCGCCGCTGATAAGCACTCGCTTTCCTGCAAACTCGGTCGGATCAGCTTTGATGTTCATGCCGTGATCTCCAATGCTTTGATGGTGTCGTTCTCCAGCGTGAACCGGCAGGTGAAGCGGATCGGGCTGCCTTTGAAGTCGCCGTGGGTAGGACCCTCGACCACGACCTGACCATCCTCGTAACGAACGCTATCCGGCGTAAAGATCGCCTTGGCGGGAATCACTGCCTCTTCGAACAAGGTCCGCAGCTCGGCGTGGCCTTCGTGACGGCCACCGTTATCCAGGACGACAGTATCGTCCGCGAAAGGCTTCAGCATGCCATCCACGTTGAGTTGTGCATTAGCCTCGACATAGGCCGCTATGGGCTTGGGTAGTGCTGGCGTCATGATAGTTCTCCTTCGTTCGCAATGGCATTTAGCACTGGACAATTGTAGGAATAAGGGGGACGAGACGGCATGAAGTGATGAATGGAACGGGACAATGGATCAGGCGACCCTAAAAGAACTTGAAGCTGCCATTGCGATCGCACGGCGCGGGACATTCCGCGCAGCATCCATCGATCTAGGGTTGTCGACCACGGCACTGAGCCACACGATCGGCAGGCTTGAGGCTGCGCTGGGCGTGCGATTGTTCAATCGCACCACGCGAAGCGTCTCCCTCACGGACGCTGGACGGCTTTTTATGCAGCAGGTCGCTCCATCGCTTCAGGATCTACATGCAGCACTGGGGTCGGTGCGCGAGCAACGTGAGACGCCTTCCGGCACGATACGGATCAACGCCGCGCCGTTTGCGGCGCGCTCGATCATCAAACCGCTCGTGCTTGAGTTCCTGCGCCGCTATCCCGACATGAATGTTGATATCGTCACCGAAGGTAAGATGGTGGATATCGTCAGGGAAGGGTTCGATCTGGGCGTTAGAGTGGAAGGCCTCGTTCCTACCGACATGATTGCAGTTTCGCTCGGCAGGCCTCAACGACATGCTGTGGTCGGATCCCCCGAATACATCGAAAAGCACGGGATACCGCTGGCCCCCCCGGATCTCCTTACTCACAGTTGCATTCGCGTTCGTCTGCCAGATGGCTCCCTGTTTCGCTGGCGGTTTGAGAAGGGCGGCGAGCAAGTTCAGATAGATGTTCGGGGGCAGATCACGCTAGACGAGGCCAGCCTAACGCGAACTGCGGTGCTTGATGGCGCCGGCTTGGGCTACCTCTTTGAGCAAGACATTCTTCCAGAGATCGAGGTCGGACAGGTCATACGTGTGTTGGCGGACTGGACGCCGTCTTATCCTGGGCTTTGCCTATACTACCCCGGACGCCGAAATCTATCGGCCGGCGTGAGAGCTTTTCTAGAGCTAGCTCGTGAGCTTTCGCGTACGGGTGATCCGCGCTTAAAATCCTGAACGATCCGCTTGCCTTGAATGGATGTGAACCTTTGACCCGCACACCGTTTGACGTAAACGGGTGATAAAATTTGCCCTTTGCGGCATAAGGGGTATTTATCCTTATGTTCATTTGCAAGAGCTGCTCTCACGACCTCCCCATCCGGGCCAGTGCTGGCTCGTTGTAAGATCTGAGCGAATGCGCAAGGTAGGAGACAGGGCGCTGAGACGACGGTTAGCAAACTCTTATACGCGGGTTGGATACCAAACGGTGCGTCCCGGATAAATGCGCCCACGACGGAGCAGGAACGATTGTAGCTGTTGACGTGCCCGCTTTTGCGCCTCTTGTGCTG
This sequence comes from Rhizobium etli 8C-3, assembly GCF_001908375.1. Classification (NCBI taxonomy): domain Bacteria; kingdom Pseudomonadati; phylum Pseudomonadota; class Alphaproteobacteria; order Hyphomicrobiales; family Rhizobiaceae; genus Rhizobium; species Rhizobium etli. The sequence continues at coordinate 111,963 of NZ_CP017244.1, read as the reverse complement.
CGTCTCGAGCGCGGACCAGATCGCGCATTGCCTCATGCCCGCGGTCAGGCACCCAGACCGATGTCAATTCACCCGCACGATGCAGCCTCGCCAAGCTGGCCGCATCACGCCGGTTGGTCTTCAAGCAATCTCCGGGACGCTTAGGAATTAGTGCCGGCGCCACGACAACACAGTCATGCCCCATCTCGATGAGCTGACGGTAACGTAACCTGTAGGCCCTGCCTCGTAAAAAAAAGTGGAGTTTGGCTCCTCGTTTGGCCAGCTTTTACAATCGATGACACCGCGGCCCGATCCGAGGGTATGTCCCCGAAAAATTCACCTCGCCACCACGCTCACTGTCCGCGACGGCTACAGTAATCTTCAGTTTCGAAACGTCCATACCGACGAAAAGCGCCTGCTATCCTGGTTCATGGTTCATCCTCCATCTCCCTAAGCTTGGGGCTCGGCTTCGGCCATTCCGAAGCAACCCCCGCCTAGCATATGGTGAGGGTGAGCCCGCCTTCACCTGAGGACATACGGTCTATGCAAATCAAACGTACAACTTGTCGAACGTTATGCGTACGGAAGGACGCCGTCCGACAGCTGTTTCGTTCCGAAACGTGCGCCGCCGCTCGCAGCGCTTTCCTGACCGATCTCAACATCCGGCACTTTGACGGAGATCGGCAAGCGACATACCCAGGGGGAGGCCGGCGGTGGTAATGCATGAAGCGTGAGTTGAAATCGATCCTGCCGATCAGCCCTTTTCGACCGCCGACATCGGCATGCCCTGACGTAGCGCTTCAAGCTGCGGCATCAGCCGGGTCTCCCTCGACAACGCCATGTCTTCACCTCCTGCGACCACGGATAGGGCAAGAACAGCCATGCCGACCAGGAATTTCCGTTTTTGCATGCGCCGTGCCGCACCTCTAGCGGGCCAGACAATCCTTTGCTGGAGTTTATTACTGGCTCTTTCTCTTTTTGAAGCAATGCGCCGCAAGCGCGGGGACGCTCGGCATCGCTCGACCTGGCGGTCAAATTATATCTAATGCGGTCGCCCTTGTCGCCCTCGCCTGCCTTGGCCTATTGATCTGCGTCGTGGCTGGCGCCAGCGAACAAAGAGAGCGCTGAAAATCGCCTATGTGCCCTCGACCGAGTCAGGCAACGATAGCGCGATGTCTATTGTCCTTGCGCGCATGGAAGATTAACAATCATTCTATGAAGCTGCTTGTGTCCACCTACGGATATGTCAAGCGCGGGGGCTGGTGGCCGCCGCCGCCGGAATGTCGGGTTCATATGCGATCCTGAAACCGACGGAGAAATTCCGTGAATATCGAAAGTGTAGAAGCGCGAGATCGCGTTATTGCCGTTCATTGGATTGACGGCACCACGTCATTCTATCCAAACCTCTTCCTGCGTGACAACGACCCAAAGGGGTTCCACCGACAGACCGGTGAGCGACAGTTCGATCTGCTGTCCGTGCCGCTCGACCTGACAGCCGAAACGGTCACGCTCGATGGCGACGCCGTTCACATCGATTGGCGAGGAGATCATGACAGAACGACACTGGCCGCTGATTGGCTTTACAGCCATCGCCCGGGTGTACGCGCGGCCGACCCCGCCGATATAGCCGCTGAGATCTGGGAAGCGGACCTACGCATTCCCAACGTGTCTGTCGGCGATCTCTCGGACGACCACGTCTTCTTCGAATGGCTTTGCAACACGAAGAGGCACGGTCTTTCTGTGGTCACCGGGCTCGAAGATAATGAGGAAGCGGGCTTAGCGCTCGGGGAACGCATCGGATTTCTGAGGCGCACGAATTTCGGCCTGACTTTCCGTGTCGAGACCATTCCCGATCCCAACAATCTTGCTTACACCTCGCACGCCCTGCCCCTTCATACCGACCTTCCGAACCAGGAGATGCCGCCGGGGTACCAGTTCCTTCACTGTGTGCGGAACGGCGCAGAAGGCGGAGAATCCGTGTTCGCGGACGCCTACATGATTGCCGAGAAGGTCCGCCGCAAGGACGCCGAGGCGTTCCGGCTGCTGACGTCGATACCAATTCCGTACCGCTTCCACGATCGCCAATATGATATTCGCGTCCATAGACCGATGGTCAGCGTCGATGAGCGAAACCGCGTTTTCGATGTCCGCTACAGCGCCCATCTCATGGATAGCTTCGATATACCCGACACCGTGATGGCCGACTACTATGCCGCCTACAGACGGTTCAGGGCCGAGACTCGCGACCCGACGAACATCATCACGTTCAAAATGAAACCGGGAGAGATGGTCGTCTTCGACAACAGGCGGATCCTGCATGGCCGAACCGCTTTCGATCCGATGACAGGTCACCGGCTGCTCAAGGGCTTTTATGTCGATCGTGGCGAGTTCGACAGCCGGATCAGGATGTTGGCTGGACAGAAATGAACGGTTGCGCCGACCCATTCTCGAAGAAACAGACTATCGAGAACAGCCAGGCGTCCCACTGCAGGACGTCACGACCCGCCCGCGCTCGCTCAATGGGCGAATTGGCACGGGCGGGTGCATAATGTCGTTTTGCATTTAAACGTAAGATTCTGCCGCCAACCAAATCATGTAGTTACGGCAACACATAATTTGAGACTTGGCATTTAATGTGAGATTCGTTCCCAGCCTTTGCCACTTAACTTGAGATTTCGTTATGGCTTTCGCATCGACGGTTTTCCTCCATGGTATTGGATACATGGTTTGCCGGTTCCTTCGGCTTCGGTGCGGGGAACAACGTGAACCAGCCTCAAAGCCAGGGTCACATTGTCGAGCACGCTCATGTGCGGCCAGAGGTGAAAATGCTGGAAGACCATGCCGAGCGGGCGGCGGGTTTCCGCCAGCTCCCTCGCGCCGGCCAGCTCCCGGCCAAGCGGTGTTTCTCTCCAGCCGAGCATCTTGCCGAAGACCCGCACACGGGCATGTCACAGCTCGGCATCCGCAATGTCTCCTCGACAGCCAAGGAGGGTTATGATTATGCCCGCGCCAATGGATCGGACATCCCTTCAGTGCGAGAATGGCTGTCGAACCGGTATGGTCGTAGTCGGGAGCGACCTCAACGAGGTCAATACCAACAATCTCGTCACCCTTGGCCAAGCCGGCAATCAGTTCCAGCACCTCATAGTAAATAAAACCACCATGGCTTGGTGTTTCATCCGGGGCGATCGAAGGATCGAAGCCGTCGATATCGATCGAAAGATAATAGCGTTTTCCGGCTGGAATCCGCTCCGCCACTCCTTCCACGCCAAGCTTGCTGATTTGCAAGCTGCTCAACTTCTGCTCAATGCCATCGGCCGCATATTCGTCGCTAGGAAGGAATAAACAGCGATTTGGCAAAAGCCAGTTGTGACAGCAGCGCGTCAGACCACGCAATGCTGGGATAAAGGCTGCGGGGACAATACGGCGGCAAAGCTGCGCATCTCAACGATGCGACGCTGGATTCTGCTATAGATGCATTTTGAGGTGCCATCTTGGTGTCGATCCACCACAAGATTTTCAAGGATAGCCCGCCTCGTCCGGGCGACCCGGCCCCAAACACTTTTCCTGCTCGATCAGGCCCATATCGAATTCGTCGCTGACGGTTATCCCGACGGCCTGTCGCTGCTCGGTCGTCCGAATTTCAATTGCGTGCTCCTTCGTACTTTCTCAAAAGCCTATGGTTTGGCAGGACTCCGGATAGGCTATGCAATATGTTCAGAGGGTAATCGCACGGGTGGTCGCAAAGGCGAAGCCCCGTTTAACGTGAACGCAGCGGCACAAATGGCAGCGATTGCGGCGCTCTCCGACCAGGAATGGATGAAATCAGCCGTCACCCGTGTTGTCGCTGAACGCGGCAGGCTTGCCTCCCGCTTATCTGCACTGGGGCTCCGCGTTGCGGACTCGCAGACGAACTTCCTCTTCTTCCGGACCGCGATGCCAGGCACTACTCTTGCGGAGAGCCTTCTTAAGGACGGCATCGTCGTCAAGCCTTGGCGAGAGGCTGGATACACCAACTGGTCGCGAGTTTACCGTGGGGACACCGGCGGAAAACGATCGCTTCCAGGCTTCGGTCGCAAACATCATCGGCGGTTCGCACACAGAGATGAGTTCTTATGACCTTGATCGATACTGATGACCACCTTTCATCGGCCGTGGCCGATATAGCCAACGCCATCGGCGGGAATAAGCTGCGGACGGGAACAAGAACTGGACCGCTTTCGAAGACACTTGCGCCTTGAAGGGAATCGAACCGCCGGCGGCGTCGCCCGCTATACCTAAGCCTCCGATCCCTTGGTTATTACGTTGGTTAAGAGTCTTCGAAGCTTATGTTAAGGACTTACGCGAAATCCAGGACAATGCCGCGGTGTTCGATATCGCCACGCTCGGCAATCGCAGCTGACCAGCGTTACCGGTCGAGGTCGGCATGGTCGAGGCCGAAGTGATCCAGAACAAGCTGAAGATTGCGGCGATTGGATTTGAAATAGACGTCGAAGACATCGCCAAGCACCGGCACACTTCCCGCAACCGTGTCAAAACCGACATTGACCAGCATCTTGACGAGCTTGTCGTTCGGCACGCCGAGACGCCGAGCCTCGTTGACGATGATGAGACTGACGGCGGCGGCCGCAAAATCGCCGACGCCGGGGATCAGGCCAAGGACCGAGTCTGCCCCGAGCGACATGCGTGTACCGGGAATTCGGAGCGCCGTATCCATCAGCCGCGCCAGTCCGCGTATCCGGCGAAGGCGCGTGAGCTGTTCGATGGGTATGGTGGACTTCTTCATGCTTTTTGTTTGGTCTCCGCGCCCTGCGATTCAATGTCACGCAGCAGCCTTATGCTTGCCAAGCCGTGTCGCTTTCAATTTAATTTGCCAGACTCTGGGTGCAATAATAGTTAGGTACGCACATAAATTGAGAATTGCCATTTAATTGGGTCTTCCTGAATTTGTGTGGTGATGATTATTGATGAGCGGTAACATGCGTGCTCTCAGGAGCTCCGTGCCTGCTCTGCCATACATCGCACGTTTGATCGTCTTCAGGCGGTTGATCTGGCCTTCCGCCTGGCCGTTGCTCCAGGGCAATTCGATGGCGTTGCGTTCACAGTTCTGATGTGCGCACCGCCAGCGGCTCAACCGAAGCTTCACCGTGACGGTCTTGCCCTGGACCGGCAGATCTTGAAGACCTCGGTTGGACCAACCGTGCCGATTTCGGGTCAGCCGTCCGCAATCAGGGCAAATGCCGAAAGCTGGTCCGGCAGCGGAAACAACCCAACTGTCATCATCAGTGAGCGCGACAACCAGAACTTTTGCCCCTGGACCGGGCGACCATTTCGATTTGGTTTGCATGCCCGCCCATAGCGGCATCATGTCTAACGCTGAGTGACCACACAAATTGAGGAAGACCCGCTTTAAATGCCAAACCAGTCGAAACAGCCGCAGTCTCATATTTAACTGCCAAGCGACACCCTTTGTTTCGAGCTTTTGGGGCACCATGTTCTACGGGATCGAGACATCGCAGCCGAGGCCAAGCTGGAAGAGAACCCCGCAAGGTTTGAGGACTTTCAGCCCGCAACGCGAGGGGAGCTCTCGTTTCCCGAGGCTTCGTACTGCACGTCGGGGAATCATTCCCTGGTTCCCCACGGCGTTACTGCGACAGGAAGCGCTCGGGGCGGAACGTGGCGAGCATGGGATGCTCAGCGCCCGTCGCGACCTCGTAGGCGAGCAACTCACCCACGATTGGGCCGAGCGTTGCCCCGCTGTGGCTGAAGGCGACGTAGTAGCCGGGAATGGCCTTGAGGGCACCGATCACCGGTTCGCCATCGCCGGGGATCGGCTTGCCACCGACTCCGATGGACGCGACTTCAAGCTTCGGATTGTCCTCCATTACCTTGGCTGCCTCGGCCAGCAGGGCATTCACCACAGTCTCGTCGATGTCATACCCGCCATCTGGACGCACCTTCACGCCTTCGTCGGCGGCCCAATCGGCATCCAGCGAGAAGGTGCCGCCCGGCGCCGGACGCACGGCGACGCGTGGCGTGTTGAGAACGGCGCGCAGGGGATGAGCGAGCGGTTTGGTCTGCACCAGCAGCGCAACCGGGGTTCCATCATCGATCGTCTGACCGCTTTCCGCTACCATATTCGGTACGGCGGGACCCGTCGCAAGCACGACGGCATCGGCCCGGAAGCGGCCGCCCGTCGCTGTCTCGGCGCCGAGGGCGCGGCCACCCTCGACTAGCACCCGTGCCGCCCCCTGGTCTGTCACCAGCGTGCCCCCGCGCGCGGAAAACTCCTCCAGAAGCACGCCGATCAGGGTCGGCAGGTCAACCCATCCCTCGCCCGGATTGAAGATCGCCCCCTGCGGCGTGATCGCGCGTGCATCGAGGCCGGGCGTGACGCCGGCGACGTCGTCTGCAGAAAGCCGCTGCGCGTCATAGGCAAGTGATACCTCATGGCGATAGGCGGCGGCGATCTCGTTGCGTTCATCGTCGCCATCCCAGGTCAGGCCGCCGTCGAAGCGAAGCCAGCCGGCATCGGGATACCGCACTGAGAGCGTGCGGTAGCGATCGATGCCGGCCATGCGCAGGCGGTGATAGGGTTCCGAGCGCATGCGCGCCGAGTTCAACCAGGAGAGCGAGCGGCCAGAGGCGCCGTTGGCCGGCGGACCGTCATTGAGGATAGTAACGCGGATGCCGCGGCGGACGAGCTGGACGCCCGTGGAGACGCCGAAGATGCCGGCGCCGATGATGATTGCCGAAGATATGGTGTTGTCTGTCATGGAATTTCTTTCAATCGCTTGGTCATGCAGGTGAATGGAACGGGTCAGGCTCTTCCCAGCGGCCGGTGACTGCGGAGCGGAACAGTGCTTCGATCGCCTTCATGTTGGCGATCGCATCATCCAGTCCCGTTTCGAGCGGTTTGCCGGAGAGAACGGCTTCGGCGAAAGCGTCGGCTTGTTCGCGGTATGGGTCGACCGGCGCGATGGCGATCTCCTCCCGCCCGCCGCCGGCAAGGTCGCGGCCGTCGTCGAGGATCAGTACGGTCGGCTCGTCGGCCGCCGCGTTGAAGGGAATGGGGATCTCCAGACGCCCGCGCGCTCCGAGAACCGTCACCTTCTGCGTGCGGGCAAGCTGCGTCGAGCAGGTGAAGACGAGCTGCCGTCCCTCGGGAAACTCCAGCAGTCCGCTCGCGAGGCGGTCCGTACCGAAGGCCGGGTCGCGTTCCATCAACGCGATCGCCCGCAAGGGTTCGGCATCGAACAGGTAGCGCGCCGTGTTGACGGCGTAGCATCCGACGTCGAACAGTCCGCCGCCGCCGATATCGGCCTGGTTTCGCACGTTCCGCGGATCGTCGAGATAGTAGGAGAAGATCGTCTGGATGACTCGAGCCTCGCCGATCCGCCCTTCGGCGACCAGCGTCCGCGCCTTCTTCCACTGCGGATGGTGGCGTACCATGAAGGCTTCGGCGACCGGTAGGTTTGCCGCCTTCTGCGCGGCCGCCAGTTTCATGGCCTCGCCGGCGCTCAGGGCGATCGGCTTTTCGCACAGCACCGGCTTTCCCTGTTCCAGCGCCTTGATCGTCAGCGGCACATGCAGGTGATTGGGCAGCGGGTTATAAATCGCGTCGATCTCGGCGTCGGCAAGCAGGCTTTCGTAGTTGCCATAGGCCTTGGCAATGCCGAACGCCGCCGCCGTTTCCTCCGCCCTCTTCAGGTCGCGCGAGGCGATCGCCGCAACCCGTCCGGATCGGCTAGACTGAATCGCGGGGATGACCGCCTTGATCGCGATCCCGGCGCAGCCAAGCACGCCCCATCTTATCATTTGTGTCATGTGATCTCCCTTGGTCGGGGTCAGAGAACTTCCGCAAGAAAGCGTTGCAGGCGCGGGCTCTGCGGATTGTCGAAGATCGCATCAGGCGTGCCCGCTTCCATGACGCGTCCCTCGTCCATGAACACGACCTGATCGGCGACGCGCCGGGCGAAGCCCATTTCGTGCGTGACGACCACCATGGTCATGCCGCGACTGCCGAGATCGGCCATGAGGTTCAGCACCCCCTTGACCAGTTCGGGGTCGAGTGCGCTCGTCACCTCGTCGAACAGAATGACCTCCGGCTCCATGGCGAGCGCGCGGGCGATGGCGACACGCTGCTGCTGGCCGCCGGAAAGACCACCCGGCCGGTGATGCTGGCGGCCGGCGAGTCCGACATCGGCGAGCCGCGCCTTGGCGATGCGCTCGGCTTCGGCCGTCGCCAGGCCCTTGATTTTCGTCAGCGACAGCATGACGTTCTCGAGCGCTGTGTGATCCGGGAAAAGATTGAAATGCTGGAAGACCATGCCAACACGGCGGCGCAGCGTTTCCGGCTTCATGGCGAGAATGCTGTCGCCATCGAGAAGAATGTCGCCGCGCCTCGGTTCGACGAGACGGTTGAGACAGCGTAGCAGGGTCGACTTGCCGGATCCGGAGGGGCCGATGATGCAGGTGACGCTGCCCGCCTTTACCGAAAGATCGACGCCCTTGAGCACTTCCAATTCGCCATAGGCCATACCAAGGTTGCGCACGTCGAGACTGCCACCCTTGAACGAGGCTTGATCCGCCGCGAGGGCACCGCGATTGGCACCGTCGAGTTCGCTAACTTCCTCCAGCCCGCTCGTGACGATCGCCGGGCGCTGCTTGCCGAGCCGCAAGCGGTTGTCGATGGCATTGACAACATGGGTGAGCGGCACGGTGACAACGAGGTAGAAGACGCCCGCCAGAAGCAGAGGCGAAAGATTGCCGGTTACCACGGCCTGATCCTGGCCAACGCGGAAGATCTCGCGTTCGGAGGCGAGCAGGCCGAGGAAATAGACGAGGCTCGAATCCTTGACGTTGCCGATGAACTGATTGACCAGCGCCGGCAGCACGCGTCGCACCCCCTGCGGCACGACGATGAGCCGCATGCCCTGACCATAGCTCATGCTGAGCGCGCGGCAGGCTTCCATCTGGCCGCGATCGACGCTTTGGATGCCTGAGCGGAAGATTTCGCCGATGTAGGCGCCGGCGATTAGGCTGAGCGCGAGGATGCCGAGCGGATAGGGCGACGGACCGAAGAGCTCCCGGCCAAGCCGCGCAAAACCTTGACCGATCAGGAGAATGGTGACGATGGCCGGCAAGCCGCGGAAGGCGTCCGTATAGATGCGGGCCGGGATGCGCAGCCAAGGCGAACGGGAAATGCCCATGATGGCGAGCACCATGCCGATGATGACGCCAAGCACCGTCGAGGCTGCCGCAAGGATCAGCGTGTTCTTGAGGCCGACCGTAATCATGGTCGGCAGCACTTCGGCCATGGCGTTCCAGTCGAGGAAGCTGCGGCGCAGGTTTTCAAGCCAGTTCATCAGGCGGTCCCTTAAACAAGAAGCCGGTCCGACGAGCAGCAGCCGGACCGGAAAGCGAAATCAAGGCTTGGGAAGGTATGCGGCCGGCATCGGCGTGCCGGGGAACCACTTTTCATGGAGCGTTTTCCAGGTGCCGTCCTGCATGGCGGCGCCAAGGCCCTTGTTCAATGCCTCGCGCAGCGCGTCGTTGCCCTTGCGCACGACGAATCCGGCCGGCGCATCGAAGCTTGGAATATTGACCGCCACCTTCAGCTCCGGATAACGGCCTGAATAGTCCTTCGCCGCCTCGTAATCGAGAAAATGCGCGTCGATGCTGCCGTTGTTGAGCGCTGCAACGGCGGAGTTGTTGTCCGGGAATTTGACGAGATCGGCGTCGGTGAAGTTCTTCTCGGCATAGATTTCCTGGAGCGTGCCCTGCACGACACCGAGCCGCTTGCCCTTGAGGCCGGCAGCGTCGGTGATGCCGGCATCCGGCGTAAGCACAGTGAGATAGCCTGCCAGATATCCGTCGGAGAAATCGACCGTCTCCTTGCGCTTGTCCGTCGTCCCGATTGCGGCCGCAGCAATGTCGAATCGGCTGTTGGCGACGGACGGCATGAGGGCGGAGAACTCCTGGCCGGTGAAGATCACCTGCTCTTTCTTGAAGCCGATCCGCTCGGCCACATTGAGGAACAGTTCAATGTCGAAGCCCGTGAAGTTTCCGTCGGAGGTGGTGAAGGCATAAGGCTTGGCGTCGCCCATTGTGCCGACGCTGATGACGGTCGGGTCGATCAAGCCATAGGGATTGTCTTCGGCGACGGCGGGTGCCATCGCCCCTGCCGCTATGCCTAGAGCGGCCGCGACGAGAGCGGTGCGCAATATGACGAAGGGGGAACTGACAACTTCGGAAATTTTCATTTTTTTGGTCTCCTCTGGTGGTTTAGTTGCGATGCTTCAAGACGTACAGATCCGATCCCGCGGATGACGGAGATGAGCATTTTCTTGTATTTGAGACCGGTCTCTTTAATGAATGAGACCGGTCTCTTTGATTTTTGTCAATAGTTATCTTCGCATTTGCCAGTCGTCAATATCTCTTGTAAGGCTAGCGTTCATGGACCAGCCGCCGCCCCGATCCTCCTCCGTCACCGTCGCCGACGTCGCGCTTAAAGCAGGCGTCTCGAAGGCGACCGCCGCGCGTGTTCTGGGCGGATATGGCACCGTCAGCGACCGGGTGCGCGAGGCAGTGACCGCTGCCGCCCGCGCCCTCGACTACCGGCCCAACGAACTTGCCCGCAGCATGACGACGGGCCGATCCGGCACAATCGGCGTGGTGGTGGGCGACATCGAGAACCCGTTCTTCAGCCTCGCCGTGCGGGGGATCACCGACGTCGCCCGGCAGGCAGGGTTCACGGTCATCCTCATCAATTCGGGCGAGGACGTTGCCTCCGAGAAAGCCGCGGTCCGCACGCTCCTAGCCAAGCGGGTCGATGGACTGATCGTTTCGCCCTCCAAGGAGAGCGATGTCGAACACCTGCAGGAAGCCGCCCGCTCCGGCCGACCGCTCGCACTGCTCGACCGCGGCAGCGAGGCGCTCGACGTCGACACAGTGATTGCCGATGACAGATACGCCGCCGAAGGTGTCACACGGCGGCTGCTTTCGCTCGGCCACCGCCGCATCGCCTATCTGACTGCGTGCGACACGCCGGACCACCTCTTCCACACACCGGCCGACATCAATACCGGATCGGTGCGCCGGCGCATAGAAGGCTTTCTCGGCGTCTGCCGTCAGGGAGGGTTGAAGGAAATGGAACGCTGGGTGCATGTGGGTGCGGCCACGCCTGATGATACACGCCGCATCGTCACGACGATGTTGCAGGCGGACGAACACCCAACCGCGATCATCGCCTCGGACAGCGTGATCGGCCTTGAAGTGTTCAAGGCCAGCCGCACGATCGGCCTTGCAATTCCAGGCGACCTGTCGCTCGTCTCGTTCCATGATGCAGACTGGACGTCGGTTACTTCTCCGCCTGTGACGGTAGTGCGGCAACCCGTCTATCAGCTAGGCGAAACGGCTGCGAGGCTGCTTGTCGAGCGGCTGAATGGAGAGGACGTCAAGACCCGGCGTGTCGTTCTTCAAACGGAAGTCATCGAGCGCGCTTCCGTCGCTGAAGCGCCGGCATAGATGTGGTCCAGCCCGGCAGCCGCGGCTGAGATTGGAACTTGGAGGAAGCATGGAAATGGCTTTTTAACCACCGATCCCAACGACCTGGTGAAGCCGATCCATGAGAAGGCCATGCCGGTCTTGCTGTTGACGAAGGAAGAGACCGACATATGGATGCATGCGCCATGGGAAGAGGCCAAGGAACTGGCCCGCCCATTACCGAATGACGCGCTGATCATCTCGTCCCGCGAACCGTACGGATCCACGATCGTCTCGAAATCCGGAGAGCTGGTGGAACAGGGCAATCTGCTTTGACGACTGAATTCCGGGCTTGTATCGAAAACGAAAAAGCCTGCCGCGGGAGGAGGTGCGGCAGGCTTTTCCAAAAGATTGAACAACGGCTGGGAGGAGGAGTGCCGTTGTTCCGTCAGGCGCCCTTTCGGGAGGAGGAAATGGGTCGCCTGAAACACGAAGCTCTGCGGGAGGAGGTGCATTGCTTCGATGACTTCAAGATATCCGAGGCCGCCCCGACCGCCAGCGCTGCTACAGGGGCGGCAAGCGTCGTTTGACGGACACTCCCTTGATAACGGCGGTGCTGGTGACGGCGTGTTCCGAGAGCGCTTCAAGGACATCGTCCATCTGCTCGATCGTATGGACTACGAGGCGAGCAAGGAAAGAATCGTCGCCAGTGATCTTGTCGCATTCAACAAATTCCGGGCGCTCCTGAATGAGCCGTTCGACGAGGTGGAGTTTGCCGGGGAGCGGAGCCGATCTGGGGAGACGTGGCCACGGGGCAAGACATGCAAGATCGCGACGAGTATGAGGTCGTGTTCCTTGTGGGATTTCGCCAGACGACCAGCGGCCAAGAACTGCGCCCGGCGGAACGGCGACAGCCGCCGCCGTGTTGCGAGGGTGATCTCCACCAGATGGATAGGCATTGTGGCTGCCTATATAGATCGCCGCATGAAACCTCTCATTGAGGACATGATAATGGCTCGTATCGTTTTCCTTGAGGATGCGCGCGAGACCCTCGTGGATGAGCAGGGTAGAAATCTGAATCAGTCGTTCACCAAAAGGGTCTTCTGTGGAGAACCTCGGAGGCAAATCCGGCGAGTTCACGAATAAAGAAGTCGAGGATGGTGGACGGCTTTTCCCCAAGGCGGGTGGCGATGATGAAAGGTGACTTGATCCGCGTCTCCTCTGCAAGAACCGCTCGGAAAATGCCTTTCTGCACCCAGTCCGCTGCGTAATGGTCCGGCAGGTATCCGAGGTAGCGACCCGACATAACGAACATCGCCTGCGCTTCCATGTTCGAGGCAGACGCCCGCACCCGCGCTTTCGGAAAATGTTGCAACTCCCGCATATTGGCATAGGGCCTGACAACAAAATCGAATCCCTCTACCCGCTCCACCAAAATCTCATCATCCGGCGATGAGAAAAGCGGATGGCCCTTTGCGCAATATAGAGAGTGGTTTTCGTCTCGCAGGCGCGACAGCTTCAGCCCCTGGTAAGGTTCGGTTTCCGGCAGGATGGCGATATCGAGGCCGCCATTTGCGATTTCGGACAAGAGTGCACCCGGAGAATCGATGACCAGTTCCAGTCGGGCCTCCGGCGCCCTATCGCTTATCCGGGCGATGATACGGTGGATGGGAAGGTCGGTGTCTGTGATCGTATTGTCCACAAGCCCAAGCCTCAGCGTTCCAGTGATCCGGTTCTTCAGACTGCCGAGATCGCTTTCGAAGGCATTGAGCGCCAGAAACAGCGACTTCGACTGCTCATGAACGATCGCGCCCCGATCGGTCAGCTCGAAGCCTCCGCGGCCGCGACGACAAAGCTTGAAGCCCAGCCTGTCTTCCAGCGCCTTGATATGAAAGCTCACGGCCGATTGGCTAAGGCCAAGCTTGATCTGTGCACCGAGGAAGCTCTTATGCTCCACCACGGCACGAAACACCGTTAATGAGCGAAGGTCGGACTGAGCCAGCAGCATCGGCAATCCCTTACATCATACTTTCTGATGTGAACTTCATATTTTTCCTATTTTCTGCGCTGTTGTCCATGGTTTCCTGTAACCAGCATCACTGAAAAACGGGGAACGAAATATGAAGCGTCTATCGACAATAAACGCTCTTCTCATTGGCGCAGCGCTCGTGGCCGCGTTGACGACCTTCACTGCGCAGGCCGCAGACGTTCTGGGGAAAATAAAGTCAGACAAGGTATTTACTGTCGCCACCGAAGCGCGCTTTGCTCCGTTCGAGTTCGTCGAAGACGGCAAGATCGTCGGTTACTCGGCCGACATCATGGCAGAAGTCATGAAGGCATTGCCGAATGTCACGTTAAAGCGGCTCGACCTGCCCTGGCAGGGCATTCTGCCGGGTCTCGCGGCAGGCCGCTTCGACTATGTCGTCACGTCCGTCACCGTCACCCCGGAGCGCATTAAGGCCTATCACCTCTCCGCACCGATCGCAGATGCGACCATGGCCATTCTCAAGCGCAAGGACGATACGGCGATCACCAAGCCAGAAGACATCGCTGGCAAGGCGGTCGGTTCGCAGGCAGGCTCGGCCCAGCTTGCAGCACTTGAGACCTTTGCCGGAAAGCTCAAGGACGGCGGCAAGCCGTCCGTGACGGTCTCCACCTATACCGACTTCTCGGAGGCCTATGCGGATCTCGGTGCCGGCCGTATCCAGGCTGTCGTCAACTCGCTTCCGAACCTCCTGGAAGCAGCGCGCCAGCGTCCCGATGCGTTTGAAGTGGTTCTACCGACCTTTGGCCCGAAGACCTATTTCGCATGGGCCGGCCGCAATGATCCGGACAGCGCTACACTCAATGCGCTGATCGATGCGGAACTGGTCAAGCTGAACAAGTCCGGCAAGCTCGCCGAGCTTCAGAAGAAGTGGTTCGGCGCTCCTATGGAACTTCCGGAAGCTCTCCCCGCCGCCGAATAAGACGCGCAGGGACAGGCCGTCATGGAAAAGACAGTCGCACACATTTGGCCGGCACTTCTCGATGGCCTGACCACAACAATGACGATCAGTCTGGCGGCGCTTCTTCTCGGCGCGCCGCTGGCCCTCCTGCTGGCGACAGCCGGACGTGGCGGACGAGGGATCCGGGCGCTGGCCGGGATCTATCTCTCCTTCTGGCGCGGGACGCCGATCCTCGTCCAGCTGTTGATCATCTTCTATATTCTCCCGTTTCTCGGGCTTGAACTGGACCCGATCGTGGCGGCGATTGTGGCCTTGGCGCTGAATACCGCAGCCTTCCAGTCCGAAATCTACCGGGCGGGCCTCCAGGCCATTCCGAAAGGCGAGATCGAGGCAGCGAAAATGCTTGGCCTTTCTACCCGCACGATCTTCCTGCATATCGAGGCGCCTCAGGCTTTCCGAACCATGCTGCCGGCACTCGTTGGCGAAATGCAGGCTCTGGTGAAGAACTCCTCACTCGTCTCGGTGATTGCCGTCACCGATCTCACACGCCGCGCCCAGCAGGTGGCCGCCTCCACCTTTCGCCCTCTGGATGCCTATGCCTCCGCTCTCATTCTCTATGTCGCGGTCGGGATGCTTCTCGCAGGAGTGGGCCTGTTGATCGAACGACGTCTCTCACATCGGAGCGAAGGCCAATGACCGGCTTCATTGACGACGCTCCGCTCTATCTCGCCGGACTTGTAACCACCATCACCGTGTCGGTCAGCGGCATAGCCATCGCCTTCCTTCTCGGAATCGTACTTGCCGCGGCACTACGCAGCCGCGTAAGGCCGACCTCGCTTGTGGTCAGAGCCTATGTGGAATTTGCCAGAGGTGCACCACTCGCACTCGTGCTGTTCCTTCTCTACTACGGCGGCCCGCAATTTGGGCTTCTCCTCAGCCCCTATGTGGCGGGTATCGTTGGCCTCGGTGTCTATGGCGCCGGCCCCTTCGCCGAGATTTTCCGCGCAGGGCTCAACGCCGTCCCGAAGGGAGAGCGCGAGGCAGCCGATATGCTGGGCCTGACACGGGGACAATGCTTGCTTCACGTCGAACTGCCGCAGGCGCTGCGCCTCACCCTGCCGCCCTGTATGGGACAGGCGATCGCGCTCCTAAAGGAATCCGCCGTTCTTTCCGTGATCACGCTTGGCGAACTGACGAAAGTAGCCGGTACGATCAGCTCGATCACCTTCGCCGTCGTCACTCCCTACCTCACCATTGCCCTCCTCTACTGGGCACTCGTTGAAATTCTGTCGAGGCTCGGGCGCGTTCTTGAGCGTCGCTTCGCCGTGAAAGGCTCCTGACATGACGCAACCGGCGGCGATCTCCGTTCGCGGACTTGAAAAACGTTTTGGCGACAAGACCGTGTTGCGCGGCATCGATCTCGATATTCACAGCGGCGATGTGACCTGCATCATCGGGCCTTCCGGTTCCGGCAAGAGCACATTGTTGCGCTCGCTTGCCTTCCTTGACGCCTATGACGCAGGCGAGGTCCGCATCTTCAGCAAGATGCTGGGATGGCGGGATACGCCGCTTGGCCGCGAGCGGGCCGGCATCAGGGAGCTGACCGAAGCCCGCAGCCCGATCGGGATGGTCTTCCAGCATTTCCATCTCTGGCCACATATGAGCGTGCTGGACAATGTCACCCTGGCGCTTCGGCTGGTGCATGGCTCTTCGCGGGCTCGAGCCGGGGAAACCGGTCGCGAAATGCTCGGCAAGGTCGGCCTTGCGGCGTTCGCGGACCGTTGGCCGGAAAACCTTTCCGGCGGACAGAAGCAGCGCGTGGCGATCGCCAGAGCCTTGGCAATCAAACCCAAGGTCATGCTCTTCGACGAACCCACCTCGGCGCTCGACCCGGAACTCGTTGGCGAAGTTCTCTCGGTCATGAAGGCGCTGGCGGCGGAGGGGATGACCATGGTCATCGTTACCCACGAAATGGGATTTGCCGCCCATGCGGCCAATCGGGTTGTCTTCATGGATGGCGGCCAGATCGTCGAAGAGGGCGCCCCACAAGCGCTTTTCAACACCCCGAAAAGCGAACGACTCTCTCAGTTTCTGCAAACCTGGCGCGAACGCGCGCTCTAGTGCCTGAAAAGGAATCACCATGACTGCCCACGGCTATGACAACGGACGACTCAACCTGCCTTTCGTCGGCATTTCGACCTTCGCCAAGAGCCCCTATCTGGAAAATTGGGATCAGATTGCCGCAGATGTGGCGATACTCGGGGCTCCCTTCGATTTCGGTACGCAGTGGCGTTCCGGCGCGCGCTTCGGGCCGCGAGGCATTCGCGAGGCGTCGACACTTTTCGCCTTCGGCCATGCCGGCGCCTATGATCATGAGGACGATGTCACCTACCTGGAAGGCCTACGCATCGTCGATCTCGGCGACGCCGATATCGTCCATACCGACACGATAAAGAGCCATGCCAATATCGAATATGGCGTACGAAAGATCCTGGCCGCCGGCGCGCTTCCGGTCGTGCTCGGCGGCGACCATTCGATCAACATTCCCTGCATCAACGCCTTCAGCGAGCAGGAGCCGATCCATGTCGTGCAGTTTGATGCGCATCTCGATTTCGTCGACGAGCGCCACGGCGTTCGCTTCGGCCATGGCAGCCCGCTGCGCCGCGCCTCGGAAAAACCCTGGGTCACCGGCATAACCCAGCTCGGCATCCGCAATGTCTCCTCCACCGCCAAGGAAGGTTATGAATATGCCCGGGCGCAGGGCTCAGATATCCTCTCGGTCCGCCAGATCCGCAAGCTTGGTGTCGATGCCGTTCTGGAGCGTATTCCGGCTGGGAAACGCTATTACCTGACGATCGATGTCGACGGCTTCGATCCGTCGATCGCGCCGGGCACTGGGACCCCGAGCCATGGCGGCTTCATCTACTATGAGGTCCTGGAACTGATCGCCGGGCTTGCCAAACGTGGCACGATCATCGGCGTCGATCTCGTCGAAGTGGCGCCGGATTACGACCATACAGGCTCGACGGCCATCTTGGCGGCCCAGCTGCTGCTCAACACGATTGGCAGAATCTTCATAAACGCGAAGCAGTAGAGTTCTTAGACAAACCCGACACGAGCGTTGTTCGGGAGGCCTTTATGCGAATTGATATGTTAGTTACAGAGGCGGGTGAAAGGGGTCGAATAGGAAAGCTAATCGCTCTGCACTCATCAACTTTGGAAGCAACAAACGCTATCCATGATGCATCGAAGGGACGCAGAATTGATGGAACGTGCGGTTGGTTACATTGTTTGCAATAAGAAACCTGACGATAGGACGACATCTCGCCACCGAGTGTGACCTTGCCCCCAAGTTTTATCCCGTTTCGAGTTCGCTCCAGCGGCTTTCGGTTTCGGTTTTTGCGGCGGTAGCGGCGGGTTGCAGTGCGAAGGTTCGGACTTCACGACAAATCTATCAGCGGAAATGCGCTCAAGGCGCTTGGTATGCTGACGGGAATTGCTGGGTGCAGATATGACCGATCCAACGCGCCAATGACGGGGACGCCAAGCAGAGCCATGGACCGGAGCATTTCGTCCTCAATCAGCTCAAGCATGCGAATAATTGCCGCCTCGCCTCCCGCTGCCAGGGCGTAGCATTGCATGCGACCAAGGCCTACGAGGTCCGCGCCCATCGCCAGGGCCTTTATGATGTCCGATCCGCGACAGAAGCCTCCATCGACCATCACCTTTGCTCGCCCGGCTACGGCGTCGATGATTTCGGCTAAAACCTCCATTGTACCACGTCCATGATCGAGCTGACGGCCACCGTGGTTCGAAACATAAATCCAGTCAACGCCGTGATCGTCCGCGATGCGTGCATCTTCGGTCGTTGCAATGCCTTTGAGCACGAGTGGAATGTTGTAGGTCTCTTTGATCAGTTTGATGGTTCGCCAGTCAAGACCGGCCTGGTAGGACGGACCATGCTGCTTTCGTAGCCCGCCTGTCCGATAGCGGTTGGCAATGTCTCGATCGCGACGCGCGAGGACTGCACTATCGACAGTCAGGCAGATCGCGGCACAGCCACATGCAAGTGTACGCCTAAGGTATTCATGCACAAAGCCATCGTCGCCTCTGACATAGAGCTGCGCCATTCTTAGAGCGGAAGGAGCTGTTTCCGCGACCGTCTCAAGCGGGGTGCATCCGGAGCTGAGCATGTGGCCTATGTCGAAAGCTTGAGCGGCGGCTGCAACAGTTGCGCCTTCGCCAGGTCCAAATAGGTTCAAGGGGCCGGTCGGCGCGAGAAATACCGGGAGTCGCAGCTTGCGCCCGAAATGTTCGACGGAAAGGTCCACGGTACTAACGTTGCGCAATATGCGCGGTTTGAACGCGATAGAATCAATGGCCAGACGGTTGCGTTTGAGGGTCGTTTCCGTTTCCGCGCCACCTATGAGGCTATCCCATTTCTCTTTCGGCAGGACATGGTGAGCTTTTTCAACGATCTCGTGCAAGCTGTCGAATTCGTCGAGCGCGGAGGCAGTGCCGACAGTTTCATTTCCTGCATTCATTGCGCCTCCTCGCCGGGTCTCGCCCTGCCTCAGATGATACGCCGACTTTCGAAACGTCGCAAAATCAGGATTTCAGCGCCAAAATCTTGGTGTCAAGGGCTGCAAAACTGCAGCCCTTGACGATTACGATCATTAGAACAGGTTGCGACCATCGCTCCTCGGATCACCGTCTATCTGGTGAGGCCTGTAAAGATCGGCGCGAGCTTTTCGCCGCCAAGGCCTTGCGAGAGACTCAGGATCATTTCTGATGTTGGTAATAGCGATCGCAGCGTCCCCGTTTGCGGGGCATCGTACCGCCCATTGACCATCAGGTGCAGCTATTCCGGATGGGGCCATGACGCTCTGTGGCGCATGAGCCGAAAAGCTGACCCAGTAAGAATTGCTTGCTGCATGTCCTAACGCTTCCGCGACAAAGGCCAGTGAAGGTGTTTCGCCTGTGGTAGAGAACAGTACGCAATCCACATCGTGCCGCTCATATTCTGTGAATATTTCCGGATAATGCAGTTCCATACCAAGCGAGCAGCCGAAACGGAGGCCATCCACCTCAAAGGTTACCGGATTTTTCCCCGGCGAGTACATGAACGAGATTTTTGTGTTTGATAGCAGGCGCTCGTCATAGCGTGTCACCAATTCCCCGCGATCAGAGATGACGTACAGGCTGTTATGCGGCCGATGCGGCGATGTGAGTTGGTGGACGGAACCGAATACCGTCCATAGCTTGAGTTTGCCTGCAAGCTTTCTGGTCGCTTCCAACTCCTCGCGTAGAACACTCCATTCGCAACGGGTCCAATCAGAAGGCCCGATTTCCCGAGGGCCGTTTTCGGACATAATGCGCTTATTAGGGGAGCAGGTCGTCCCCTCCGGGAAGTGTATGAGGCGAGCCCCTGCCTTCTGGGCTTCCTCCATGAGGTGGCGCATTTCCGTTCCGCTGGCATGCAGAGCCGAAGCATCGCGGGGATCGTCGAACAGGGAGGTTTGCGCCACAGCCATGCAAAGTGAACGGATCGCGGGGTCGTCCTGCGACCGCCGGATGTGTTGAAGAGCTGCAGTGTAGGACTCTCCGGTCTTGGCTGCGCGAGCCCGTACCCGGCGTTTCAGATTTCCGTTTTGCGTCATTATCAGGCCTTTCACGTCCCGGACGCAGTTCCCCAGCAACCCACCCGAAACGATCGGACCAAGATGGTGACCTGAGACGAAAGTCCCTTTGCCTCTGTTCAAGACCATGCTGGGGAAGGTCTGGGAGGTTAGGCGCAGGCCACGCCACATTCAAGATGGCGGTCAAATGCCGATTCGTCAATGTATCGGAATGGCCGGTGTTGGCGGCGCGAAGCGGAAGCGGCTCCTTGGCAGCTTCCGGCCATTGCGGGCAATCCCTCTTTACGAAAGCCATAATTGGTTGAACTCTCATGCCGAAGAGACTGCCCCCGCCAGAACGTTTCGGTACGCCATCCTCATCAACCAACAAGAGCCAATTTACGGCGAGATGGAATGCGCGAAATATCCATGCCAATTGGTCGATCACAAAGCACCCGACATCAATCTTTCGCTCAGCAGCTATGACGGTGCTTTTGTCCGGCCGATTGTCTCTTGTGGGGAAGGGAATCGTATAGATCTGAGAATATTGACGTGCGACAGACCGGGAAGCTCTTGAAGTTCAACCTGGCCGAAGGCAAAGAGCCAGACAATCACGCGATCCTTCTTGAAAGCCGACCGATGGGTGAAATCATTCTTTCCTTCTGACTTCCAATGGCCGTGTGTTGGCGCAAAACGGCCGCTCAGTTGAGGGCAAATGATATTGATTGGAGTCTTCAATAGTGGTTGACCCGGTCACCTGATGCTGTCAGGCAATCCGTGGGATGTGAAAGGAACTGAGCAGACGATGGATCAAACTCTCTTCATCAGCCTGTGCAAGGCCGGTAAATTTAGGGAAGCGCTCGGCCTCGCAGTCCATGGCCGTGAGCACGAAAAATATGCACCCAGCCGCTTCTCGATGGACAAGAAGACCAGACTGCCAATCTTCTATCGCGGCAACAAGCGCGTCGAGACGGATGCGACAGGTGAGTGGCAATTGGGGAAAAACACGAAACCATAGGAAGCGCGTTGATGTCGGCCTCGATACTATGGCTGAGAGCCTCACCAAAATTCATATCGACTTGAGGAATTCGATGGCGAGATGCGCCACTTCATCGTGCAACATCCGTCGATCGTGCCCGTCTGCCATTTCTGACGGCGGCACGAAGAGTTTCACGTGAGGCGTCTTTGACAAGAGTGGCCTTCTCGGCTGCTATCTTGGCATTCTTTTCAGCCTCTTCGTTCTCGCGAGCAAATCGTAGTCGCGGCTCCTCCTTCTTCCGTGCTTCTTCTCGCTCCATGCGCTTTTCCTGCGCCGTCGAGGCTAGCTTGTAGCCACCAAGGCCAAGCCCGATGAAAACGAGGAGAATGGTTGCCAAGGCGATACCGCCCAAGCCCCTCTTGTCATGAGACTTCACGTTGTCACTCATAGATTTCGCTCCGGCTGGCATGAATCATCGGTCTGTATTGGCGCACGTCGCCAAGTAGTCGGGCAGCCAGCGTTCCGACGATGGTCTCTCGCTGAAGTGCTAATGATCCGGCTCGGTTAAGCGTTGAGTGATAGCCCGAAGATTCTAGTTTACCGGGAAACCGCCTTATGGAATTCTAGGGTTCCAGTTCCCGGTCATCGAACCAAAAGGCGAACCCGATGAAAGTGCATTGCCCTCCGCCACAAAGCGAAAAGACCATTACAGCAATCGAAATCCTCTACGTTCGCAACGTCCTCAAACCGACAGAAGTCGAGAATACTTCTCCGGCGAACAGCATGGTCCTTACACTGGCCGACAAAACATATTGCCTGCAAACCCCGGCCGAGGTGAAAGACCTTGCAGATGCTGAGAGGCCTAAGCCTTTAAGCCTGCTGTCGTCCAAAAACCACTGGCCAATCTTCTTTGATGGAGAAAGAGCAAGTGGACCGCTTCAGATCACCGAAAATGAAGTCAACATCAGCGGCTACAATTCAGCCTTCTTGATCGGCAAAAAGAAAATTCCGGTGATCAACACGGCGCAGGAAGTCTTCGACGTAATCCAGGCAGCTGGCGGTCAAACTCGTCCAGTTCTACCCCCGGCCAAATCCATATCGTGGGCAGGCCGTGTCGATGACGGCGAATGGGACGAGACTATCGAACTTTTCCCATCGGCTGACGCTACCCCTAAAATATGAGGAACTATGTGATACCCACGTGGCTGTCCCCGTTCTGATGTCCGATAATGAATGTCTTATTGGACATCAGACTCGACGCGAGAGAATTGCCCTACGGGTCGTAAATGACTGGGTAAGATCGGCGAAAGATCCGACGCAAACCATCTCTGGTTTGCGACGCTCAGTTAAGGGGTGCCGCTTAATAAATCAGTCTGGTGGGATTATTCGACTTCATAAATGGCAGCATTCTCCTCGGCTTCTCTCAACCCCTTGTATGACGACTGCCGCAGCTTGCCGTCGCGCGTCCAGGCGCGGTACTCGACCTCGGCAACCAGCGTCGGCTTCACCCAGACGATGTATTTTCGCCGGCCGGAATATTCGACAGGCGGTTTCTTCACCTTCAGTTTGTCGAGAGCGTCGCGCAGCTCGTGCGCCGTTCGTTCGTTGAAGCCAGTTCCCACCGAGCCGACATAAACCAGCTTCTTGCCCTGGCGCGCCGCGAGCAGCAGCGCTCCGATCCCCGCGCGCGCAACGAAGGAATGCTCATAGCCGACGATGGCGAAGCCGTCGCTCTGAACGCACTTGATCTTCAGCCAGTCGCCAAGCCGGCCGGAGCGATATTTACTCTCCCGGTCTTTGGCGATGATGCCCTCGAGGCCGTGGTCGCAAGCAGCAAGAAACAACCGGTCGCCGTCGGCCTCGATCTCTTCAGAGAGCCGGATGACATCGTCCCTGCTCTCGATTAATCCTTCCAGGAGATGCCGCCGCGCGGTGAATTCCAACTTCCTCAGATCGCGACCGTCGAAATAGAGAAGGTCGAAGGCCATGAAGATCGCTTCGTTCGATGTCCTCTTGCCGCCGCGGCCGCCGAGCGATTGCTGCAGCAGTCCGAAATCGGAGCGGCCCTTTTCATCGAGAACGACCGCCTAGCCGTCAAGGATCGCGGTTGCGACGCCGAGTTTCTTGGCGGCTTTTGCAATCGCCGGGAACCGATCCGTCCAGTCATGGCCGCCCCTGGTGATGATGCGAACGCCCTTCGGCTCGATGTGCACAGCCAAGCGATAGCCGTCCCATTTGATTTCGAAGGCCCACTCCGGCCCTTTGGGCGGCCTTGGCTTCTGCAGCGCCAGGCACGGCTCTCCGACAGGCCCGATAGCCGGGCATAGGTTTTCCCAATAATCTCGCTTTTCGAGGCGCCTGCGATGATCAGCTGCCGCACGCGTTCACCTTTACGTCACCCCGCGACAGCCAAGGGCTGGCTGCAGAGCTCATAAATTTTCTGGCTGATTTCGGCAGGTTGTCCTGTGCCGTCCACAAAAGTGAGAAGCGGCTTCGTCGCACGACAGCCCGGCAATCGGGTTCAGCACGGAGGATTGTTTCAGGAAGGCCCGACGTTTGACATGGAGTTGTCCTTCCGTGATGCGATGACGCTCTGAGAGCGCCGGGGCATCGTTAAGGCTAGCGATCCTCTATGCCTTGGCGAACGGTGCGGTGACGCGGCCCGTTAAACCAGGCCGTTGGAGCTGGAATTTTGCACCGACTGCATCCTGCAAGCCGCCCGTGGGAGGCACCGAGGGTGCTCCTTACCTTTTAGCCGGAAGTCGACGTGTCATGCGGGCCGGACCGCTCTTGCGAGGGCCTCTTCTTCGCCCGGAAGGCGGACCGCGTTGGCGGCGGCAGCCGACCGTCGGAACGATCACGCAAATCGGCTCAGCGTTCTGGCGCGGGCTTTTGCGGCTTCTTCCTCGCGATTGTGCGGCGGATGTGATGTCTCAAGCGAATCGAGCAGCTCGCGTGCGCAGGCCGCGATCGAGTCGACCGCGCGCTCGAAGGCCGGCTCGTTGCGTTTCGAGGGCTTGGTCGTCCCGCTAAGCTTTCGCACGAATTGCAGCGCAGCGTCACGGATTTCCTCGTCCGTCGCCGGCGGATCGAAATTGAACAGCGTCCTTATGTTTCGGCACATGACTTGCTCCCGGTCATCGTGATCTTTGTCCACCCGCCCGCTCAGCGGCGCAAGAGGCTGTTGCGAAGTGCTCGTCTACGTTTAGATAAAGCGCCGCCAGCGGAAAACTAGAAGATAGACTTGCTGTCAACGTGTGTTCACAATCGATCCCTAGTGAGAAGAAATGCAAGGTAAGGAACTCATGGACAAATCCCGGACCGTCAGCCAGACACCGATTGCAGCGACGGAGTTCGATGTTCAAAAGGCAGCGGCGATCAGCATGCTTTTGGTCCGTCCGATCGGAATTCTCCCCGACAAGCCGGGCGATCAGATCCGTCCGTTCGCGCTCGGCCTGTTCAACGATATCCGCGCGCTGGCAAAGCCTGATGTCAAGGCCACGGCATTGCGCCGAGCCGTTGGCTCCTTTGTCCACTCAAAACGATACTATTTCGCGAGCGCCCAATCTGACTCGATGCGCCATGACATCGATGGCAAGCCCGTGGAGCCACTTTCGACTGAAGACCGACTTGTCGCGCAGCGACGCCTTCTCAGCCTGAAACGAAACAACGACGAGCACAGTGTGCCTCGCGTCGAGCCACCCACCGCTGCTGCCCCGAGCAAAACTGAGCAAATCCGCGCCGCTCTCCTCAAACGGAACAGGCAGACCTGAGGCGAGCCGTCCAAATCAGCTTGATGGGCGATTTCCCAGAAATGACGGTTTTGCGATGAAGAGCCGGTATCCACCGAAACGCGAAAAGGACTGCCGGCTCCTGCGTCAAAGGCCGGGCGAGCCCGGCCTTTTTACTATCGGATCAGATCGGCGTCAGGCCTGCAGGTTGTCCGCCGACATCTTGCCGGACTTGCGATCCTTGACCAGTTCATAGGTAATCTTCTGGCCGTCGTTGAGGCCGCGCAGGCCGGCCCGCTCCACCGCGGAAATGTGAACGAAGACATCGCCGCTGCCGTCATCTGGCTGGATAAAGCCGAACCCCTTTGTTGCATTGAACCACTTCACGGTACCAGTCGCCATAGCGTCTTCCTTTGATCATTTCATCCTGCCGCACCTCGGTGCGGCAAATCGAGCTTGCGGCGACATAAATAGACGCTTCTGAATGCAAGGCAAAGGCAAAATCCGTCTTGCGGCATCGCACTGCCCCTTCAAAGCGTCAAAGTCTTACGGCTTCACCAGGCAAGCGGCCCTCCCCGGTAAAAAGTGATATCGGATTGTCCAGCATCGGCCCGGATGAGAAACGAACCGTCAATCCCTCAGCGCGACTATTTTGACAAACCCAAACCGCGTTCTGATCGGCGACAACAAATGAGGAAGTGACCGCCTGAAGTGCCCCTCGTTGCCGAAACTGATCGCGCTGCTCGCAGCATCGGTCATGGACGGGTATCGCGAACGGACTTCGGATCTTCAGAGGGAAGAATGTCGTGAAGTGGGCAAACTATCCAAAATTAGCTCATTAAGGCGGCGACAAACCCGCTGAGGGGTGGAAGGATCGTCCCTACACGGTATTGTTGTCGATTTCGATGGCACATCGTCGACGCTTGCGCAGGCTTGCGCCAACGCCCTGAAACAAGATGTGTAACCCGTTTGCGACTATCCGCGAAACAAAGGATACCGGTGCTTTTCACCGCGGCATCGCTCCAGTATGACAGATTTGTGACAGTTAAATGGGATGCCGATGATCAGCTGGTTTCGTAGACTCATGCCTCGCGAAGATCGATTCTTCGATCTATTCGCTCAACATTCGCGCACCGTTGTCGCAGCTGCCGAAGCCTTGAACCAGTTGTTGGCTGGCAGTGAGATCGAGCATCATTGCGAGACGATCGTCCGTCTGGAGAACGAAGCAGACGAGATAACGCGCGAGGTGTTGCTTGCCATCAGAAAGAGCTTCATCACTCCCTTCGATCGCGGCGATATCAAGGATCTCATCCAATCGATGGATGACGCGATCGACATGATGCAAAAAACGGTCAAGACCATCCGTCTGTTTCAGCAGAATTCGTTCGATCCGCGCATGCAGGAGATGGGTGCGGCGATCGTCCGGGCGGCGCATCTGATAGCCGAGGCGATCCCTCTACTGGAGAGGATCGGATCCAATGCGCCCAGGCTTACTGCCATCGCCGAGGAGGTCACCCGGGTCGAAGGTCACTCCGACGACCTGCACGACCAGGGTCTCAAGGATCTCTTCAGCCGCTACGGCACCTCGAATACAATGGCCTATATCATCGGCAGCGAGATTTACGGGGAGCTGGAGAAGGTCGTCGATCGCTTCGAGGACGTCGCCAACGAAATCAGCGGTATCGTGATCGAGAACGTCTGATGGAGGTTACACTTGCCTTCCCCCTGCTTGTGGGACTCATTGGTATTGCGCTGTTCTTTGACTTTCTGAACGGCCTGCACGACGCGGCCAATTCGATCGCAACCATCGTTTCGACCCGCGTGCTGCGACCGCACTATGCTGTCTTTTGGGCAGCTTTCTTCAATTTCATAGCTTTCCTTTTTTTCGGGCTGCATGTCGCAGAAACCCTTGGAACCGGCATCATCAATCCGGGCATTGTCACGCCGCAGGTCATCTTTGCGGCGCTGATGGGCGCGATCATCTGGAACATAGTCACGTGGATGTTCGGCATTCCCTCCAGCTCCTCCCACGCCCTTGTGGGCGGGCTGGTTGGCGCGGGACTTGCCAAGGCCGGCTTGAACTCGATCGTCTGGAGCGGTCTGCTCAAGACCGCGGGCGCCATCGTCATGTCTCCTATGATCGGTTTTTTCCTCGCACTTGTTCTGGTCCTCGTCGTCTCGTGGATTTTCGTACGACAGACCCCCTTTGCCGTCGATCGCACCTTTCGGGTCATGCAATTTGTCTCGGCCTCGCTCTACTCGCTCGGCCACGGTGGCAATGATGCGCAGAAGACGATGGGCATCATTGCAGTTCTGCTCTATTCGCAGGGTCATCTCGGCCAAAGTTTTCATGTACCGTTTTGGGTGGTTCTCTCCTGCCAAGCGGCAATGGCGCTCGGAACGCTTTTCGGCGGCTGGCGGATCGTCCATACGATGGGCTCCAAGATCACCCGGCTCAATCCGATGC
The DNA here is from genome assembly GCF_001908375.1 of Rhizobium etli 8C-3. Taxonomy (NCBI): domain Bacteria; kingdom Pseudomonadati; phylum Pseudomonadota; class Alphaproteobacteria; order Hyphomicrobiales; family Rhizobiaceae; genus Rhizobium; species Rhizobium etli. The sequence goes on along the minus strand of NZ_CP017244.1, from coordinate 84,757 downwards.
AGGGCTTTTGCGCCGAAACAGGCGGCGCTTTGACGCTCTTCGGCGCCACATGGCTCGGCATCCCCGTCTCGACCACGCATACGATCACCGGTTCGATCATCGGCGTTGGAGCGGCAAGACGGATTTCCGCGGTGCGCTGGGGGCTTGCCGGAAACATCGTCATTGCCTGGGTTATCACGCTTCCCGCCGCAGCGCTCATCTCGGCTCTCTTCTACTGGAGTTCCGGTCTGTTTGGATAGCAACAGTTTGAGGCAACGCCGAAGGATACTCGCTCTTTCACGCTCGCAATGGGCCGACAGTCCACCGCATCGCGGATGCCGCGACACCAGCGACCGGTTTTGCCGCAGCCGAGTTCCTGCATTTGCACAAGACTATGACGGGCTTGCGACCAGACAATAACCCACCCCACGCACCGTGCGGATAGCCAACTGATCGCTCCCGCCGAGCTTACGCCGCAGATAACGGATATAGACTTCGACAATCTTTGTTCCTGGATCGAAGTCGTAGTTCCAGACGTTATTCAGCAGCCGCTGACGGCTGACCACCTTGTTGGCATTGAGCATGAGGTAGCGGAGCAATTCGAACTCCCGCACGGTGAAGTCGATCTCCCGGTCAGACTTCGTGACGCGGCGCGTTGCCGGATCGAGGATCAGTGAGCCGACCTGGAGAAGGTCAGTGCACTCGAGCGTTGGGCGGCGCCTGCGCAGAGCCTCGATCCGCGCAATCAGTTCGTCGAACGCAAAGGGCTTTATGAGATAATCGTCAGCACCACTTTGAAACCCATCCACGCGGTCGCGGACACTCTCCTTGGCGGTGAGCATAAGGACGAGCACGGGGCGTCTTTCCTGCCGGATCATCCGACATACTTCAAGGCCATCCACATAGGGGATCATGCGGTCGAGTATGACCAGATCGACGCTCTCATGACGGATCCGTTCGAGGCCGTCACGCCCATCCTCGGCAAGCTGTACATGATAGCCTTCCGCCTCGAGGCCGCGCCGTAGAAAGCCCGAAATGCGCCGGTCATCTTCGACAATCAATATCCGCATCTGTTTCCCCTTCTGCGATAGGCAGCCGGATGGTGAGAACTGCGCCGCGCTGCGGCGCAGGCGCAAGGGTAATCGTACCGCCATGCCTCTCGACGATGGTCTTGGCAATCGGCAGGCCGATACCGAGACCCGTGGCTGCACGACTGGCATTGTTCGTTCCGCGATAATATCGGTCGAAGACGAAAGGCAGTTCCGCCGGATCGATCCCGCAGCCATGATCACGGATGGTCAGCGCCAGGACGTTACCGCTGCGACAAATGTCTATGTCGATCCTGCCACCTCGGTCGGCATACTTGATGGCGTTATCGATGCCGATCATCAAGGCCTGCTTCAAGCGTTGGGAATCTGCCCGGATCATTTGCTTTGGCGCTTTTGAAAGGAGTTGCACCTCCATCTGCCTTTGTTGGGCAAGTATTTCACTTTCGTGAACGGCCGCAACGACCACGCCTTCGGCCTCGATCGTTTCGAAGTCATAGGTGACGTCATCGATCTCCGTACGCGTGAAGTCGATCAGATCCTCAAGCAACCGTGCCATGTCGGCTGCATACACCTGAATCCGGTTCAATGCATCGCGGAAGGCTGCAAGCCCTGGTCGCCCGCGAAGCGCCACCTCGGCTTCACCGCGCAAGATGGTCAGCGGCGTTCGCAGCTCGTGGCTTGCATCCGCCAGAAACTGGCTGCGCTTGCTGTCGAGCGACCGAAGCTGGTCATTTGCCTGCCGCAGCTCGCGGGTCCGTTGATCGACTTCGCGCTCCAGTCTTGCCTGGGCGGATGTCAGGCTTGCTCTTTGCCTCTCGATCGCTTCGGCCATCTTGTTGAAACTTTGCGAAAGAACCAGGAATTCGTCACGGCGGCTCGTCTGAATGCGATGATTAAGTGCACCATTGGCAATCGCTTCAGCGCCGGCCGCCAGAAGGCGGACTGGGCGAGCGATCGAATGCTGGAGCGTCAGGCCCAGACCAAGGCCCACGGCGATGACCAGGACCGAAACCAGTCCCGCAGCGATCAGGACCGTATGTTGGGTGTTTCTCACCCGGGCCAGCTCTTCGGCAACTTCTCCACGCTCCTCGCGCCGGGCATCCTCGAGCATTGTCTCAAAGTCGTTGGAGAGGCGATACTCGATGCTTCGCCTGAAGATATCGACGGCAAGATCCTGCTGGCCGGCCGTCTGAGCCTTAAATACCCGATCGGCCGCCCGATCGATGGCGCGATAGAACTCATGAAGCCGTGCGGCGAATTCTGCTTCCGGCAATTCCTGCTGAACGTCGCCGAGGCTTCCAAGCGTGGCGAATTCCTTGCGCGTCACTTCGGCAAGTACACGGAATCCTTCTTCGATCCGCTGCCGTGCGAGTTGGAAGTCCGGCATCTGTTCGGCGCCAAGCAGAAGGACTTCGGCCAACTGTTCGGCATAATTATTGCCGAGCCCGTCGAGTTCGCTGATCGCCTCGAAGCGAGAGTGAACGCCATCAATGCGATTTACGAAATCGTCTGTCAACTTGAGCGTGATCAGCATCAGGCAGACAACCACCGCGACAAAGACGGCGGTGACAAGCTGAAAGAGAAGAATGCGCCGCCGGACGGTCATGATGCCTCGTGTCTGATTGGGAGCTCGTCGCCAAGGATTGCCGATCAGAGGAGCCGGGACAAGGCTAACCGCGGCAATCTCTGCAGCTCTCACCAAATTCTAACCTTCCGGACCACGTCCTCTAACCTGCGATGCTTAAGATCGCACAGCAGAAGGCCGGCCGGTGCGTGCACCTGTCGCCCCAGTCGCTAAACGGAGCTGCTAATGGAGAAGGCAGAAACTTGGCCCCCGGCCCTATCTGGGCAGACATTGCCTGGCACGCAAACGTCTACGGCGTCGACGCGGTGGCGTCCGGCGGTCACTTTATTTGTTGCAGTGTCGATGACTATTGCAATCGAGCTTGTTGCCTCCGGGTTGGCACTGGAAGCTCGGCGTTCGCTGCAGATCCTCATGCTTGCTTTGGTCGGGTGGACTTTGACGTCACTCGACGACACCTTTGTTGCTGTCACTGCAGCCGTTGCAATGACGCTGTTCGTCACCGGCAACACCGAAGCGCTGTTCGATGCGCTTGGCGACGAGCTGATCTGGCTTCTTCTGGCATCGTTCCTGCTGGCTGCAGCCTTCAAGGCGAGCGGCATTACCGACCAGCTCATTGCCCTGGCAGCCGGTCGGTTGCGCTCGGTCCAGTCCATTGCCTACGTTTTGACTGCGATCCTTCTCGCGACCGCTTTCGTCGTTCCCTCCACATCCGGCAGGGCAGCCATGATGGTGCCGGCCTACGCGGCAATTGCCGAGCACTGTACCAGTGCTCGAGTGCGAAGAGCCTTCGCGCTGCTGTTTCCGACGGTCGTGCTTCTGTCGGCCTTCGCATCGCCGATTGGTGCTGGCGCACATCTCGTCGCCATCGACATGGTGCGACGGCTGTCAGGTGAGGAAATCGGCTATCTTCACTGGGTTGTTCTGGGCCTGCCTTTTGCTGCTTCAAGCGCATTTCTTTCGACCGGCATTATCCTGCGGCTCTTTCTGACGGAGCAAGAACGGCGCGCCAAGCTCGCCCTTCCTCCCGGCAACCTGGAGCGCGGACCGCTGTGGCGTCGGCCTATTTTCTGGATCGCCGCGGCTGTGGTGATCGGCTGGCTGACGGAACCGATGCATGGGATCGATCCGACGATCCTGGCGCTTGTCGGCGCGCTTGCTGCCTTCATTCCCGCTGTCGGACCAATATCATTTCGCGACGCCCTCCGTGACGCTGACCTGTCGCTCTTGGTCTTTCTTGCCGCGATGATCTGCCTTGCCAATGGTTTCGTAACTTCCGGACTGAACGAGTCTCTGGTCACGATGGTGTTCCGTCCACTGCGAGCAGGTGAATTGTCCTCCATCATGTTCACGGCGCTGGTTGCCATGATCGGATTGCTCTCTCATTTGCTCATTCACAGCCGTACCGCGCGGGTGTCCATCCTGCTGCCGCCGACCCTGGTCCTTGCTCAGGCATCAGGTGCAGATGTTGTTATGGTGATGCTGACCCTGGTCTCGGCGACAGGCCTTTGCCAGACGCTGATGGTCAGCGCAAAACCGGTCGCGCTCTTTGGGAGGTTGGGCGAGAACGCCTATAGTGCGGGCAACCTCGTTCGGCTCAGTGCGGTGCTTATGCCCGTCCATTTTATTCTGATCATGGTCTTCGTGCTGATCATCTGGCCCACCATCGAATCGATGTTGGCGTAGGGAGCGTTAGGAGTTTCTATGTCGAAAAAGCGCAGGCGCTTGCGTGTTCTGGTGGCACCTTCAGGGTTCAAGGAAGGGCTCGGCGTGCGTGAAGTCGCAGACGCGATCGCGCGGGGCGTCCGCAACGCGCTTCCAAAGGCCAAGATCACACGCATGCCGATGATCGATGGCGGCGAAGGCTTTGTTCAAACCATGGTGGATCTGCTGGGAGGCGAACTGCGTCCGCTCACCGTGACAGGTCCGGTAGGGCAACCCGTCGATGCTCATATCGGCCTTCTTTCAGGGCGACGGAAACGCACCGCGGTGATTGAGATGGCTGCAGCAGCGGGATTGCGGCTCGTGCCACGGGATATGCGCGATCCTACACAAACAACCAGTTACGGTGTCGGTGAAATGATCCGCGCGGCACTTGACCTTGGAGCCGAACGCATCCTCCTCGGCTGCGGTGATTCCGGCATCAACGATGCCGGCGCCGGCATGGCTCAGGCCCTTGGCGTGCGCCTCCTGGATCGATACGGCCAACCGATTGCCGGCAATGGCGCGGCACTGCGTTGGCTTGACCGTATCGATGCTACTGATCGCGACGCTCGCCTCAAGAAGGTGAACATCGACGTCGCCGTCAATCCCTACAACATGTTGCTCGGGAAGAACGGCGTTGCACGGGTATTCGGACCGCAGAAGGGAGCGACGCCGGATCAGGTGGCAATTCTGGAACAAGGTCTTCAGAGGTTTGTCCGGGTGGTTCGGCGCGATCTTGATGTCGACGTCGAGCCGTTGAAAGGAGGCGGAGCGTCGGGAGGACTTGGTGCGGGCCTTCACGCGTTCGCCTTCGCCAGGCTACATCCCCGTTTCGACCTCATCCTTCGACACATTAAACTCGATCGGAGGCTCGCCAAAACCGACCTGGTGATGACTGCCGAAGGCGGGATTGATGGACAAACGCGGCACGGCAAGGTTCCGGCGGAGATCGCACGTCGGGCCAAACGCCACAAGCTACCGGTTCTTGCCTTGGCCGGGACCGTCGGTGCGGGCGTTGAGACGACACGGGAGATGGGAATTGATGCGGTGTTCAGCATCCTCAACCGTCCCTGTACGCTGGAAGACGCGATCCGCGAAACAGAAACGCTCCTTGCCGAAGCGGCTGAACAGACAGTGCGCCTAATGCTTGCAACACGTTTTATACTGCGATCTTGAGTCGCAACGATAATGCGCCATCAGCAAGAAGTGATATCAGCTTCTCTTCCGCGACGGCTTTCTGTCCTAGCGGCGCTCTGCCTTCCGACAACTCGATCGATCGACGTCGATCGTTTCAGGTGATGGCGTAATGGGGAGAGCCTATTGCGATTTAGGCAACGTCTTAAGGCTGTTGCAGTCGCCGATCAGTCCTCATGGAAGTCCGCAGACAGCGAGCGCTGCAGTTCATAGTCCGGCAGTCTTTCCTGATTGACTGACCGGAAGTAGAGGGTGCTGAGCAGCGCGGCGATCATCAGGATCACGACGATCAGCAGGAGATGGTCGAGGAAAAGCCAACGCAGCCAGCGGCCGCTATCGTTAAACTGCGTCATCACAGACCCCCCGATCGGCGTAGGTGGAAGACCTGGGGGTGATCGCATTAAACATCCCCGGCCCTTGCGAGATTTGAAATCCAGTGTGCAACCGAAGGCGGCCACGGTCATTGATACGCATCAAGCGTCCAACTCGGTTTCCTTTTCGACGGCGAATGCCGGCCGGGTTTGGACGGAGTTTGATCCAGCCGGGGGCATGAGGGGCGCTACGGCGCGTTCCGGCGCAGCTTTCAGCTGCCGCAAGCTTTGCGGCGAAGATCGAAGCGTCGTTCAACAATGGCATACTGACGGTCAGCCTTGCGTTCAGCAAATGGCCGGATGTCGATCTTTGATCAGCTGCCTGATGCGCAATCATCGGATTTGATATGGGCGGCCCGAGCCGAGCGCTTGGCTGCCAGCGGTCGGCTTGTTCATCGCTCTATCCAGGGTCGAACAACAAAACGTGCTCCCCCGTTCAATAGCGGGCCTGTCCCTGATCACTTCAGTGGCTGCAGAAAATGGGGAGTCTGGCAGTCTCAAGCATCGACCGCGTGACCCCGCCAAAGATCCGCTCCCGAAGGCGGGAATGGCTATAGGCTCCCATCACCAGAAGCACGGCGTCAACATCGACCGCATGCTGTTTCAAGATCTCGTCAACGGGCTTGCCGGCGCTTGAAAGGACATCAACGGCGACGGGAACGCCATGTCGTGCAAGATATGTGGCAACGTCTGCGCCGGGTTCTTCGCCGCTTGCATACGACGTTGCGACCGGATCAATCAAAGTGACGTGGACCTCGCTTGCGGCCTGCAGGGCCGGCAATGCCTGCTGGACAGCGCGGGCGACTTCCATTCGAGAGTTCCAGGCGATCAAGACCGACCGTGGCGTAAGGCTGGCTGCCTGATCTGTGGGGTTGAAAAGCAATGGCGCAGGAGACTGGAACAAGGCGCCGTCGAGAATGCGCTTGAAAAGATCTTCGTCTTGCCCCGCCTGACGCCCGACGAGCGTCAAATCCGCATAGAGTGCGCGATCGGCTACATCTTCGTCGGCCCAGGCAAATTCGGTATAGATGTCCTGGACGTCAAAAGACAGGCCGGAGGCCTTGAGCATTTCCTTGACTGTTGCGGCCTGCTTGGCAAGCTTGTCGATATCGCCCTGACGCTCTTCGAGCCATGCCGTTGAGATCACCTCGGCGTAAGAGCCGCCCGGGGGCGGCGCGGCCATCGCGATGATCACCGTCGACAGGTGCGCTTCGATTGACTGGCTGGCGGCGATCGCGTTCTTGAGATCTTCTTGGAAGTGATCGACGCCGAGTACGGCGAGAATGGTCTTGTAGCGCATATTCGTGCCTCCACGCTCTTAGCGAGCATGGCTTGACGATAGCCATTGGACAGAAAGATGCTTTGATCCGTGTCAATCTGGCGACAGCCGCCTGCCCCGGCTTGTCAGTGATGCCAGGATCCGGATGCCGTCGATCGTGAATGCCTGGACAGGCAGGTTGCATGCGGTAACCCATCCTCGCACGCAATCCTTTCCGCTGTGAAATTACACGCTGCTGTTTGATCCTTTGACCAGCATCAATGTCGCAGCCGCTCTGCTAGGCCAGAGTGCTGGCAGGGAAAGCGGAGACATGCCTCAATGGACGCGAGATCTATCCTGCTCGTGATCGCCAAAACGGCAGCCAAGATCGATGTGCAGAACGCTTTGAACTTGGCCGCGGAGGCAAATGATCACCTCGCAGTGCTGGTTGCGGCGATTGCCGATCCGCCGACCATCAGCGATTATCCGGTCGGCGAAACCTGGCTCGACAACCGCGACCAGGACTTGGCACGTATTGAATCGCAAGTGCTGCGCTGCAAGGAGCAATGCGCCTTGCTCGGGCTATCGTATGAGGTCGATAGCATCTATCCCGAGCGCGCCTGGGCGGACGCCGCCATTGCGGCGCGCGCATTGTGTTTTGATCTCGTGCTGATCGGTTCGAGCGCCTTGCTCGATCCTGAGCTGAAGCGCAGACTTATCAGCGGCGTTCTGTTTGATGCCGGACAACCGGTAATGCTTCTGCCTCATCGTCCCGCGACGTTACGCCCGAAAAAGGTTCTGCTCGCCTGGGATGGCGGTCTGCGCGCAGGGCGTGCTGTACGCGCGGCCTATGACGCCCTTGTTGCCGCAAATGAAGTCCATGTCGTGCTTGTAGACGGGCCGCATTCAAGGTTCGAGAGCGGAGACGAACCGGGCACCGGTATGGCCAACTATCTTGCCCACCACGGGATCAATGTCGTGGTCGACCGGATTGCCAGTTGCCGCCAACCGATCGCAGACGTCCTGGTTCGACACGCGACAGAGATTGGCGCGGATCTGATCGTCATGGGCGCCTACGGCCATTCGCGGTTGCGCGAGCGCATCTTCGGCGGCGTGACGAAGTCAATATCGATCAACTGACACTGCCCGTACTGATGGCGCACTGAAAGAGCCTTGAACCCTGGAGGGCGATCAAATTTGGATTGAAGAGCTGGTGCTTGTCTGTGATGCGGCCAAGGCAGTGTCGCTGCTGCAATGACGGCGGCCGAGAGCACTTGGCTGGTGAAGATCGAGACTGAGGCCTGACCCGAAACAGGACGGCCTGGACCGCTCGCTATCATCATTGGCCGGGCCATAACCGCAAGCGTCGCTTATTGATAGGTCGGAGCTGCGGCTTGCTTACGAAGTGATGTCTTCGACAACCGTGAACACCAACGGCCATCGCGCAACTTTGATTCAGGTGAGAAGGCGATCGGATTTATTGTGAATGCGTGCCGAAGCATCCACCCACTCGCGACCCGTCAAGAGGCCAAACCCCGGGTGACGCTTTGTGGAAGGGTTCGGAGAATGCCTCTGCAGGGTCGGGGATACATATCCAGGAGGGCAGTTTCATGAAAGCGATGATGCTTCAGGCTATTGGGGAGCCTCTCGTTCTCGTCGAGCGGCCAGATCCGGTGCCGGGGCGGGGCGAACTCAGGCTGAAGGTGGAGGCCTGCGCCGTTTGTCGCACGGACCTGCATGTCATCGATGGCGACCTCGCCGACCCGAAGCTGCCGCTCGTGCCGGGCCACGAGATCGTCGGGATCGTCGATGCCGTCGGTGACGGGGTGGCGGCCACGAGAGTAGGAAGCCGTGTCGGTGTGCCATGGCTCGGCCACAGCTGCGGAGTGTGCCCCTATTGCCGGTCGGCGGCTGAAAACCTTTGCGACCGGCCGCAGTTTACCGGCTATACGCGCGATGGCGGCTTTGCCACCGATGTCGTGGCCGATGCGTCCTATGCCTTTGAGCTTGATCCGAAAGGGGATCCGGTTTCGCTTGCGCCTTTGCTCTGCGCCGGACTTATCGGCTGGCGCTGCCTGAAGAAGGCCGGTGACGGCAGAAGGATCGGGCTTTACGGCTTCGGGGCGGCAGCCCATATCATTGCCCAAATATGCGTATGGCAAGGTCGTGAGGTCTTCGCCTTTACGCGTCATGGCGACGATGAGGCGCAGCGTTTTGCAATCAGTCTGGGCGCCGTGTGGGCGGGAGGTTCAGACGACAGGCCTCCGGTGCTGCTGGACGCGGCAATTATCTTTGCGCCGGTCGGCAGCCTCGTGCCGGCCGCCCTCAAGGCGGTCCGAAAGGGCGGCCGTGTCGTTTGCGGCGGCATTCACATGAGCGACATCCCGGCCATGCCCTATGCCGTTGTTTGGGGAGAGCGGGAGCTTGTTTCGGTTGCAAATCTGACCCGTGACGACGCCGCGGAATTCTTTCCGATCGCCCGGCAGGCGGCTGTGCGCACACATACGGTCTCGTATCCCCTCGAGCGGGCAAACCTCGCTCTTTCAGATCTTCGCGCCGGCCGGTTCAGCGGCGCGGCGGTCATCGTTTTCTGAAGCAAACTCAGGAGGGCTCGAAGAACCTTGATCTTCATCAAAGCGTGAAATGCGCGAGGGATGAATATTTGCGTCAAGCGCCGCGAGGATCATCCGGACGACCAGCACCGTCGTCCTTGCCGCACCGGACATGACGAGAGCGACCAAGAGACACTCCAGGGAGAACTGATTTGGAACCGGCCGCATCGACCATCCGCAACGCTCATTCAATGACTGTCCCGGATGTCGCTGCTGCGCTCGGCGTTGATCCGGCCCGCGGACTTGACGATCAGGAGGCCGAGCTTCGACTGCGGCAATTCGGTGCGAATGCCCTCACGACGAAAAAGCGCCTGTCGGATGTTCGCCTGCTGCTGCGCCAATTCGCCAGCCCGGTCATGCTGTTGCTCGCCGGTGCGACTGCACTTTCGCTTGCATTCGGCGAGTATCAGCAAGCTGTGGCCATAGCTGCAGTGCTGTTTATCAATTCGGCGATCGGCTATTTCACAGAGCGCAGGGCGGTGCGCTCGCTGGAGGCTCTAAGGCGACTTGGAAAACGCAGCGCGCGGGTGCGTCGATCAGGACATGTGCAGCAGATCGCGGCGGAGAAACTGGTTCCGGGAGACATGGTCCTTCTTGATGCAGGCGACGTCGTCGCAGCCGACATGCGGTGCGCGAGTTCCGCCACCTTGAGAATCGACGAGTCGGCTTTGACCGGTGAATCCGTGCCTGTCGGCAAGGGGATCGAACCGAACTTAACCCTTGCAGGTTTGCACGAGCGCAGCGCCGTTCTCTTTAAAGGCACACATATCGTCAGCGGAGGTGGCGAGGGTATCGTGACGGGTACCGGTCTCGCCACGGAACTTGGCCGCATCACACAGCTGGTCGACGAGGCCAGCGGCGGAGGCTCTCCTCTTGAGCGCCAGCTTTCGTTTCTGTCGCGGCAACTCATATGGATTACGCTGGTACTTGCCGCGGCTATTTCCGCAGCCGGGCTCTCTGCGGGAAGACCGGTCTTCTTGATGGTTGAAACGGCGATTGCGCTTGCCGTAGCCGCCATCCCCGAGGGTCTGCCCATCGTGGCGACGCTGACATTGGCACGCGGCATGCTGCGCATGGCACGGCACAACGCACTGGTCGAAAACCTGGCAGCCGTAGAGACGCTCGGTTCGACGACCGTCATCATGACCGACAAGACCGGCACACTGACTGAAAATCGCATGGAGGTTGAGCAAATTCTGACACCTTCGGGTGATTTTTCCATTGCCCATGGTCTGGCCTCCATCGTGAAGGGAGGCGCCATCGTCGATCCCTCTGCCGATCCGGAGCTCATGCAGGCACTGCTGATCGGCGTTTTGTGTTCAAACGCCGAATACGACCGCCGTGCCTATTCCGGGACCGGTGATCCGATGGAGATCGCCCTCCTTCGCGCGGGAAGTTTCGCAGGGCTCGATCGCAAGCAAGAGATTGCGACGTTTCCCGAAGTGGCCGAGCATCCCTTCGATACCGCTACCAGGCGCATGGCAACCATACACAGGACCGGCGATCATCATTTTGCTGCCGTAAAAGGTGCTCCCGAAGAAGTGCTGGCGGCGGCAGACCGGATCGGCATCAAGATGGAGCCATTTGACGAGGCCGAACGGACGACATGGCTGCGTCGCGGTGAAGAACTTGCTGCAAGGGGGCTCAGGGTCCTGGCGGTTGCTGTTCATCCGCGTGCGATAAAGGATCAGCCGGTTCCGGATGGATTGGTCTTCTACGGCCTCGTTGCTTTTCGCGACCCGCCGCGAGGCGACATACCGGAAACGATCGCCGCTTTGCGAAGGGCAGGCATCCGCGTCGTCATGGCAACCGGCGATCACCCGAGTACCGCGCTTGGGATTTCGCAAGCGATTGGCCTGACCGAGCCGGGAGCACTGGTGATGACCGGAGCAGAACTGTCCCGGCTGCTTAACGCCTCGGCGGCCGAGCGTCAGGAGATCGTTCTGATAAATGCCTTTCAGCGCGAAGGCGAAGTGGTCGCCATGACGGGAGACGGGGTCAATGATGCGCCGGCTCTCAGCAAGGCGGATATCGGCGTCGCCATGGGCCAACGTGGAACAGATGTGGCCCGAGAGGCTGCGGACATGGTCTTGCTCGACGACGCCTTTTCAACCATCGTGCATGCCGTTCGCGAGGGACGGGTCATCTTCGCCAATATCCGCAGGTTCTCCGCATACCTGCTCTCGTGCAATCTGGCAGAAGTGCTCGTTGTCGGTATTGCCGTCTTCACGGGACTTCCACTGGCGCTGCTGCCGCTACAAATTCTATTCCTGAACTTTGTCACGGATGTCTTTCCGGCCTTTGCGCTTGCAGCCGGCGAAGGCGAAGGCGACGTACTCGACCGACCCCCGCGCCAACCGAACGAAGCGATCCTCACGAAGGCGCAATGGCTCTCTGTCGCAGTCTATGGAGCGGCAATTTCAGGCGCCACGCTTTTGGCATTGATTTCTTCGATACACATTCTTGGCCTGGCAGCCGAACAGGCAACGACGGTTTCCTTCGTCACCATCGCGCTTGCCCAGCTGTGGCACACGTTCAACATGCGTGAGAGCGGAACTGGTCTTTGGTATAATTCGGTAATCCAAAACCGCTTTGTCTGGTATGCCACCGCACTTTGCCTTGTGCTGTTGCTTGCGGGGATCAACGTGCCGTTACTGTCGGAAATGCTGGAAATTGCGTCGATAGGAATGAATGGTTGGGCGCTTGCCCTCGGCTGCAGCCTGCTGCCGCTTATTGCAGGGCAGCTCTGGCTTGCGTCGGGCACTCGACGACCGGCCATCGGTTCCCATCTCAAGGTGAAGCTGAACGAGCAGCCCTGACGGGACAACGGGCGATGGCAGCGTTGATCTTCATCAATGCGGGTAGATCCGGGCCTGCTTTGATATTCTTTTGCGCACTTCATCAAGTGCCCGGAACTCTTCGCGACTGTCAACCGGCTGCGCAACCTGGATGAACGGCCAAGAAACGGAGATAGCAATGGGTCTCGACGATCAGCGGGAGGCAATCGCCTTCCTAAGCGACCCGAAATCGTACGGCCTCGACGTGCCCGTTGAGGTCATCGAGACGCATATCTCGCGGATTTTTCTGGCAGGTCCGCGCGCCTACAAAATGAAGAAGGCGGTGAAACTTCCTTATGTCGATTTCTCGACCGCAGCCCTGCGTTTGAATGCCTGTCATAAGGAGGTGGAGCTGAACAGATTGACGGCGCCCGGCCTCTATCTCGGCGTCAAGAACCTCTCAAGGGACAAAAACGGGGCCGTCTGTTTCGCAAAAGACGGCACGTGCATTGACGCCGTCGTCGAAATGATCCGCTTTGACCAGGATCTCCTATTTGACAGGCTTGCGGCTGCCGACAAGCTGACCGGCGATCTGATGACGTCGACAGCGCGAATGATCGTTCGTTACCATCAAGATGCGATTGTCAGGCAAAGCATGGATGGTGTGGTCGAGATGGAGGCGGTCCTCGCCGTCAACAGGGCGGGGTTTGCGACCAGCACGCTGTTTACCGAACACGAGGTGGTCGAGCTTGACCGGCTTTTTCGAAGCGCACTTGAGCGGCATGCGGATCGATTGCGAACGCGAGGTGCGACCGGACGGATAAGGCGATGCCATGGCGATCTGCATCTGCGCAATATTTGCCTTCTCGACGGCGAGCCGCGCCTGTTCGATTGCATCGAATTCAATGATGCAATCGCCACCGTCGACGTCCTTTACGACCTTGCCTTTCTGCTCATGGACCTTTGGCACCGGGGCCATCGTCATCATGCCAATCTGGTTGCCAACCGCTATTTCGACGAGTCCGACAATGAGGATGGCTTTACGCTTTTGCCTTTCTTCCTTGCGGTCCGCGCTGCCGTCAGAGCTCACGTGACGGCAACGCAGGCGGAAACTGCAAAGGCAAATATCGACGTGCTGCGCGCCGAAGCGCAATCCTATTTCGAGTTGGCGAAGGAGCTGCTTGAAGCACAGCCTCCACGGCTGATCGCAATCGGCGGATTGAGTGGCTCTGGCAAGACAACGGTGGCGGAACGCCTTGCTCCCCACATCGGCGCGGCGCCTGGCGCGCGCATTATCGAAAGCGATCGCCTGCGCAAAGCCATGCACGGCGTTCCTGCAGAAACGCGCCTTCCGAAGGCGGCCTACCGCCGGGAGGTGTCCAAGCGCGTATATACGGAAATGGTCCTGAGGGCGGACGCCATTCTTTCCGACGGCGGATCCGTCGTGGCCGATGCCGTCTTCGACGATGCCGACCATCGCCAGGCAATAGAGACGCCCGCGCGTCGGCGAAGCATAAGGTTCAGCGGGTTCTGGCTCGATGCTGAACCCAGCCTATTGTGGAAACGCGTGGAGGACCGGAGAGGCGGTCCCTCGGATGCGAGGCTCGAGGTCCTTATGATGCAGCTCTCACGCCGCCTTGATGACCTTGCATGGCGCAAGATCGATGCCTCCAGGAGCGCTGATCTCATCTGCGACGAGATCCTTGCGGGATCGATGTCCGGTGAGCCGGCCACAGTAGTCTGAAATCTCCGAACCGATGTTGCGGGTTCGACCACCAGAGAGCTCAGCTTTGATCGAAATGCAGCTTTCCGCGTATCCGACAAAGGAGCGAGGAAAGGGCGATGCTAACAGAGATCGAAGCAAAGGCGGGGCCAGCCGGATTCCAGTTCCCCAACATCTCGTTGCTCAATCGATCGCGGCCGCCGACCACATTGCAACGACAGTGTTGCGGCACCATGCGGCCATCGTCTTGGAGATCCCGTCGAGGAAAATTTCCCATAAATCGGGCCTTGGTGGCGTCGCCTTGAATCTCACGGGCGCGGCCGAGGTGCGTCGGGCCGCACGTCAAATGAAAGCAGCGGCAACGACTCCAGGTTTTGCCGACCAGATCGACGGATATGTCCTCCAGCCGATGGTCAAGGTCGCTAATGGTCTCGAACTTCTTGCAGGACTTTCGACTGATGCCGCATTCGGGGCGGCCGTCGTATCGGGGCTGACGAGATTGCGGCTGTGCAGAGAGTGAGATCGCCATGGCCCTGCTGCCCCTTGATGACGGCCGGGCAGACGATCTGATCAAAGCCACCTGCATCGACCGGCTGTTGCAAGGCTTTCCGTCACATCCCGGCCGCAGATCGTGACGCCTTCAAGAAAGTGCTTCTTGCGCTGTCGCAGATGGCGGTCGATACTCCGTTCGTTCGTGCTGTTGATATCAATCTGCTGGGCCGGATCTCGAACAATCATCGTCCTCGGGCCGCAATCGAGAGCGATCCGTCTTGATTGCGGGAACCTGCGCCAAGCCGAAACCTGGTGATCAGGCAGCTGGCGACCTCATCTTGCCATGCGGGACTGAAACAGGTGCGCATCGGGATTGACGATCCACATGCGGCAGGAGGTGAACCATACGGGATGCAAGCACAGGAGGCCTCAAACGGCTTCCATTTGCCAATCCGCCTTGAGCGAGATCAAGGACGAACAGAAAGAGATATCGTTAGCTCAACCAATAGAAAAACCGAGGAGGCAGCACATGACCAGTCTGCAGATGCCACTTCCATTTTTGCAATTCAGCCCCTTCGGCGCTGCCGTTCTGGCAGGCACGAAGTTTCAAGCGGAGTTTGCTGGCGCGGCGCTTCGATATCAGATCGAGGGCCTCTCATTCTTGCTCGATCGCATTGGCAAGGACGTCACATTCGTCGGTGCCCTCACAAACCCGCAGGCCGCACGTGAAGCATCGGACCTTATCAATGATTTCTCAGCACAAATGATCACGGACTACGCGCGCGAAACCAGCCGCATCTTTGCCGTTGCGGCAAAGATTGCAGATGAGACAGCGACGATCGCCCACGGCGAGGCCTTGCGAACGATCGAGGACATCGCCGCCAGTTCGGTCGCTCCCTGAAGCCCCGCAAAGGATCGTCCGTGCCGCAAGGGCGCTGGTTGAGGAGCCGTTCTTTCGGCTGATCGGGATTGGAGCCTTTCGGCGTCTTGCTGTTCAGTTGACGGTCCCCATCACCGGAGCAAACGCACGGGACTCTCACCGCCAGGTCATCGGCAGGATGCCGGCCAAACGGCGCTCTCACCCCACCCTCCATAACCGGTGTACAAACGAGAAAAGCCAGGGCGGGGCCCGGGTTGGTGGACGGAGCGATCTTGATCTTGGCCAACGTCATTTGCGCAAGATCAACGCGAGGAGAGCCCGCCGGGTAGACATTGCAGCCTGCAGCTGAGATGAGGAGATTCGTCATGAGAGTACAATTCCACCTGCCTTTGCTCACCTATCCAGACCCGAGCTCCTTTGCCTTGATCCAGAATGGAATCGACTTTGCACGGCACCAGGACGCGCAGCTTCATGTCAGCGTGTTCGAGGTCAAGATACCGAGGGTGTCTCCGCCATTTCCGCCGGTGATCGATGTCGGAAAAATGAGCGCTGACGCAGAACGCTCCAGCCGCAAATGTGCTGCGGCATTGATCGAAACCGTCCGAGATTATGCTGATAAGGCCGACCAGGCAGTGGCGATTTCATCATTTGAGGCCCCGGAGCCGCTCATCGGCGACAGAATTGCCGAGATCTCGCGTATCTACAACCTTTCGATCATGGAAACCTCGCCACTAGCCAGTTCTGTCATCGAACGCGTTTTATTCGAGAGCGGGAGACCCCTCCTGTTGCTGCCGACGGACAATTGTTGCGGACGAATAGATACGGTCGCAGTCGCCTGGGACGGCAGCGCCACATTGGCGCGGGCGTTGACCGGGGCCCGCGTGTTCTTGGACAAGGCGTCCAGAGCTGTGCTCATCTCGATTACGGACGACAAGGCGATTGACGCCGATCTTCGCGATCGCTTTGCAGCAGTCATCCGCGGTGCCGGACTTGCTATCGAGATCGTCGATGCGCAATCACAAGGGGACCCCGTAGCCACCAAAATTCAATCCGTTGCCGCTCAATCGCGGGCAGACTTGCTGATCACCGGAGGCTTTGGCCATTCGAGACTCCGCGAACTCATACTGGGGGGCGTGACACGATCGCTGCTTAACGGCCTCGAAGTACCGGTTCTCCTATGCCATTAGACCTTGGGCCTGCGCCATGAAAACTGGCCGTCAAAACAGAAGGGGATAGCGTCGGTTGCTCTATCCGCTGACATCGCTGAGCCTTGGCTTACAGGAGATCTTTGCCGCCAAGCCCCACGAACTCGATGCGAAAGCCTTGAGCGCGCGCGTTTTTGATGAATCGATCCGCGCTCAAGACGTCGACGATGATGCTGCCACCGAGACAATGACCGAGAGGTTCGCTGAGTTCCTTACGAACCCAGGCATCGGCGCGGAGCGAGCGGAGTGAAATTTCCCATCGATCGACGGCTATCCTGTCGAGCGTAAGGTCGCAGTCGCAGTGATGCGGCACGGGACATCCTGCCGCGGCCAGCAATGCCTCGCCAGTCCGTGAGCAACTTGGATCGATGGTCATTGGTGCGCTCCCTTGCTGTCATGATGTCCGGAGCCTGGCCGCAAGTCGGCCTCCATTTTATCTCGACGCATCGCGAATTGCATCGAGTTCGTCGGCCTGCTCCTGCGCGCTCTTCAGCAATTCCTCAGCATATTTTTCGGCCGAGGAGATATCGGATCCACTCAGCTTGGCATCGCGGCACTTACGGTCGACGGCATGCCGCAGTGCTTCCACCAAGGCAGATCGCTCTTGCGGATCGTGAAAGCGAAGAAGACGCGTGAGCGCCGTCACTGCGACGAGCTCGAGGATCATCATCCGCCCCTCGATTTCGCCGAGCGAGGGAATTGCCTTACCGGGTTCACCTCCAAGGCTGTCGCGTTTTGCCCTGAGCATGGTCTGATCCTTTGTAAGAGACAGTCGTGCATTCTGCGAAACCCCGCTCGAGCCGCATTGATCCGTATCAACGGGAGAAGAAATCATGCCACGTGGCCGTAAAACCGGTTTTCAGCGAACGCACCAAGGATAAGCGGGATCGAACCGCTAGAGGGTGCGGGGCCAAGGCCAAACCGAGGCGCCTTTGCCGATGACCTTAATCGCGGAAGAACCACGGGATTCCAAAGGAGACCACCTTGCGCCCAGGCATGCAAAAGACGTCCAGACACGCAGATCATCTTCATGCAATTGCGAAGCGGCAACGATCGGCCGACGGATTACCGCTTGCGGCAGACTCGTGAACCTCACGCTCAATCATCATCCCACCTGTATACGAATGCCTTTGGCGCCGTTGAGCAGCCGCCTCAGATGATAACTGGCGAGCGGATCATCGGAGTGCGTGCCAACCAGCGCGGCGAAAGCCGACATGGCGGCGGCGCAATCATGCTCGAGCTTGGTAAAGGCTGTCATATACTGCTCCGTGACCGGCGCATGGAACTGCGTAGCCGACAAGGGCTCGTGGGCGCGCAAGGGCTCGCTGCGTCCGCGCAGGACAAGATCGCCGATCGGTCGCCCACTGAATTTCCTTGCCCCGCTCGCGACACTGTCGCTGACGCAAATCCGCGTACCCAGCGTCTTGTTCGCCGCTTCTAGCCTCGCGGCGATGTTGATTGTGTCGCCGTAGGCGGTGAAATCGAAGAAGCGATCACCGCCGAAGTTGCCGACCAGTGCGGGGCCTGCGTGAACGCCGATACGAGTGGTCCCGAAGTCAACGCCTTTCTGTTTCCAGCGCTCGCGAAACGCTTCTGCCCGTTGGTCGAGCGCTTGTGCGCAGGCGATTGCGCGGGTCGCATAGTCGGCCTGGTCGCCAGGTGCATTGAACAGCACCTGAATGGCATCTCCGATCACTTTGGCCACCGTTCCTTCGTGCGCGAAGACGACATCCGTCAGACCGCCGACATACTCGTTAAGCAACTCCGCCAGCACCCCGGGGACGGCTGTCTCGACGAACGAGGTAAAGCCCGTGATGTCCGTGAAGATAACGGCGATGTCGCGCCAGCGTACCTGCATGTCATCGTCATCACCGCCGACGGCAAGGCGCTTGGCAAGTTCGGGCGAAAAATATCGCAACAACGACGCATGCGCGCGCTCCGCTTCCGCCTGGCGGCGGCGTGCCTCGCGCAAGACCTCGACGTGACGGATGGTCTTCAGGATCGTCGCTTCCAGATCGGCGAAATCGATCGGTTTGGTTAGGAAGTCGAATGCACCGCGATTCATCGCGGTGCGTATATTACTCATATCACTGTAGGCCGAGACGATGATGGCCGACTTCTTGTCCTCTCGCTCCTGCAATTTTTCCAACAGTGAGAGGCCATCCATGCGCGGCATGTTGATGTCCATGACCACAAGATCGACATGGGGATGCTGCTCGATCGCCTGAAGCGCATCAACACCGTCATGCGCAAACAGGAAACTGATGCCTCCGTCGCGAACCTGCTTTCGGAATTTACGCAGAATAAGCGTCTCCAGGTCTGGCTCGTCATCGACCACGAGAACGGTTGTAGTCATGTGGCCGGTCCCAGTCTCGTCTCGACGACCTGGCGTAACTGGTCGAAGTCGATCGGCTTGGTCAGCAGGCCCTCCGCGCCTCTATCCAGCGCAGTCCTTCGTGTCTCGGCATCTCCATAGGCAGTGATCATGATGACAGGAACATCCGGCTTTCGTGCGCGCATTTCCGGCAGCATGTCGAGACCATTCATCCCGGGCATGTTAATGTCGGAGAAAATCAAAATCAGCGTTTGCTCGCCAGTGTCGGCAACGCGCCTCAGAGCCTGCGCTGCCGAGGCGGCAAAATCCATCTCGAAGCGCCGGGCGCGAAGATCGCGGCGGAACTGCTGGCGGAACAAGACTTCGACGTCCGCTTCGTCATCCACCACGAGAACCAATAGAGTCATGGCTCCTTCTCCGATTGTGCGAAACATTGCTTTCGCGGCAGCAAGATGGTGAACTCGGTAAACGCACCGGGCTCGGTGTCGACATCGATCCTGCCGCCGTGCTGCTTCACGATGATGTCGTGGCTCATGGAGAGCCCGAGGCCGGTGCCTTCGCCAGGCGGCTTGGTCGTGAAGAATGGATTGAATATCTTTTCCTTGACCTCTGGCGGAATGCCTACTCCGTTGTCGCGGATTCGGATTTCGACGTGTTCGCCACGGTTGCGTGTGCTGACGCTGAGTTCGGGTTCAACGCCGAGCCTGTTATCGCCGCTTCGCTTGGCTGTGGCATAGAAGCCATTGGATATCAGGTTCAGCAGCACGCGTGTGATCTCCTGCGGGAACATGTCAGCGACGCCGGCGTCGGGATCGAGCTCGCGTCTGAGGGTCATGTTGAACTGCGGCTTCTCAGCGCGCACGCCGTGATAAGCGAGGTTGAGGCTCTCTTCGACCAGTGCATTCACGTCCGTCCGCCGGTGTTCGCCGCCGCCTCCGCGCGAATGCAAGAGCATGTTCTTGACGATGGAATCGGCTCTCTTGCCGTGCTGCACAATCTTTTGCAGATTGTCCTTCAACAGGCCGCGTACTTCGTTGAGTTCGTCGCGAATATCGTGCGGGAGCGCGATCAGCGCCAGCGCTTCATTCAACTCATCCGTCAATTCGACTGACAGGGCCGCGAAATTGTTGACGAAGTTGAGTGGATTCTTGATCTCGTGCGCGATACCGGCAGTAAGCTGACCGAGCGAGGCCAGTTTTTCGGTCTGCACCAGTCGGTCCTGTGCAGCGCGCAGATCGTCGAGAGACTTGGCGAGCAGCGTGGTTCGCGCTTGGACATCTTTGAACAGCCGGGCGTTCTCGATCGCGATTACGGCCTGATCGGCGAACGTGTTGAGAAGGCTGATCTGGCTATCGCTGAAGGTCCCCGGCTCGGCGCGCGAAACACCAATCGTGCCGATAGCGATGCCCTCGCGAAGCATGGGCACCACGATAATGCTTCGGTATCCCCTGACGCGCGCCATCTCCTTGACGGCTTGAGGGACGCCGGGTTCGGTTTCGATATCGGAGCGGAACGCCATGGCCGAGTTCATTGCGGCCCGGCTGTGAATCCCCGACGATGTCAGCGGAGCAGGAAATGAAGCCTGGATCTCCTCGTGGCTTGCCCGGCTTCCCGCCGTGCATGCCGCCAGATGAAGCATGCCATCTACGACGCGCGTCACCAGCGCCGTTTGACCGCCGAGCAGCCGCCGCGAACTCTCGGAAATGACGTCGAAAACCAGTTGCACGTCGGTTCGCGACATGGATATGACGTTGAGAATTTGCGCAGTGACGGTCTGGCGTTCCAGCGCAATCGCCAGCTCCGATTGCAGATTGACATTCTCAGCCACCGCGGAGCGCAGTTGCCGCTCAAGCTCGTCCGTTCTGCGCCTCCTTTCGATGCTCATGGCTGATCATTCACAGTCGCGCGCAGTGCTTGATAGCGGCCTTGGGATAGCTGCAGGCTCACCGCCTTTAACGGCTGGCCCCCAGAGCACGCTCTCGGGCGGCATTGCCAGAGAAAGGCCGTTCGTCCTGCAACCGCGGTAGACAAGATCAATGACCTCGTTTTTGGCCGGCAGCCGGCTCGCCGGGCTCGCCACCCAGAACTGCAGCTCGACCTCGATCGCCATCGCATCGATCGCTTTGAGCGCGATGGCCGGCGGCGGAAACTTAACGATTCGCTCGCAGTTCTGCAGAATACCCAGCATGACCTCTTCAACGACGCATGGCGCGTGGGTGGCGGCAATGTGGACGGCAAACGCAATCCAGTGCGTTTCGTCAGGACGGCTGAGATTAGTCACCCCTTGCTTCGCCAGGACGCTGTTGGGTACCACCACCACATTGTGCGCGCTGGTCAGCAGATTCGTCGAGCGCCAGTTGGTTTCGGCGACGCGCCCTTCCGTGCCATCGCTGAGCCGGATCCAGTCGCCAATGACATAGGCCCGCCCGAGCGTGAGCGCGATCCCCGAAAAGAGGTCGGCAAGCGTATTCTGCAGCGCCAGGCCGATGATGACGGCGACCACGCCCGAGGTAGCAACCAAAGGGGCTATTGGTGCTCCGAAGACGAAGCCGATGATCGACAGCGCCACGCCGAGATAAACGACGGCGACGACCAGATCCTGCAGGAGATGTGCCTCCCGCGGCTTGCGGTTGAGGCCGATATAGATGTGTACGAAGCCGATGACCGTCCAGGCAAGATGGGTCCACCAGAGGATCCTCGCGGATTTGGCAATCAAGACGCCGGCGCCCTGGAGCTCGGCCTGGTCGAGCCTGTAAGGCGAAATTCTGCCCAGCCCGAGCACCAGGCTCATCGTGGCGAAGAACAGAATTTGCACGATCAGGCGCCCGGTCGGACGGCTACGCCCCTGAATGTGCCATACGAGAATGCCGGCAATCCCCAGAATATTGATCAGGACGAGCGGCAGGAAATGGTCTTCGCCGAACATGGCCGAGCTCACCAGCGGTAATTTTTTAACGATTGGGAAAGGGGCCAAATGCCGCAGACGGCCGTTGGCCCTTTCGCCTATTTGTTGATCGGGAACGTCAGTTCCTTTTCGCCGCTGTCGACGACGAAAACAGCCAGCAGCCTGGCAGGCTTGGTCTTGCTGTCATTTTCGCTGACACCATGGCGATCGCCCGGCATTTCGGAGAAGCTTTCGCCCGCCTTGTAGACCTTGACGGGACCGTCGTTGACCTGGCTGCGGATCGCCCCTTCCAGCACCGTCGCATAAATGAAGGCCGAGTTGGGATGCGTGTGGGCCGAGGAGAAGCCTCCGGGACCGTATTCGACAAGAACGCCTTTCATGCTCTTGCCCGTAACATTCGGCAATTCGTGTTCGTAAACCAGCGTGACCTTAGCATCCTTGCTACCGGCATCGCCGGCAGCGGCGGCAGCGGACAAGAGAGCCGTCATGGTAAAGGCAGTGAGGATTAACTTGATCATAGCGAAACTCCATTCGTGAGGTCGGAAGGTGCGCCGCCTCATGCGGCGCATCGGTTTTCGGTCATTTCCGCGCCGAGGTTTCAAACCACTGCTCGAAGGTAATGCGACCGATACGGGGATTGTTGTCGGAGACGAGCGAGCCGTCCTCCAGCTTGGTGCCGAAATAGTGGGATTGCGGATCGGCGACGACCTTGCGGGGGTCGCCCATCGCCTTCAGGTAACGGGCGACGAAATCGCAAAGCCGGGCACGCTCCGGGCCTGAAATCTCGATGATGCCGTTCACCGGCGCCGCAAGGGCCGCATCCGCCACGAAATCTGCGACGTCATCGGCGGCAATCGGCTGCATAAAGCCCGTCGACAGGCGGGTCGTATCGCCGACGGTGCCCGACTGGGCGATGCCGCCGAGGAATTCCATGAACTGCGTCGAGTGGACGATCGTATAGGGAATGCCGGCATCCCTGATGATCTTTTCCTGAGCGACCTTGGCGCGCATGTAGCCGCTGTCGGGCAGGCGATCAACGCCGATGATAGAAAGCGCGATGTGGTGCTTTACGCCGGCGGCCTTTTCCGCCGCCGCCAGATTGCGCCCCGATGTCTCAAAGAATTCGAGCACAGCCTTGTCCTCGAAGGACGGCGAGTTTGCGAGGTCGATAACGACCGAGGCCCCGGCGAGCGCCTCGGCGAGCCCTTCGCCGGTGATCGTGTTGACGCCGGTGTTCGGAGCGGCGGCAATAACTTCATGGCCTTGCTTGCGAATGCGGTCGGCTGTCTTTGAACCGATCAGGCCGGTTCCGCCAATGATGACGATTTTCATGAGCTTCTCCATACGCGGCCGCTCGGCGCGCCGCTGTTGTTCGTTTTCGAAGGTGGTCACCTTGGTCCAGGCTGGCCTTTCGAAGCCGTGGATCTGTCGGCAGAGCCGCACGCTGAACCAATAAGCGGTCAGTAGTCCCAGAAGATCGGAACCCAGCGAAACGCATCGCCGTCGATTGCCACCCGGCCAACGGACGGGAACGGCAGGTGAGTGGCGACAAGCTGTTCGCCAGTCCGCGCCAGCTCCGTCAGAAGTCGGACGCGAACGCGTGCCGCCTCCTCGGGATCGTGCTCGAAACCGTTGAACCAGTCGGGGTGATCGAAGCCGACCGCAAAAACGGCATCGCCAGCAAATGTCAGCCGGTCGCCGCCGGATGCCAGACGAACGACGCTGTGTCCGGGCGTATGGCCACCTGTGCGCTGGACGACCACGCCTGGTGCCACCTCATGTTGCTCATCGAACTGCCGCAGATGGCTGCGGTATTCTGCCATGAACCGCTTGGCGGTTGCCTTAAGAGCGTCCGGGAATCCCTGCGGCATGTGGACGTGGGTAAAGTCGGGCGCTTCCCAAAACGTGACTTCGGTGGCTGCCACGTGAATCTGCAGATCCGGCCGCAGCCGGTCCTTCACACCTTCGACGAGGAGACCGCCGATATGGTCCATGTGCAAATGGGTAAGCACAATATCGGTCACAGACCCAAGATCAATGCCGGCCGAGTCCAATCGCCTGACCAACTGGCCAGCCCGGGGGAGGTTCAAATTCGGATCCAGTCCAAGCCCTGCGTCGATCAGGATGGTCCGATCGCCGCTACGCACCAAGGCGACGTTGAGCGACCAGTCGAAGGCATCCGCTGGCAAGAACATCTCGCCCAGCCAGGCCGCCCGGACGGCTGGATCAGCGTTATGCCCCAGCATTTCAGTAGGCAGCGGTAGCACCCCATCGCTGACCACCAGAACGTCAATCTCGCCGACCTGCACCGCGTAGCGCGACGGGACCAACTCGTCGGGTCCTCTTCTACCGAGTTGTGAGTTGTTGTCCAAGCTCATGTTGGTCTCCTGGTTAGCAATCGAACGGGGTTTTGTTTCTGTCTGCGGCATGATGCGCTCCTGTTTTCGCGTGATTGAAACGTGTCGGTTACAAAGCCACGGCGCGAATTTATGTTGAGGCACGTTTGGCGGTCGATCCTGCCAAGGAAGAGGAATGGCCATACGTGAGGATAGGGTTGCCTATGCCGCAGCGGAGATTTAGTGAAGTGGCTGGCATGAAGGAGCAGACGCGTTGCATTGGACCTTTTGGGGCGGATTCATCCGCCCGACGCGTTCGCGTCTGCTCGGCGATCAAGCGGCGCGCTTGTGGTCTGCCGGATGCTGCAGTCGAAAGCCGATCGCAAGCCGGTTCCAGGCATTGATCATGGCGATGCCGATAGAGAGGACCAGGAGTTCGTCTTCCGAAAAGACGCTGTGGGCAACTTCATAATCTGCATCGCGCGCACGGCTCTCGGCGATATTGGTCAGCGACTCGGCCCAGGCGAGTGCTGCGCGCTCACGGTCGCTGTAGAGCTGCGATTCACGCCAGGCGCTCAGAAGAAGCATACGCTCTTCCGTCTCGCCCTGCTTCAGCGCGTCCTGACGATGCATGTGCAGGCAATGGACACAGCCGTTGATCTGCGACACGCGCACCTTGACGAGCTCCATTAGTTTGGGATCGAAGCTCTTGGCAATCCAGGCCTCGACGGCGACGAGGCCATCGATGCCGTCATTCTTCCTAGCCAATATGTTCAAACGTCTGGTCATCCTGCTCTCCGTGGATTGGTTGCGATCGGGTCGAAGCCACGCGGGTCGCCCGGATCACCAACTATCCACGGCAGCGCGGATCATCCATCTGGCCGGAAGGCGCTCCGGTTAACATCTGATGGAGCTGAGCCTTGCCGATCGATCATGTTTCTCACCCGTTTGGGCCACCTCCTCCTATACTTCGGCAGTGGACGGGCCCGTCCCACGTAGGATGGTTTGCGACCGCAAACCCGAGCATTCTCCCGGCACAAGCAACCGCGGCGTTAGGAGAAAGCAGATGCTCAGTATTATCAAGACCTTGGCGCTTGGCGCCGCGATCGCAACGCTGACTGTCGCAAGCGCGCAGTCCCAAGATGACGATCTCAAGCCGACAATCGTTCTCGTTCATGGCGCCTTTGCCGAATCGTCGAGCTGGGATGCTGTGATCGCCCGCCTGACCAAGGATGGCTACGTGGCGATCGCGGCAGCCAACCCGCTTCGCAGCGTCGCGTCCGATGCGGCATCTGTCGCGGCGGTCGTTCGCGCCATCCACGGACCGGTGGTTCTGGTCGGCCACTCCTATGGCGGACCGGTCATCACCGAAGCCGCAAACGGCAATCCGAACGTGAAGGCCCTGGTCTATGTCGCGGGTTTCATGCCGGATACCGGCGAATCCAGCCTCACCCTGTCCGGCAAATTCCCGGGCAGTACGCTTGCCAGTGCGCTCGCACCCGTGATGCTGCCCGATGGCACGCAGGACCTCTACATCCAGCCATCCTAATTTCATCTCCAGTTCGCTGCCGACGTTTCAGATGACAAGGCGGCGCTGATGGCTTCGGCGCAGCGTCCGGTCGCCCAGGCCGCGCTCGTCGAGCCCTCCGGCGCCGCCTCTTGGAAGCTGCTGCCCTCCTACATGATCTACGGGTCTGCCGACCGCAACATTCCGCCAGCAGTCATGCAATTCATGGCCGAGCGGGCACACGCCGCAAAGACCGTCGTGGTCGATGGGGCCTCGCACGCGCTCATGGTCTCCCGTTCCGGCGAAGTCGCCGCTCTTATCGAAGAAGCGGCATCCGCCCGGTGAACGGCCGCATTGTCCGTCCGCAGAAGTTCCCCCCAAAACGAAACTGCGGGCCCGGTTCCTGAAGTCGCTCGGCCGGCGTCGGCTTTCAGGACTGATTCAACCAACGACCAGCCGAAAATGGGATCGCCCGCAAAAGGTCACGTGCTGGCGTCTGGTCGCCCGCCGGCACAAACGCCCTGGTCGTTCGATGCGATCAGCTGAACTTCCCCACAGTCCACAGATGCTTTCGGCCCATATTTTCCGGGCCGGCAGTCTCCATCCTCGTTCGCATTTCAATCATCGTGAAGGATAAAACATGCAGGACATTTCAGAACCACCAGCTGTCGGCGTCTCACGCCGCGACGCCCTGCTCGGCAGCCTCACCGCCGGTATTGCAGCGGGCTTGCCCGCAGTTGCCGCCGCAAAGACTCCAATGCAGCCTCTCCCCGCCACCATCAATCACGGAAAGCAAGCCATGAGCACGATCACCACCAAGGACGGCACAGAAATCTATTACAAGGACTGGGGCACCGGACCGGTCGTCACCTTCTCGCACGGCTGGCCGCTGAACTCCGATGCGTGGGACGGTCAGATGCTCTTCCTCGCCCAGCACGGCTTCCGCGTCGTGGCGCACGATCGCCGCGGCCATGGACGCTCCAGCCAGCCGACGTCGGAAAACGACATGAACGGATACGCCGACGATCTGGCGGCCGTTATCGAGGCGCTGGACCTCAGGGACGCAACACTGGTCGGTCACTCCACCGGCGGCGGCGAGGTCGCCCGCTATATCGGCCGGCACGGTACGAAGCGCGTTGCCAAGGCCGTCCTCATCGCCGCCGTGCCGCCGGTCATGGTGAAATCGGCGACGAATCCGGAAGGCCTGCCGATCGAGGCGTTCGACGCGATTCGCGCTGGCCTCGTCAAGGATCGCTCGCAATTTTACCGTGACCTTGCCCTTCAATTCTACGGCGCCAATCGACCCGGCTCGAATGTTTCCCAGGGCACGCTCGACCAATTCTGGCTCTGGAGCATGCAGGCGGGTCTCCTGAACGCCTATGAATGCGTCAAGGCATTCTCAGAAACCGACTTCACCGAAGATCTGAAGAAGTTCGATGTGCCGACACTCGTCCTGCACGGGGAGGACGACCAGATCGTGCCGGTCAAGGATTCCGCCGTCAAGTCTGCCCGGCTGATCAAGGGTGCCAAGGACATCTACTATCCCCGCCGCACGGCATTACCGCCACGCATCAGGACCAGGTCAACGCCGACCTGCTCGCCTTCCTCAAGGCCTGATCCAGGCGGGATGCGGAGCAGACCGCCGTGCTTCGCATCCTGTCCGTGCTTGGCGCGGCAAGTCGCGCCATTTCCATTCCCGCCCTTTCCATCGTCGCCGTTTTGTAGGAGATCCAACATGCCGAAGACCTGGCTCATAACCGGCAGCGCCAGCGGGATCGGCCGTAGTACGGCCGAACTCGTGCTCGCGCGCGGCGACAACCTTGTCGCGACCGCCCGTAACGTCAACCGCCTCCTCGACCTTGCGCGCCGCTACGGCAAGCAGGTAGCCCTCATTGAACTCGATGTGACGGACATGTCGGCATCGCGCGGCGCAGTCGCAACCGCGATGGAACGTTCGGATACCTCGACGTGCTGCTGAACAACGCCGGCTATGCGCATCTCAGCCCTTTCGAACAGGTCTCTGAAGATGATTTCAAGGCGGAGATCGACACCAATTTCTACGGCGTGGTCAACCTGACGCGCGCAGCACTGCCCGTAATGCGCCAGCAGAAATCAGGACATATCATCAACATTTCGTCCAGCTCGGCGCGCTTCGGCAGTCCCGGTTCCACCGCCTATGGTGCCGCCAAATGGGCGGTGAGCGGTTTCACCGCTTCGCTCGCCAAGGAGGTCAAGCCGTTCGGCGTCAAGGCCATCGCCGTCGAGCCAGGCAGCATCCGCACGAATTGGACACGGGTCGCCCGCGCTCATGTCCCGCCGCTGCTGCCGGAATACGAATCGACCATCGGCGCGATCATGAAGATGACGGAGGGCTATGCCGGCACCGAGCCCGGCGACCCCGACAAGGTGGCCGCCGTCATCTTCGATCTTTCCCGCCGGGACGATCTGCCGGAAGAGCTCGTCCTCGGAAGCGACGCGCTGGCGCGAATTGCCCAGAACGACGTGGTCCGATCGAGGGCCGCGCTCCAGTGGAACGAGGTCAGCCGGTCGACGGACTTCAACGAGGATTCCACGTCCTTGCGGCTTTTGGACTGAGACCGGAACCATCCAAGCGGATGTCGGATACTGTCGAGGATTGACAGTTTTCCACCAGGGGCGGCCAAGCGACGGCATCGCCGCCAGTACATGGATTTCCATAAGTTGCGGCCGTGCAGCGGCGCGAATAGTGTACGAAACGGGATCGCTGACGCTGCTATCGAGACTAGCCATTCGATATGCTGGCGCCGCCCAGGTTTCGTTTTCCCTGCAGGAGCCGCCGATGACGCGCGTCTGGTCTTACCGCCCTCAACTCCTGCACCTGGGTTTATTTTTTGCGGCCTATGTCCTGGGTTGCGGCTTCGCACAGGCACTTGCGATCGTACCCGGAACAGGCATTTCCATATGGCCTCCGAGCGGGCTTTTCATTGCAACCCTTATCCTCGCACCCAAACAGAGCTGGCCATGGTGGGTGCTGGTCGGCTGCCTCGGCGAGCTGTTCGGCAACGTCTTGTGGTTCCAAAGCCCGCTGCCTGCCGCCATCCTGATTTATGCCGGCAACGCGCTCGGAGCCACGGTCGGGGCGTGGCTCGTAAACCGGACTTTGGGTGGGCCGGCGCGGCTGGAAACCTTGCGGGAAGTTCTTGTATTCGTCGTATTGGGCGCTGGAGTTGCCCCAGTGGTCAGCGCGACGATCGGAAGTGCGACGCTTGCGTGGTTCGGCATATTTTCGCAAACTTTCTTGGGAGCCTGGCCTCTCTGGTGGATCGGGGATGCCACTGGGGTCCTGATCGTCGCGCCACTCGCGCTGGTCGTGATCCAGAACTGGAACGGCAAGGCCGAGCTAACGGCTGCGCGATGGATAGAAGCGTGTGCCGTGGGACTTATCCTTCTCGGCGTCGCGGCCCTTTCGCTCGGCGGCTACCTGCCTTTCGCATATATCATCATGCCGCCGCTGCTTTGGGCCGCGGTGCGCTTTGAGTTCAAGGGGGCTGCCGTTACCCTCGCCCTCCTCGCGCTCATAACCGCGATCTTCACGATATCCGGCGCCAGCCAGTTCGCCGGAAATGCCGAGGATCAGCGCCACAACCAGATCATGCTGCAACTCTTCCTGGCGATCTCGGCATTTTCGGCCCTGGTTGTGGCCGCCATATCCCGGCAGCACCAACTCGCGTTGCTGACATTACGCCAGAGTGTGGAAGCCCTGCGCGACCGAGAGCGAGAGCTTTCGCAGATCGTGAACATGGTCCCAGTCCACATCAGACGGCTGACGCCCGAAGGCGAGCCGACCTTCTTCAACAAGCGCCTGGTGGATTTTTTCGGGTTTGATCTGCAACAGTTGAGCAGGCCAGGCACAAGCCAGCTCGTGACAAACATTGAGACTCTTGTCCATCCAGATGATGCGAATGGCCTGTTACAAGCGGTGCGCAACGCCGTCGCCACAGGCGAACCATACTCGATGAAATACCGCATGCGTCGCGCCGACGGCGTGTATCGCTGGGTTGACGGCCGGGCGGAACCACTGCGAGACGAAGGCGGGAAGATCTTGCAATGGTACGCTATCTCCATCGACATCGATGATGAGGTGCGCGCGCTGGAGGCCTTGCGCGACCGGGAGCGGGAGCTCTCGCAGCTTGTGGACGCCTTGCCAGTCCACATCTGGAGCTGGACGCCTGCTGGCGAGCTGGCCTACGTCAACAAGCGATCTTTGGAGGATCTCGGCCTTTCCAAGGCGAACTTCGAAGATACCGTCCGGGTGGCGCAAAAGCTGGTTCATCCCGAAGACGCCCCCGAGG
This sequence comes from Rhizobium etli 8C-3, assembly GCF_001908375.1. Taxonomy (NCBI): domain Bacteria; kingdom Pseudomonadati; phylum Pseudomonadota; class Alphaproteobacteria; order Hyphomicrobiales; family Rhizobiaceae; genus Rhizobium; species Rhizobium etli. The sequence continues at coordinate 54,517 of NZ_CP017244.1, read as the reverse complement.
TGCTGCGAGCGTCGGCCAACTGCCTTAAAACTGGCGACGCCTTCATGATGCGGTATCGGCGGCGTTGGAAAGATGGCAACTATCGCTGGATAGAGGCGCGCGCGCAGCCTCTGCGCGATCAAGATGGAGCGATCGTTCACTGGTATCAGGTGTCTGTCGACATCGACGATCAGGTGCAGGCCGAAGAGGCGCTGAAGAGCAGCAAGCGGCAGTTGGAGCAAATGATCGATGCCATGCCCTTCAATATCCTGAGTTTCGCCGCTTCAGGCGAGATGACCTACACCAGCAAGCGATATCTCGACGACGTTGGTTTTCCGACGGCAGACATTAAAGACTTCGATGCGCTGGCCCGAGACGTGGCTCACCCCGACGACTATCCAACAATGTTTCAAAGGGCATCGGATGGCTTTGCGACCGGGCAGCCTTTCGTGAACCGGTTTCGCCGGCGCAACAAGCAGGGCGTCTATCGCTGGATAGAGGCGCGCGCCCAGCCTCTGCGCGATGCAGATGGCACAATCGTGCAATGGTACATTGCTTCGATCGACATTGAGGACGAGATGCGCGCGCAGGCGGCATTGCGCGAGAGAGAACGCTTCCTTTGGCAACTGGTGGAAACACTGCCGGCGATGATCGATTGTGCTGCGCCGAACGGCGAACCAGTCTATCGCAGCCAGCAACTGCGCGAGTTCCTTGGCTATGAGCTGGAGGAACTGGATGGGAAGGCCAAATCGCGGCTGAACGGCACGCTCGATGCCGGGGTCCATCCCGACGATGTCGCGGGCGTCAAGGAGCAATATGCCCATTGCCTGGCGACCGGCGAACCCTATCTCAGGAAGCACCGCCTGCGGCGCTTCGACGGCGAATATATCTGGGTGGAAACGCGCGCCGCGCCGATGCGCAAGGACGACGGCACAATCGTGCAATGGAACGTCATCTGCCTGGATATCGATGGCGAGGTGCGGATGCAGGAAGAGCTGCGCCTGGCGCAGGAGCGGCTTTCGCGCGCCAGCCAAGCCGCGAGCCTCGCGGAGCTTTCGGCCTCCATCGCCCACGAGGTGAATCAGCCCTTGGCGGCGATCGTCGCCAATTCGCATGCGTGCTACCGCTGGCTATCGGCTGAGCCAGTCAATGTCGCGCGCGCCAAGATCACGACCGAACGGGTCATCCGCGACGCCAACTCGGCGGCGGAAGTCGTCGGCCGTGTCCGGGCGCTGTTCAAGCAATCTGTGGAGAATAGGATCAGCCTCTCGCTCTCCGGCGTCATCACCGAGGCGTGTAACCTTGTGGCAGGGGAGGCTTTGCGCCGTCGCACGCGGATCGACATCGACGTGGAAGGCAAGCTTCCGCCTATTACGGTCGACCGCATCCAGATTCAGCAGGTCCTGGTCAATCTCATGCGCAATGGCATGGAGGCAATGGAGGCTGTCGCAGGGGAAAAAGCTCTCGATGTGCGCGCCCATCGCGTGGGCAGCGAGGTGCAGACCGAAATAGGCGACCGGGGAAATGGCATCGAGTTCCCGGATCAGATCTTCGAACCGTTCTTCACGACGAAAGAGAACGGAATGGGCATGGGTCTCGCCATCTGCCGTTCGATCGTCGAGGCGCATGGCGGGCGTTTATGGGCCGAGAAAAATGAACCGCATGGCTCGCGGTTCATTTTTACCTTACCGATCGTAGAGAAAGCGGCACCATGACCCCGGATGACCATGTTGTTTTCATCGTCGACGATGACGAACGCATCCGGGAGGCGCTCGGCGAGCTCCTGGAGACCCACGGCATGCGCGCCATCGCATTCGGTTCGGCCGGTGATTATGTGGACGCCGAGAAACCGGATCTACCTGCCTGCCTGATACTCGACGTTGAATTGCCCGATATCAACGGCCTCGAACTGCAGGGGCAGATCGCCGAGGGCGATCATCCGCCGATCGTCTTCATTACCGGCCATGGCGACATCCCCTCTTCGGTGCGGGCGATCAAGCACGGTGCAGTGGATTTTCTCACCAAACCGTTTAGCGACGCAGACCTTATGGCTGCGGTGCATATGGCAATTTCCGAGGATCGGCGAAAGCGATCTGAGCGGGCTGAACTCGACATGCTGAGACAACGCTATCTCGAACTGACGCCACGCGAACGCGACGTGCTGCCGCTCGTGGTCAGCGGCCTGCTCAACAAGCAGGCGGCATCCCAACTTGGAATAAGCGAAGTGACACTGCAAATCCATCGGAGGAATGTAATGCAGAAAATGGCGGCAGCATCGCTTGCCGATCTGGTGCGCATGGCAGAGCGATTGGGAATACCGATCACCCATTCGCGCCGTGCAGGAGGAAATTGAGCATGGAGAAGACAAGACCGATCGTCGCCGTAGTCGATGACGATGCAAGGCTGCTCGAATCGCTGGAGGAGCTGCTGGAATCGGCCGGCTATGCAGCTTGCTGTTTCCGGTCGGCTGAGCATCTGCTGACCCGCGGCCTGTCGAACCTGGATTTGTTGATCACTGATATTGGCATGCCGGGCACGAACGGCTTTGAGCTTCGTGACATCGTCAACAAGGCGCGTCCGGAACTACCGGTATTCCTGGTCACCGGCCGTCACGAGATCGCCGACCAGCGCCGCGCCAAGGGCGTCGACGGCTTTTTTCGAAAGCCATTCGATGCGCCTGCCCTACTCATCGCGATAGGGGAAGCTTTGCAGAAATCGAAAAATGGAGGGTGACATGAGAATTGACCAGCCGCTCCGGAGATCGGCACCGCTGTCGCAGCATCACAAGAATGACACATGTGAACCCATCGTCGTCATTGTCGATGACGATGCGGCCGTGCGCGAGGCCTTGTCGGAGCTGATCCTCTCGGCGGGCTTTCAGCCTGTAAGCTTCGCCTCGACCCGTGAAGTGCTCGACGCCGACATACTGGACAGCCCCGGCTGCCTGATCCTTGACGTACGCATGCCTGGGGCGAACGGCCTTCACCTGCAGCACCATCTGGCGGAGAGCGGCAATGCGAAGCCGATCATCTTCCTGACTGGACATGGCGATATTCCGATGACCGTGCAGGCGATGAAGGCAGGCGCCGTTGATTTTCTCACCAAGCCGGTGCGCGACCAGACGCTGCTCGATGCGGTGATCGCCGGCATTGCGCTCGACGCGTCGCGACGGGCCAACGCCCTGGTTGTCAGGCGCAACATCGAACGCCTGGAGACGCTGACGCACCGCGAGCGCGAGATCCTGCGTGAAGTGGCGCGGGGGCGGCTCAACAAGCAGATCGCCTTCGACCTCGGGATACGCGAGGTCACGGTCAAGTTGCACCGCGCCAATGTCATGCGCAAGATGGAGGTCGGGTCGATCGGCGAGTTGATCAGGGCTTGGGAGACGCTGCCCATAGCGATGCGCGAGGCCGCTGGCGGCTGGTTTTGAGGGGATCGATCCTGCTCGGGGATATCGATGTCGCAGATGGTACGTTGTACTTACATCGCTTCCACGGCTCTCGCCTCACGGGCTAGGAAGTCGCCGAACAGTTTGACGCGCGAAGGCACGGTGCGGCCGAAGGCGTGCAGCGCATTGAATGGCAGGCTCGGAAGCGCGATCTCCGATGCAACCGTGACAAGCGCACCTGCTTGCAATTCCTTCGCCACCAGACACCGCAGCAGATAGACAGCACCCAACCCAGCGAGCGCCGCCTGGATGAGCGCGGCGCCTGAATCGCAATCTACGCGACCGGCGGGAACAAAGCTGCTGCCGTCTGTCAGACGTACAGGCTGGATCAAGCCCCCGAGCACGTAACGGGCAAAGGGCACGACTGCCAGATGTTCGACAGACAGCGGATTGCCCCAGGTTTCAAGAAAAGCCGGAGATGCGACGATCGCCATCGGCAGGTCGGCCAGATGGCGGACGATCAAATCGTCTTGCGTCGGATTGCCAGCGCGCAACACGACGTCATAATCCTCCCGGATCAGATCGACGAAGCGGTCAGTAAGGCCGATATCGAGATGTAAGTTGGGATTGTCGGCCGCAAAGCCTGTAAACAGCCGCGGCAGCAGCAGGGGCGCCAGCTCGCTTGGCATGCTAACGCGCAGGCGGCCGGAGAGTGCGGCATCGGCCCCGATCCCCTCGTCGCTCGAATCCAGATCCCGCAAGAGCGGTGCGACGCGCTCAAAGAAAATCTGGCCATCCTGTGTCAAAGTCAAGGCCCGGGTGGAGCGCAAGAAGAGACGCGTGCCGATCTTCTTTTCAAGCCTCGCCACGCTCTTCGACACCGCCGATGGCGTCGTATCGAGGTTGCGTGCCGCGGCACTGAAGGAACCGGCCTCCACCGTTCGCACAAAGGCCATCAATCCAGAAGTCTCGTTCAGCAGGTTCGGCATTTGCAACTCCGCGGCACAGATCATGTGCCTGCCCATGATCTAATGGATGACAGTGCCGGCGTTTATCTCAATCTCAGTTGAAAGGAGATAAACAATGCAACAACTAAAAGACAAGGTCGCCGTTATCACCGGTGGAAATAGCGGCATCGGCAGGGCGACCGCCAAGCTTTTTGCCGAGGAAGGCGCGAGGGTCGTCATCACCGGCCGGCGCCAGGATGTTGTCGACCAAGCGGTGCGCGACATCGGTCATCATGCCATTGGCATCGTGGGCGACGTCGCCGACCTCGAACATCACCACGAGGTTGTGGACATGGTGGAGAACCATTTTGGTGGCCTCGATATCTATATTGCCAACGCCGGCGTCATCAATCTCACTGCGTCCCACAATGTGACTCCGGAAGACTACGACCGGCATTTCGCCATCAACACGCGCGGCGTGTTCTTCGGTGTGCAGACGATCGCACCACTGATCCGCGATGGCGGCAGCATCATCGTCACGAGTTCGCTAGCGGCGACAAAGGTATTGCCGGACCACGCGGTTTACGCCGGATCGAAGGCCGCCGTCGCAGCCTTCGCCAAAAACTGGGCGATCGAATTCAAGGCACGGCGCATCCGCGTCAACATACTTAGCCCGGGGCCGGTCGAAACGGAAATCCTCGGCAAGCTCGGCGTATCGGAGGCCGAACGTCCTGCATTCGAGCATCACATGGCATCGATCATTCCGGCAGGGCGGATGGGACGGCCGGAGGAACTGGCGCGCGCCGCACTCTTCCTCGCCTCCGACGCGAGCAGCTTCGTCAATGGGATCGAACTTCATGCCGACGGCGGCATGACCCTGGCTTGAAAGGCTCGGAGAACGCCGAATACAGGGGCTCCCGGCAGATCGATCGGGAGTCGAGGCAGACCGGAAGGGAACCGGACGGCTTGACGCAGCATTGGATCGCACAAGCTCGACGTGCTGCCGAGGAGTTCCGGTGGCAGAAGATGCCATTATCCGCCGTCTTTGATGACCACAACCATACCGGCGCTTTTTTAAGGACCTTGCCGAATCCTTCGTCGCCCTTCGGATCGTTGCATTGGATAATCCTATTGATGATTGTCGAACATGATGATCGCTTAATGTTGCCGCAATGCTCGCAAGGCGTTGAGGATCACTGCGACATCGATTGCTTCTTGCAGCAACGCACCTTGCAGGGGCGGAAGAAATCCAAAGGCAGCTGCAATCATCCCGGCGATTGAAAGCCCGAGCCCCGCGACAACGCTCTGGCGTGCAATGACGACTGTCCTTTGGGCGGCGGTCAGCGCGTCAGCCAGAGGTTCGAGACGATCCACGAGCAAAACAACGCCAGCGGCCTCCGAGGATGCGGCCGCTCCGCGCGCCCCCAGCGCGACACCGACGTCGGCGGCAGCAAGGGCGGGGGCATCATTAATACCGTCGCCAACCATCATCACGGGACCGAAACGCCGCGCGGATTGAACGCATTCGACCTTTGAAGCGGGGCTTTGCTCACAAAGAATCTCCTCGATGCCAAGTGCTTCGCCGACATCTCTGGTGACCTCTGACCTGTCTCCCGAAGCCAGAATTATTCTTCCGATCCCCGCATCGCGCAGTTTGCGAAGTACGGTCACGGCTTCCGGGCGCACAGGATCTGCCATAACGATCAGTCCTGCCGCGACGCCATCGACTGCAACCGCAACCACGACTTCGCCCGTACGGCGACCGGATAGAAACGCCCGCGGACTGCCCTGCAGCACCCGGCGCTCCACGAAACCGCTGCCGCCGACGATCACGCGATGCCGGCCGACAGTTCCTTCGATCCCTACTCCAGGGAATTCCGTGACACTGTCTGGCGGAACAAGGTTCAGGCCGCGTTCACGGGCGGCCGCAATGAGTGCTGTAGCCATGACGTGGCCAGAAGCCTGATCGAGCGATGCGGCGAGACGCAGCAATTCGTTCGCGTCGATCCACTTAGCATTTTTTATTGCGACAATGGCCGCCGCACCGCGTGTAAGTGTACCCGTCTTGTCCAGAATGGCGACGCGCACGCGGCTCAAAGCTTCCAGAATTCCGCCATCTTTCACGAGGCATCCGATGGCAGCGCAGCGGGAAATGCCCGACATGATGGCGACGGGGACGGCGAGGATGAGTGGACAGGGTGTGGCGATGACAAGAACCGCAAGGGCCCGGCGTGGGTCATTGGACAATAACCAGGCCGCCAGAGCCAGAGAGACGCTCACGGCGAGAAATACCAATCCGTAGCGATCTGCGAGGCGAGCCATCGGCGCCCTGCTCTTCTGAGCGGTTTCGACAAGACGGATGATCGCGGCGTATGTGCTTTCGGATGCCGAACGAATTGCCTTGATATCAAAGACGCCACCGACCGAGGTGCTGCCGCTTAGAACTTCGTCACCGATACCATGCATTCTGGGGAGGGCTTCGCCCGTCAAGGCAGACTGATCGAGGAGAGCATGATCTCTGACGACGATTCCATCGACCGGCAAAACCTCGCCCTGACGCACCATAAGGCGGTCGCCGGCCCTGATGTCTGCAATCGGAACCTCCTGCAGACAGCCGTCTTCGTATCGAAAGGCGGTTTGGGCGACGCGGCCAAGCAATGCCGTCATCTCGCGGGCAGCACGCTGGGACGCGTATGCTTCCAGCATCTGGCCACCGGCATACATCAAAGCAACGACATTGGCGGCAAGGGGTTCGCCGAATGAAAGGGCGAATGCCATCGACAGTGCTGCCAGGATGTCCAGCCCGAAATCACCGCGATGGAGAGAGCCGAACGTCTGCCACAACAGCGCTCCGAGGACCGGCAGGGTGAAAATCGTCCATACGAGCCGGGCACTGGCGGGATCCTTCAATAGCGCAAAGATCAACCCTGCAGAAAGTCCGAGCGCCGCAATCAGCGGCAGCCATATGTCGCGCGCTTTAGAGAGAAAGACTATCGGTCCGGTCGCTGTATTCGGGGTCATGATCGCTTCCACCGCCGTGGCTTACGCGCCAGACGCGGCGTCGCCTGATCTGTTTTGACGACCTGATCAAAGCCGCTTCATCAGGCGCCGCATTGATCTGTCTCAAGAGTGCATGGCTAGATCGGTCGCTTAGCCGCCCTGTTGATCGTTTGTCAGATGGAGAAGCACTTTCATTTCGAACGAGTAGGCGCTTGTGGCGGCATTTGCGCTACATCAATGCCGGAGCTGCCGAAAAAGGAGAAAACAGACTCTGAACGGCAGCAATCCGTAAGAGGAGGAGTAAGACATGACTGCACGATATTTTCTTCCGCTGGCAACCTATCCCGATTCAAGCTCCGGACTGATCGTTTCGAACGCTGTAACCTTTGCTCAGGCCTGCGGCGCAAATCTTGACGTGTGTGCGATAAGGATCGAGATTCCGCACATCCCCAATGCATGGTCTTCCTTGCTGTTGGATACGCCAAGGATGATCGAGCAGGCAGAAATATTGAGCCGCGATCGCGCGGCAACGCTGATGGCAGCCGCTACGAACCTCGCAGCGAACGCCAATGTTGCTCTCTTTACGCGGGAAATAAAAGCGAACTTGCCCTTGCTGCATGAGACGGCAGCAACGGAAGCGCGTTTTTTCGATCTGACCGTTCTCGAATGTAACGGGGAGGTTCCAGAGACGCGCAGCATTGCCGAAGCGGTGATCTTCGGTTCTGGCCGGCCAGCCGTCATATTTCCAAACAAGACCTTCGCAGGACCGATTGATCATCTGGTCATAGCTTGGGACGGAAGCCGGGCCGCCGCCCGGGCAGTCAACGATGCGGGCTCCTTCATTCGCAAGGCGCGACGGGTTTCGGTGCTGTCTTTGAGCGGCGAAAAGCCTGTCTCGGAAGCGAGCGGAGCGCGCCTGGCCAAGTACTTGGTCTCAAGCGGGGCCAATGCAGGCGCAACCGTTGCCAGGTTTACCTCGTCATCGATCGGCGCAAGCCTCCAACGGGCCGCGCTCGAGCTGGACGCTGACATGCTGGTAATGGGAGGATACGGACATTCCAGACTTCGAGAGTTTGTCCTCGGCGGAGCGACCGAAAGCGTCCTGGAAGAGCCTCTCTTGCCTGTTCTCATGTCACATTGATAGGTGCTGTTGCGATGGTGGAAACGGCTGTGTTGCCGCGGTGTGATGAGGCCGTCTCTGAAGATCTGCCGGTCGGCTCCGGCGGTAAATTATCGGGCGCCAGCGCGGCGGCCCCAGGTGGTCCTATCGAGCTCGGTTCCCCGCGGTGGCAGCTTTGCAGGACTGGACCTCGATGATCAGACCAATTGCTATCCGGAGGCAGGCCAACGGTCGCGCTAACTGGTTTTCGCTTCAGTGCCTTTGATAAAGCAGTCCCGCGTCGATGGTCTCGTTCCGCTTCGCGTTCATGTTGCGTTTCCGTCAAACCAAATCTCTATTCCAAGCTTAGAATATAGGCCGACACGTCCTCAACATCGGTCGGCGAGAGTATTATGTTCGGCATGGTTGGATGACTTTGGGCCGTGAGCCAGACGTTGAGTGCCATGGCGGTCATTCCAGGTGTCGCAGCCACCGCTTCGAAGCTGGGCGCTTCGGCAACGGGGGATCGATTTTGACCTGCAAGGACGGCGTGGCATGTTGCACATACCTCAAGTGCGAGCCGGCGCCCGTGCAGAATATCCTGCGCTCGCGCTGCCGAACCCGTTGCAAAGATGCCGACAATGACTGCGACGGTCGCTGTTCGCATCGCGATATTCCTTTGGATGCTCCCTGGATTGTGGGTTGAGACGACGATTGAGTTGCTCGCCGGTCGCACATGGTGATTAGCGGCGGTGGCTCTTTCACCTGTCGGTGCAGTTGCAACAATGCCGACCGTCTTGGCGAGGAACTTCGCTCCGTCGCAAATGTTCCGCCGCAGGCTTGATCACCCTCTTAATATATATTATATTTAATTATATAATGATCAGCTACAAGGTAACTCCATGACGATCTCCAAGATCTCTGACAGGCTTTCCGTGATGCCGCAGCCCGATATCGGCGACTTTCAGTCCTTGCGCGAGCAGGGGTTTACAGCGCTGATCAATGCGCGTCCGGACAACGAGGAGGCCGGCCAGCCTGGAACCGCCGCTGAAGAGCGGGCCGCCATCCAGTCGAACATGTCTTATTCCTATATCCCCATCACCATGGCGACTGTCACCGAGGCAGACATCATTGCGTTCCAGAAGGCTCTGAAGGATTCAGCCGGACCTGTCGTTGCCCACTGTAAGTCGGGAGCGCGCGCGCTTCTTCTCTACGCGCTCGGCGAAGTTCTAGACGGGCGGATGAAGCCGCACGACGTGCTCCCATTCGGTCAGAGGAACGGAATCGACCTGTCGGTCGCCGCCAGGTGGGTCGAAAAGCGTGCTGCATCGCGCCCGCAGGTCAAGGGTTTCTTCGACAAGCGGACATGGAGCATTCAATATGTTGTGTCGGATCCCGAAACCGGCAAGTGCGCGATCATCGACCCCGTGCTCGATTTCGACGAGAAGGCAGGGGCGACGGCGACGCGCAGTGCCGACGCCATCCTTGAATACGTGCGCGGGAACGGTTTTTCGGTGGAATGGATCCTCGACACCCATCCGCATGCGGACCATTTTTCCGCCGCCCAGTACCTGAAGGAAAGGACGGGTGCGCCGACGGCAATCGGAGAACGCGTCGTCGACGTCCAGAAGCTCTGGAAGGGCATCTACAACTGGCCCGAGCTCAAGACGGATGGCTCGCAATGGGACCGGCTGTTTGCCAACGGCGAAACCTTCAACGTCGGCTCGATCGAGGCGAAGGTGATGTTTTCACCGGGGCACACGCTTGCTTCCGTTACCTATGTGATCGGCGATGCCGCGTTCGTCCATGACACCATTTTCATGCCGGACAGCGGAACGGCTCGAGCCGACTTCCCCGGCGGCGACGCCCGAATGTTGTGGAGGTCCATTCAGGACATCGTCGCCCTACCCGACGAAACCCGCGTCTTCACCGGGCACGACTATCAGCCCAATGGCCGCGCGCCGCGATGGGAGAGTACGGTCGGCGAACAGAAAAAGGCAAACTCGCATCTTGCCGGAGTTTCCGAGGAGGCCTTTGTGAAACTTCGTACCGAACGCGACAAAGCACTACCCATGCCGAAGCTTATCCTGCACGCGCTGCAGGTCAATTTGCGCGGCGGCCGATTGCCCGAGCCGGAAGCAAACGGCAAGCGGTATCTGAAATTTCCTCTGGACGCTCTCAAAGAGGCGGCATGGTGACTGTCATGAATGTGAAACCGAAAAACATGACGCTCGAAGACATGGGTGCACGAGCGACGGACGTGTCGGGACTCCTGAAGACGCTGTCGCATCCGAGCCGGCTGATGGTCGTCTGTACCCTGGTTGAGCGAGAGCATTCGGTCGGAGAACTGGAGCAGAAGCTGGACATCCACCAGCCGCATCTCTCCCAACACCTGACGGGGCTGCGCGAGGCCGGGATCGTCGAGACGCGCAGGGAGGGAAAGCAGATCTTCTATCGTTTGACGGCAGACAAGGCTGCCCGCCTCGTCGGCGCGCTCTATGAGATCTTCTGTGAGGAGGTGTCCTGATGACGACCTACCTTCCGTCTCTTTTCGGCGGGATGCTGATCGGGCTTTCGGCCGCGATGCTCCTTCTGTTGAACGGCCACATCGCCGGGATCAGCGGCATTGTCGGCAGACTGGCGCTTGGCGTTGGCGTTTCTGTCAACCTCGCCTTCTTAACTGGCCTCGTTCTCGGTCCGCTTGTCTTTCTCGCTGCCTTCGGTCACTGGCCGACGGTCACGATTACCGCCATTTGGCCGACGATCATCGTCGCCGGCCTGCTCGTGGGAACGGGCTCGCGCATGGGCTGCGGCTGCACCAGCGGTCACGGCGTTGTCGGTCTTGCCAGACTGTCGCCACGTTCGGTAGCCGCCGTCATCACTTTTTTGACCTCCGGTGTCGTTGCCGTGACCCTGTCGAAAGGATTGGGTCTATGAGCCGCGTCGCCCTTCAAATTGTGGCAGCCCTGATCTCTGGAACCCTATTCGGCTTTGGCCTTTCGCTGTCGGGCATGCTTGACCCTGCGCGGGTGCAGGGATTTCTCGACGTCTTCGGGACTTGGGATCCGAGCCTCGGCTTCGTGCTCGCAGGTGCCGTCACCGTAGCGTTCGCCGGTGTCAGCCTGTCCCGTCTAATGCGTCGGCCTGTCCTCAACTATTCCTTCGACATGCCAAGAAACCGCAAGATCGACGCGCCGCTGATCATTGGTTCGGCCATCTTCGGGCTTGGCTGGGGCTTAGGCGGTTTCTGCCCCGGCCCGGCCATCGCAGCTTTGCCGTTAGGGTTTTCGCGGTCCTTCGGCTTCGTCTTTGCAATGTTGGTTGGCATGGCCGCTCACGACCGGCTGCTGAGGAGATCGACGTGACGTATTCGGTTGCCTCCGCAGTGAGCTCCGGCGCGCTGGTGGGCTTCATGCTCGGATTGCTGGGCGGGGTGCTTCGCCGTTGCCGTCGGTTTCGGTCTTTTTGATCCGATTGGCGCAGACGACCATCGAGCCGGTCTCGCCCTTGCGGACATTGGCCCCGAGCTCCAATGCCTGGCGAAACGTCATCCAGGCCGACGCGGCAAAGCCACGGGTCGCCGCCGGTGGTAAGGTCGCGTGCCTGCGTGACCGAGCGGCTGTAGAATTGACCGGCACCGTGGGCCGAGCCGATGAAGGAGCCGACCATGCGCTGCGTGTGGATCTGCATGGCTTTCTCGCCTAGGCCATCCTTGAGCGCCTCGGCGCTGTCGATCAGCTGGCTGCGATGCAGGTCACGAACTCCGTCGCTGTCGATGACGGGAAGGCCGAAGCTGTCCGAGATGCGCAGCGCCTGGGCACTGTCGGGGCAGGCGCAGGCCGGCGAGCGCGAAGATATCGCCTTTGCGGTCGGACAACGGGTCGAGCCAGCCGGCGCCATTATGGGTGACAATGACGATCTCGCCGCCGCGTCGGAATTTCAAGGCCCGACTACTGCTCTCACGCTTGTCAGCTGGAAACCGGCGGCGATCGACATGCCTCATCGAGACCGCGGGGAGCCACAGCAGATAAGGGGTGCGACATCTGGCATGTGCAGGCAGGCATGCGCTCGTCGGCGAGGACCGCACATTGGCTCGCGTCGGATCAGGAGCGAATTCAGCGATCGACCGCTGCTGGCAGGGTGCTGCCAATTCAGGCTTGGTAGTGGTCCATGCGGATCAGCGGAGAGACACCAGCCGCGCTTGTGCGCTTAAGCCCGGGAAACAGCTGAGAGCCTGCGGCTTGCGGCCGCATCCTTGACGGTCCGAGCAATTGTCTTGAGGAAGGTCGGGCTAAAACTGCCGAGCGGCGTCGTGGACTCGAAGTCGAAGGCCTTGTCGAGTTCGACGCGGTTATACTCGTCGAGAATGATGAAGCAGGGGAAATCGAGACCAGCGCGGCGGCATTCGATCTGGCTGATCGGCAAGAAAAGACGTTCCTCTGTCGGCAGCTGTGAGGTGATGGCGAACAGGAAGACGACGCCCGGAACGGCGTTGGTCCGCACGACGACACAGACCGGACGTGCCTTGCGGCCCGTTTCCTCGCCGGCATCCGCCTGACGCTTCCAGAGATAGTTGAAACGCACGACGTCTCCAGCCTCAAACATGGCCGTCCTCGAGCAGTTCATCGATGCCGGTCATCAACTCGTCGTGTACTGTTTCAGGCGCATCCTCGAGGCCGTAGGCGGCGGTATGGGAGCGCCCCAGGAGTTTGCGGTATTGATCCGCCGTCAGGATGACGAGCTTTTCCTTGCCGCGCTTCGTGAGCGTCACCGGCTCAATCAGGGCTGCCTCGAGAATCTCGCCCGAGGCTCTGTTCATGTCAGAAAAGGAAAACTGCTTCATAGCCACCTCCGGTCACTTACGTAAAATACGTATTTCATGCGGTTCATGCAAGTCGGCCGGATGTCGGCCGACTTGCATTTGGAGTTATGCCGCCGCTTGGCGTTGGCTGTGCAGGTCATGCAGGTAGGCGACAGCGCGTTGCGCATACGCGGCAGCCTGTACGATGAACCGCTTGTCGTTCTGAAGGAAGGTCAGCCAGGAAACAAGATAGCTGGCATGCTCGGCTCTTGGTTCAAGCACCGGAACGATACCCAGATCGGCAGCTAGGAAAACGGCGCCGAGCTCGGCGATTAGTTCTTCGCGGGCGCGTTCCGAGCGATCCTTAGCGTAACGGGAAAAATCGCGATTGAGCCGGTGGGTCGCTCCCGCCCAATGAACTTCCTCATGGGCAAGGGTCGCGTAGTAGCTCTCGACATCACGGAACGCCTCGATCGGCGGCATCTGGATAATATCGGGCCCCGGCGCGTAAAAGGCCTTGTCGCCGCCGTGACGGATGACGGCGCCGGTCGCCCGGAAAAAGGCGTCCGCATGTTCAAGACGCTCTCGAGGAGCAGCCTCGGGACGTAGCGCCAACGCCAGGATTTCTTCAATCGGGCACGACCAGATCGTCAACTCCATCACGTCATAGACTGCAAATCAACCTTTCCCGTCATTGTTTTGCGTGGAGATCGCTTCCTGGGCCTCGAAATGATCGGTGATCTGCGCGCCAGTCGCGATCCAGACATCGCCCTTATCCAAGACGTGCTTAAGGAAATCGCGCAGGATGTACCAGCGCATCGGCCTGCCGGAGACCTGCGGATGCAGAACCATGGTCGTCACGCCGCCCCAGGCATGGGTCGCCTCAAATTCATCGATCCAGAGAGGAAGCACGGCGTTGCGGCCGAACAGCGTTCCCTGGCTCAAACGGCTCTTCATGCCGAAGTTCCAGTCGTCGAAGGCGAAGTTGACGGGAATTTCCACCGGGCCTGCCAGTCCCTCGGCGCCGGCATGGCGATAGGGTAGAATGTCGTCACGGAAGGAACTGGAATAGCGAATGCCGGACGCTTTCAGATACGCAAGCAATTCAGGAAAATTCTCGCCTGAAGGAGCGCGGTAGCCGATGGGGCGTATGCCGAGCGCGGACTGGAGCGCTTCGAATCCGCGGTCGATTTCCTCGAAGGCCTGGTCGCAATTTACCCGATCCGGCAACTTGTGAATGAACCCGTGATGACCGATCTCATGGCCTGCCGCGACCACGGCTTCGCACTGGGCGGGGTGAGCCAGCGCCGTCCAACCAGGTATGAAGAAGGTAGCCTTTAGGCCAAGTTCGTCCATCAGTTCGAGAATTTTGGCGATGCCGACGCGGGCGTCGTAGCCGCCGTGAGAAGTCGTGACCATCCGGTCGACGTTGGACGGATTGTTGCCGATCCAGGCCGTTTCGGCGTCGACATCGAAGCCGATGAACAGCGCGCTTTTCGCGCCGTTCGGCCAGATCATCTTAGGTGTCTTGGGCGCGGGGTTAAGCGGACGGGGGGAGAGGTCGAACTTCATGTCTCAGGCTTTCATTGGAAAGTTGGGACGCTGTCGGCGTGGCCGGCCATCAGCGCTTCGATCTGCATGCAATCTTCGATCTGCTCGAGATCGCCAAGTAATTGCCACAGGGCGGCCACGCCATCGGCAGCGAGACTCAACCCGGCAAGTTCACGGAACTTGGCTTCGACGGCTGCAGGCTGCATCGGGCGCTCCGCCGAACCTGTCGCGCGAGGCACGATCCGTTCGGTGCAAAGGCCGTCGCGGAAGGTCAGCGTCACGACCGGCTCGGCCATGGCGTCCATGGCATCATCGACAGTGATGCCGATATTCTCCATCAACGCATGCACCTCGGGGTGGTTTCGGCACTCCTCAGTATAGGCTTCCAGGCCCGCGGTCCCAAACACGCAACGTGCGGCAAGAGCGTAAGGCAGACTCATTTGCGTGGCCGCCATGGCGCCGCCCACTTTCGCGCCGCACATGTCCTTCAGCATGGCGCTCATGCGAAGGTCGATGCGAGCGATGTCGCCGGCTTCCCGGCCGGTCTCGGCCAGCATGTCCTGGAGCGCGTCGACAGACGAATGCGCGCCCCGGCAGGATGCGTAGGGCTTCAACACCGCGCGGTTGATCTTCCAGACCTCGCCGAGCCCTTCGGCGAGAAGCTCGGGATAGCAGTCAGACCTGTTGTAGGCATTGAAAAAGCCGCCCCATACGTCATCAAAGACGCGTGAAGGGCCGGCAAACCCATTCGCCGCCAGCAGGGCGGCCAGGAGACCGCCTTCCGCTGCACGACCGGCATGGAGTTTCTTCGCCAGCGAACCGTCATGAATGAAGGCCCACAGGCCGGAGGAAAAGCTGGTGGCGAGCGTAATGGCGTCGCGCGTCGCCGATGCATTGAAGCTGAGCAGATTGGCCGCCGCCGCAGCAGAGGCCAGCGTGCCGCAGGTGCCGGTCGAATGCCAACCCAGCCGGTTATGGGCGTCGTAGCCGCCGGTGGCTTCCAGAATACGGCGCCCGACATCGTAACCCGCGACGACCGCGGTAATAATGCGCTTGCCGTCTATCGGCCGCCCGGCTTCGTGCAGGGCCGAAAACAGGGCAGGCAGAATAACGGCGCCAGAATGATCGCAACCGCCGGCGTCATCCAGTTCGAAGGCATGGGCTGCGAAACCGTTGACGAGCGCTGCGTCGCGAGCGGACCCGGTGAGGTGCGTTCCCCACAACCGCACCGGGCCTGCGGGGCGCATCGCCCGAACGGAGATGGAGAATTCCGCGGAACGCGCGCCGGCGAGCGCTGCGCCGAGCGTATCGGAAATGTGGATTTTCGCCTTAGCGACGACACTTGCTGGTAGGGTGTCGTAGTCGAGCGCAGAGACGAAACGGGCCAGCCTATCGACCGGCGTGTCGGCGAGAGAACGGTTCATGGAGATCTCGGGCGAGAGAATTGCACAGCCAGAGGGCGATGCGAGGGCAGCCCCCGACCGCAAAACGTCGCGGTCGGGCTTCTCGAAGTTGAATGCTGCAGGCTTACTTCACGGTTTCGCTATTGATATAGATGCCATCGAGCATGGTGCCTTCAAGACCGTGCTTGGCAAAGATCGCCCGGTACTCACCGGAGGCCATGATAGCCTTAAGTGCGCCGGCGTAGGCGTCGCGCAATGCGGGATCCTTCTTGGAGAAGGCTATACCCTGATAGACGGCCGTGATGGGCTCTCCGACGATGGCATAGGTATCCTTTTCGAGGGTCATCAGGTAAGGCAAGGTTTCTGAGCCCTGGACAGCGCCGTCGAGGCGACCCTGCTTCAGTTGTGCGCGTGCGTCGGCTGAACCTTCCGTGCCAACCACCTTGATGGCAGCAAGCCCTTTAGCCTCGCAGTTTGCGGCGCTCCACTTGGTGGTTTCATCCGGGAACGACGTACGGCGGCTCATGCCGACCGTCTTGCCACAGAAGTCCGCAGGGGTCTTGAACTCCTCCTTGCGCGTCGTGGAGGTGTAGAACTGTGCACCGGACTTCATGTAGTCGACGAAATCCAGGGTATCTCGGCGCTTCGGGAGATCGCTCATGCCGCTATGGATGAGATCGACGCGGCCCGTCTCCAGAGACGATATCATCTGCTCGAAGCCGATATCCGCCCATTCGACACTGGTGCCCAACTGCTTGGCGAGTGCCACACCGAGGTCGATGTCGACCCCCATCAGCGTATTGGTGGCGGGGTCCTTGTATTCCATCGGCGGGTAATTCGGCTGGTTGGCGACGATGACCTTGCCAGCGGATTTGATGCGATCCGGCAGGCCTTCGGCGTGCACGGCCGTGGACGCAAGAACGGCGGCGAGAGGGACAAGAGCTGCTTTCATGTAAGTTCCCCTTTTTAGAACTGGTTGGATTGATTTTTGTCTTGGGTTTAGGGCCGGCCGGTTCGACCGGCCCGACTGTTTTCAGCTGTGTACTGCCTTGATGAATTCGGCGGTCCGGGGACTTTTCGGCGAACCGAGAACCTCCGATGCCGGGCCGATCTCGACCATCTTGCCCGCCTCCATGAAAGCGACAGTATTCGCGACGTTGCGGGCAAAGCCCAGTTCATGGGTGACCACGATCATGGTCATGCCGCTCGCGGCGAGATCCTTCATCACGTCCAGCACCTCAGAGACGAGTTCTGGGTCGAGCGCCGAAGTGGGTTCGTCGAAAAGGATCAGTTCGGGGCGCATGCACATCGCACGAGCAATCGCCACGCGCTGTTGCTGGCCGCCGGAAAGCTGCGAGGGATAATGGCCGGCCTTGTCACCCAGCCCCACACGCAGCAGCAGATCGTCGGCGCGCTTGCGCACCTCGGCCACCGGCTCGCGAAGAACCTGAACGGGACCTTCCATGATGTTTTCCAGCGCCGTCTTGTGCGGAAACAGATTGAACCTCTGGAAGACCATGCCGATCCGGCGGCGCTGTCGCGACATTTCAGCGTCGCTGACCTCGTGAAGATTGTTTCCTTCGCGGCGATAGCCGACCAACTCGTCGTTCACCCAGATCGCGCCCGAGTTCATCTTCTCAAGCTGGTTGATACAGCGAAGAAAGGTGCTCTTGCCCGACCCCGAGGGTCCGATGACGCAGCAGACCTCGCCTTTGGCGATTTCCAGGCTGACCTTGTCGAGCGCCGTGAATGTCCCGTAAAGCTTGGTAACGTCAACGGCCTTTACAACGATATCTTTGCTCATCTCTTACCTCACATCGAAGCGCTGATGGCTTTGCTGCCACGGCCGAAATACTGCTCGATATAATGCTGGACTATCGAGAGGACGGAGACGACGGCGAGATACCAGAAGCTGGCGACGAGCAAAAGTTCGAGGACGCGGGTGTTTGCGAAATAGATGATCTGCGCGTTGTGCAGGATTTCCGAATACTGGATGACGCTGGCAAGGGAGGTGAGTTTGACCATGCCGATCACCTCGTTGCCGACCGGCGGGACCATGACGCGCATGGCCTGCGGCAGGACGATTCGGCGCAGCATCATCATCTGCGTCATTCCGATCGAACGGGCAGCCTCGTACTGGCCGCTATCCACGGACAAGAGCCCGCTGCGCACCACTTCCGACGTGTAGGCGCCCTGGGAGATTCCGAGCCCCAGCATGGCCGCGACGAACGGCGTCATGACGTCCACGGTGCGAAACTCGAAGAGCCCCGGAATGCCCATGGTTGGGAAGATCAGCGCCAAATTGAACCAGATCATGAGTTGGAGAAGCGCCGGCGCACCTCGGAAGATCCAGACATAGCCCACCGCGATAGAGGACAGGACCGGATTGCCGGAAACGCGCATGATAGCGATCAGCACGCCAAGCACGATGCCCAACGTCATCGCGGCGACCGTCATGACCAGCGTACTTTTCAGACCGTCGAGGATAGCGGGTGCGAAGAGAAAGTCGCGGACATAGCTCCATTCGATCTGGCCGATGCTGAAGGCGCGGACGATGGCGGCTAGGATCAACAGGACGACCGCGGCGGCAACCATGCGTCCGAAATGGCGCTTGGGAACAAGCGTCAGGTGCGCAATCTCGTATTTCTGTTCGAGCGTGGTGTGATGCGTGTCAGCGGCGCTCATCGTGCACCTCGCCCCCGCGGCGACGCGGCTTTACTGCCCGGCAGGCTCAACTCGCTGGTCGCGAAGGCTTTCTTGGCCTCCAGCGCGTCATTGAAGCGTGCGATCTGTTCGCGGACCCTGATCGGCGATGTGGCGCCGTAGCCGATGCGACTGGCAAGCGCGCCCTCAAGCGTCATGGCTTCAAGCACTCCGGGCTTCAGGCGGGCGTCAATGCGAGGCAGGTCTTCCTCGGTCAAGCCGGCAAGGTCATGGCCGCGCTCCTCGCAATAACGGACCACAGCGCCGGTGATCTCGTGCGCCTGCGCGAAGGATACGTTCTGTGAAACGAGCCAGTCCGCGACCTCCGTTGCGAGCGTGAAACCTTTGGGTGCTTCTTCGCGCAGCCGGGCGACATCGAATTCGAACGTTTCGACCATGCCGGCGAAAGCGGGCAGGATGATTTCGAGAATGTCGATGCTCTCGAACAGGGCGCGTTTGTCTTCGGCAAGGTCGCGGTTGTAGGCGAGCGGCATTGCCTTCATCGTGGCCAGGAAGCCGGCGATATTGCCGATCAGCGTGCCGCTCATGCCACGTGTCAGTTCGGCGATGTCGGGATTCTTCTTCTGCGGCATGATCGACGATCCCGTGGAATAGGAATCGTGCAGCGTGACCCAGCTGAATTGCTTGGAACTCCAGATGCAGATTTCCTCGGCAAGCCGCGACAGACTCACGGCTACGAGAGAGCAGATGAACAGGAATTCGGCAACGTGATCGCGGCCCGACACGGCATCGATGGAGTTCTCGCAAGCACCCGCATAGCCGAGTTCCATTGCCGAGAGATCTGGGCGGCAGGCGATGCCGGAACCCGCAAGCGCGGCAGCCCCGAGGGGCGAGCGGTCGAAGCGCCGGTCGAAATCCTCAAACCGCTCCAGATCGCGCAGCAGGCTTTGCGCGTGCGCCATCAGGTGATGGCCGAGCACGATGGGCTGGGCCGGCTGCAGGTGAGTGAAGCCCGGCATTACCGTTTCTGTGTGCCTGGAGGCCTGGGTGACGAGCGCCGTCTCGACGGCAATGATGCCGCGCGACAATTCCCGCGCCATGCGGCGCAGGTAAAGACGGGTGTTGTTGGAAGTCTGGTCGTTGCGCGAGCGGCCGGCCCGCAATTTTCCACCCAGGACGCCAAGCCGCTGCATCAGCAAGCGTTCGAGGAACGTGTGGATGTCTTCGTCAGCGGCGATGGGTTTTTCATCTCCGTTTGCAACATCGGCCTCGACGCGGTCGAGTGTTTCACGGATCGTCGCAAACTCCGCCTCGTCCAGCACGCCGGCTCGCTTGAGTTCGGAGGCATGAGCGCGCGAACCGGCCAGGTCCTCGCGGTAAAGCCGGAAATAAGAGGGGTGAGAGCGTGAAAGCTTGGCGAGTGCTTCCGAGGGGGCAGACTTGAAGCGGCCACCCCAGAGCTGGGTCGGCTCTGACATAATTGTTCCCTCTTTTGTTTAATATTGAGGCAACGCTCCCATGTGATCCCAATTCGAGCAAGCGAAGTTAATTCCTTGGCCTATGAGAAAAACGACTAGCCAGTAACGGCTTTGGCATTTAGTCTGAAAGCGACTAATCGGCGCGAGAGGTAAGGGTGTCGGGTCGTAAGCAGTTTCCATCGATGACAGCGCTGCAGGTATTGCTGGCGGTCGCCGAGCGAGGATCAACGAGCGCGGCGGCCGAGCCTGTGGCGCTATCGCAAAGCGCCGTCAGCAAGCAGTTGATCGGACTTGAGGAGTTGATCGGCGGCCCGGCATTCTCGCGCACGCCAAACGGCATGGTGCCCACGGAACTCGGCGTCATTTACATCGAACAGGCGCGCACAGCCATCAAGGCCATGGAAGACGCAGCGCTGAAGGTTGCGCGGCTCAAGCCCGGCCCTCGCGTTCTCCGGCTTCAGGTGCCCCCGATTTTCGGTGACCGCTGGCTGTTGCCGCGGTTTGCGCAGTTCACGGAAGCTCATCCCGAGATCGAGGTGCAGTTTACGACCTTCGTGTCGAAGACACAGACCGAAGTTCCCGACGGCATGGTTCGTTTTGTCGTCACTCCGGTAGAGAATGAGGAAGGTGAATATCTGTTCGGTCACGACGTTCGTCTCGTGAGCGCGCCCTCCTACTGGGAGAAGCTTGGCGAGCCGTCCTCCATCGAAGCTGCATCAAGGGGGGTGATGCTTGAGCATCCCCAGACCCCGTTTCACTGGCCGTCCTTTGCAGAATTCAATCGAAAACGTGGGCTTGAGGTTCGTCATACGATGCGCTTCGGTTACTACACGATGGTCATCCGCGCCGCGCTCGCGGGCCAGGGCATGGCATTGATCCCGCATGGATTGATTGTCGACGAACTTGCCGCGGGGCGCCTCGTCAACCCTGATGGGCTCGGTTACCGGAGCGACCACGGATATTGGTTCACCAGACCCCGGAATATCCCGACGAGCCAATCGATGCGTCTGTTCGAGCAATGGCTCCACGCGGAAGCCAGGACAATGCACGACTAGGCCAACGTTTTGGCGCCATCATGTAGCCAATCGCTTCAAGGCATCTTTGTCGAGCCGGTAGAAAACCTTGTCGGGCTTTTGCTGGCCGCCAATGCTGTCGTAGAATTGCAGCAGACGTTCGTCCTTCGCATCGGCGGTCCAGTCGATCCGTGACAGTCCACGGTCCTGAGCCAGTCTCGCCAGATGAGTAAGCAACTCGTGGCCGATACCCCTGCCGCGATATTGGCGGCGCACATAAAGCTCTTTCAGGAAGAGGCCAGGTTGAAGGTGGGGGCCGGGATAAAGGGCGGCATAAGCTGCGAAACCGATGACGAAAGTCTCCTCCGCCATGACGATGATTTCAGTGCCTTCCGGTCTTTCCATCAAGCCTTGAAGGATGTCGTCGGACGGCGGGCAAGGCACAGCGTAGTGCTCCTGCATTTCCTGCAGCATTTCGGCAAGGCTGGCGAGCAGAGCCGGATCCTGGCCCAGCGTCTTGATAAGAAAAGCCATTCGCGCTCCCCGAAGACTGTCCGCCGTTATCGCCGATATGCACCGCTTTGCGCCTCGGTAGCAAGTGGGTCAACCGCAGGCGCTGATTTCACAGACAAAAATCGCAGCCGCAGTCATCTTCTGACTTTGATCAAAAAGTCTAGGCTTAAAGTATCAGCAGGACGGCGAAGCTGACTGGCTGCAGCGAAGCGCAGGTGAAGCGCGTCTGGGCTCGACATCGGAAGGTAAGCGGGAATCAGCAAATGTTGTCGCAAAAGTTGAGTTCAGTCGGTTGCAAAACCGATCGCTTTGATTGGGGGGTTTGCGACAAGGGAAGGTCGCGAGAGGTGGTGTTCTTCCGTAGCTTCCCTCGATCGGAACGAGAAAGACGCGCCAGTTGCAGTCGTTGCGCGACTCGCTACACTGCGACATCGCAAGTGTCGAATTCAGAATCATTACTCGAATCGGGAGTTGCGACGAAGCCGTTACAGCGGAGCATGTTCAGGTGCTCAATTTACTACCTCCGCAGCTCTCAAACACCGCTTCAGCCTCCTGAAGATCGAGCGCCCCGTGGCTCTTCGGGAAACAGCCAAGGAGCGGCGCGAGCAGCTCGCAGACCTCGGCTCTAAGACCCTGTGCTCGCCAAAGCCGCGCCAAACTCATCGCCGAGCGCAGTTCCCACATCTTGGCATCCTGCATGCGGGCCACCTCCAGCGCACGGCGGAAGCACGCCTCGATTTCGGCAGGATTGCACTCCGTGGTCGATGATATGAGTTCGCCCTTGAGCCGATGCAGCTCCGCCTCGCACCAGCGATTGCCAGTGCGAGCGACAATGGTGAGCGCCTCGTCAATCAAGGTGCTAGCCTCGGCAAAACGATCAGCCTTTCCATGCGCCTCCGCGAGTAAACCCATCGCCCAAGGCGCTGTCATTCCTGACCCGATCGCCTGCATCCCAGCCAACCCGTCTCGCAAACGCTCGATGCCTTCCGCGATCAAGCCCCGCTCCGCCAGCAGCCACCCCTGCAGGAAGACTCCCTGGGTGTGCCAGAATGGAAATTCGTGTTCGGCCGCGAACGCCAACGCCAACTCCGCCGCCTCTTGCGCCTTCGCGACGTCCCGTCGATGTACGTGTAGAATCGCCGCCCATGTCAATACGTAGGCGCGGCTGAATGAATGTCCGAGCTTCGCAGTCATGGCGAGCGCCTCGTCCATCAGCTCCAGCGCCCGGTCATCGTGACCGAGATACCACAGCGCCATGCCGCCACGGCACAGGCAGATCGGTCCTCCATCCTGTCCATAAAGCGCCAGATGCGCCTGGTGCTGGGCGATGTCGTATTGGTTGATCCCGCGTTCGAGGTGCTGCCATGCCGAGGCGAATTCGCCAAGCCAGGAGCAGGTGATGCCCAGCGCGTAGGACGCTTCCACCATGAGCACGGGATCCGAGGCTTGCTGCGCCAACGCCAAGAGCCGTTCGCCAAGGCCCCGCGCCGCGGAAAGCTCAGACCGCACTGCATGGTTGATGGTGAGGCCGAGAATTACCGGGAACAGCCTGGGCGTATCTTGGACCCGCTCCGTCAGGTTGCGAGCACGGTTGTAGACACGCTCGACCTCCGGGTGGCCATAGCCCTTCGCAGCGGTAAGCACTTGCCCCAGGGTGGTCAACAATGTCAGCTCATGCTCGAGGCGCTCCGGGTTCTCGGGCATCTGAGTGAGCAGATCGAGGCCCTTGGCCAAATGGCCGGCGGCCTCGGCATTCGCCGCCCGGTCATTGGCGTGTTCGCCGGCACGGTGCCAGAACACGACTGCTTGCGGTAGCTGTCCGGCCTCCGTGAGATGATACGCTAAGATCTCCGGCTCGGCGGCCACGACGTGTGGAGCTCGCTCTTCGATGACTTGGGCAATACGACGATGGAGCTCCCGACGACGGCTCTTGAGGAGGGACTGATATGCGGTATCGCGAACAAGCGCGTGCTTGAAGCTGTAGATCGCTTTAGGGAGACTTCCGCGCCGAAAAACCAGCTCAGTACCAACCAGTTGATCGAGTCCCTGCTGCAGCTCAGGCTCATCGAGCACGCCCAACGCTGCAATCAACTCATAGGAGAACTCGCGCCCAATGCAAGCGCCGATTTGGGCGACCACCTTGGCCCCGCCGAGGCGGTCGAGGCGGGCCATAAGCGAGTCGTGGAGCGTTACCGGGATCGCCAGCGGCGGTACAGGTACAGGCAGTCCAAATTGATCGCCGGCCACTCCCAATAGGCTAGATTCGAGCATGGTTTTGGCCAACTCCTCAAGGTACAGCGGCACGCCATCGGTGTTGGCTACGATGTAATCGAGCACTCCGAGAGGCAAGAGCTTTCCACCGGTCAGCCGTTCGACCAGCAATTGAGCTTGCACCCGGTCGAGACGATTCAAGACCACCTTTGTGACGTGCGGGTAACCACGCCAAGGCGGCACGAACTCAGGCCTGTAGGTAATGACCAGCAGCACCGAGAGCTGCTGGATGCGGTCCACGAACAAGCCGAACAGCTCAAGGCTGCTCGCGTCCAGCCAGTGCGCATCCTCAAGTATCATGAGCAC
This sequence comes from Rhizobium etli 8C-3, assembly GCF_001908375.1. Classification (NCBI taxonomy): domain Bacteria; kingdom Pseudomonadati; phylum Pseudomonadota; class Alphaproteobacteria; order Hyphomicrobiales; family Rhizobiaceae; genus Rhizobium; species Rhizobium etli. The sequence goes on along the minus strand of NZ_CP017244.1, from coordinate 30,104 downwards.
CGGCTGCTCCGCAGCCAGTCTGGCAAGCTGGGCGATGAGCACTTCGAAGGTGAGATTCTTGCACTGCTGGGGCGCAAGACTCAGTCTTGGATAGCGGCTGCTGCTTGGGATTCCGAGAAGCTCTGCCAGCAATGGGATAGCTTCGCTCACCTCACCCACCTGTTCCGCGAGCAGTGCCTGGAGCTTGGCGAACTTGACGGCCGATGAATCATCGCGTTCAAAGCCCGCTGCCTGTTCGAGCTGGGCAATTACCGGACGAAGCGCGCTGTTGATGTGGTAGGGTGAGGCGAAGTAACGGCGCAACAGATGTGGCTCCCTGAAGATGCGCTCGCGAAGTGCCAGCGCAAGACGCGACTTGCCGATTCCGGCCTCGCCCTCGAGCAGGACGACCTGACCTTCGGTGGCTTTGGCCAGAGTCCAGCGATCAACCAGCAGTGCGAGTTCCTGATCTCGGCCGACCAACGGTAGCACAGTCACGTGACCGGCCTCGAAGCGGTCGTCGCTACGCACTTCGCCGAGCACCCGAAAAGCTTCAGCCGCCCCGGAAAAACCTTTGATCGGCCGCAGTCCGATGCTTTCGAGCTTGAACTGGCCCCGCAGCAGTGCACGCGTTGCTTCGGCAATGACCACTGTGCCGGGCCCGGCCAACGCCTGTAGGCGGGCCGCCAGGTTCGGCGTTTCACCTACGACGCTGCATTCCTCGGCCTCACCGGTGCCGATGATGTCGCCCACCACGACCAAACCAGAGGCAATTCCGATCCGAACAGCCAGGTGCTCGCCTGCCGCATCCAGCCGGTCGACGGCCTCAACGACGGCGAGGCCGGCCCTCACGGCCCGCTCGGCATCTTCCTCGTGAGCCTGCGGATAGCCGAAGTAAACGAGAACGCCGTCGCCCATATACTTCGCAACAAAGCCGTCGTACCGGCCGACGATCTCGGTGGCGCAAGCGCGGTACGCAACGATCGACTGCCGTAGGTCTTCTGGATCGAGACGGGCAGAGAGTGCTGTCGATCCAACGAGATCGCAGAACATCACCGTCAGGTGTCGCCGTTCCGCCTCGCTGTGGATTGGGGAAAGCGGGGGGGGTGTCGCCGCCGGAGACGGCGACTGCTGAGCTAGGGCCGCGGCCGCTCTGAGCAACCGCTTGCGGTCACCAAGGGACAGTCCGAGCTCCTTCAGATCGGCATCGGTGAGATCGTCGATAACATCGAGATCGATGCCGTTCTTCAAGAAGGTTTCGCGATACCGCTCAAGCCTAATGCTGGCGAGCCAGTCTCCGATGTCGGGCATGACCTAACATCCATTTAACATGGTCGAATACGGCTTGTTCTGATGCGCTCTCCACATGTCCGGGGATATCCAGCATACACCTTTTACCCGCTCAGTTCTCGTCAATTCAGTCGGACAAGCAGCACGCGCCCGACCACCACCGCGATTCATCAGGGCTCGTCCGGCTTCACGATTTGCTCCGTGAAACTAACTAAATTCCCGGAGCCTGATTTCGGACTTTTTCAACAATATCCGCCAGAAGCGGTCGGTGACAGTTGCTGCCGAAGCAAATTCTGGATGTCTCGGCCGCGTGTTCGGCGTATGATCCCCCTTGGCAATCTTTTGGGGTGGGCGAATTCCGATGCGTCATCTCACGAAAACCCGCATGGCGATGAGTGCCTTGATTGCCGTGCTGTTCACATACTTGCTGCTTGCCTATTTCGTCATCCCCGAGATTTGGATTTTTCACGATGCTGACCGGGTGGTTAAAGTTGGTAACATGGTCACGACCACGGAGCAGGGGATTCCCGGCGACCCCATCAATGTCGGTCTTCTTGGTTCGAAGGAAGACGTCATCCGGGCGTTCGCGGCTGCTCATTGGGATCCTGCCGATAAAATTACCTTGCGCTCATCGATCGATATTGGATTGAGCGTGGTGCTTGATCGGCCTGATCTCGATGCGCCAGTTAGCCCACTGTTTTTCGAGGGCAGAAAACAGGATCTAGCCTTTGAAAAGCCCGTCGGCAAAAGCGCCGACGAACGCAACCACGTTCGTTTCTGGCTGACCGAACAAACCGGCCCAAATCATCGCCCGCACTGGCTCGGCTCGGCAAGTTTTGATCGAGGTGTCGGCTTCAGCCACGATACCGGTCAAATCACGCATCATATCGGCCCGGATGTCGACGCAGAGCGAAACCTGATGATCAGCGATCTTCTCAAGGCCGGACAACTTTTGTCGAGCTATGAGATCGATGGCATCGGAGCGACAAAAGACGGCCGCAACGGAGGCGGTGATCCCTATTTCACCGACGGAAAGGCCCTCATCGGTGTGCTTCGAAACCGGTAGCAGGCCGGACATTCAATGTCCGCGTCGGGCCGAAAGCAGCCTTCGGGCGGCGTCCGCTTCGCGGCGCATAGCGGCCGAGGCGTTGTCGAATGTCCAAAGCTTGGCAGCGCAATCCATTCCGCCGAACATCCGAGGCGGTTGAATGTTTCCCGTCGCCTAATGCGGTGCATTTTCAAAAATCTACGACAATTTGCGAATATTATCGGCGGCCGGCGCAGCCTATCATCACCTTGCGCCGAATGACGGCTGATTACCGCGGCGCAGGGGTCAGGCTCCTTGGCCGGGGTAACGTGGAAAATAGCGATCCTAGGGCGCTAGTCAAAGCCGCTCGCATTTGCCTCGGCTGCCGTTTCCCCGATCGAGAAGGCCCTTGAAGGCCCTGCTGCTAAGTAACGGGCAGGGCCAGGTCGCCAGCATTGCTGGCTGGACGTGCGTCTAGCAGGGCGTGCCAGATCACGCAATCCACTTAACCTGAATTGTATCGATGATGTTCCAGTGCGCCAGCGATTTGGTCAAAAAGAAGTCCCGCCGCAGCGAGGCAATCTGATCCAGAGGACCGCGCGGCCTTCCGAAGGGCGGAAGGGCTTAGTAGGAGCCACGCCAGGCGATCCCAAACACTTAAACGAACGAGTTTCGCTGATGTTGCGGTAGATGAAAACCTCGTTCTCTAGTCAACCGAGACGAAACGTGACAGGTTTCATCCCGGTAGTTTAGGGGAAAGGATTACCTTGTGAGAGGGTTCGCACGGGGGAAGAAATGTTTAATAGGATTCTCAACCTTCTCGAAGACAGCGACCGCGAGCGCCTGCTAAAATATCTGGAGCCCGTCGCTCTTCCGCGACTGGCAGTGCTTTCCGAGCCTGATCAGCCTCAGGAGTTCAGCTACTTTCCGGAATCTGGCATTGGCTCGATCATGGCTGTCTCGCCATCAGGAGAAACAGTCGAAGTGGGCATCTTCGGGCGGGAGGGAATGTCGCCTCCAAACAGTCTGTTTGAAGACGATCGAGCACCCTTCAAAGTATTCATGCAAGTGGAAGGGAATGGTCACAAAATCAGGAATGAGCACCTGTTCGCGGCCCTTGTCTCAAGCCGCACCATGCGAAAGCTCTTGAGCCGCTACGCACAAACGCTGTTCGTCCAAACGGCCTATACCGCCCTTACGAACGCTACTCACCATGTCGACGAACGACTGGCGCGATCGCTATTGATGGTTCACGACCGTACAGCCGGTGATAGGCTCTCCGTTACGCACGATTTCTTGGCAGGATTGCTCAATGTGAGACGCCCAAGTGTAACGACGGCGCTCCACGTTCTTGAGGGACACCGCTTTATTGTGGCCGAGAGAGGTCAGGTGACCATACGCAACCGCGAGGCGTTACAGGCGTTCGCCGGTGACGCCTATGGGATTGCCGAACGGGAATTCACGCGCCTCATTGGATCAATGCGCTAGGAATTCGTACGAACGGAACACCGTCCCCAGCAAATGAATATTCTGACCGCTCGGCAGGCACTTGACCGTGTCAGCGTCGACCGCGACCATAGTAGCGCAGACAACCAACTCAGCGATCATCGTGTCATCCCTCCATGCGGGGCAGTCCGCGATAGTTCAGCGGCTGATGCTCCCGGCAATACCATAGCGTGATTGCCTTGCTCTCCTCGAAGCCATTCCGTGCAGCGGATGCCGTTGGCGTCCTCATGGTCGCACAGATGATTCTCGTGGATATTGGCGCCTAGCCCCCCGTATGGCCTTCGATGCTCATCAACCCCTCACATAACTACCGAACAGCAGCTTTCCGCTCTTGGCACCGCATGACGTGCATTTCAGTCGCTTCTCGATGTCGGCGATGAGTGCATGCCGCATTGCTACGGGTAGATTGTCGCGCTGAAACTCCCGCGTCTCTCCGCATGCTGTGCACTTCACCATTATGTCGATGTGGTGGGGCAGGTGTTTATATATCCGGGTGTCCAATCCCGTATCGGCTGAAAACGGCGCATGCCTAATCCTCGCAAGGATCGACCGCCGCATGACATGGCCGATGAACCTCGGGGACTCGGAATTGGACAAGTCGAAATATTCGGCGTTCTGCATGACGGCTTCGGTGCGTACCAGCCCGGGATCGAGTGCGACGGCGGCGACCTTATGTGGACGCAGTTCATGTGCGAAGTCCGCGGCCATCTTGTCGGCGGCGGCTTTGGCCATGCCGTAGATCGCGTTGCCGTCGTAGAATTGAGCTGCCCAGAATGAAATATTGACGATCAGACCGCGCTGCGTCGAGATTATCGTCGGCGCCACTGCGCGCGACATTATGAAAGCCGCCCTTAGCGCGGCGCCGATCATTGCGTCCCACCGCCAGACGGGCTGCTCCCAGAAAGGGCGCGGCCAGGTAAAATCGCCATCCTCGATCATGTTTTCATAGCCGGGCCATGCATTGTTCACCAGAATGTCCAGCCTGTTGGCGGCCCTGATCTCTTCAGCCACGCGCTCGGTTTCGGCGTCGTTGCTGTGGTCGCAATGATGAACGACTAGTCGTCCGGGTAGTGCCGCAGCCTCAAGCGCAAGCCCCTCCAGCGATCCCGCGCGTTTACCTCCCAGGCTTGCTTCCGCCTCGGAACGGGTCCTGCCGGTAACGTGGACCGTGGCTGCCTCGGCGATGATCCGCAAATCAGTCTGCCCGCTGTGGCCCGCTGATATCCCTCCGGCTCTATGTCGGAAAGCACAGCCTTCAGCCGCGACCTACACCACCTCCCGAGGCACGATCTCGACCCGCGAGCTATTCTGCTGCTACGGCTTGGCCAAGAAGTGATCTCAGATCACCTTCATCGAGCGTTTCCTTTTCAAGCAAGAGCCGGGCGGAATGCTCCAATATGGCCCTGCGTTCTGTCAGGATGGCGAGTGTTCGTTGGAAAGTCTCATCAATGATCCGGCGCACCTGCTCATCGACCAAAGCCGCTGTCTTATCGGAGTATTCGGGCTCGTTCGGGCCGTAGTAGGGCTGATCTGTAGCCAGGAATGAACGCCGGTCCTTCTCCAGCGCGACGTGGCCCAGCGCGTCTGTCATGCCATAGCGGGTGACCATGGCACGGGCAATATCGGTGACTTTGGCCAGATCATCGGCAGCGCCCGTCGAGAGATGCCCGTAGATGATCGATTCCGCGGCACGGCCGCCGAGCAGGACTGCCATCTTGTTCTCGAGCTCCTCACGGGTCATCAAAAAGCGATCCTCGGTCGGGCGCTGGATCGTATAACCGAGGGCGCCGATGCCGCGGGGTATGATCGAAACCTTGTGGACGGGATCGACGCCCGGCAATGCCATCGCCACCAAGGCGTGACCCATCTCGTGGTGAGCCACGATCTCCCGCTCCCGAGGATTGAGCAATCGATTACGCTTCTCCAGGCCGGCCACAATGCGTTCGATGGCAGCATTGAAATCTGCCATGGTGACTGCCTCGGCCTTCCGGCGGGTAGCCAGCAGCGTTGCCTCGTTTACAAGGTTGGCGAGATCGGCGCCGGTAAAGCCCGGCGTGAGGGCCGCAATCTGTTCGACATTGACTTCCGGCGCCAATTTCGCCCGCTTCAGATGCACAGTGAGGATCTGAATGCGGCCATGCTTGTCAGGACGGTCCACAAGCACCTGACGATCGAAACGCCCAGCCCGAAGGAGGGCCGGATCAAGGATTTCAGGGCGATTGGTTGCTGCGAGCAGCACAAGGCCGGTCGAAGAATCGAAGCCGTCAAGCTCGACCAGAAGCTGATTGAGGGTTTGTTCCTTCTCGTCATGACCGCCAGCCATCGGACCGATGCCACGGGCGCGTCCCAGCGCATCCAGCTCGTCGATGAAGATGATCGCCGGCGCCTTCGCACGCGCCTGTTCGAAGAGGTCGCGGACCCGCGCTGCGCCGACGCCGACGAACATCTCGACGAATTCCGAACCCGAGATCGAAAAGAACGGCGCACCGGCCTCTCCCGCCACAGCTTTGGCAAGCAAGGTCTTGCCGGTGCCCGGTGGACCGACAAGGAGCACACCTTTCGGCATGCGGCCGCCCAATCTGCCATAGCCGGCCGGGTCCTTGAGGAAGTCCACGATCTCCTTGAGCTCTTCCTTTGCCTCGTCGACGCCCGCCACGTCCTTGAACGTCACTCCCGTATCGGACTGCACATAGATCTTGGCCTTGCTTTTGCCGACCTGCATGAGGCCGCCGCCGACACCGCTGCCCATGCGCTTCAAGATGTAGACCCACACGCCGGCAAAGAGCGCCACTGGAAGCAGCCAGGACAGAAGATCGCGCAGGAAAGTACTCTCGACCTGACCTGTGACAACGACGCCGTGTCGCTGCAGCCGCTCGGCGAGATCGGGTTCGACGCGCGTCGTCACGAAGAACGGGCGCTTATCCTGCGCCTGCTTATAGCGGCCCTGTATGAAATTGTCGGAGACTGCGACTTCTGCAATCTTGCCGTTCTTCAGGTCCGTTTCGAACTGGCTGTAAGGTATCCGCGCGACTTGCGTTGCCGTTGTGAAAAAATACTGGAATGCGAGCAAAACAAGGAATGCGACCACCCAATACCAGATGTTGAAGCGTGTATTTCTGTTCATTTCCATAGTCACTCCGCCGGTGGCCGGACGACAAGATGAGCCATCCTTGTCAACTATCGGCTGTGGGACTGGCTTAGGCAGCTTGGCGACAATTGCCGTTGCAGGTCAGCCGCAGTCGAGACCCAAGTGGTTACTCAGCAAATAGTTCCCGACGCCAGCAGTTATGGAAGCGGCGGTCATGCAGAATTCTGATCGGGATCGGCATCGCGGTACGGCTTTTGCCCATTGCGCGGCATCGGTCGCGTCGCCAGTGAACCCTCTCCCGCAGATGGGAGATGGGTGTGACGGCAGCGTCCGGACGCACTGCCATCACGAAGCTCGATTGCAGGTCCGGAGGCGGCAAGCCGGCTTGCCTCTCCGGATCCGGTTATGAACGGTGCGAGTTCGCTGCTTTTAAATGCACCCGCTGCGATCTCGCGAAGTGCAAGCTCGATCGCATCGAGATCTGCAACGTCGATCCTGGACCCGCTTCCGCGTGCAAGCGCGCGGACGCGTGCGGCAGCTGCCAGTGCCAGCCCGAACCTGTTCGGAAGACCTATCTCACAGTCGAAGACGATATACAGGTCAATGGTAGCACCTCACGCGACAGAGCGGCTAATCTGCTCGAGCACAAGGAGCGCGTGCTCGACCTCGTCGAGGCGTGATGGCCTGTTCTCCGGCATCCCTTCGTTGGTCGCCTGGTCGATGAGATATTCGCTCCAGGCCCAATTCATCAGGATGGAACGCTTGGCGGCGAGCGTCAGCTTAGGATCCAGAACGACATCCATCGGCGAAGACCAGCTTTCGGGACCCGATGGGTCGTCGCGGCCGACTGCACCGTCGAGCGCGAGCCCATAACACTCCTGCAGTCGGGCGAGTCCGAGCCGCTCCAAGGTAGCATCCGCGAAGGCGTGTGACGCTCTGCCCGGCTGTTGGGAGCCCGCTTCGGACCGCCCGTAACGGTCGGCCGTCCGCCGCACGACATAGGCCAGGCCGTGGCGGTTCGCGTAGCGAATGGCGGATGCGAGGTCGCGAAACTCCAGTTCGACTTGCGTCAGCGTATCGCGACTACCTGTATAGCCCATCAGCGGCTCGATGAACGGTGCGGCGCGGCGTTCGAAAGCAAGGCGCCAGCACTTCTTTCGCGCTTTGCCCGATGTTGTGACTGAGCGGGATGGACTGTAGATGCGGGCAACGGCCTCGTCCGGGAAGATCGACCTCCCCATCGATAACGGGCGGGTGTTGTTGTCATTCAACGGCCTAGGCTGAGAAGTCGGATCTTTCCTGTAACCCTGTATCTGCCTGACGGTCTCCACTTTCATATTCCTCCCTTGCTGGAGAAGGATCAAGGCGGGCGGCGGGACTGGGCCGCCGCCGCTCGGCTGTGATCAGCTCTTGATGGCAATACGCTTGATTTGCGACTTCGACTTCTCGCTCTTGGGCAAGCTGACGGTCAGTACTTCGTTTTTGAAGCGTGCATCGACGGTGTCTTCCTCCACCTCGACATCGAGCGGGATGCGGCGCTCGAAGCGGCCGTAATAGCGCTCGGAGAACCTGCGGTTCTTGTCCTCCGTCTCCGAATGCTTCTCGCCACGAAGGGTGAGCACACCATCATTGAGCAGCAGTTCAATGTCCTTCTCTTCCAGGCCAGGGATTTCGGCCGTCACCTTGATTTGCCTTTCATCGTCGGAAATCTCGACGCTCGGCCATCCACCGCCGAACTCGGACGCCCTGCTGAAGGAAGGCAAACCGGATCCGAAACCGCGGAGAAGACGTCGTCGAACAGCCGGTTGACCTCGCGGTGCAGCGACAGGAAGGGATCTCGGTCGCCGTCGCGGAAATGGGCGGGAGCCTGCTCACTGCTATTGCGGGCCCAGAGGATCAGATCACGGACACTCATCGTTCTCTCCTTTCGTTCTCTGGCAAAGTTCCATCGTCGCGCCGGGCACACTGGCCCGGCGCCTCTTGCGGCATTGCTGCGGGTGCGTATCAGGCGGCAGCCTTCTCGGCTTCGATCTGCTTCGTTTCGGTCTTGGGAAGAGCCATGTCTCCCGCAATCTCGATGCGCCGCGGCTTCATCTCTTCGGGAACCTCCCGTTTCAAATCCACCGTCAACAGACCATCAGTCAGACTTGCTCCGGTGACCTTGACATGGTCGGCAAGCTCAAAGCGACGCTGGAAGCTTCCGGCTATTCCGCGATGCAGGTATTGCTCATCTTCGCCGTCCGACTTCTGACCGGCGATGAAGAGCATGTTCTGCTCCTGCGTGATCGTCAGTTCGTCCTGCGAGAGGCCGGCCACCGCCATGACAATGCGGTAATCGTCCTCACCGGTCTTGACGATGTCGTAGGGCGGCCAGTTGTCCATGGTCTCGATGCGGCGTGCTGCCTCGAGCGCATTCAACATTCGGTCGAAGCCGATGCTCGACCGGAACAGGGGTGAGAAATCGAGGTTTGTCCTCATAGCCATATCCTCCTTGAAGCAACATGGATACAAGGAGACGCCAAGAGCGACAGGCGTCTCCTGGACTTATGTCGGCCCCCGACCGGGCGACCGACATTCCTGATTTAATTCAGTTATTTGCGGTTTCAAGAGGTGGCAAATCCGCAGCCACGAATTTTGTCGCCGCCAACAAGACCACAATTCGATAAGGGGTCAATCCGGTTTGGACTGGCTGCTTGCCAGCCGGGCTCTCCTAGTTGTCGGAGGCGGAAATCGTCACCTGCGTCTCGGATGAGCCTCGCCGCAACCCGAGCGTGACGGCTCCTCCGGGTGCGACTTCATCGAGAAGCGCGACATACTCGGCCGGCGTGCGGACGCGCACCGTGTTAAGCGATATAATGATATCGCCGGCGATGAAGCCTTGGCTCCGGCTCAACCGGGCAGGACGAATTCCCGCCTGTTCGGCAGGCGAGTCGCGTTCCACGTCCAGAACAAACACGCCTTCGATACCGAAGGTTTGTGATAGAGCCTTGTTGACCTCCTCGTCGACGATGACGCCGATCGTCGGCGGGGTGTATCGGCCTTTCGAGATGAGCTGCGGCACGACGCGATTGACGGTGTCCACCGGCACGGCGAAACCAATGCCGGCCGAGGCGCCGGACGGTGAGAAGATAGCTGTGTTGACTCCGATCAGCCGGCCCGCCGAGTCCAACAGCGGTCCGCCCGAATTTCCCGGGTTGATCGCTGCATCCGTCTGGATGAGACCGGTGATCGTAGCCCCGTCCTCGGTTGGCAGCTGTCGGTTCAGGGCGGAGACAATGCCTGTGGTCAGCGTCCAGTCCAGACCGAACGGATTGCCGATGGCAAAGACTTTCTGCCCTACCTTCAGGTCGTGGCTGGTGCCCAGGGCAAGCGCAGGCGGACGGCCAATCAATGTCTCGATGCGAAGCACCGCCAAGTCGTGCTCTGGATCAGTGCCAACCAGTCTGGCCTGAAACGATCGCCCATCGGCAACATTGACGAGCGCGCCGCCCGCGCCGGCAACGACGTGATTGTTCGTCACGATATGGCCTTTCTCGTCCCAGACGAAGCCAGATCCGGTGCCGCTTCGGACCTGCATCGGGTCGCCGGTCCAGGGATTCGTTTGCTCCTGCAGGGTTGTGATGAAGACCACTGAACTCTTGCGCGACTCAAAGAGGGAGATGGTCGCCTGTTCTTCTTCGCCCAGCGAGCCGCGCGCGAGAACCGGCCGCGGCTCGATGTCGACGCCGAAAACCTTTTCGGTCAATCGTCCGCCGTACTGGACGGCCATGGCGGTCAGAAAACCGACCACGAGCGCGATCAAAAGGGCGGGAGTCGATCTTAAGTAGTCACGCATAGAGGTCACCCTTGATCTTAAACATCGAAGTTCCCTCTCCAAGCAGCAGGAGCATGAAGGGTTCCGTGGGCACGGCGAAAGTTTATCGACCGGCCAGCCCTTGCAAAATTCGGCGGCGGTTCGTCCATGGACGCTGCCGATTGCTCACCTGGGGCTAACGACTCATTGATCAAAGCCTGAAGATGACTGCGGCTGCGATGCACTTGGCCGAGAAGAGGTGTGAATGACCTGGAGCCGGTTCGACATTTGCGAAGAGGTCGAGTGAAGGGACGCTTCGGCATTTTATCGTTGAATGCGGGTCGAGAGTATTATGGAGGAGAGGGTGCGTTCAACGCCGTCAATTGTCCCGATCTGGTCGATCAACTGATCGAGTTCGGCGATCGATGGCGCTGTAATGATAGCGATCAGGTCGAAAGAACCACTTACTGAATGAAGCGTCGTCACCTCCTGGATCTTATCGAGAGACGAGGCGACCTGCGAAAGCGCTTTAGGAGCGATGGTGATCAGGACATGCGCCCGGACCAGGCCGGCCGTATAGCGCTCCGACAAGCGCAAGCCATAGCCGGCAATCACACCTTGCCGCTCGAGTCGCTCAAGCCGTGCTTGGACCGTCGTCCGAGATAGCGACAGCCGCTTGGCAAGCGTCGCCACCGGCAGGCGGGCATTTTCCGCCAGCAAAGCCAGCAGGTCGCGATCCTTACCGGTAATCTGCATCGTCCCCACCTGTATATTGCTTATCCGCGTCGTCATTTTGCATAACATTATACAGCGAAACGCGCATTTCATAGCTATGATTCGACCTTGCTTTGACATCCACTGCGTTCATCGAGGCAAACGACCTGGGGGCATCTATGAAGGAAATCGTGATCATCGGAGCAGGCAAGATAGGTGGCGCGGTCGCCGCAATGCTTGCGGCAACAGGTGACTATTCTGTTTTGGTCGCTGACCGTAGCGAAACGCAGTTTTCAAAGATCGATCGTCACCTCGGGATCTCCACGGTCGTCCTCGACGTTTTGGACCGCGAAAGTCTTGTCACTGTTCTGACGGGAAAATTTGCCGTTCTTTCCGCTGCACCCTTTGATCTTACGGGATTGGTGGCTGAGGCTGCCCTCGAAGCCGGCGTGCATTATCTCGACCTGACGGAGGACGTGGCAACCACCAAAAAGGTGGAGGCGTTGGCCAAAGGCGCGCGGACGGCTTTCATCCCACAATGCGGATTGGCGCCCGGCTTCATCTCGATCGTCGCCAACGATCTGGCAAAGCGCTTCGACAGTCTGGACAGTGTCCGCATGCGGGTTGGCGCGCTTCCGCAATATCCGTCCAACGCGCTGAACTACAATCTGACTTGGAGTACGGATGGGCTGATCAATGAATATATCGAGCCTTGCGAGGCGATCGTCGAAGGAAAATTGGTGAGCGTGCCGGCTCTTGAGGAGCGGGAAGAGTTTTCGCTCGACGGCGTAACCTATGAAGCCTTCAACACCTCGGGAGGTTTGGGAACCCTTGCCAAGACGCTGGAAGGCAAGGTGCGCACGATGAACTACCGCACGATTCGATATCCCGGCCATCAGGCGATCATCAAGGCATTGCTCAATGACCTCAATCTGAAGAACCGGCGTGATGTACTGAAGGATCTGTTTGAGAACGCGCTTCCGGCCACGATGCAAGACGTCGTGGTTATTTTCGTCACTGTCTGCGGCTGGCGCGAAGGCCGCTACATGCAGGAGACTTATGCCAACAAGGTCTATGCTGGGACTGTTGGGGACAAGAAGATGAGTGCCATCCAGATCACCACCGCAGCCGGCATTGCCACCGTTCTCGACCTACTGTCGCATGACAAGTTGCCCGGCAACGGCTTCGTCCGCCAGGAGGAAATCGATCTTGCGGCTTTCCTGAACAACCGTTTCGGGCGGGTCTACAATCGCGACGCAATCAAGGTGAAGGAAGCTGTCTGAGCGTGGCACAGGATGCAGTGATGAGCTGTGCCAATTAAAGGCTGCGTCCGGCGGCGAAGACGAGAAGGAAAATCGACGCCGGCCGTTCGCTTCGCCCCACGGATGGCGAAAGGCGTGCGAATTGGGATGGCTTGCGATTTCGCCAGATGGTCGGGCGCAAGGACACCATGTTTCTGCTGGCTCGTGAGAGACCACAGGGCTGGGGTTTCAGGCGCTTTACAAAATCGAAAAGCACCTGTTGCTGACCTTTCAGGATCTTTTGTTGGGCTTCGTCGAGGCGGAACCATCCAGCCCGATCGACCTCCGGAAAGGCTCTCATTTTCCCTGACCTCGGAGGCCATTCGATCTGGAATGTGTTGCTGACAACTGCGTCGGCGTCGACATCGGCTTCTATTGACCATACCAGCACGGTTTTGCCTCCGGGCTGCCGGTATTCGCCGAGCCAGGTGAAGTTGCCCTCGATTTTGGACCCCACCTCCTCGAACACTTCCCGTTTCGCCGCCTCCAGCGGATCCTCACCTTGCTCCATGAGGCCCTTCGGGATCGACCAGGCGCCATCGTCCTTCCGCGCCCAGAACGGCCCACCCGGATGGACCAGAAACACTTCCAGATATCCGGCAGTCTGCCGGAATATCAAAAGGCCTGCGCTACGTTTCGGCATGACAAGAGCTTCCTTGGGAGGCAGGAGCGAGTATCCCCTGCTCTACAGGATCCGACTGCGCGGAGGTTGAAACACCACCGTTGCAGTTTGACGAATATCATAGTTTCACTCCGCCATCGTCCTATGCTCCTGTCACCAGGCAACCATTGCAGCTGCCTGCAGAGGAGTAAGAAAATATCGCTCGGAACACCGCATGCCGACAATGGCGTCCTGACGATCAAATTTCCGAAGGATGCAGAGGGTTGCAAAGGCGAGCACATAACCGACATCGAGCCGGATGACCCTCCTTGCAGCTATGCTTGCTACCAATCCGGGCGCGGAACGCTATTTTAGAGCACAGGGAGGTGTTTGCGTGTTTGAAATTCATGAAATGAGCAACAAGCAATGCGTTGAGCTGCTGCAGCGGGCACATTTCGGTCGGCTCGGATGCTGCAGGGAGGCCAGTCCCTACATTGTCCCGATCTATTTCGCCTACGAAGCGAATACCATTTACAGCTTCTCGTTGGCGGGCAGAAAGATCGAATGGATGCGGGACAATCCAAACGTCTGCGTTGAAGCTGAGGAACAGGGCGCGGACAAGGGTTGGACCTGCGTCATCGCCACGGGGAAGTTCCAGGAGCTGCCCGACATCGAGCCCTGGCGCGCTAAGCGAATGCATGCATGGTCACTTCTGCAAAAGCATAACGACTGGTGGGAAATCGGCGCCCTGAAGCCGGAGGAGATGCGCTCGGAAGCTGAAATCAGCCCGATCTACTATGCGATCGACATTCATACGCTCACCGGCCGGTCCGCCCGGCCGCTGTAGCAGCAGTGACATCTCGACTTTCCCAGGCCTTCGGATGGGACTGGCTCAATTCCACCGCGCGCATGGCACCATGATCGTATTTCGCCGTCACCGCCTGCAAGCCCAGTCGCCCATTCGGCACGATCTCAGAGAATGGCGATCGCGCGGCAAATCAAGCACGCAGCAGAACGCCCGACAAGACGTATGCCAAAAGCGCAGGGGTGCTCACGAGCGGTTAGCAGCATGACAGGTTGAGGCACTTAAGTTAAGTTTCGCATCATTGGCCTTTCAATGCGTCGCCAATTGCCTTGGCAAGCTCTGTCTGGCGGTAGGGCTTGCGCAGTACCTTCAAGTTCTCTCCGCCCAGCCGATCGGACTGGACCAGTTCTTCTGCGTAGCCTGAAGTGAGCAATGCCTTCAGTCCGGGATAGAGTTTTTTTGCTTCCTGACAAAGTTGGTAGCCGCCTATCGAGCCGGGCATCACCAGATCCGTAAACAACAGGTCGATGTCGGGATCGGATGCCAGTATTGCAAGCGCTTCCGCCCCGTTCTGCGCTTCGAGCACGCGGTAGCCGAGCTGCTTCAGACGGGCAACCGTGAGGCGGCGAACGCGGTCATCGTCCTCAACGGCAAGAATGCATTCGCCATTGCCAGACACGGCAGCCGCATCGGGAGGATTTGCTTCAACTGCCGCGTCCGCCGTCACGTGCCTCCGCAGATAGATATTGACCGTCGTTCCCTTGCCTTCCTCACTATAGATGCTGGCGTGGCCACCCGATTGCTTGGCAAAACCGTAGATCATCGAGAGACCAAGACCGGTGCCGCGGCCGGTTTCCTTGGTCGTAAAAAACGGCTCGAAGGCTCGTTCCTGCACGGTTCGAGGCATGCCGATGCCTGTATCGGAGACAGACAGCCGGACATAATCACCAGGTTCGAGACCCTCAAGGTGAAGCGCGAAGTGCTCGTCGATACGAGTATTTTGAGTCTCGACCACCAGCCGTCCGCCATTGGGCATGGCATCTCTTGCATTGACTGCGAGATTGACGATGGCGCTTTCCACTTGCGATGGGTCCACTCTTGCGGGCCATAGGTCGGCGGCAAGACTCGTGCTGAGCGAGATTGTCTCGCCAAGCGTGCGATGCAGCATTTCCGAGAGGCCCAGAACAAAGTTGTTGAGATTGACGACCTCCGGTTCGAGATGACTGCGTCGGGCAAATGCCAGAAGTCGAGATGTCAGGCGCGCCCCCAGTTCGGCGGCGTCCAGAGCCTCCTGTGCCAGTTCGCGCTGGCCTGTCGTCGTCAGTCGCGCCTCGAGCATCTCCAGATTGCCGACGATCACCGTCAAGAGATTGTTGAAGTCGTGGGCGATGCCGCCGGTCAGCTGCCCCATGGCCTCCATCTTCTGGGCTTGGCGCAAGGCTCGCTCGGTGGCCTTGTGTGCCGACAGGTCGTGAATGATACCGGTAAAATGGCGTTCACCGTCGATTTGGAATTCACTGACAGCCAGATGCATTGGAAACGTGCTGCCGTCGCGGCGACGTCCGGTCACTTCGCGGCCTATCCCGATGATTTTACGGCGTCCGGTCGCGAGATAGTTGTTGATATACCCATCGTGCTCCCGATGATAAGGCTCCGGCATCAGAAAGTTGACATTCCGGCCGAGGAAGGCGGACTGCTCATAGCCGAACAGCTTTTCGGCTGCAGGGTTGACGGTGGTTATGACGCCACGGCTGTCAATCGTGATAATTGCGTCAAGCGCTGACTGCAAAATTGCCCGAAGCTTCGATGCCTGCCCAGCCAGTGACGGTTCAAGATCGTCTGCCATTCGGGTCCTATCTGAATTTCCAAAAATGCAGCCGAGCTTAACTTCCCCAGTTGATCGACACAATAATTAACAGCTTCACGACAAAGCCGGGATGTGGAGGATTTTCCGATGATGAGGAGGACCAGCAGCTTTGGCCATTGCTCACCCCTGAGCGTAGCCGGGCAGGTTGCAATGTCTTGGCGGGGGGCAGGAGACGACGCAGCCGGATATTTGACGCAACGCAATGCGTGACCCCGGTCTCTGCCGTATTTCTCGAACCAGCCTCCACTGGTTGGGGGCAACTTCAACGGAGGAGACATCCGATGTCACTGTTCAAATTGTCGACCATGGTCGCCCTGCTGACCGCTTTTGCTGCCATCGAAGGTGGCATCGCTTCCGCACAGACGCAAGATCCGCACCAACCCGAAGCGGCCAACGGGACGTCTCAGGACGAGACGATCCAGCCGACAGGACCAGGGACGATGCCTGGCGGGATGATGGGCCGGGACATGATGCCGTCCGGCATGATGGGTGGAATGCCGATGGGTCCAATGCGTGGCCATATGATGAAGATCATGTTCGCCATCGCTGACGCCGATGGAGATGGCGCACTTTCCTTCGAGGAGGTAAGCGCGATCCACAAGCGGATCTTCGACAAGGTCGATGCAAACAAGGACGGCAAGGTCACGCCTGAGGAGATGCAGGCGTTCATGCGGGCATAACGGTCGGCTGCGACCGTAAAGTGCGCGTCAGGTCCCGGTCCGTGTCGGTGCGAGGGCGCGCAGATTTGCATGGAGGCAATTGCATGTTGAGTGCCGGGCGCGGGCTGACTTCAGCCGCGCCCGGCAGCGTATCACGTCAGGCGACGAGATCGAAGCGATCGGCGTTCATCACC
Source organism: Rhizobium etli 8C-3 (assembly GCF_001908375.1). NCBI lineage: Bacteria > Pseudomonadati > Pseudomonadota > Alphaproteobacteria > Hyphomicrobiales > Rhizobiaceae > Rhizobium > Rhizobium etli. Next base: position 13,280 of record NZ_CP017244.1, on the reverse strand, counting down.
TTGGTCCAGGCCGCCACGAAGTCGCGCACGAACTTTTCCTGCGCGTCGCTCTGACCGTAAACTTCGGCAAGCGCCCTAAGCTGGGAGTTCGAGCCGAAGACGAGATCGATGCGGGTAGCGGTCCATTTCAGCTCATCCGTGTTGCGGTCGCGTCCCTCGAACGCATACTTCGATCCTGGCGCCGCCTTCCAAACCGTGCCCATGTCGAGCAGGTTGATGAAGAAGTCGTTGGTGAGCGCTTCAGGGCGCTTCGTGAAGACGCCATTCTGGGACTGTCCCGCATTGGCGTTCAACACCCGCAGTCCGCCAACGAGGACCGTCATTTCCGGCGCCGTCAGCGTCAACAGTTGCGCCTTGTCGATCAGCAACTCCTCGGGCGAAATGGAATACTCGCCCTTCTGGTAGTTGCGGAACCCATCGGCGATCGGTTCGAGAACGGCAAAAGAGGCCACATCGGTCTGCTCCTGCGTCGCGTCGGTGCGGCCGGGCGCAAAGGGAACCTCAATGTGATGCCCGCCGTTGGCCGCCGCCTTCTCGACTGCCGCTGCGCCCCCGAGCACGATGAGATCTGCAAGCGATACCTTCTTGCCGCCAGGCTGGGCGTCGTTGAACGCCTTCTGGATACCTTCAAGTGTCTCGAGCACCGTTGCCAGCTGGACCGGCTGATTGACCTCCCAGTCCTTTTGAGGCGCAAGACGGATGCGCGCGCCATTCGCGCCGCCGCGCTTGTCGGAGCCGCGGAAGGTCGATGCCGAAGCCCAGGCGGTCGAGACCAGCTGGGAGATGGGCAGTCCGGATGCGAGGATCTTGTCCTTGAGATCGGCGACATCCTGCGCATCGATCAGGACGTGATCAACGGCGGGAACCGGATCCTGCCAGATCAGCTCTTCTGCCGGAACCTCCGGGCCGAGATAGCGTGCCCGTGGGCCCATGTCGCGGTGGGTCAGCTTGAACCACGCACGGGCAAATGCATCGGCGAACTGATCCGGATTTTCGAAGAAGCGCCTCGAAATCTTTTCGTAGGCAGGGTCGAAGCGCAAGGCAAGGTCCGTCGTCAGCATGGACGGCGCGTGACGCTTGGACTTGTCGTGCGCGTCCGGTACGGTGGCGGCACCGGCACCGTGCTTCGGGGTCCACTGATGGGCACCGGCCGGGCTTTTCGTCAGTTCCCATTCGTAGCCGAACAGGTTCCAGAAGAAGTTGTTGCTCCACTTCGTCGGTGTCGTGGTCCAGATGACTTCCAGGCCGCTGCCGATGGTGTCACCGCCCTTGCCGGTTCCAAAGCTGCTTGTCCAGCCGAGGCCCTGCTCCTCAATACCCGCCGCCTCGGGCTCTGCGCCGACATGTGAGGCATCGCCTGCGCCATGTGTCTTGCCGAAGGTATGTCCGCCTGCAATGAGTGCAACGGTTTCCTCGTCATTCATGGCCATGCGCGCGAAGGTCTCGCGAATGTCCCTGGCAGCGGCAAGTGGATCGGGATTGCCGTTTGGTCCTTCCGGATTGACGTAGATGAGTCCCATTTGCACGGCGGCGAGAGGGTTCTCGAGGTCTCGTTCGCCAGAGTAGCGCTTGTCGGCAAGCCAGGTGTCCTCGGCGCCCCAGTAGACGTCCTCCTCGGGCTCCCATACATCCGGGCGGCCGCCGGCAAAGCCAAACGTCTTGAAGCCCATCGATTCCAGCGCAACGTTGCCCGTGAGGATCATCAGGTCGGCCCAGGAGATCTTGTTGCCGTATTTCTGCTTGATCGGCCAGAGCAGCCGGCGCGCCTTGTCGAGATTGACATTGTCCGGCCAGCTGTTGAGCGGTGCAAAACGCTGCTGACCGGCGCCTGCGCCACCGCGCCCGTCACCGGTACGGTAAGTGCCCGCGCTGTGCCATGCCATGCGTATGAAAAGCGGTCCGTAGTGACCGAAGTCCGCCGGCCACCAGTCCTGCGAATCGGTCATCAGCGCGAAGAGATCCTTTTTCAGGGCTTCCAGATCGAGCTTCTTGAACTCCTCGGCATAGTTGAAGCCTTTGCCCATAGGGTCGGACAGCGAAGAATTCTGGTGAAGAATCTTGAGATTCAACTGGTTCGGCCACCAGTCCCGGTTCGACCGTCCGCCATGGGCCGTATGTGTGTGGGCAACCGGACACTTGCCCGCGGTCTCGACTTTTGAATCCATGTTTTTATCCCTTGCGATTACTTGTACTGGGTGACCCAGCGGAAGACGGCATGCAGGAAAAGAGCTTACGGCATCAGGCGTTGCGGATATTGGACATCAACACGCTGCAGACCGCCGTCGATTACAAACCGGGTTGGACAGCGGCTGCATCTCCTCTCTGCTTGGGGCACTATATCCAAGCTGCTTCATTAATTTAAGTTGGATTTTCTGATCGCAGCGATAAGGTAAGATTATGACCAATTTGACACTCAAGCAGCTGCGCTATTTCGAGGCGCTGGCCCGCCAGGGCCATTTCGGACGCGCGGCAGATGTCTGTTCGATTTCCCAGCCCGCCTTGTCCATGCAGATCAAGGAACTGGAAGAAACGCTGGGCACGGAGCTCTTCGAAAGAGGCGCGCGTCAAGTCCGGCTGACCAACTTCGGGGAGGCCTTTGGCCTTCGCGTGCGCGACATCCTGCGTTCTGTCGATGAACTGGCAGACCTTGCACGCGCGTCGCAGGACCAGCTGGTGGGGCGGCTGCGCATAGGTGTGATCCCGACGGTCGCGCCCTACCTGCTGCCTGCAATCATCGGCAACCTCACCCGCATAAATGACGGGCTTGAGATCCATGTGCGCGAGACGTTGACCTCCAAACTGGTTCATGAATTGGCGGAAGGCAGGCTCGACACTGCAATTGTCGCGTTGCCGGTATCTGAACCTTCATTGACCGAGGTTGCGTTGTTTTCGGAGAATTTCGTTCTGGTCCGTCCAAGCGAGGATGAAGGCAAGCCTGTCCCAAACCGCGAGGCCCTGCGTGAAATGAGGCTGCTTTTACTGGAAGAGGGACACTGTTTTCGTGACCAGGCTTTGTCATTCTGCAACTTGCATTCTGCGCTTCCGCGAGAGCTTCTGGACGGCAGCTCCTTGTCGACGCTGGTCCAAATGGTCAGCGCCGGCATTGGCGTCACTTTGATCCCCGAAATGGCAGTGGGAGTAGAGACGCGCTCGGCGTCAGTCTCTGTCGCTCACTTTGAGAGCGTTCAACCCTCGCGAACGATTGGCATGATCTGGCGCAAGACCAGTCCTCTGGCCCAACAGTTCCTGAAGGTTTCTGAAATCGTTCGACAGTCAGCCGATGCGATGCGCAAGCAATACAATTCGAGCATCGTGGACGTGGGTGGCGCCCAATAACTGGCTGGTCCCGGCGCCATTACTTGGGTACGCCATGCGCCTGACCTTCATCCTTGACTTCCCGCGGCGTGGGCGTGGGGATAACGCCATGACCCGGGGCCCTCACATCCTGCCCGATCGACCCATCCGAACCTTCTTCACGCTCACCTTGACGGCTGGCACGTCTGGTGTCTCGCAGGGTTGTTGCCTCATCGATGAGGGAGGTGAGTTCCTCATCGGACAAGTTGGACAGCTCAAAGGTCTTGGTCATGATTCTCTCCTGGCAGGCTCAGTTTCTAGGATGGTTAACGCACAACTTCGCGAAACGACCCAAGGGCGGGAAGAAAACTGACGGCGCCGGAACGACCGACCAGGCGAAAGAGCCGGGTCTACCCTAAGCTTTCACCGTCGAGGAAGGTGCGCCAGCATAACAATGCATTGTCCCGAAACTGATTTGCGAAAGAACGACGAAACCCTCTGGCGAGAAGCCATGGCATCGACGTCAGCCTTTGCGTGTTCCATGGACGGCCCAGGGGACGGCCCGGGCGCGAGGAGCCTCGACTAGATGCACTGCAGAAATCGATCGGTTTCCGTCAGCTCAAGCTGCACTGAAAATCGCTCCCCCAGCAGTTCCAATGATGCCTCATGCGATTCATCTGCACCGCTGCAGACAGCGTCCGTCAATAAAATGACCCGGTAGCCGAGATCGATTGCACCCAGAACCGCAGCCAATACGCAGACGTCCGTCTCGCCACCGCTGATGACGAGGGTCGACACACCCTCTTCGGCAAGCGTCGCATGGAGCCGGCCACAGATCCAGGGTGAGTAAGTGGCCTTGTCGAAGACCCGAGCAGGCGGCACAAGGCGGGCAAGCGAAGGGACAAGTTCTATCAGACCCGCCGGCAGCTGCTTGCGCGTCATCATCCACCATTTCTCATAATAGCGTTGCCAGGTGCCTGGCATGTCGGCTGCGTTTTCGGGTGGAATAAATCGGGTAAAGACCGTCCGCTCGGCATGAGTGCCTGCGACCTCCTCGACCAGCGGCAAGGTGCGTTTCATCCATTCGACGTGCCATGGCGTCGCTTCGAAGAACAGGCTCTGCATGTCCACGCACAAGTGACGCCATTCGCCAAGACTGTGCATATGCTCGCTCAGCGGCGTCACTCCTTGCTGATTTCCTCAAGGATCAATCGAAGCTCAGTGATTGGCAGGCGGTTTTCGTCGAACAGCTCGACCGACAACATGTGGACGGGGGTTTCGGGCAATCCGCCGGCGGCAGTCTCGGTAAGTGCGTGGCGGGCTTCGGCCTTTGCAGCCTGCACTCCGTCGAACTCGCAGCTCGTCTCTGCCAATTCCCCTTTCGCGCCGACGACCCTGTAAAAATATTTCATCTGAGCTCTCCTCGTTGTCAGGGAAACACTCTCCGGGAGCACTGGTTCCGTGTGAAACGTGATGCACTTGGACATTTATTGCGAAGAAAACCGGCTTTTCGTCATCTGGCGGAGGTTTTGGAGTTGGGCATGCCGGTGGCAACGGGCTTGTCGCCATTGATCGGAACAACCCGCGCTGCGTCGCGTTCAGGTTCGTCACTTAGCTACCAACCATAGGAGAGCAGAATGGCTGCAAAGACGCTAAACGACCTGTTCGTCGAAACGCTGAAGGACATCTACTACGCCGAAAAGCAAATCCTCAAAGCCTTGCCGAAGATGGCGCGCGCGGCGCAATCGGAGGAAGGCAAGGCGGGTTTCCTGAAACACCGTGACGAAACCGAAGGCCAGATCGAGCGGCTCGTGCAAGTGTTCGAGATCGCCGGCAAGCCCGCTCGCGGCAAGACCTGCGAGGCGATCCAGGGCATCATAGCCGAAGGCGAAGAGATCATGGAAGAATTCAAGGGCTCACCCGCACTGGACGCAGGATTGATCTCTGCGGCGCAGGCCGTCGAACACTACGAGATCGCCCGCTACGGCACGCTGATCGTCTGGGCCAAGCAGCTGGGTCTGAAGGACGCGGTCCCTCTACTTCAGGCAAGTCTCGCCGAAGAGGAAGCAACCGACAAGAAGCTCACCCAGCTTGCGCAAACCTCGGCAAATGTGAAGGCAACGAAGGCTGCATGAGTCATTATTTCTGATTGCTTGGAGGGCCGCCATGTTCGCGGCCTTCCAGCATGGCCCGCGTCGGCGCTGAAGGTTGCTCTTTCATTCGACCGGGTCCGGGCGGGACATTTGTTCGCCAAGACCATTTGTTCTGTCCAGACGCAATCCCTGTCACGCGGTCGCAACAGCGATGGGGAACGCAGCGCCTCGGGATTGTCAGTCGCCATCGAAGCCATGATCGAGACCGCACGTTGTCACGGCAAAGACAGCAGCTGCGCAAGTGTGACCGGTCGAAGAGCCCGCGCATCAACGCCGACATCATATTGCCGGGGTATCGGCTTCAGCCGACCATGCGAATGCCCATGAAGGTTGATCGAGTTCTTGCCCATCTTGTGCCAGGTCCGGAACGGAAAATGACATAGCACGAGAAGATGCTCGTCTGTAACGAGCTCGGCATAATGCTGAACGCTCGTCCAGTTCTCGGCCTTCGTCGTCGTCTCGGGATCACAGTTGCCAATAATCAAGTGCTTGCGGCCATTCAGCATCGAAAGAAGCTGATCGCAGTCGCCGCCTTTCGCCGACATGAAGTCGCCGAGATGCCAGATGTCGTCGTCCTTTCCGACGATGGCATTCCAGTTCCTGATCAGCGCGACGTCGTGCTCTGCCATATCGGGGAACGGCCTGCGGTCGATCCGCAGCACACGTGGATCGGCGAAATGGGTGTCACTCGTAAAGTAGATCATGAACGGAACAATGGAGCGGCGGCGGCCAGAGTCAAAGTGCTCAGCAAAAAAGCCGCGCACACGCTTGCCTTACGGGCAAAGCGTAAAGGGGACCAGGTTCGTCTTGATCCAATTTTCGTCAATCAAGCCCAGTCGTGCCAATCGAGGCGTGAGCGCCATCCAGCGACGGGCAATATCGGCACGCAAGGGGCGCAGTTATCAAGATCTTCTGGATTTGCAAGGCTCCAGCCTAATTAACCTTGCAATTGTGGATCGTAGCTCCATAATTGCGAGGATGATGATACCAAGACGGAAGACAGCAGAGCTCGTCGAGCTCCTCGATAACAATCCAGCGGTTGCCTTGCTCGGGCCCCGACAGGTAGGAAAAACCACCCTCGCATTGGAGGTCGGCGAGCAACGGCCGTCCATCTATCTCGATCTCGAATCCGAATCGGATCGTGCCAAACTCGCCGAGCCGGAACTCTATCTTGCCGAACACGAGGACAAACTCGTTATCCTCGACGAGGTCCATCGCGTCCCGGAGCTGTTCCAGAACCTTCGCGGCCTGATCGACCGGGGGCGACGGATGGGACTGCGCAGCGGCCGCTTCCTGTTGCTTGGCTCGGCCTCCATGGCTCTCCTGAAACAGTCTGGCGAGAGCCTGGCCGGTCGGATCGCCTATCTGGAACTCGCACCCATAGACGGCCTCGAGGTCGGAGCCGGCGAACTTAACAAGCTTTGGGTTAGAGGAGGCTTCCCCGACAGCCTTCTGGCGGCGAACGACACCGTCAGCCAACGCTGGCGCATCGATTTCATCCGGACCTATCTCGAGCGTGACATCCCTCTTCTGGGTCCGAGGATCCCAGCCGAAACGCTACGCCGCTTCTGGACGATGCTCGCTCATCACCAATCAGGCCTCCTCAATGCGGCGGACTTCGCCCGCGCAATCGGGGTCGACGGCAAGACAGTCGCTTCTTATCTCGACCTCATGGTCGATCTGCTTTTGGTGCGTCGGCTCGAGCCCTGGCACAGCAATGCCGGCAAGCGCCTGGTGAAATCGCCGCGCGTTTATGTTCGCGATTCCGGCCTGCTCCACAGTCTGCTTGGTTTGACCACGCTTGATGATGTCCTCGGCCACCCCGTGGCCGGAGCGAGTTGGGAAGGCTTCGTGATCGAAACCCTTCATGCAGTTATGCCAGAGGGTGCCCACGCCAATTTCTATCGCACCTCGGCCGGCGCCGAGATCGACCTTGTTGTCACCTTGCCCGGTGAACGCCGCTGGGCGATCGAGATCAAGAGAAGCCTCACGCCAAAGCTAGAGCGGGGTTTCCACCACGCCTGCCTCGATCTGGAGCCGGATCGCCGCATCGTGGTGTACCCAGGCAGCGAAGCGTATCCTCTTGGCAATGATATCGAGGCGCTCCCTTTGCGCCAGCTTGGCGAACAACTCGCAGGCGGTCGCAAATGATATTGGCGTGGATCCTGTCGCTATTTCAGGATTTCATCGACACGTCTGGCGAACCTGTCGATCGTTTCAATACGTTGTTTTGTCTTGCTCGTTCAGCGGCGCAGGTATGATCGGCAATTGAACGCCTCTCTCTGAAGCCCAAGCGACGCGGCGAAAATGAGATCGTGAAGGAGAACCGGCGGTTCCTGGGGTGATTAGCGCCTCCGACCTCCCAGGTCGTTCAGGTCGATCAGGTCGATCATACAAAGGCGGATATCTTTGTCGTCGACGAGTGGACATGTTTCTCGAACTTCGCTAGAGATTGTAATGTTATTACATATCAGAGAAGGGATTTCCTGTGTTACCCAGATTGACGATCGCCGGCGCCTTTGCTGCAAGCCTCTTGGTGAACCCGGCCTCCGCTGAAGAGGAACAGCAGACATGGCGCCTGTTCATCGCCGACCACACGGCACCCATGGCTCGTGCATTCGACGCCAAGACCGGTGAACAGATCGGCGAGTTTGGGTTAAAGGGTTATGCGGCGCTGGCCGCCAGTCATTCCGGCCAGACCGTTTTCGCCGTCCAATCAGAGGCCAATGCCGTCCAGGTGATCAAAACCGGCTTGACGATTTCCGACCACGGCGAGCATCGCGATCTGGAAACATCCGCACCTTTGCTGCTGCAGACCGCACTCGACGGGAAGCGGCCGGTCCACGCCGTCATGCATGGCGACGACGTGGTATTGTTCTACGATCGGGAAGGCAAAGCCAAGCTCGTTTCTGAAGAAGATCTGCTGGAAGGCGCAGCATCCGAAACGCTCATCGACGCGACGGCACCTCACCATGGTGTCGCCGTGCCCATGGGGCGCAACATGCTGGTCTCGGTTCCCGATACCGACGCGCAAACCAAACCGGATGAACTGCCGCCGCGCCTGGGCCTACGTGTTCTCGGCGCGAACGGAAGACAGGTCGGAGGCATCACACCCTGCACGGCGCTGCACGGAGAAGCCTTCTCGGCAAAGCTCGTTGCCTTCGGTTGCGAGGAAGGCGTCCTGATAGCGCGGCCTGGCAAGGATGAGACCGTGCAACTTGAAATGCTGGAATATGGCGACAAGCTGCCGAAGGGAAAAGTGACGGCCTTGCTCGGCGGTAAGGCGATGCAATTTTTCCTGGGCAACTACGGCGAGGACAAGATTGCCCTGATCGACCCAGACAACACCGAGCCGTATCGCTTGGTCGACCTGCCGACCCGGCGTATCGATTTCGCGCTCGATCCTGCGCGGGTCAAGAATGCCTATGTACTGACCGAGGACGGGCACCTGCATCTTGTCGACGTTCTAAGCGGTCAAATCACGATGTCGACCCGCGTCACCGAGCCTTACAGCAAGGATGGTCACTGGCGCGATCCGCGCCCGCGGCTCGCAGTTGCGGGCGATCAGATTGCAATCACCGATCCTCGCCATAGCGTTGTGCGGGTGATCGATATTGAGACCATGAAAGAGATTCGGACCATCCCGGTCGAGGGATTGCCTTTCAGCATCGTCGCCGTCGGGGGATCAGGCGCCGTGCATTGATCCTGCTTGGATCTACGGCTTGACGTGGCGGTTGCGCTCGGCATAACTGAGCGCGACGGTTCCCCGAAGTAGACGCCGAGGGGATTAATAGGGAACACGGTGCGGACGACCCAAAAGGGACCAAGACCGTGGCTGCCCCCGCAACTGTAAGCGGATTGCCGATCATCCTCGTGGCGCCAAGCGCCATGCCACTGTGAGCTGGTTCTCACGGGAAGGCAGATGGTTCGGCGCATATCTGCGAGCCAGGAGACCTGCCGTCAAAGAGAGATCCAATTGAACGGGCGGGGTTGCCCGGAACAGGAGACGAGATGATTCCTTTTGACGCCCCTGATCGGCGCGGGCCCCTTCCGCGTGAGACGGAACGGATCGCTCTTTTCAATAAACCATAGCCGCTGCCGGTCAAGAGCCTGTCGTGCCGGTCGGCTCGCACGCCCGTATGGCCGGTGACCATCTCAAGCATTTCCCATCAACATCGGAGCGTTCAGGCCGCCGTGCCGACGTATCCTCAATTCCCTACGAGTGTTTCCATGTCATCCGATCCAAAACTTCGGCGGTTCATTCTGCGCCTTGCCTTCGCGGCGTGGGCAACCTCTTCGATTTCTGCAGCCGCTTTTGCCGCTCCGACCAGCTACCCCCTGACAATTGCCAATTGCGGCCGATCCGTCACCTTCGATAGGGCGCCGGACAAGGTCGTATCGATCGGCCAGGCGATGACCGAAATCCTGCTGTCGCTCGGCCTTTCGGATCGTGTCACGGGCACGGCTGTCTGGTTCAGCCCAGTGCTCAAACAATTCGATGCGGAAAACAGCAAAATCAAGCGGCTCGCCGACAATGATCCGAGCTTCGAGGCGGTGGTGGCAACTGGCCCCGACCTGGTTGCCGCCGAATTCGAGTGGCATGTCGGCTCGAACGGCTCGGTTGGAACCTACGATCAGTTTTCGAAGCTTGGCATCAACACCTATGTCGCGCCGGCCGATTGCGCCGCCAAGGACAATACGACGGGTGGTGATGGTGTCCGCAAGGAAATGCTGAAGACCGAAGTCATCTATCAGATGATTTCCGAACTTGCCGCGATCTTTGACGTTCAAGACCGCGGCGAGGCATTGGTCGCAAGGCTGAAGGAACGTGAGGATAAGGCGATTGCATCGGTTGCCGGGGCAAGGGTGACGGATATTCCGGTCGTATTCTGGTTCTCCAGCAAGGAAATCGACGGGGAGGCCTTCATGGCCGGCCGCAACGGCGCGCCCGCCTATATCATGCAGGCCCTTGGGGCAAAGAACGTGATTGCCACGAACGAGGAATGGCCGTTGGTCGGCTGGGAAACGGTCGCCGGTCTTAATCCTGCAATCATCGTCATCGCCGGGATGGACCGTCGCCGCTACGCTGCCGACGATCCGGCCATCAAGCTTAGGTTTCTGAACACCGATCCTGTGGCAAGCAGGATCAGCGCTGTGGAAGACAAACACGTGGTCGTCATGGACTCGCAGGCAATGAGCCCATCGATCCGCCTTGTCGACGGCATCGAAACGCTTGCAGCAGCCATAAGGCAGTTTGGACTGGCGAAGTGAGCAAGGACGCCGGGCCGCGCAACGGATGGGGCGGCTTTGCCGTCTTGTCCCTGCTTTCAATGACTGCACTGACATTGGCGATAGGCCTTGCCCTGTCGATCGGCGAAATCGCCATACCGCTGCGGACGATTGCAGAAGCTGTTGCCAACCGAATGTTCGGCACCTCCTTCGCGATCAAGCCGATCCATGAGGGTATCATCTGGGACTATCGGCTGAGCCGCGCCCTGGTCTCAGCAGGTTCCGGCGCGGCTCTTGCAATGACGGGCGCCATACTGCAGGCCCTGCTTCGCAATCCGCTTGCCGAACCTTATGTACTTGGGATTTCGGCGGGCGCTTCGACCGGCGCGGTCGCCATCATGATCTTCGGCATCGGGTCCGGCGTTCTGACCCTTTCCACCGGAGCTTTTTTCGGTGCGGTGGCAGCCTTCGGTCTCGTCTCGCTTCTGGCCGCCGGCGCAGGCGGCGGCGCCGATCGCATCATCCTGGCAGGCGTTGCCGGTTCGCAGCTCTTCAACGCACTGACGTCCTACATCGTCACGACCTCGGCCAATGCCGAGCAGGCAAGGGGGATCATGTTCTGGTTGCTCGGGAGCCTCAGCGGCGTGCGCTGGACGGATGTCTTGCTCGTCACCCCCATTGCCGCCGGCGGCTTTGTTATCTGCATGCTTCACGCACGTGTGCTGGATGCCTTTGCCTTCGGTACGGACTCTGCCGCAGCGCTCGGCGTACCGGTAAAGCGGGTGCGTCTTACCCTTCTTGGACTGACGGCCGTGATGACCGCTGCCGTCGTCAGCATCGTCGGTTCGATCGGCTTCGTTGGTCTTGTCATTCCGCACGCGGCGCGCTTTCTGGTCGGTCCGGCTCACGAGCGGTTACTGCCGGCAACTGCGTTGATCGGGGCGATCTTCATGGTACTTGCCGATATCGTCTCGCGCACGATCATCCCGCAGCAGGTGCTTCCAGTTGGCGTGGTAACGGCACTTTTCGGCGCTCCCGTCTTCGCTGTCATCCTCTACAAGGCAAGGAGGCCTCTATGAGCATATCGATGCGCAATGTCGCCTGGTGCGCTGGCGGTACAGTAATCGTCGATGGCGTCAGCCTTGATGTTGCGCCGGGCAAGACACTGGGTCTGCTCGGACCCAATGGCTCTGGCAAATCGAGCCTTCTGCGTCTCATCTGCCGGCTGCGGCAAGTCAAGAGCGGGGTCATCAGACTGGGCGAGAGCGATATCAGCACCATGGCGCGTCGCGAGATTGCCCAGCGTATCGCACTGGTCGAGCAGCAAGCGACAACCGATGCGGACCTTTCGGTCAAGGATGTCGTGCGCCTCGGGCGAACGCCGCATCGAGGCGCTCTCTCCCCGTGGGACAAGACAGACGAAGACGCGGTCGATGCGGCACTGGAACAGGTCGGCATGACGGCCAAGGCCTTGCAGCTATGGCGCACGCTGTCAGGCGGAGAGCGCCAGCGCACGCACATTGCTCGCGCGCTTGCGCAGACGCCGACCGAATTGCTGCTTGATGAACCAACCAATCATCTCGACATCCAGCATCAGCTGGAGCTGCTGGTTCTCGTCACGACGCTTCCGGTCACCTGCGTCATCGCATTGCATGATCTCAATCTGGCGGCAATGTTCTGTGACAGCCTGGCCGTGCTTTGTAACGGCCGCGTGGTTGCTGCGGGGACCCCCGAAGCGGTTTTGACCGAAGAGCTTGTTCGGGATGTATTTGGGGTCCGGGCTCATATCGAAAAGTCGACGGTTCACGGCAGGCATTACATCCAGTATCTCACCCGTTGACGACGGACGCGTCGACGCAAGGGATGGGGTGATGGCGCGGGGCAGGCAGCATTCTCTCCTGCCTGTCTGGAGCAATGTCCGCTTCAATGGCTGCCGTCGACCTGTGTGCGCCACCGGTTTTGCCGAAAGGTTGGTTCGATGTCGCATCTGCCGACCTGAGGCGCCTGACGTGATGCGTTCCTTGACCATAGGGCCTCGTTTAGGTACCATAGCAGCATGATTTCCGGGAGATCGGATCAAGTTTAGCCGATCTCTAACAGTCTGTTATCACAGACTATTCAACATCTAACGGAAACAATCACGACATTTCGTTCGGTCACTGCGGCTCCCGTTTCAGCCCTTGCAATCCCTTGATTTCTCGTGCCCGAATGAATGACGCGCCTCCCCAGTTTTTCCATCGGTGCCGGACCCTCGAATTTCGATGTTATCGCAATTCCATCGCTTCGCCCGAGGGTGTTTGAAGTCGCGCCGCCGGCTCGGTTAAGCGCTCATGCTGCGTCGAGGAGCGGATACACTCCGCCTATTGCAGACCCGAGGAAGCAGCTTGGTTGGGCCTGAAATATGATTGCAGCGCCTCGCCCATCAGTGCGGGCAGGCAGGATGGCCTACGAGGCTTTGATCGCTTCGGACGGACCGCAACCCTTAACGTTGGGCGTGCCGGCAAATGAGGAAGAGGCGAAGTCTGGTGGATGCGGCATCGCGCCAATGAATGTTGCGGGACTGTCGTTTGGGGGTCGGTCAAGTGCGAGTTTACTGCGGTAAAC